>DASSOC010000046.1:0-1099 GCA_035700965.1 Solirubrobacterales bacterium
CGGGGCTCGCCGCCCTCGGCGGGCTCTTCGGCGATCGCCTCCTGCAGGGCGGCGAGCGCCTGCTCGCAGAGGGCCTTGGCGGCGGCCGGGGGGTCGAGGTCGGGGTCGGTCTTCAGACGCAGGGGCTCGGGGGCCTCGTCCTCCTCCCCAGCGGCCTCGGGCAGGGGTGCCGGCGACCAGGCGACTCTGTAGAGGGCGGCCTTGGTGCCCCGGCCGAGCTGGAGCTGCTCGGGGTCGACCGGCCTGGTCAGCAGCGCCCGGGCCTCGATCACCGGGGAGCCGGAGGGGTCGCAGGCCAGGAGCGAAAGGGCATCGGCGACCTCCTCGGCGGGGGCGAGGCGGACCCGCAGGGCACTCGGTCCCGAGGCCTCGAGCGTGGCGCCGGTGGCGGTGAAGGGGACCCGCAACCGGCCGTCCTCGAAGAGCGAGACGAGCTGGGAGTGCACCGCGGCGTCGAGCAGCGCCGGGTGGACCGCGAAGCTGCCGGCCTCGGCGGCGGTCTCCGGGTCGAGCTCGACCTCGGCGAAGAGCTCGGAGCCGCGGCGCCAGGCGGCCTTCAGGCCCTGGAAGGCGGGGCCGTAGTCGATCCCCAGCTCGGCGGCGCGCTCGTAGAAATCGGAGAGGTCGAGTGCCTGGGCTCCCTCCGGAGGCCACTGGGCGAGGCCCTGCGAAGCCGTGGCGGAGATCTCGGGGCCGAGGGTGCCCGAGGCGTGGCGGGTCCACTCCGCCTCGGGGTCGCCCTCGGGGCGGGAGTGGATTTCCAGGGAGCGCTCACCCTGGTCGTCCTGGGGACCGATCCGCAGCTGCAGGGCAACCGCTCCGGAGTCGGGAATCGGCAGCGGGGCCTCGATCGCCAGCTCGGTGACGGCGCCGAGGCCGGCGATCTCGGCCGCCTTCAGAGCGAGCTCGACGAAGCCGGTGCCGGGGAGGATCGCGCTGCCGAGCACCATGTGCTCTACGAGCCAGGGGTGCTCACGCCGGGAGACCCGCCCGGTGGCCAGCCAGCCCTCCTCGCCGGGCAGGGCGATCAGCGAGGCGAGGAAGGGGTGGCCGGGGTCCGATTGCCCGATCGCGGCGGGGTCGGAGGCCCCCGGCCCCC
>DASSOC010000047.1:0-30454 GCA_035700965.1 Solirubrobacterales bacterium
GAGACCCCGCGCCTCACGCGGGAGAAGACGAAGCCGTTCTCGCCCCGCTCGCCCGACCAGGCCCCGTCGCCCTCCTCGGCGTAGAGGTCCAGGCGGGCGGCCGCCGCGGCGGGATCCCCGCCCTCGGCGAGCAGCCCGGCCAGGGCCGCCTGTTCGACCGCGAAGGCCGGGGCGCGGGCGGCCAGGCGCTCGACGTTGGCCTTCGCCCCGCGGGACGTGGTGACCAGCGCCAGCAGGTCCGCGCCCGTCAGCCGCTCGCCCGAGGCGAGGTCGAGGGTCGCCCCGTCCACGCCCTCGTGGATCAGGTAGGTCTCGAGCTCGCCCTCGTCCTTGAGGTAGCGCACCGACTTGCCCTTGGTCGCCTTATAGAGCGGCGGCTGGGCGATATAGAGGTAGCCGCGCTCGATCACCTCCGGCATCTGCCGGTAGAAGAAGGTGAGCAGCAGGGTGCGGATGTGGGCGCCGTCGACGTCGGCGTCGGTCGCCATCACGATCTTGTGGTACCTCGCATCCTCGATGTTGAACTCGTCGTGGACACCGGTGCCGATCGCCGTGATCAGCGCCTGGATCTCGTTGTTGGCCAGCACCTTGTCGATCCGGCTCTTCTCGACGTTGATGATCTTTCCCCGCAGCGGCAGCACGGCCTGCGTGTTGCGGTCGCGCGCCTGCTTCGCCGAGCCGCCGGCGGAGTCGCCCTCGACCACGAAGATCTCGGCCAGGCTCGGGTCTTTCACCGTGCAATCGGCAAGCTTCCCGGGCAGCGTCGAGTTCTCCAGCGCCGACTTGCGGCGGGTGAGGTCGCGCGCCTTCCGCGCCGCGTCCCGGGCGCGGGAGGCGTCGATTGCCTTGCTGATGATCCGCCGCGCGTCACCCGGGTTCTCCTCGAGGTACTCCGACAATTTGCGGTTGACGGTCTCCTCGACCAGGCCTCTGATCGGCGGGTTGCCGAGTTTGGTCTTGGTCTGGCCCTCGAACTGCGGGTCGTGCAGCTTCACCGAGATCACCGCGGTCAGGCCCTCGCGCACGTCCTCGCCGGCGAGGTTGTCGTCTTTGTCCTTCAGCAGCCCTTTGTTCCGCGCATAGGCATTCAAGGACCGGGTCAGCGCCGCCCTGAATCCGGAGAGGTGGGTGCCGCCCTCGTGGGTGTTGATGTTGTTGGCGAAGCTGAAGATCGACTCCTGGTAGGAGCTGTTCCACTGCATCGCCAGCTCGACTTCGCCGGCCTCCTCGCTGCCCTCGAAGTAGATGACCTTGCGGTGCAGCTCGTCCTTGTTCTCGTTGAGGTGGCGGACGAAGTCCTCGATGCCACCCTCGTACTGGAAGGTGACGCTGTTGGTGGCGCCGCGCTCGTCGATCAGCTCGATCTTCAGGCCGCGGGTGAGGAAGGCGGTCTCGCGCAGCCGCTCGGCCAGCGTCTGGAAGTCGAACTCGATCTCTTCGAAGATCTCGAGGTCCGGCAGGAAGGTGATCTTCGTCCCGTGCGCCTTGGTCGCCTCGCCCTTGGTCAGATCGGTCTGCGGCTTGCCCCGCTCGTAGTCCTGCGACCAGACGAAGCCGTCGCGGCTGATCTCCAAGTGCAGGCGCTCGGACAGCGCGTTGACGACCGAGACGCCGACGCCGTGCAGGCCGCCGGAAACCTTGTAGCCGCCGCCGTCCCCGAACTTGCCGCCGGCGTGGAGGACGGTGAGCACGACCTCGGCGGCCGGCCTCCCCTCCTTCTCCATCGTCTCGACCGGGATGCCGCGGCCGTCGTCCACGACCGTGCAGGAGTTGTCGGGGTGCAGGACCACCTTGACGCTGTCGCAGTGGCCGGCCAGGGCCTCGTCGACGGAGTTGTCAACGATCTCGTAGACGAGATGGTGCAGCCCGCGCGGGCCGGTGGAGCCGATGTACATGCCGGGGCGTTTGCGAACCGCTTCCAGCCCCTCGAGGACGGTGATGTCCTTGGCGCCGTAGGAGTCGCCGCTGGCTTTTTTGTCAGGCAAAGAGTCCCTTCCGATCGATACTCAAACACACAAAACCCCGACGCCCGGAGCTCGCTCCACGGTTGGTCGGGGCGGATTTACGAGTTGCCATAAGAATACCAGTTCGGACCCGCGGACAAGCTGGCGTGAAGGCGCAAATAGCCTGCAAATCTCAAGAAACTGGGGCTAAAAGCGCGCCGAGTTGACACGGAAGCGCAACGCCTTCGGAGCCAACTCCCCGGCCTCCGCTCGCAGGCGCTCCAGCAGCGCCTCCTGCATCAGGTCGAGCTCCTGCGTCCAGACCGCGTCGATGCACTCGATCGTCACCGTTCCGGCTTTCTCGGCCGCCGGAACCGCGACCGCGGCGAGGCGCTCCCCGACCGCTTTTGCCCAGCACGCCTGAACGCTCGCGAGCCGGGTCCGGGGAGCGGCTTGCTGGAGGGCAGCCTGAAAGGCGCCCGCGGCAGGGCGGGGTGCCCGCCTCCTGCTCATGCGGCGGCACTTTCTGTCTGAGGAGGTGGCATCAGCACCACCGTCTCGCGGGCAAGCGCCGGAACCGACTCTTCGTCGGCGGCGGTGATCAGCACCTGGCCGCCGTCGCCGAGACGGGCGACCAAGCGCTCGCGGCGACCAGGGTCGAGCTCACTCATCACGTCGTCGAGGAGGAGCAGCGGCGTCACCCGCCGGGCCGCCAGGAGCGCTTCGCGCTCGGCGAAGAGCAGCGCGAGCAGAGCGGTCCGCTGCTGCCCCTGCGAGCCGTACTTCCGCAGCGACTTCCCCCCGGCAAGCAGCTTCAGCTCGTCGAGGTGAGGGCCCCACGAGCTGCGCCCCATCCGGATGTCCTGGTCCCGCCGCCCCTCCAGGCCCTCCCTGATCTCGGCCGCGGTGCCGGTGGCCCGCGGCGCGTACTCGAGCTCGGCACTCGCCAGGCCAAGCTCGCCGGCGGTGCCCGCGAACGCCGCCGCCAGCTCGGCCACCGCCTCCGACCGCGCCTCGACCAAAGGCGCGGCGACGTCGGCCATGCCGGCATCCCATATCCCCAGGTCCGCGGCGGAGCCGTGACCGGCGCTGAGCCGCGAGAGCAGGGCATTGCGCTGCGCCAGCGCCTGCCCGAAGCGCTTGCGCAGATCGGCTCGCGCCGGCCAGCGAGCGGCGATGAACCCGTCGAGGTGCGCTCGGCGCTCGGCCGGGGGCCCCTTGACCAGCGTCAGCCGGTCCGGAGCGAAGACGGCGACGGGGGGTCGGCTGCGCGCCAGCGTCGCGGGGTCGGCCGGGTTGCCGTCGAGCAGGTGCCGCCGTCCTTCGCTGCGGCTGACCGCGGCGAGAAGCCTGTGCTCGATCCCGTCCTCATCTGTGATCGTCGCTTCGGCCCGGGCGAGCGTGCCGCCGAAGGGGATCAGGTCACGGCGGTCGGAGGTGCGGAACGAGCGACCCGTCAGGGCGAAGTAGAGGGCCTCGACCAGGTTCGTCTTGCCGGTCCCGTTGGGGCCGATGACGCTGACGATGCCCGGCGGCAACCCGACCCGGACGCGGTCGAGGCTGCGGAGCGGCTTCGCCTCGATCGCGGTGACCAGCATCGCCGGCTCAGTCGGCGGGAGCCGGCACGGCTAGACGTTGAGCCGGATCGGCATCACCAGGTAGCGGAAGTCGTCGCCCTCCACCGGTTCCAGCAGGCCCGGCCGCAGCGGCGAGATCAGCCGCAGGAGGATCTCGTCTCCCTGCACGCTTTCGATCCCCTCGCGCAGGAACTCCGGGTTGAAGCCGATCTCCAGAGACTCGCCCTCGAAGGCGGCGGGCATCGTCTCGCGGGCATCGCCGACATCGGGCGTCTCCGCCGCCACGGTCAGCTCGCCGGACTCGAAGGCAAGCCGCAGCGGCGCGTTGCGCTGGGCGAGCTGGCTGACGCGGCGGGTGACGTCGAGGAACTCCGAACGGGGCAGTCGCACGTCGTGCTCGTAGGACTCCGGCAGGAGCTGGCGGAAGTTCGGGAACTGACCGTCGATCAGCCGCGTCGAGAGCATGATCGACCCGGCGAGGAAGACCGCTTGGTTGGGAAGCAGCGAGATCGAGGCCTCGCCGGCTCCCTCCGAGGCGAGGATGCGGCCGAGCTCGCGCAGCGCGCGAGCTGGAATGTTGGCCTCGAGCTCCCCCCCGAGGTCGGCCTCGAGCTCGGTTCGTTTGACCGCCAGCCGGTAGGAGTCCGTGGCGACCATCGTCATCTCCCTGGCGCTGGCGCTGACGAAGACGCCGGTGAGGACCGGTCGCATGTCGTCCTTGGAGGCAGCGCGGGCGACCAGGTCGATGCTCGCTTCCAGCGCCGCCGCCGGGATCTTCATCCCGCCCTGCTCCTGCGGCCGGGGAAGCTTCGGGAAGTCCTCGACCGGGAGCACCCGCAGGTGGAAGCTGGAACCGCCGCTGCGGATCTCGACGTCGCGCTCGGCCTCGCGCAGTTCGACTTCGACCGCGGCATCGGGCAGCGAGCGAGAGATCTCCGCGAAGAGGCGTCCCGGCAGGAGGGCGGTGCCGCTCTGCTCCACCTCGGCGTCGAGCGACGTCTCGAGACCGAGGTCGAGGTCGGTCGCCGCCAGGGTGACCCGACCATCGCTCGCATTGAGAAGGACGCCGGAGAGCGCCTGGGTGGCGGCGCGGGTCGATACGGCCCTGGAGACGATCGAGAGCTTCGAGACGAGATCTTCGCGTTTGGTCGTGAGCTTCAAAAGATCGTTGCCTTCTTAAGTTGAGTTAGGTCTTGTGGAAAAGGTCCGGGATTTCGACGATCTGGCGCCGCGATGCGGTTTCGCGCGTGTGGAAGGCGCTGTGGAGGGTTGGGGATTCTTACAGTGCCGGCGGCTGCTAGCGCTCGTCGGTCACAGGGTTGTGGATAGCTCCCCGCAACTCGCGGACCTTGTCGGCGAGCTCGGAGTCCTCGTCGAGCCTCGCTTCGACCCGCCGCAGCGAGTTGAGGACGGTGGTGTGGTCGCGGCCGCCGTAGAGGCGGCCGATCTGCGGCAGCGAGAGGTCGGTGAGGTCGCGGGTGAGGAAGATCGCGATTTGGCGTGCCCGCAGCGGAGTGGCGGCACGGCTGGAGCCGACGAGCTCGGCGCGGGAGACCCCGAAGCCTTCGGCGACGCGCTGCTGGATCTCCTCGACGGAGGTCGGTCGCTGCGAGCGGATTCCAGGGATCACCTCGGCGATCAGGTCCGAGCTGAGCGGCCGCGCCATCAGCGAGGCGTGGGCGATCACCTTGGTCAGAGCCCCGTGCAGCTGCCGCACGTTGGCGTCGATCCGGTTGGCCAGCTCTGAGAGCGCGCCCTCGTCGTCGATTTCGACCCCCGCCTCCTCGACCAGGCGGCGCAGCACCGTCAGCCGCGTCGCCAGGTTCGGGGGCTCGACCGGAACGGCGAGGCCCCACTCGAAGCGGTCGCGCAGGCGGGAGGCGAGCGTCGAGAGCTCGCTGGGGATCCGGTCGGCGGAGAGGACCAGCTGGCTCCCCGACTCATAAAGCGCGTTGAAGGTGTGAAAGAACTCCTCCTCGGTGGCCGGCTTGCCCTGCAGGAACTGGACGTCGTCGATGAGGAGGACGTCGATATCGCGGTAGCGCGCCTTGAAGGCGTCGCTGCCGGAGGTCTTGAGGGCGGCGACGAACTCGTTGGTGAAGGACTCGGCGGTCGTGTAGCGGACACTCAGCGCGGCTGCGTTGGTCCGCAGGTAGTTGGCGATCGCCGCCAGCAGGTGGGTCTTGCCAAGCCCGGGCGGCCCGTGGAGGAAGAGCGGGTTGTAAGCCTCCGAGGGCGCCTCGGCGACGGCGAGAGCGGCCCCGTGGGCGATCCGGTTGCCGGGGCCGATGACGAAGCGGTCGAAGGTGTAGTTCGGGTTCAGGTCCGGATCGATTTCGCCCTCGCTCGCGGCAAGCGGCGGCTGCGCGAAACTGACCTGGCGGAAAGGCAGGTCGAGAGCCGAAAGCGCTTCGGCGATCAGCTCCGAGTACCGCCGCTCGGTCCAGGCCCGGATGCCCTCCGGGGCGGTTAGGAAGAGGGTCTCGCCCTCGACCCCCGCGGCCTCGAGCGGCTCCAGCCAGAGCCGGTACGTCGACTCCGGGACGGAGCTCCGCAGGCGGTCTTGGACCGCCTGCCAGAGGGCTTGGAGTTCGTTGCGGGGAGAGTCATCGGGCACCGGGCGGCGACCATAGCGCCGTGCCTGAGGGGGCAGCCCGGGGGCCTCGCAAATCCCGCAGAAAAGATTTTGGAGCCTGTCCGTATACTCCGCCGCCATGAAGCGCACCTACCAGCCGAAGAAGCGCAAGCGGGCGAAGACCCACGGCTTTCGCGCACGCATGAGCACCCGCGGCGGTCGCGCCATTCTCAAGCGCCGCCGGGCCAAGGGCCGGAAGCGCCTCACTCCCTGAGAGAGATGCGGGGCATCTGATGGCGTCGAAGCGACGGCGTCTCTCGCGAAGCGGCGAGTTCGATCGTGTGTACCGCGACGGCTCTTCCCAGGCGACGAGATACCTGGTGCTCTACACGTTCCCTCGCAAGGAAGAGGATCGTGAGGACGTGCGCCTCGGCGTCTCGGTCAGCCGCAAGGTCGGCGGCGCGGTCGATCGCAACAGGGTGAAGCGGACCCTCCGCGAGGCGTTCTGGACCCTCGCGGACAGGTTGCCGCCTCGCCACGACTTCGTCATCGTCGCCCGCGCCGAGATCAAGGACCTGATCGCCAGGGAGGGCACGGACGGCGTCAAGGCAAACCTCGAAGAGGCCCTCGCCAAGGGCCGTTCCACGTGAAACGCCTGTTCCTAGCCCCCGTCCGCGCCTACCAGCACTGGATCTCCCCGTCCTTACCGCGGCGCTGCCGCTACGAGCCGACCTGCTCCGCATACGCCGTCGAGGCGATCGAGCGTTTCGGTGCCGTCCGCGGGTTACTCCTTGCGGGATGGCGGCTGCTGCGCTGCAATCCGTTCAGTCACGGCGGCTTCGACCCCGTCCCCGATAGATTCACGCTCCGCACCGGCCCGGTCCACCCGGCCGAGTACCACCGCACCCACCGATGATCCTGCCCGCCGCCAACATCCTGCAGCCGCTGATCGACTTCGCCAACTCGGTCCTGCAGTTCTTCCACGACGACGCCGGCCTCAGCTGGGGGATGTCGATCATCGCGATCACGGTTGCGACCCGGGCGGTCCTGATCCCGCTGACCTACAAACAGCTGAAGGGGATGCGGGCCCTGCAGGCGCTGCAGCCGCAGATCAAAGAACTCCAGGAGAAATACAAGAACGACAAACAGCGCATGCAGCAGGAAATGATGCGCTTCTACAAAGAGAACAAGGTCAACCCCTTTGCCTCCTGCATCCCGCTGGTGGCGCAGCTGCCGGTCTTCTTCACCCTCTTCCACGTCCTCCGCAACGAGCTCCCGGCGGACATCGGCTGCAAAGCGGGGGAATGCGCCAGCAAGGCGGGTTTCTTCTTCATCGAAGACCTGACCGCGAAGGCGCACGGCGGGGAACTCGCCGTCCTGCTGGTCCTCTACGTCGGCACCCAGCTCGTCTCCGGCATGGTGATGTCGCTGAGCGCCGATAAAAGCCAGCGGACGATGATGTTCGTCCTGCCGCTGGTCTTCGTCCCCCTGATCCTCAACTTCCCCTCCGGGCTGATCCTCTACTGGATCACCACCAACTTCTGGACGATCGGCCAGCAGCTGGTGATGAAAAAGGTGATCCCGGTGCCGGTTGCCGCCACGCCCGAGGGCGCCGCGGCGATCCAGGCGGCAAAACCGCCACCCCCGCCGCCGAAAAAGAAAAAGAAGCGTAGATAGGGCATTGGCGGGGCTCCTGGAGGGTCCCTCCGTCGCAGATTTGGGAGGCTCCTCCGGGACCCTCCAGGAGCCCCGCCCGAGCCTGGGCTTGAGATGGGGTCAGCCCTTGGGGCGCTTCTTGGCTCTGCCTGGCGCGCGGGGGAGATCGGTTGGGGTCGGGCCGGACTTGCGGAGCACGTGCAGGTGGCGATGCTTGCTGCCGGCGCGGTTGCCGACGTCGAGCACGGTCACCGGCTGCATCGCCAAGCCTCCCGCAGCGCGTTCGAGCTGCTGCTCCTCGTCGAGGTCGCGCCTGCCCTTCCACGCGACCAGGCTGCCGCTCGGCTTCAGCAGCGGCGAGGCGAGCTCGGCCAGCGTCGAGAGGCGCCCGACCGCGCGGGCGGTGACGGCCTCGTAGGCCTCGCGGCCGTCACCCGCCGCCCATTCCTCCGAGCGCGTGTGCAGGACGGTCGCGTTTGCGATCTCGGCTGCCTGGATGGCTCGGTGGATGAACTCGCACTTGCGCCCAACCGACTCGATCAGGTCGACCTGCGCAGCCGGCAGCGCGACGGCCAGCGCCAGTCCCGGGAACCCGGCGCCGGAGCCGACGTCGGCGATCCGCTGCGCCGCTCGCAGCTCCGGCACCTCGAGCCCGGTGAGGCTGTCGACGACGTGCACGCGCCAGGCGCGCTCGTCGACCACCGAGCTGACCGAGGCCCGCTCCGCGGCGAGCAGCTCCAGCACCTTCTCGAGCTTCCCCCGTCCAGCGCCGTCCAGCGCCGCGGCCGGGTCGCTGCTCACTCGGGAAGCAGCGGGGCGACGATGACGCAGCGGCGGGGCTCGTCCCCCTCGCTGTAGGTCTCGACGCCCGAGCGGTCTTTCAGGCGTTCGTGGACCACGCGCCGTTCCTGTGCGCTCATCGGGTCCATCTCGACCACGCGGTTGTTGCTCAGCGCCTGCTCGGCGGCGCGATCGGCGCGGCTCTCGAGGGTCTCGCGCCGCCGCTCGCGGTAGCCGGCGGCGTCCACCACCACCCGCTTGCGCTCGCGCATGCCGCGAAAGGCCGCCTGGTAGCAGAGTAACTGCAGGGCGTCGATCGTCTGCCCGCGTTTGCCGATCAGCAACCCGTAGTCGTCCTCGCCCTCGACGGTGAGCAGGATCCGGTCCTCGCCCTCCTCGACGACGACGTCGCCGTCGAGGTCGAGCTCATCGAGTACGCCCTCCACGAGCTCCTGCGCACGCTCGGCGGGGTCGTCGGGCCAGTCAAAGCTTTCGGGCACGGCCAGCAGGCTATCCCACCGTCTCGAAACGCGCCGGGAATCGACGCTCTAGGCTGAGCCCGATGGGCAAGGTCTACGCGGTCGCGAATCAGAAGGGCGGGGTCGGCAAGACCACGACCGCGGTCAATCTGGCCTCCTGCGCGGCTGCGGAAGGGCAGCAGACGCTGCTCGTCGACCTCGATCCCCAGTGCAACGCCACTGTGGCGCTCGGCGCCGGCCGCGATCTCCACCCCTCGTCCTACGAATGCCTGACCGGCGACACCTCCGTCGCCGAGGCCGCTCGCCCGGCGGGCCCCGACAACCTCTGGCTGGTGCCGGCGAGCCGCGATCTCGCCGGCGCCGCGGTGGAGCTGCCGCGAATCTCCGGTTCGGAGACCAGGTTGCGGGAGCGCCTCGGCCCGGTCCGCGAGCGTTTTGCCGTCGCCCTGCTGGACTGCCCGCCCTCGCTGGGGCCGGTCAGCGTCAACGCCCTCGTCGCGGCCGACCGGGTGGTCGTGCCGGTGCAGGCCGAGTACCTGGCCCTCGAGGGCCTCGTCCAGTTCCTGGAAACGCTGGGTCTGATCCGGCGCGAGCTGAACCCTCAACTTGAGGTTTCGGGCCTGCTGATCACGATGCACGACGAGCGCACGCGCCTCGCTCAGGACGTGGAGGCCGAGCTGCGCGATCATTTCGACGGCATGGTCTTCGAGACGGTGATCCCTCGCAGCGTCCGAGTCGCCGAGTCGCCGAGCTATGGTCTGCCGGTGACCGAGCATGCCCCCTCTTCTCACGGTGCCGTTGCCTACCGGGCCCTGGCGAAGGAGCTGGCAAGCCGTGGCTAGCGGCCGCCGCGGGATCGGCCGCGGCCTCGCCGCGATCCTGCCGGAAACCGAGGTAACCGACGCCGGCGAGCTGCGCGAGCTACCGGTCTCGCTGATCAAGCCAAACCCCTCCCAGCCGCGGACCAAGTTCGACGAGGCGGCGCTGGCGGCGCTGGCGGCCTCGATCGAGGCCTCCGGGGTGGTCCAGCCGCTGCTCGTCCGCCCGCTCCCCGACGGCAGCTACGAGCTCGTCGCCGGCGAGCGGCGCTGGCGTGCCGCCCAGCAGGCGGGCCTCGAAAAAGTCCCGGCGGTGGTCCGCGACCAGGCCGAAGCCGAGCGTCTGCAGGCGGCGCTGATCGAGAACATGGTGCGCGAGGATCTGAACCCGGTCGAGGAGGCCAAGGCCTGCGCGGCGCTGGTCGAGGACCTGGGGCTGACCAAAGAGGAGCTGGCGAAGCGGGTCGGCCGCAGCCGCCCCGCCATCTCCAACCTGATCCGGCTGCTGGAGCTGCCCGACGAGGCGCTGGAGCTGCTCGAGTCGGGAGATCTCAGCGAGGGGCATGGCAAGGCGCTGCTCGGCGCCCACGGCAACGACGTCCGGCGCCGTCTCGCCCGCGATGCCGCCCGGGGCGGCTGGTCGGTCCGCGAAACGGAGGAGAGGGTTCGGCTGGCTGGCCAGCCAAGAGCAAGGCCAAGGCGGGCAGCGGCGGATCCCGATGCGGTCGCCGCCCTCCGCGACGCAGCCGAGGCGCTGGAGGAGGCGATCGGCCACGAAGTCACCGCCAAGGCGAGGGGGGAGACCATCGTCGCCGAGCTCCGGTTCGACGACGTCCGCGACGCTCACGCGCTTGCCCGGCGCCTGCGCAAGCTCTCCGGATAAGCCGCCCGGCGCCCGACCGTTCCACGCGCCGTCGCTATCATCGCCGTCCCCGGGCGATTAGCTCAGTTGGTTAGAGCGCGTCTCTGATAAGGACGAGGTCCCTGGTTCGAATCCAGGATCGCCCATCTCTCGCAGCGGTCAACGCAGGCCCGGCGCAAGGGGCCGCAAGTGGTCGAAGTGTCCAAGCCTATCTGTAGGTTTGCACAGGACTACAAGTAAACCTTGAGAAGGGGGAGAACTCTTCTCGTTCAAACCGTGGAAGCCTGTGAACCCTGTTCCGCTGAGCACCGCATCCAGCTCCCCCGAGACCGAACCGCGAAGTGAATCACCGGGCGCCCCCCTTCTCGAATGCCCTCCATCTCAGGCAGCGCGGCTGCTGCGCAGCCTCGACTGGAGCTTCGAAGACGCCTCACCACGCCGCGACGTCCACGCTCTGCATCCGTACCCGGCGAAATTCATCGCCGAGCTCCCCAGGCAGGTCATCTCCTGCCTCTCGGAGCCCGGCGACCTCGTCGTCGACCCGTTTTCGGGTGGAGGAACCGCTGCCGTCGAGGCCCTCGTGGCCGGCCGCGGGTTTTTCGGCATCGACGCCAATCCAATCGGTAATGCAGTAGCGCGAGCTAAGACCGCCCGCCTATCTCAGGACGACCTGTCGGCGATGCGGCGGGTCGAGCGGCAAGTGATGGCTGCGGACCCCGAGTGGATTTCCACCGTCACACCAAGCTGGCTGCCCGATATTCCCAACCTCGACAAGTGGTACGACCAGGGGGTTTTCCACGCTTTGGGGGTGATCCGGGAGCTGATCCTCGAAGCACCTACGGAGAAGGCAGGGAAGCTAGCCCTCATCGCCTTCGTGCAAGCGGCGGCGAAACTGTCTTTTCAGGAGTCGGAAACCCGGTACGTGAGCAAGCGCCGCGATATCGACACGAGTGAGGTTCCGAAAGTGGTACTGGGCGAAATTCGCCGGGTGCGTCAACTCGCCGAGGATCTTTCGCGGCTGCCCGTCGCGGAGGCGGAATTCATCGACGGGGACGCTCGCAAAGCAGCGTCGTTCGCAATCGATCCTGACTCCGCGGGATTGATCGTCACCTCCCCTCCTTACCCGAACACCTTCGACTACCATCTCTACCACCGCTTCCGTCTCTTTTGGCTGGGCGAGGATCCGAAGGAGCTTCGGCGGATCGAGATCGGCTCGCACCTGAAGAACCAAGCGATCGAGGACCCCATCGGTGCCTATCTCGATGACATGGGAGAGGTTCTCCGCCATTCCTACGAGGCCCTCGCCCCGGGCCGATATGCGGTTTTCGTCGTCGGCGACGGGCTCTTCAAAGGCGAGGTCTTCAAGACCGCACCGGCCTTGACCGATCGTGCCCGGCGCCTCGGCTTCGATCACGTAGCCACGATCGACCGGCCCTTGCCGAACCATCGACGTTCCGTCACCAAGCCGGGGCGGCGCCTCCTCGAGGAGCAGATCCTTTTCCTTCGCAAGCCCCAAAGCGGCCACACCGCAACCGCCTTCCCGCCCAACTATTCGCTGCACCCCTATGAGGAGGATCTGCTGCGTCGGGAATTGGACGCCCTCGGGGGATCCCCGCAGCAGATGTCGGACGGACGATTGGCCGTTGTACCTACGCCGCACGTCGACAGCGCCGCCTTCGTCCATCTCGTGGAGGACGACGGGGGCGACAAGCGGCCGAGCACCCAGTGCCGTTTGGAGGGGGCCGTCGAATCGTCCTCTCGCCGCAAGAATTCGAGCTACGCCGGGCACGGCATCCACCGCTACAAGGGAAAGTTCTACCCGCAGCTGGCAAAAAGCCTGCTCAACCTCTCCGGCCTGGGAGCCGACTCCGTCGTCGTCGACCCCTTCGGCGGCAGCGGCACGGTCGCCACCGAGGCGGCGCTCGCCGGGATCGACGCGGTCAGCTTCGACTGCAACCCGGTTGCCGCGGCGATAGCCAGGGCGAAGACGGCGACCGTCGGGGCCGGGGCGGCGCAGATCGCGGCGACCATCGCAGAGATCAGCGAACGTGTCGAACGGGCGCCCGCGCAAGGCAGCTCCGCCCTGAGCCAGTTCGGCCGGGGACAGATGAAGGAGCTGCGCAGCTGGTTCCCGCCGCCCGTCCTCGCCAAGCTGGATTGGCTCCTGGGGACGATCCGCACCCACACGGATGGAGATACGACCACCGTCCTCGAGGTCTTGGTCAGCGATCTGATCCGTGAGGTCTCCCAGCAGGATCCGAAAGACCTGCGCATTCGCCGTCGCAAGGAGCCATTGCGCGATGCGCCGGTTTACGACCCGTTCCTGTTGCGTGCCAGGACCCTGGAGAAAAAAATCCGGGCTTACGTCGAGAACGTGGGCGCTCCCACCACCTCGCTCCAGCCGAAAATCGAGACGATCTGCGCGGACGCGGCAGATCCCGGCAGCTTCGACCTGCTGGCCGGCAGGGAGATCGACGCCATCGTCTCCAGTCCACCCTACGCGGCAGCTCTGCCATACATCGACACCGACCGGCTCTCGCTCGCCGCCGTCTTCGGGGTTGCCTCATCCGCGCGGCGGGACCTGGAGCGGACGATGATCGGCTCTCGCGAAATCGGCAAGCGTGAGCAGTCCGCGCTCGAGCGCGAGCTCGTGGAAGCGGGGGAGACCGACCTCCCGGAATCGACCCTGACCTTCCTCTCCCGGTTTGCCTCGGCAGTCGCAGCGGATTCGTCCGCGGGCTTCCGCCGCCGCCAGGCCCCCGCCGTGCTGCTCCGGTATTTCGCGGCAATGGGGGCGGTGCTGGGCAACCTGGCGGCCCACACGCGCAGAGGCGCACCCTGCTGGCTCGTGCTGGGCGACAGTCGCAGCACTGTCGGGGGTAGGACCTGGACCATCCCCACCGTCAACGAGGTGGCGGCGATCGCGGCAAGGAACGGCTTCGATCTGGTCGACCGGCTGCCGATCACCGTCACCCGCGAGGACGTGGTCCACACTCGTCACGCGATCACGCGCAACGAGATCCTGCAGCTGGAGTTCCGCGGCCTCCCCCGCCTCCCTTAGTCCCAGCCCATCTTCCGCAGGCTGTTCGGCAGAGGTAATACGGCCTTCGCCCTCGCGACGGCCCAGGCGCTGGAGCCCGGGGTGAGGAAGTCGAGCCGGTAATCGAGGCCGGCTGGGATGGGACGCCTGCGCATCTCGAGGATGCATCCTTCCGGAAGGGAGCGGCGCATCGGCTGCGGGATCGTCACCCGCACATCGCCGTTGGCGCGGCCTTTCACGTACTCCCACATCTTCAATTCATGTCCGGAATACACGTGGTCAGGGTCGGGAGCGCCGCTTGCACCGAGCAGCCGGATTTCCACGATGGGTTTCGGGTCGAGCTGCGGCTGGGAGGGACTGCTCTTTTTCTTCGGTTCGGTCCAGCCGGTAAAGGGATGCCGGAAAAAGGCGGGGTCTTCTTTGAGCGCCCGTTTCGCGAGGTAGATTTCGGTCGTAACCGTTCTGGTTGCAATGTCCATATAGAGGGCGTCATGGATGGGCCCGGCCTCCGGGTCCACCGGAAGTGCCGCCGGCTGCGGTTCCTGTCCGGCTGGATGAGGCGCCGGGGGCGTCACGAGCGGCGGTCCCATCCGCTCCGGTTTGGGCAGTCCCCTCCGGGGCCGACGCTTCGAGCCAATGGCGCCGGCACCGCGAGTGGCAGAAGGGGCCGCCGCCGAACGGTGAGAGCGGATCCAGCTCTCCAAGGGGAGCCGACCTTCTGAATGGAGCGCCCGCAGCAGCTGCCCATCAGCCGGTATAGCCAATCCCGAATCGACGTCATGCCAGGCGTCGAGCGCGGTCTCGAGGGCGGCGAAAAGCGCGGCACATGAGTATCCGGTTCCGTCAGGCTGCGAACGCCACGCAGGTCCGCACCCCCCATTTTTCTGTTCCTTTTGCCTGCTCAGAACGCGAAAGGAACAGCTGACGCCTGCGGCTTTCCTCTCTTCTGTTCCTTATGCCTGTACGGCAGGCATAAGGAACAGCGAAGTGGCAGGGCCTGAGCGAAGCGGATACTCAGGAGCGCGGCATCCTCGTCTTCGGCGAGATCGAGCGAGAAGACGGTGGAGCACTCGTGGTTGTCGAAGAGGCCGCCCTGCGTCAGGTTGCTCGAGCCAACCACCGCCACGGCCTTCTGCCGTCTCCGCGAGCTGAACGCGTAGAGCTTCGGGTGGAAGCTTGCCGAGCCGATCTCGGTGGTGATGAGAAGGCGGCCGTCTCCACGCACCGCGCCGGCCAGCTGACTGGCGGCCTCGAATGAAGTCCCGCCGCTGTCGATGCCGATCGCGACCTCGGCGACGCCGCCGCCCGCGCCGAACTTGCGCAGCGGCGCGTCGAGGTACCTGACCCCAGAAGCTTGGCGAAGGCAACGGCGCAGCGGAACCGCTCCCAGCGCCCGCTCCTCAGCTCGTGGATCAGCTCGTCGCCGACTCTGGCCCCGAAAGGCTGGGTCAGGAGCTGGACTTTCACGGCCTTTAGGCAACAGGACCGATTTGCCTCCGTCAACCGCCTGCACCGGGATCGACGCTTGTTCCGGCCTCTTTCAGGGCGGGTAGATGCCCGACCTATACTTTTCGGTCCAACCGAGGTCGGGAGCTTTCTCTTGCAGCAGATGCAGATCTATGGCGTCAGCTTCGACATGGTCGGCAAGCAGCCGATCGTGTTGCTGAAGACCGTGGACGGCAACCGGTTCCTGCCGATCTGGATCGGGCACCCGGAGGCGGCGGCGATCCTGATGAAGCTGCAGGGCGCCTCGACGCCGCGGCCGATGACCCACGACCTGCTCTCCGACCTGCTCGACAACCTCGACGCCAAGTGCGAGCGGGTGGCGGTCACCGAGCTGCGCGACAACACCTTCTACGCCTCGATCACCGTCTCGGTCAACGGCTCCGAAGTCGAGATCGACTCCCGCCCCTCCGACGCCCTCGCCCTCGCCGTCCGCGTCGCGGCGCCGATCTACGCGGCCGAGGAGGTGATCGAGGAGTCGGCGATCGAGTTCGAGCACGAGGTCGAGGACACCGAGGAAGTCGTCGACAGGTTCAAAGAGTTCCTCGATGAAGTAACGCCCGAGGACTTCGCCCAGGGCGATTCTTAGGGCTGCAAAGCGGCGCATCTCGGGATCCTCGGTCGGTCACGTGCGGAGCACGCTCCCTCCCTCGTCACCCGACCTGCTTGCTTTTCGCTCCTAAGAAACGCCCTGGGGCGTTAGTGCCAGGTCCAAAATCCGCTCGACCAGCTGCTCGAAGCTGAGGCCGGCGGCCTCGGCGGCCTGGGGGAGGAGGCTGGTGTCGGTCAGCCCGGGGATTGCGTTGGCCTCAAGCAGCTGCGGCCCTTCGGCGCCGAGGATCAGGTCGATGCGGGCGAAGCCGGTGCAGCCGAGGGCGCGGTATGTGGCGAGGGCGGCCTCGGTGACGGCGCGCTCCTCCTCGACGCCGAGCTCGGCCGGGCAGGCGAAACGGGTGCGGCCGATCTCGTAGCGTGCCTCGAAGTCGTAGCGGTCGCCCTCGAGCAGGATCGCCTCGACCACCGGCAGCGCCTCGTCGCCGAGGATGCTGACCGCGAGCTCACGGCCGTCGACGAAGCGCTCGAGCAGTACCCGGTCGTCGTAGCTGAAGGCGGAGACGAGGGCCTGCGGGACCTCGGCGGCCGAGCGGGCGAACCTCACGCCCAGCGAGGAGCCGCCGCGGCTGGGCTTGACCACCAGCGGAAAGCCCAGCGTCTGCTCCAGGCGGCCGAGCGCGTCGGCGGCCCCGAACTCGCGGAAGGCCGTCTGGCTGAAGGCGAACCAGGCGGGAGTGGGGAGGCCGGCCTCGTCGATCGCGTCCTTGGCCTGGACCTTGTCCATGCACCGAGCGCAGGCCGCGGCGCCGGGGCCGGTGAAGGGGATGCCGAGGATCTCCAGCAGCTCCTGCACGGTGCCGTCCTCGCCGCCGACGCCGTGCATGGCGACGAAGGCGACGTCCGGTTCCTCGGCGGCCAGTCGTGTCACCAGGTCGGGCCCGACGTCGATCGGCAGCACCTCGTGGCCGAGCCGCTCGAGGGCGTCCTCGACCCGCGCTCCCGAGCGCAGCGAGACCCCCCGCTCCAGCGAGCGGCCGCCCTTGAGCACGGCGACCTTCACGCCTCCTCCGCCTTGCGGAAGGGGAGGACGTTCGGCTCCGGCTCGGCGGCCGGCTCCGGCAGCTTCTGTTCGCCGGTCAGCGCCCCGTAGAGCTCGACCTGCTCGGCGATCACCTTGCCGATCCGCCGCACCCCCTCGCAAATTTCGTCCTCGGTGACGCCGGAGAAGTTGAGCCGCATCGAGTGGGTGCCGCGGCCGTCGACGTAGGCGCCCTGCCCGGGGACGAAGGCGACGTCGGCGCGCAGCGCCTTGGCCAGCAGGTCGTTGGTGTCGATGTAGTCGGGCAGCGTCGCCCAGATGAAGAGGCCGCCCTCGGGCTCGGTCCAGGTCGCCTCGGCGGGGAAGTGGTTGCGCAGCGCCTCCAGCATCACGTCGCGCCGGGCGCGGTAGATCCCGACCAGGTCGTCGACGTAGTGCTGCCAGCGCCGTTCGGCGAAGTACTCGCGGACGAAGTACTGGGTCAGGGTCGAGGTGCAGAGGTCGGCGGCCTGCTTGCCGAGGACGATCTTCTCCATCACCGGCGGCGGCGCCACCGCCCAGCCGAGCCGGATCCCGGGGGAGAGGATCTTCGAGAAGGTGCCGAGGTAGATGACGAAGTCGCCGCCGTCGAGCTGGTAGAGCGGCGGCATCGGCTCGCCGCTGTAGCGCAGCAGCCCGTAGGGGTTGTCCTCGACGACCAGGACCTCCTGCTCGCGGGCGAGGTCGACGAGGCGCCGCCGGCGCTCCAGCGAGAGCGTCACCCCGGCCGGGTTCTGGAAGCTCGGGACCGAGTAGATGAACTTCGGCCGTCGCCCTTCCCCGCGCAGCTCGTCGAGCAGCCCTTCGAGCACGTCGATCCGCATCCCGTCCTCGTCGCATTCGACCTGGATCACGTCGGCCTGGTAGCTGCAGAAGACCGGGACGGCGCCGGGGTAGGTCGGCGCCTCGCAGATGACGACGTCGCCGGGGTCGACCAGGGTCTTGCAGACGAGGTCGATCGCCTGCTGGCCGCCGGTGGTGACGATGACGTCGTCGTGGTCGGGGAGCATGCCCTCGGCTCCCATCACCTCGAGGATGCAGTCCTTGGTCTCCTCGAAGCCCTCCGTCGGCCCGTACTGCAGAGCTTTGGCCGCCGACTTCTGGGCGATCCGCGTCATCTGCGCGGCGAAGCTCTGCGGCGGGAAGGTCGAGGTGTCGGGCAGGCCGCCGGCCAGCGAGATGACTTCGGGGCGGGCGGTGATCGCCATCAGGTCGCGCATCGCCGAGGAGCGCATCACCCCGGTCCGCTCGGCGAAGAGGCCCGCGTAGCGCTCGAGGTCGCGGTTGCTGGTGTGGGCGCGTCTCCTGTGAGTCGGCTCGGGCACTTCGCTCATTCGGGAAGTGTGGCGGATCGACGCGCCGTCGCGGCCCCCGTTAGGTTTTCGCACGTGGACATTCTCACCGACCTCGGAATCGGCGTCGCGATCGGGATGCTCGCCGGCACCACCGGCACGCACGGCTCCGCCCGCGGGCGGATGACGATCCTGGCCGCGGTGATCGCCCTCATCGCCGGCTTCCTGATCGACGGTGTCCTCGGCGCGCTGGTCGCAGCCGTCGGCGCCGCGCTCGGCTGCATCGTCCTCAGCGACATCGTCTACGGCGCCAGCCGCCGCGAGGGCAGCGGCGCCGGCGCGCTCGCCTTCCTCGTCGCCCTGGCGGCGCTGGTCGCGATCGCGGTCGCAGTCTTCGTCGCCCCGGCGGTGATCGTGCTCGTGCTGGCGCTGATCTGGCTCGGCGTCTCCCGCCACCGCCGCGCCCAGCGCAAACACGCCGGCCTGCGCGTCCTCCGTTAGCGCTGGCGTCAGCTGTTCCTTTTGGGCGTTGGACAGCCAAAAGGAACAGGCAAACGGTGGCTTCGCGATCATCTGAGGCGATGCCGTCCCGCAAGAAGCTCGTCCTCGCCTACGTCGACTCGCTGCGCACCGACATGCTCGAACGGGCCGTCGCCGAGGGTCGGGCCCCGACCTTCGCGGCGCTGATCGAGCGCGGTGTCCTCGTCCCCGACTGCGTCTCCAGCTTCCCCTCGGTAACGCCGGTCGCCTGCTCGGAGATCGTCACCGGGGTCGGTGCCGAGCGCCACTGGATCAGCGGCATGAACTGGTACCACCGGCTGGAGCGGCGCTACGTCGAGTACGGCTCCTCGCTGGAGGCGACCCGCGCCTTCGGCGTCTTCCGCGCTCTCTACGACCTCGTCTACAACATGAACCTCGGGCACCTCAGCCCGGAGGTCGAGACTTTGTTCGAGAGCCTCGAAGACGGCGGCGCCCGCACCGCCTGCACGCCGTTCCTGATCTACCGCGGCCGGCAGCGCCACGAGGTCTCGCTCGATGGCCTGCTGCGGCGCGCGGTCGACGCGACCCGGCTCAAGTTCCACCACCACACCTGGGGGCCGACCGACCTCTTCTACGGCGACCTCTACGCCAGCCGCGAGGTGCCCTGCCGCTCGACCTCGATCCCCGGCAACCGCGACGGCTACGCCGCCTGCTGCGCGGCCGAGCTCCTGCGCGAGGACCTCTACGACTTCCTCCTGCTCTCGCTGCCCGACAACGACCACTACTCGCACCGGCACGGGCCGGGGGCGACGGTCGAGTCGATCGCCAAGGCCGACGCCGGCTTCGCCACCTTCGCCGAGGAGGCGGGCGGGATCGACGAGTTCCTCGAGACCCACGCGGTGATCCTGCTCGCCGACCATGCGCAGACCGACGTCCACCGCGGCTTGCCGCTGGCCGAGCTGCTGGGCGCGGAGTGGTCGGTGCTGCAGCCCTCCGAGGAGCGACCCGAGCACTCGCAGCTGGCGGTCAGCCCGACCGGCCGCGCCGCCCACGTCTACCTGCTGCCGGGGAAGGGGGAGCGAGCCGATCCGGCGGAGGTGGCAGCGCGACTCGGCGTGATCGAGGGGGTCGACCTGGTCTGCCGGCTGGAGGGCGAGGACGGGCTGCCGCTGCGGCGCGAGGGGCCGGGGATGCCGTTCGCCGGCGGCGAGTGGGCGGCGGTCGGGCGCGGCGAGTGCACCGTGCGCTTCCGCCCCGGCGGCGAGGTCGGCGACCTGCGCGGGGGGCGCTGGCAGGTGGAGGGGGACCTGGAGGCGCTCGAGGCGAAGGTCGAGGACGGGCGCCTGCGCAGCGAGGCTTACCCGGACCCGCTGGCGCGGGTCTGGTCGGCGCTGGCGGCCCCGCACTCGGGCGACTTCGTCGTCTCGCTGGCGCCGGGATTCGAGGCCGTCGACTGGGGCGGCGTCTCCCACGCCGGTGGGGGCAGCCACGGAGCGCTGCACGCCGGCGACTCGCTCGGCCCGCTGCTCTTCGTCGGCTGCGGTCCGGGGTCGGCGGACGAGCGCGAGCAGTGGACGCTGCGCGACGTGGCGCCGGTGGTGCTCGAGCACTTCGGGGTGGGGCAGGAAGGATGAGGGACGGGGGCTTGCGGCCGGCGGGTCCTGTCACCGCAGGGGACCCACCCCCTCCTGAACTACCAGGAGGGGGTCCCCCCTACGGCGCCACCCGCCGGAGAGGGCGCCAGTTGCTCCTGCTGCTCCTTCTGGCCGCAGTGGTGGCTCCGGCCGGCGCGTCGGCTGATGGGGGGAAGATCTCTTCTTCGGAAGCGATCGAGATCGCGGATCGCGATCCGAAGGTCGAAGCGGAGAAGCGGGCGCACCACGAGCTCGGGCCGAGTGCGACCTTGAAGGAAGGGCGCTGGGAAGTCGGCTACTTCGAAGCCGGCAAGGAGCTGGCGCTGGTCGCGGTCGATCCACACAGCGGCGAGGTGCTCGAGTCGTGGACCGGCTACCAGGTCGCCTGGAAGATGGCGCGCGGTTACTCCGGAGCCTTCGGCCACAAGCTGAACGCGCCCTACGTCTTCGGTCCGCTCTGCGCGATCTTCCTGATCGGCCTGGTCGACTGGCGGCGGCTGCGGCGCCTCGCCAACCTCGACCTCCTGGTCCTGCTCGGCTTCGGCGTCTCCCACTTCTTCTTCAACCGCGCCGAGATCGGCCTCTCGGTCCCGCTCGTCTACCCGGTCCTGCTCTACCTGCTCGGCCGCAGCCTCTGGATCGGGCTGCGAGGGCGGGGGGAGGGACTGCGGCCGGTCTGGCCGACGATGTGGCTGGTGGTCGCGGCGCTGTTCCTGATGGGCTTCCGGGCCGGGCTCAACGTCGCCGACTCGGGCGCGATCGACGTCGGCTACGCCGGCGTGGTCGGCGCCGACCGGATCAGCCACGGGGAACCGATCTACGACAACTTCCCCGGCGACGTCTCCCAGGGCGACACCTACGGCCCCGTCAACTACCTCGCCTACGTCCCCTTCGAGCGGATCTGGCCCTGGTCGGGCCACTGGGACGACCTCCCCGCCGCCCACGCGGCTGCGATCGTCTTCGACGTCGCCAGCTTCGTCCTCCTGCTTCTGGTCGGGATGCGAATCCGGCCGGGACCGGAGGGCCAGCGCCTGGCGGCGATCCTCGCCTTCGGCTGGGCCGCCTACCCCTACAGCGCCTACGTCCTCGAGTCCAACTCCAACGACTCGCTCGTCGCCGCCCTCCTTGTGGCGACGCTCCTGCTAGCCGCAAGACCCTTGGCTCGGGGGGCGATGCTGGCCGCGGCAACTTGGGCGAAGTTCGTAGCGGCGCCGCTTGCTCCGATGCTCGCTACGTATCGGCCGGCGGGCCGGGGGAGCCGCCAGGTGGTTCTGTTCGGGCTCGGGTTCGCGCTGGTGACCCTTGTGGTGATGCTGTGGCCCGCGATCGACCCCGGCTTGAAGACGTTCTACGACCGGACGATCGCGAGCCAGGCGGGACGTTCCTCGCCCTTCAGCATCTGGGGACAGGCGCCCGGGCTGGAACCAGCGCGGATCTCCTTGCTCGCCGCCACCGGCGCTCTCGCAGTGGCGTTTGCGGTTGTACCCAAGCGCAAGAACCTTGTGCAGCTGGCGGCTCTTTCGGCCGCCTTGCTGCTCATGCTGCAGCTGACCCTTCACCACTGGTTCTACCTCTACATCGTGTGGTGGTTCCCGCTGTTGCTGGTGGCGATGGCGGCGGTGGAGGTGCCGGGGGCTAGCTCGCCGCAGCCGCCGGCACCAGCACCTGCTCGAAGGAGTCAGCCAGCCCCTGCTGGTTGATCTCGACGACCGCGCCCATCACCCAGACGTCGTCGTCCGCCGTTTCGAACTTGGTCGGCATCTGGGTGATCATCGCCCGCAGGGCCTGGTCGGGCTTGACCCCGAGGACGCTGTGGCGGGAGCCGGTCATGCCGACGTCGGAGATGAAGGCGGTGCCGCCGGGGAGGACGCGCCCGTCGGCCGTGGGCACGTGGGTGTGGGTGCCGAAGACGGCGGCGACGCGGCCGTCGAGGTGCCAGCCCATCGCCACCTTCTCGCTGGTCACCTCGGCGTGGAAGTCGACGATCACCGCGTCGGCCTCGTGGTGGCCGAGGATCGAGTCGACGGTGTCGAAGGGCGAGCGGGCGACGCGGAGACCGACGCCGCCGCTGAGGTTGATCACGCGCACGCGCACGCCCGCCACCTCGAAGACGCCGTGGCCGCGGCCGGGGTTCGCCTGCGGGTAGTTGGCCGGCCGCAGCACCCGCTCCTCGCGGTCGAGCCAGTCGTAGGCCTCGCGGTGGCGGTAGACGTGGTTGCCGGTGGTGATGACGCCGGCGCCGGCGCCGAAGAAGTCGTTGGCGGTGCGTTCGGTGATCCCGACCCCGCCGGCCGAGTTCTCGCCGTTGACGATCGTCAGGTCCGGCGCGTAGCGCTCGCGCAGGTGGGGCATCGTCTCGCGCAGGCCCTGCCGGCCGGGGCTGCCGACCACGTCGCCGATGAAGAGGACCCGCATCCGCCGACCCTACCCGCAACGGGCCCAGTCGCTTTTCCGAACCGCTGGTTGGGAAAGGCGACTACACCGCCGAGAATCGCCGCAGCGCGACGCGGGCGATCGCGGCATAGGCGACAAAGAGAGCGGCCAGGTGCAGCAGGGGCCAGCCGATTCCCGGACCCGTCTCGTCGAGTGCGGCGCTGAGCGCCTGCAGCGCCGGCTTGAAGGGGAAGAGGGCGGTGAAGTAGCGGATCGCGTCGAAGAGCCCGGGGCTGACCGCGCCGGAGGGGATGAGCGAAAGGAAGGCGACGGGCAGCGTGACCATGAAGGCGAGCAGGGACACCGCCCGCACCTCGCGCGCGGCCGCACCGAGGGCCGCCCCGGCCGCTCCCAAGGCGGCGCCGGCGCAGAGGATCGCCACCAGCCAGAGACCGATCCGTCCCAGCTCCAGCGGGACGAAGAGCTGCAGCCCGAACAGCATCAGCAGGGTGACGACCAAGCCGACCGCCACCCCGAGCAGCACCTTCTCGGCGAGCAGGCCACCGGTCGAGACCAGCCCGCGGGTGAGGCGGGGGAAGGCGTTCTCCTCGCGCTCCAGCGCCAGCGAGCCGGCGACGAGGAGGACGACGACGAAGGCGAGGGTGAAGGTGGCGGCGACGGCGATCGCGAAGATTTCCAGCGGCGGGCTCTCGCCCCCGACCACCACCTTGTCGACCGCGATCGGCTGCGCCAGCCGGTCGATCAACGGCTTGGCGACGTCGAGGTTGTCGCGGGCCTCGGTGGCGAAGCTCGTCACTTCCCGCAGCGCCGGCTGCAGGTCCCTCGGCAGCGCCGGCGTCACCGCTTCGAGGATGCGCGAGCTTGCCGCCAGCCCGAGGATGTGGATGCTGCCGCCGAGCGCTTTGAAGTTGCCGCCGTTGACGATCAGGTCGAGGTAGCGGCCGCCTTCGCTGCCGATCCGCCGCGCGATCGCCAGGTTCGCCTGCGCCAGCAGCGAGGTGATCCGGTCGTCGACCAGTTCCGCCTTGACCGCGTTTTCCTCGTTGACGAGGACTTCGACTTCCGGCACGCCGGGACTGAGGGTCGAGAGCGAGTTGATCTTGCCGACCAGGTCTTCGGGCAGGATCAGCGCCGCCAGCGCGTCGCCCGACTTCACCTTGCCTTCGGCCTCCTCGCGGTCGGCGACGAAGATGCATTCGACCCGCTTGCAGATCCGGCCTTTGACGTTGGCCTGGGGGAGCTGGGCGCCGCCGACGTTGATCCGCGTCCCCGCCGGCACTTCGTTGAGGAAGGCGACCCGCGGCTTCTCCGGTCCGCGCGAGATCGCGAACCCGACCAGGACCGCGATCAGGATCGGGTAGGAGACCAGCAGCACCGCCTGCAGCGGCGAGCGGCGGAGGATCTGCAGGTCCTTCAGCAGCAGCCAGCGCACGCCGCGCATCAGTGGCCCCGGTGGTGGAGGTAGGCGACGAAGGCGGTCTCGAAGTCGCGGTCGGCGGCCTCGGGCGCCTCGGCGCGGACGGCCTCGCGCAGTGCCTCGGGTGGCCCGTCGAAGAGCGCCTCGCCGTCGGCGAGGACGAGCAGGCGGCCGCCGTAGCGCTCGGCCTCCTGGATGTCGTGGGTCGAGAAGATGACCGTGGTGCCGCGGTCGGCGAGGGCGGAGACGAACTGCCAGAGCCGGGAGCGCTGGCGCGGGTCGAGGCCGACGCTCGGCTCGTCGAGCAGCAGCACCGCCGGCCGCGAGAGCAGGCCGATCGCGATGTTGATCCGCTGCTGGTTGCCGCCGGAGAGCCGCGCGACGATCTCCTCTCGGCGTTCGCGCAGGCCGGTCAGCTCGAGCATCTCCTCGGCCGAGGCGTGAGGATCCCCGTGCCCCTCCAGCCGCGCGAACAGCAGCAGGTTCTCCTCCACCGTCAGCCGCCGGTAGAGCGCCGCCTGCTGCGGCACCCACCCGACCTCGCCGTTAGCCGAGCTCACCTCACCCTCATCCGGCCTGGAGATTCCAGCCAGGATCGACAGCAACGTCGTCTTGCCTGCGCCGTTGGGCCCGATGACCGCCACCTGCTCCCCGGGGGCTGCTTTGAAAGAGACGCCCCGCAACGCTTCCCTGCTGCCGAACCTCTTGACGACGCCCGTGGCCTCCACGGCCGGACAAGCTACTGCGCCGAGGGGAACGGGAGAGGGTGTTCCCTACCGGACGCGCTCGCTTCGCTCGCTTTTGGGAGTGTCCGTACGGGAACACCCTCTCCCGTTCCACGGCGGAGACGCCCTTGCTGCTTCCCTAAACTCGCGGCTGATGTCCTTCCCCGCTACTCGCATGCGCCGCATGCGCCGCACCGACACGCTGCGAGGCCTGGTCCGCGAGACGGAGCTCTCGCCCTCACACCTGATCCAGCCGGCGTTCGTGATCGCCGGCGAGGACGTGCGCGAGGAGGTTCCCTCGATGCCGGGCATCGAGAGGTATTCGATCTCCAACTTGGTCGAGGAGGCCGGGGAGATCGTCGAGGCCGGGATCGGGGCGCTGATGCTGTTCGGGATTCCCGCCGTCAAGGACGAAGCCGGCTCCGGCGCCTACGACCCCGAGGGAGTCGTGCAGATGGCGGTGCGGGCGCTGAAGGAGGCGCACCCCGACCTGATCGTGATGACCGACGTCTGCCTCTGCGAGTACACCACCCACGGCCACTGCGGGATGATGCGCGAGGGCAGCCGCGAAGTCGACAACGACCTCTCGGTCGAGCTGCTGGCGAAAACGGCGATCTCCCATGCCGAGGCCGGCGCCGACGCGGTCGCCCCGAGCGACATGATGGACGGCCGGATCGGCTCGATCCGCTACCAGCTCGACGAGGAGGGCCACTCCGGCGTGCCGATCATCGCCTACAGCGCCAAGTACGCCTCCGCCTACTACGGGCCCTTCCGCGACGCCGCCTCCTCGACGCCCGAATTCGGCGACCGCCGCGGCTACCAGATGGACCCGGCCAACGCGGCCGAAGCGGTGCGCGAGGCGGAGCTCGATCTCGACGAGGGCGCCGACATGCTGATGGTGAAGCCGGCCCTGCCTTACCTGGACGTCGTGCGGCGGGTCAAAGAGGCGACCGGCGCGCCGGTCGCCGCCTACCACGTCTCCGGCGAGTACTCGATGCTGAAAGCCGCCGCCGCCAACGGCTGGATCGAGGAGCGCCCCGCCGTGGTCGAGGCGCTGACCTCGATCCGCCGCGCCGGCGCCGATGCGATCGTCACCTACTACGCGAAGGAGGCCGCGGCATGGCTTCGGTGAAAGTTCCGCAATCGAAGGCGCGCAGCCGCAGGGGCGGCTCCGCGATCCCGCTCGACGAGACCGACAAGCGGCTGATGAACCTGCTGCAGTCGAGCTTCCCGCTCGACCCCGAGCCGTTCGCGCTCGTCGCCTCGGAGGCCGAGCTCGAGTTGGGCGACGTCCTCGCCCGCACCCAGCGGCTGCTCGACGGCCGGATCATCCGCGAGATCACGCCGATCTTCGACACCCGCGCCCTCGGCTACGAGTCGATGCTGGTGGCGGCGAAAGTCGACTCCGAGCACCCGCAGCGGGCGGCGCAGATCGTCAACGCCCACCCCGGCGTCTCCCACAACTACCTGCGCACCCACGACTTCAACCTCTGGTTCACGATCGCGACCCCGCCCGACTCGGAGCTCGGATTGAAGGGGACGCTGGAAGCGCTGATGGAGGAGACCGAAGCGGAGTCGATGCGGGAGCTGCCGACGCTCACCCTGTTCAAAATCAACATGAACCTGGAGATGGAGAAGGGCACCGACGCGCTCGCCGCACCGGTCGAAGCGGCGCCGCCGCGCGAGCTGGAGGCGCAGCCCTACGACGAGGACGACATCGCCCTGATCCGGGCGCTGCAGGGGCCGATGGCGGCGGTCGCTCGCCCCTACGACGCTGCGGCGCGGGAGCTCGGGGTCTCGACCGAGGAGCTGCTCGATCGCCTGCGCGGGATGGTCGACCGCAAGATCCTGCGCCGGGTCGCCGCGATCCTCTTCCACCGCCGCGCCGGTTTCTCCGCCAACGGCATGGGCGTCTGGAAGGTGCCCGAGGACGAGATCCTCGCGGTCGGTGGGAAGATGGCCTCATTCCGCGGCATCTCCCACTGCTACCAGCGGCCGACCTACGAGGACTGGCCCTACAGCGTCTTCACGATGGCCCACGGCCGCTCGAAAGAGGAGTGCGACGCGGTCCTCGACGCGATCGCCGCGGAGTGCGGGATGGGCCCCGACGACCGCGCCACCCTCTACTCCTCGACCGAGTACAAGAAGATCCGCCTCCATTACTTCACCGAGGACTACGCCCGCTGGGAAGCGGAACATTCGTAGGTGCCGGTCCCGGTGGGGGTTCCACTTAACTTTTTTTCGAGACACGGCCCTGCGGGCCGCGCCGGAATAACGAAAAAAAGTACAAGACGTTCCATCCCCACCGGGACCGGCACCTAGGGCACAGTGGGTTCACACGAGCTGTACCAGCGGGCGGTGAAGGTGCTTCCGGGGGGAGTTAATTCTCCGGTCCGGGCGATGCGGCAGATCGGCCGCGACCCGATCTTCATCGATCGCGCCGAAGGCTGCTGGCTGTTCGACGTCGAGGGTGAGCGCTACGTCGACTGGATCGGCTCCTGGGGGCCGATGATCCTCGGCCACGCCGAGCCGGCCGTGGTCGCGGCGGTGATCGAAGCGGCGAAGCGGGGGTCGAGCTTCGGTGCGGCGACGCTGGCGGAGGTGCAGCTGGCCGAGGAGGTGGCGGCGCGGATGCCGTCGGTCGAGATGCTGCGGATGACCAGCTCCGGCACCGAGGCGGCGATGAGCGCGGTGCGTCTCGCTCGGGCGATCACGGGGCGCGACGTGGTGGTCAAGTTCGCCGGCGCCTACCACGGCCACTCCGACGGCCTCCTTGCCGATGCCGGCTCGGGCCTGGCGACGCTGGCGGTGCCGGGCAGCCCCGGGGTCACCGCGGCGCAGGCCGAAACGACGGTGGTCGTCCCGTGGAACGACCGCCAGGCGGTGGCGCGGGCGCTCGAGGAGTACGAGGTCGCGGCGCTGCTGGCCGAGCCGATCGCGGCGAACATGGGAGTGGTGCAGCCGGCCGAGAACTTCCTCGAGTTCCTCCGCGAGGCGACCCGCGAGGCGGGCGCGCTGCTCGTCTTCGACGAGGTGATCACCGGCTTCCGCGTCGCCCGCGGCGGCGCCCAGGAGCTGTTCGGCGTCGAACCCGACCTGACGGTGATGGGCAAGGTCCTCGGCGGCGGCCTGCCGGCGGCGGCCTACGGCGGCCCGCGCGAGCAGATGGAACGGATCGCGCCCGCCGGCGACGTCTACCAGGCGGGCACGCTCTCGGGGAACCCGCTCGCGGTCGCCGCCGGGCTGGCGACGCTCGAGCAGCTCGACGCCCCCGCCTACGAGCGGCTGGGGCAGATGACTGACCGTCTCGCCCGCGGCTTCGCCGACCTCGCCCTCGACCGCCCCCTCCAGGTCGCCTCGGCGCCCGGTCTCCTCACCCTCTTCTTCAGCGAGACCCCGGTCACCGACTTCGCCACCGCGACCGCCTGCGACGTCGAGGCCCACGCCCGCTTCTGCCGAGCGCTGCTCGAGCGCGGCGTCTACCCGCCGCCGGCCCAGTTCGAGGCCTGGTTCGTCTCCCTCGCCCACGACGAGGCGACGATCGACCAGACGCTGGAAGCCGCCGGCGAAGCTCTCGACGAGGCCGCCGTATGACCCCCTCGCCCCTTCGACTGTTCCTTTGCCGCCTATGACAGGGCAAAGGAACAGGGGAACGATGCCTAGGGATGCCCTGCATGCGCTTGCGCAGCAGCTCCGGAGCGAGGACACGCCGATCGCGCCCCACGTGATCGACCCGGCCGAGCCGCCGCAGCTCGGCGAGCTCGCCGCATCCGGCCCGGGAGCCGCTGTGGCACCGGGCGAGTACGCCCTCGTGATCGAGGCCGTGCGGGAGGGCTACCTCCTCCACTACGAGGAGCCGCGCCTGCTCGCCGGTCACGACGCCGACCTCGCCCTCCTCGCCGGCGATTACCTCTACGCCCTCGGCCTCGACCGCCTCGCCGCCCTCGAGGACACCCGCGCCGTCGCCATCCTCTCCGACCTGATCAGCGACTGCGCCCGCCTCCAGGCGGAAGGCAGCCCGGGCCCGATCCCGGACCTCTGGCGGAGCGCCGCCGAGCGACTGGCGTCCGTGACGCAAGTCACGGCCCCTAAGCAATAGACTTCGCCGCCCTACGCGAATCGACCTGTGGCAGACGACGCGAACAAAGTAAACGGGCCCGAGCAGGCGCCCATGCAGGAGCGGGCCAAGCCCGACCCTCCCGGCTATTTCGAGGGGGAGTCGATGACCCGCCGCCGCGCCTTCACGGTCGGCGCCCAGGCGCTCGGCGGGCTGGCAGGAGCCGGGATTGTGCTCCCCGCCGTCGGCTTCGCGATCGCGCCGATCTTCCACCGCGGCAAGGAGCGCTGGGAGGCGGTCGGCCCGGTCTCCGACTTCGTCGAAGACACCTACCGCCAGGTCGTCTTCACCGAAACCGAGGGGATCGGCGACGCCGGCAAGACGACCGCCTACGTGCGCAGGAGCTCGAAGGAACTGGGCGAAGAACCCGGCCAGTTCGTCGCCGTCTCCAACCGCTGCGCCCACCTCGGCTGCCCGGTCCGCTTCGTCGAGGCCGCCGGCAACTTCATCTGCCCGTGCCACGGCGGCGTCTACGACTTCCAGGGCAAGCGGATCGGCGGCCCGCCGGTGCGCCCGCTCGACCACTTCCAGACCCGCGTCCGCGGCGGTCAGGTCGAGCTCGGGCCGCGCTACAGCGTGACCAGCCAGATGGAACCGGTTCGCGCCCGCGATCCCGGCGAGTTCACCGGCGGGATTTGGGAATACCTCTACCCGCCGCGACCCTCTACCTTCCCAGCGCCCTGATGCCGAAGGTCCGCCTGCCGAAAATCCCGGACGCCGTCGTCCCGCCGCCGCTGCGCAAGCCCGCCAAGCCGGGCGTCGGCGGCACGCCCAAAGGGCAGTCTCCCGCTGACCTGAAGACGGCGCCGCCCGAGCGCCGCTCGCACGGGGACAAACTGGTGGAGCGCGGCAAAGAGGCGCCGATCGACGCCCTCGCCTGGGTCGACCAGCGGCTCGCCGCCAGCGGCTTCCTCACCGGCATGCTCTACCGCAAGGTGCCGAAGGGGACCAACTGGTTCTACACGCTCGGCTCGGCGACCCTGTTCGCCTTCGTCGTGCAGGCGGTCACCGGCGTCTTCCTGGCGATGTTCTACACCCCCTCGGCCACCCAGGCCTACCACTCGATCGCCCATATCAACAACGACGTCCCGCTCGGCCAGTTCGTGCACGGCATGCACAAGTGGGGCGCCAGCGTGATGGTGATCCTGATCTTCCTCCACATGGGGCGGACCTTCTTCTTCGGCGCCTACAAGTACCCGCGCGAGCTCAACTGGGTGATCGGCGTCGTCCTCCTGATCCTGACGATGGTGATGGGCTTCACGGGCTATCTGCTGCCGTTCGATCAGCGCTCCTACTGGGCGACGATCGTCGGCGTCAACATCAACGGCACCGGCCCGATCGTCGGCCCGTACCTCTCCGACTTCCTCCGCGCCGGTCCCGAGTTCGGGGCGACGACGCTGTCGCGCTTCTACGCGATCCACATGCTGCTGATCCCGGGCGCGATCATCGCGCTGATCGGCGCCCACCTCTATCTCGTCGTCAAGCTCGGCACGACGGCGCCGCCGTGGATGCGCGCCGACCGCAAGCCG
>DASSOC010000048.1:0-1173 GCA_035700965.1 Solirubrobacterales bacterium
TTGAGACTGGGTCATTATTCAGTCAGTATTGATTATAATTCTAGCAATAGTATGTAGTCAATATTTATGTTCCAAGCATGTATTTGATTGCCATAGGATTATCTATGTTAGTTTTACAATTATAATAGACAAGTATCTGGTAAAGTAGTACTGACAATAATACTATCGCACAAGTATTGTCATATCCCCGTACAGATAATGGATCTATTCTGAATGCGGATTTGATATGTCCTATCAATGGTTCAATTGATATACCTCTCAAAGAATAGATAGCCTGTCCAACATCAGATTCATAAAATTCCACCAGTTTTATCCTTTCCTCAGATGTATTTTTATATCGTTTTACAGGACACACCAATTGAAATCCCATATCTATACTGAGATTGTATAGTTCATGATCATCATATCCAGGATCTGCAGACATGAATAATGTTCTTTTAATTATTGTAACAGGTAAACTTGCTGCCAATATGCTGTATATTTGATTATCAGGTATGTTTGCTGTTGTAAAATCTGCTGACAATGGTACTATAATAGAACCAGTACTTGATATCAAATGTAGTTTGTATCCAAATATCCAACCCTTTGTGTGACTAAATCCCCATCTTGCATCTGAATCAATACCAGAACGTGGTATTACTCCTTCGGTCATGGAGGATTTATGCCAGACATAACCTTTAGTCTTGATAAGAGTACTGTCTGTTGAAAGAACAGATGGAGAAATTATTTTATCATGAACGAACAGTTCACCCATTGTATTTATTTTGTTTTTGATATCTCTAGATAGCGTAGCAAGACGTCTGTCAAATGTTCTTCTGTTTGGTATTCTCGATAGTCCACATCCTGCCATTACTTTTCGGTTATATGATAGATCCATTGCAAGATATTCATGTAATGCCCTATTGGAGTCTAATCGAAACCAGATACGGACTATAAAGCATCTCAAAATAACAGTAGAAGAATAGACATATGGTCTACCACGTCCTCTTGTTTTATTATTATGTGGCCAACGAATCAAACCAATCAAATACAAAATACTAATTAGGATTGATGTAGATCTTTTCTGCCGTATTAGTTTGTTGGATTGGATGATGATAGTTGCACCAAAACATCATACAGCAATAGACTAGCTTTATTCGTTATGAAAATGGAATAATTATGACCCAGCCTCAA
>DASSOC010000049.1:0-37880 GCA_035700965.1 Solirubrobacterales bacterium
CGGAACCGAGCATCTGGCGGACGTACCACTCGCCCTTGGTCTCGCCCTCGATCGAGTGCTTCTCGAAGGTCTGCACGCCCTCGGGGAAGTGACCGCACATGATCACCGAGTGGCTCCACAGGTTGCGGACCAGGTTGGCCACGAAGTTGGCCGCCAGCGTGGGCACGGTGGAGCCGGTGGGCAGCGCCAGCAGCGGGTGGACCACGTAGTCCTTGGTGGCCTGGCGGCGGATCTTGCGCAGCGTCTTCTTCAGGTTGGCGGTGAACTCGGCGGACCGCTTCTCCTTGGGGATCCGCAGGTTGCGGCCGAGCTCGAGGTCGTACGCCGCGATGCCGTACTCGAAGAAGCAGGCGTTGATGAAGTTCCACAGCGGCTGGGCCAGGTGCATCGGGTGCCAGCGCTGGTCCTCGTCGACGCGCATGATGCCGTACCCGAGGTCGTTGTCCTTGCCGACGATGTTCGTGTACGTGTGGTGGACCTCGTTGTGGGCGTGCTTCCAGCCGTCGGCGGTCGACGCGTTGTCCCACTCCCACGTCGTCGAGTGGATCTTCGGGTCACGCATCCAGTCCCACTGGCCGTGCATGACGTTGTGGCCGATCTCCATGTTCTCGAGGATCTTCGCCGCCGAGAGCGCCGCGGTCCCGGCGGCCCGGGCGCCGCGGTTGCGCGAGCCGAGCAGCAGCACCCGGCCGAGCACGGCCAGCCGCCGCTGCATCTCGATCATGCTCTCGATGTAGCGGCGGTCGCGCTCGCCGAGGTCGGCCATGACGCGGTCGCGGATCGCGTCGAACTCGCGCGCCAGCTCCTCCAGCTGCTGCTCGGAGAGGTGCGCGAGCGGGCTCGCCGTCTGGGTGTCGATCGGGGCGGTGGGTTGTGCGGTCGTGGTCATCTGAGCTCTCTATCCCCTCGTTGTCATAGGGCAATCGCAACGTCGCCTTCGGGCGCGTTGACGCAGGTTCGGACCATCTCTCCCTCGCGGCCGTAGACCTCTCCCGTCCGCAGGTCCCTCACTTCGCCGGCGCAGAGCCGGCCGATGCAGGTGTGGCAGATCCCCATCCGGCAGCCGAAGGGCAGCTCGGCCCCGGCCTCCTCGCCGGCCACGAGGATCGGCGTGCCGCCGTCGCACTCGGTCTCGACGCCGCTGGAGAGGAAGCGGACGGTGCCGCCCTCGCCGGCGACCGCGCCGCCGCCGATCACCGGCTGGAAGCGCTCCATCTCCAGCAGCTCCGGGTCGCCCTGCTCGCGCCAGTGGGCAGTCAGCGAGTCGAGCATCTCTCCCGGGCCGGAGACGAAGGCGCGGCGCTCACGCCAGTCGGGGCAGAGCTCGTCGAGCTCGGCGGGCCTGAAGCGGCTGGCTTCGCCGGTCAACCGCAGGTGCGGCCGGTAGCCGTCGCAGCGCCGGTCGAGCTCGCGCAGCTGCTCGCCGAAGATCACTCCCCCGGCGGTGCGCGAGGAATGGATGTGGACGGCATCGCCGAGTCCGCCGTCGCGGTTGAGGCTGCGCAGCATGCTCATGATCGGCGTGATGCCGCTGCCGGCGCTGATGAAGAGCAGCCGCCGGGGCGGCGGGTCGGGGAGGACGAAGGTGCCTTCGACGCCACCGAGGCGGACGATGTCCCCCGGCCGGGCCCGGCGCACCAGGTGGGGCGAGACGACCCCCGCCTCGACCAGCTTCGGGGTGATCCCGATCAGCCCGTCGGGACGGCCGGGGTCGGTGGTCAGGGAGTAGGCGCGCCAGTGGTGAACGCCGTCGACGACGACGCCGATCCGCAGGTACTGGCCGGGCCGGTGTCCCATCCACTCGTAGCCGGGCCGGATCAGGACGCTTGCCGCCTCGGGGGTCTCGGGGACGATCCGCTCGATCCGCCCCCGCAGCTCCTGCGTCGACCAGAGGGGGTTGATCAGTTCGAGGTAGTCGTCCGGCAGCAGCGGCGTGAACAGCGAGCGCACGGCGTGGAGCGCGCGGCGGCGAAGTCTCGGAACGTTCGGAGTAGCGCCTCGCTCTGCCATGGAAGGATCATTGCACGGATCGATGTAATCGTTTTGTGAAGATGGTCACTTCATACCCGCCGCAGCGCGGCTCAGTCGACCAATTTCAGATCGCTGATTTCGACCTGGAAGCGGCCTTCCTGGTCCTGGGCCGGCGCCGCCTTGTTGAACCAGACCAAGAAATACTTGGCCGGCGAGCCGAGGTGCAGCGCGACTTCCTCGAGGCTCTTCGCGTCGGAGACAGAGCCGACCGGTTCCCCCCATTCGGAGAGTTCTTCCGGCGGCCCGGAGGCGGTGGCGAAGATCTCGGCGTCCCAGCCGGGGGTGGGGGTGCGGATGATCATTTCCGCGGGCGTCGCCGCCGACTTGGTCGTCACGTAGAGGCCGACCCCCGGGTCCGGCCCCGTCTTGGTCCCGGCGAAGGTGTCGGAATCGTAGTGCTCGCTGCTCCAGGCCGTGCCGGTGGGGTTGCCGTCGACGGCGAAGCTGAGCGTTTCCGGGTCCTCTTCGCCGTCCCCCTGCGGGTCGTAGTCGGTGGCGGAGGAGATCGCCACCTTCTTCCCCTTGTCATGGAGGGCGCCGCCTCCACCGCCGGGGCCGTTGCCGCTGCTGATCAGGACCACCGCGGCGATCGCCGCGGCGAAGACGAGGATCAGCGCGATCACCGCCAGCCGCGACCGGCTGCCGCCGCCGGGGAGCTTGCGTTCGGCCGGCGGCACCGCTTCCAGCACGCTGGTCGCCTCGCCGGTGGCGGCGCCGGCCCGCGCCGCCTCGACCTCGAGCGCGGTGGAGAGGTCGTCGATCATCTCGCCGACCGCCTGGTAGCGCTCGCCGGGGTCCTTCGCGGTCGCCCGCTCGACCACCATCGCCGCCGCGGCGGAGAGCTCCGGCCGCCGCTGCTGGACGTCGGGCAGCTCCTCGTTGACGTGTTTCATCGCCACCCCGACCTGGCTGTCGGCGCTGAACGGGACCTGGCCGACCAGCGTCTCGTAGAGGACGACGCCGAGCGAGTAGACGTCGGAGCGCTGGTCGACCGGATGGCCCATCGCCTGCTCGGGGGCGACGTAGTCGGTGGTGCCGAGGACGCGGCCGGTCGCGGTCATCCCGTCCTGCTCGAGCTGGCGCGAGATTCCGAAGTCGGTCAGCTTCGCCCGTCCCTCGGAGTCGATCAGGACGTTCTGCGGCTTGATGTCGCGATGGACCATGTTGCGGGCGTGGGCGACGGTGAGCCCGCGGGCGATCTCGATCGCGTAGGCGAGCGCCTCCTGGGCGTCGAGGGCGCCGATCCGGTTGATCCGCTGCTTCAGCGTCTCGCCCTCGACGTACTCGAAGACGATGTAGGGGTGGCCGCCGTCCTCGCCGGCGTCGATCACGGCGACGACGTTCGGGTGGGAGAGCTTCGCCACCGCCCGCGCCTCCTGGCGGAAGCGCTGCAGCTGGTCGGCCTGCTCGGACATCTCCCGGTGCATCACCTTGACCGCCACCGGCCGGTCGAGCGTCGTGTCCCGCGCCAGGTAGACGGTCGACATCCCGCCGCTGCCGAGCTTCGCCTCCAGCTTGTAGCGGCCGGACAGCACGGTGCCGATCATCTGAGAGCTGGTCGAAGCGGGATCGATCACTTGCGCGCCAACGTTACGACGCTTCCGCTGCGGGAGCGAGTCAGAGGATTCGTGGTGGGCCTTCGGTTGCGCGGCCGATGCGCTTGGCGGCGGGATAGTGGGCGCGCAGCAGCTCCAGGGCGCGCCCTTCGTCGGCCTCCGGGACGACGACGCAGAAGCCGCAGCCCAGGTTGAAGACCTCGCTCATCTCCTCGCCGGAGACCGCGCCGCGCTCCTGGATCAGCGCGAAGATCGGCGGCGCCGGCAGCGGGTCGTCGATCTCGTAGCCGACCCCGGCGGCGAGGCGGAGCAGGTTCCTGGTGCCGCCGGAGGTGATGTGGGCGAGGCCGCGGACCTCGACCTCGGAGCGCAGCAGCGCGACGATCGGCTTCACGTAGATCTCGGTCGGCTCCAGCAGCTCCTCGCCGAGGGGGCGGCCGAGCCGACCCTCCGGGTCCTCGTCGAGCGGGATCCCGGCGAGCGCCGAGCGGGCGAGGGTGTAGCCGTTGGAGTGGATGCCGCTGGAGGGGAGGCCGATGACGACGTCGCCCGGCTCGACCGCGGCGCCGTCGACGATCGCGTCGAGCCCGACCTTGCCGATGCAGGCGCCGGAGACGTCGACGCCGCGCACCAGCTCGCCGAGCTGGGCGAGCTCGCCGCCGGTGATCTCGACCCCGGCCAGCTCGGCGCCCCGCGCCAGGCCGACGCCGATTTCCTCGCAGACCCCCGGGTCGGCCTTCTCGACGGCGACGTAGTCGACCATCGCCAGCGGCTCGGCGCCGACGCAGATCACGTCGTTGACGTTCATCGCCACGCAGTCGATCCCGACCGTGTCGAACCTGCCCAGTTCCTCGGCGACGAGAAGCTTGGTGCCGACCCCGTCGGTGGAGAAAGCGATCCCCGTCCGCTCGTCGAACCTGACCACGCTCGCGTAGTGGCCCGGCAGCGGCACCTGCAGCGAGGGCCGCCCGAGGTCGACCGCTCCCAGCGCCCGCACAAGCCCCGCCACGGCCGAATCGGCCGCCCCCTGGTCGACCCCGGCTTTGGCGTAGGCGTCGGTCATCGCAGCGATTCTGTCATCCCCTTCCGCTGTTCCTTATCGAGCCATAGCGACGAAAAGGAACAGGTGAGCGGGGTGTCCGCAGCCTGTTGAGCACGACGGCCGCAAGCCCGAGCCGGTAGGCCGCATACGGCCAGAGGGCGCGGTCGCGCTCGACCAGCCGGATCAGCCGCTGCGAGGCGAGGGTGGAGGCGAAGGAGGCGCCGAGACCGACGGCGAGGGCTCGGCGCACCTCCGGGCCGGCGCCGCGCTGGGCGAGGCGGGCGCCCTTGAGGCCGGTGGCGCCGACGATGATCGGCAGCGCGATCGTGCGCGAGAGCAGGTTCGCCTGGTCGCGGGAGAAGCGCCGCCAGCGGGCCGCCGCCAGGGTGACGCCGTTGCGCGAGACCCCCGGCGCCAGCGCCGCCGCCTGGGCGATCCCCAGCGCCAGCCCGTCCATCGGCGTCGCGTCGCCGCGGCCGCGCCGCTGCGGCCGCCGGTCGGCGAGGAGCATCGCGGCAGCCCCGGCAATCAGGCCGTAGGCGGTCGCCCGCGGCCCGCCGAGGTGGCGCTCGATCGGCCGCTCCAGGGTGTAGCCGACCGCCGCCGCCGGCAGGAAGGAGAGCCCGAGCAGCAGCGCCCGCCGCCCGTCGAAGTTGCGCAGCTCCTCGGCGATAACGCGGCGCTGCCCGAGCAGCAGCGCCGCCGCGGCGCCGGTGTGAAGCGCCACCTCGAAGCTCTTGCGCAGCTCCGGGTCGACCTCGTCCCAGTCCCAGCCCGCGAGCCAGGGGACGAGGACGATGTGGGCCGAGCTGGAGACCGGCAGCAGCTCGGACGGGCCCTGGACCAGTCCCAGCGCGATCGCGCGCCCGGCAGGGATCCCGCCTGCGCTCAAGCGCCCCTGGTGCCGGCCGGCTCGGCCTCTGGCCGGCTCTCGGGCTCCTCGCCGCCGGGACCGCCGCCGCCGCGCCGCTTGACCAGCCAGTAGACGACGCCGACGACGATCGCCGCCAGCACCACGTAATCGAGGTAGCCGAGTTTGTGGCGCCAGTCCTCCCAGTTGTGGCCGACCGCTTCGCCGACCAGCGCCAGCATCAGCACCCAGGGGATCGAGCCGAGCAGGGTGTAGGCGGTGAAGCGCCAGAACGGCATCTTCGCCACCCCCGCCGGCAGCGAGATGAAGGTGCGGATGATCGGCAGCATCCGCGCGAAGAAGACGGTGACGGCGCCGTAGCGGGCAAACCAGTCGTCGGCCCATTTCAGGTGCTTGGGGCTGATGTGGATCAGCTTGTTCTTTTCCAGCAGGTCGATGCGCCCGTAGTAGCCGACCGCGTAGGCGATCCAGGAGCCGGCCAGGTTCCCGAGCACGCCGGCGACGACGATCCCGGCCAGCGTCAGTTCGCCTTTCGAGGCGCTGAAGCCGGCGAAGAGCATGATCCCCTCGCTGGGGATCGGGATGCAGGCCGACTCGAAGATCATCAGCACGAAGACGCCGAGGTAGCCGGCGCTGCCGATGAATTCGGTCGCGACTTCGATTACGGGTTCGACCACCTTGTCGGTGACCGAGGCGAGCAGGAGGAGGCCCATTCAGCGCCACATCGTAGGGATTCGGCTCGTGGCGCCGTAAACTCAGCAGCTCGATGAGCCGGTTGAACCACCCCGTGTATCGCAACCGGGTTCTGCAGGTGGCGGCCGACGGCGTGCTCCTCGCCCTGGCCTACTTCCTTGCGTTCCAGTTGCGTTTCCTCGACGACCCGCATGGCTGGCCGCACCGCTACGAGGTCCTCTTCGCCCAGTCGGTCGGCTTCGTCGTCGCCGGCAAGCTCGTCGTCTTCGCCGGCTTCGGGCTCTACCAGAAGTGGTGGCGCTACGTCAGCGGCCGCGACTTCATGCTGATCCTCCGCGCCGTCGCCGTCGCCAGCGCCCTGCTCGTCGTCGTCTTCGCCGTCGCCAAGCCGTTCGCCCACACGCTGCCGCGCTCGGTCGAGGTGACCGACTTCGTCCTCACCCTGATCCTCATCGCCGGCGCCCGCCTCGGCGTGCGGCTGATCGTCGAACGCCCGAGCCGCGGTGCCCGCCTGCCCAAGCACGAGGTGCTGGTGATCGGCGCCGGCTCCGGCGGCCAGATGGTCGTCCGCGAGCTGCAGCTGAACCCCAACCTCGGCGCCTCGGCGATTGGCTTCGTCGACGACGACCCGCGCAAGCGGGGGATGCGCATGTCGGGAGGCCTGAAGGTGCTCGGCTCGACCAAGGAGATCGACCGGATCCTCGACGAGACCAATCCCGACGAGGTGGTGATCGCGATTCCCTCGGCGCCGGGGACGCTGCGCGCCCGCATCGTCGCCGCCTGCCGCGAGCGCGAGATCCGCGTCCGCACCCTGCCGACCGTCTTCGAGCTGCTGCGCGGCGGGGTCCAGCTCAACAAGCAGCTGCGCGAGGTCCGGGTCGAGGACGTGCTCGGACGCGAGCCGATCGTCCGCGAGCTCGACCGCGTCGGCGCCTACCTGCACGACCGCATCGTCCTCGTCACCGGCGCCGGCGGCTCGATCGGCTCCGAGCTCTGCCGCCAGATCGCCCAGGTGAAGCCGCGCCTGCTGGTGATGCTCGACCACGCCGAGGACAACCTCTTCCAGATCGACCGCGAGATGGTCGACGAGCGCCACTTCGCCAGCTGCGAGTCGGTCCTCGCCGACTGCAAGGAGCCGCACCGGATGCTCGAGGTGATGCAGCGCTTCAAGCCCGACATCGTCTTCCACGCCGCCGCCTACAAGCACGTGCCGCTGATGGAGGAGAACCCGCTGGAGGCGGTGCGCAACAACGCGATCGCCACCCGGGTCACCGCCGAGACCGCCGCCGCCTCGAAAGTCGAGCGCTTCGTCCTCATCTCCACCGACAAGGCGGTCAACCCGAAGACGGTGATGGGCGCCTCCAAGGCGATGGCCGAGTGGATCGTCCAGACGGCGGGCGAAAAGTACCCCGAGACGCGCTTCGCCTCGGTCCGCTTCGGCAACGTCCTCGCTTCGTCGGGAAGCGTGGTGCCGATCTTCCGCCGCCAGATCGAGCGCGGCGGCCCGGTCACCGTCACCCACCCGGAGATGACCCGCTACTTCATGACGATCCCGGAGGCCGTCCAGCTGGTGATCCGCGCCGGCGACATCGGCACCGGCAAGGGCGAGGTCTTCGTCCTCGACATGGGCGAGCCGGTGAAGATCGTCGACCTCGCCCACAACATGATCCGGCTGGCGGGATACGAGCCCGAAACCGACATCGCGGTCGAGTTCACGCAACCGCGGGCGGGCGAGAAGCTGCACGAGGTCCTCTTCTCCGATGACGAGGAGGTGCAGCCGACGGCGGCGCGGCGGATCAACCGCGCGGTGCGGCGGACGCCGCGCGACTCCGAGTGGGTGGAGGCGACCCTGAACTCGCTCGAACACCTGGTGATGGCAGGAGACGAGGCCAATCTGGCCGAGCGGGTGGTCGAGATGATCTCCGCGCCGGGCAGCGACGCTGCGACGGTCGGCTCCGACAAATAGGCTCTCGCCGCCCCTTTGGTCCACGCGATCGAACAAATCGGCGCCTTCGCCGGCCTTGCTGCGTTCCTCGGGCTCGCCGTCCTGGCGCTGCTCTCGTTCACCCACGGCCGCGACATCCGGCGCCTGCGCGAATGGGCGGGCTCGGCACCCGAGCGCGACGCCGAGCGCAAGGAGCAGACCTCGACGATCGCGGCCCAGCGGGCGGAGGAGCTGCGGGCGCTGCAGGAGGCGCGGACGATGGAACACCAGGCGGTCTCCGATCGCGAGGAGCGCCGGCGGCGCCGCGAGGGGGGGTTGCCCGAGCAGAGCCGCGGCGAGCGCCTGCGGGAACGCTTCTCCGGTTTCGGCACGATCGCCTCCCACCCGCTCGCCCTGGTGGCGCTCTTCCTCGTCCTCGTGGTCGTCGTCGGGGGCGGCGCCTACCTGCTGCTCAGCGGCTCCGACAGCGGCGGCAGCGGCGGTGGTGGCGCCAAGCAGGCGGCGGCGAAGATCAAGCCGGGCGAAATCGAAGTAACCGTGCTGAACGGGACGGCCGTGCCGGGCCTGGCCGCCACCTGGGGCGACAAGGTCGAAGGCAAGGGCTTCGAGCTCGGCGCCGTCACCAACAGCAGCTCCAGCTTCGCCGCCAGCGTCGTCATGTTCAAACGCGGCCACGAGCCCGAAGCGAGCAAGGTCGCGAAGCAGCTGAAGATCAAGAAGGTCCAGCTGATGAACGGCGAAATCGAATCCGTTTCGGCTGGTGCCCCCGTCGCCGTTGTCGTCGGCGAGGACAATGCCGAAACCGGCGAGTGAGGGCCGGCCGCCCGTCCCGCCACGCGCCGCCGCGGTTGTCTTCGCGCTCCTAGTCCTCGCCACGGTCGCGGCCTTCGCCTACTCGCAGCGGGTCAAGCGCGACCCGCTCGTGCTCGACCGGGTCGGTTTCGTCGGCGCCCCGCGTGAAAAGGGCCAGCCGGTCGTCCACGCTTTCACCCCGAACGGCGACTGCCGCCTCGACCTGATGCGGATCCGCTTCCGCACGACGGTGTCCGGCACGGGAACGGTGCAGGTGATCAAGCCGGGAGGGCGGGTCGTCTTCACCCTCGCCCGCGACACCTTCCTCAAGCGCTACACGTTCCACACCTACTACTGGGACGGCCGCAGCCGCGACGACGGCACCGCCAGGCCCGGCCGCTACAAGCTGCGGGTGAAATTCGACGGCCGGACCCTGGTGACGCCGGGCGTGATCCGCCTCCACCCGTCGCCCCATGGCGGGAAGTCGGACTGCACGCGCGGCGCATCCGGATCTGGGCACAGCCGGCTGGGTCGAGAATCGGATACGCGCTCGGAGCCGCCGCGGTGAGCGACGTCCTTGCCGGGATCGGGCTCGTTGCCGCGGCGGCGGCGAGCGCGGGGACGATCGTCCTCCCGCGCGGGCGCCCGCGAGCGATTGCGATGGCCGCGGCACTGGTCCTCTTTCCGCTGCTGATCGCCGGCGACCAGTGGCACAGCCCGCTGATCGCCGACCTCCGCCACCACCTCGACCGCCTTGCCGTCGCCCTCGTTCTCGGTGCAATCGTCGTCGGCGGCCTCGCCTACGTCTTCCGTCGCTGGCCAACGCTGCTCCCGCTGGCGGTCGTCTTCGCGCTCCCCTTCCGGGTCCCGCTCCACGGCGGCGGCGAATCGGCCAACCTGCTGCTGCCGCTCTACCTGGTGATCGCCGCGGGGGTGGTCGCGGCGGCATCCAGGGACTGGCCGCTGCTGCCGCCGGGTCCACTCGCCCGAGGGGCCGCTGCCCGGCTGCCCAGGGTGCTGGCCGCGGTGGTCGTTCTGTATGCGGTTCAGACGCTGTATTCCGACGATTTCTCGAAGGGCCTGCAGAACGTCTGCTTCTTCCTGGTGCCGTTCACGCTGGCGTTCGGATTGCTCCAGGACGTGCGCTGGGACCGCCGGCTCCTGCGCTGGGTGCTGATCGTGGTCAGCCTTGAGGCAACTGCCTTCGTTCTGATCGGCTCTGTCGAGTACCTCGGCAAGGGCCTCTTCTGGAACGACCAGATCATCAGGTCGAACGAATTCCACACCTACTTCCGCGTCAACTCCGTCTTTTGGGACCCCAACATCTACGGCCGCTACCTGGCCCTGGTCACGGTGATCGCCGCCGGGGCGCTGCTGTGGACGCGAACCCGCAGCGGCTTCTGGCTGCTGAGCGGTCTGATCCTCGTCCTCTGGATCGGCCTCGTCCCGACCTTCTCGCAGTCCAGCTTCCTCGCCCTGCTCGCCGGCCTGGCGATGCTGGCGGCGATCAAGTGGAGTTGGCGCTGGACCCTCGGGGTGGTCGTCGTCGGAGCGATCGGCGCCGTCCTCGTCGTCCTGCTCGTCGGCGGCTCCGGCAAGATCACCTCCGACCGCCTCAACGTCGACCTCAGCGGCCGCGGTAACCTCATCTCCGGCGGGGTCGACCTCTTCGCCGACCGCCCGGTCCAGGGCTACGGCTCGGGCTCCTTCCAGGCCGCCTACCGGGAGCACCGCGCCAACAAGGACGCCCCGGTGACCATCTCCCACACCGAGCCCGTCACGGTGGCGGCCGAGCAAGGCCTGATCGGCCTCGCCGCCTATCTGTCTTTGATCGCAGTAGCGCTCTGGACCCTGGGCCGTGGACTCTGGTCGGCTCCTCGGGCGGGTGGCCGCGCGGCCCGCGCCGCGGTCCTCGCCGCCTTCGTGGCGCTGCTCGTCCACACCCTCGCCTACGCCGGCTTCTTCGAGGACCCGATCACCTGGGTCCTGCTCGCGGTGGGGGCGTCGCTGGCAGATTTCGCGGCACGCGATGAGCCTCGCCTCCGCGAGCCTGCGTAGGCTTTCCGGCGGTTGATCCCGCGACCCCGCACGCCTGGATGACGCACGTGGCACTGCGCATCTCTTCGTCCTCGGGTTTGCCTTTGGCTCCACCAAAGGCTGCACCCTGCGTCCTCGACCTGCTTGACCACGCGCGCCACCAGTCGCACGCGGTCACGCAATCAACCGCCTGACGTGTCGGGATACCTCCGCCGCCTGGCGACGACGGGTGCCGCCTACACCGCGGCGAGCATCTTCTCCAAGGTCATCGCCGTCGCCCTGCTGCCGCTCTACACGCGGTACCTGACGAAGGAGGATTACGGCGCCGCCGAAGTCCTCTTCACCGCGGTCGTGACCGCCAGCATCGTCGTCCGCTTCGGCCTGATCGAGGCGATCCTTCGCTTCTACTACCGCGACGAGGAGGACCCGGCCGCGGTGGTCAGGAGCACCTTCGCCGGCCTCTTCTGGCTGGCGACGCTGGGCGCCCTCGTCCTGCTTCCGTTCGCCGGCCCGCTTGCCGAGGCGCTGCTCGACCCGAAGGACGCGGCCGAACTGGGGCAGATGACCGAGCTGACGCGGATCGCGGTCGGCGGTCTCTGGGTGCTGACGATGTGGGAGTTCATGCTCACCCTCTTCCGGCTCGAGGAGAGGGCTCGCGCCTACTTCCTCACCACGCTCCTCAACGTTCTCGCCTCGATCGGCCTCACCGTCGTCCTCGTCGTCGGCTTGGAAGAGGGCGCCCGCGGCCTCCTGCTCGGCAGCTACGCGGCCGGCGCCGCCTTCGTCGGCGGCCTGATCGTCTGGCAGTGGCGGCGACTCTCGCTGCGCTTCGACCGCGAGCTGATCCGCCGCCTCTTCCGGTTCGGGCTGCCGACGATGCCGGCCGAGGTCTCGCTGTACCTGCTCAACTTCGTCGACCGCCTGATCATCGTCCACTCCCTCGGCCTGCCCGAGGCCGGCCTCTACTCGCTGGCAGCCAAGTTCGCGCAGGCGGTCAACGTCCTGGTCCGCGGCTTCCAGCTCGCCTGGCCGCCGCTCGCCTACTCGATCCGCGACGACGAGGAGGCCCGCAACGCCTACGCCACCGTCGTCACGCTCTTCGTCGCCGGCTGCGCCTTTGCCGTCACCGGGATGTGGCTGTTCTCGCGCTGGATCGTGCAGGCCCTGGCGGCGCCGAAGTTCTTCGACTCCTACGAAGCGATCGGCCTGCTCTCCACCGCCGTTACCCTTTATGCGCTCTACCTGGTCCTCGTCGTGATCCTCGGCAGGACCGGCCGCACCGAGTTCAACTTCCCGGCCGCGATCGCCGCCCTGGTCGCCAACGTCGCCCTCAACCTGGTTCTGGTGCCGGCGATGGGCATCACCGGCGCCGGCCTCGCCCTCGTCGCCTCCTACCTGGTGGTGCTGGCTCTGATGTACGTCTTCACCCAGCGCCTCTTCCCCGTCCCCTACGAATGGGGGAGGGTGCTGCGGGTGGTGCTGGCGGTAGCCGCCCTCGTGGGCCTCGCCGAACTCCTCGTCCCCACCTCGGGCGCCGGCGGCCTGCTCATCCGAGCCGCCCTCTTCCTCGCCTACCCGCACGTCCTCCTCGCGAGCGGCTTCTTCAGCGCCAGCGAGCGCGCCTGGCTGGCCAAGCTCCGCCACCCGAGCGCGGTCGCAGCGGGCCTAGCCTCCCTGCGCGCCCAACCGGCTGCGGTGGACGGAAGCGTCCCGGAGACCTACGAGGCCGAGCAACGAGACGAAGACGCCCGCCTCTGACGACGGGCCGAAACGTCCACCCCCATCCGCCGACGGGCCGATAAGTCCAACCCGCGTGGACTTATCGGCCCGTCGGCGGGAGGGATTCGTCGGATCGGCCCGTCGCCGAGGCGCGGTCGCGGAGCGACTCGCCGCGGCGGGGGAAGAGCGCTTGGCGGGCGTGGGCCCGGTAGATCGGCGCGGGCTGCTTGGGCAGGATGCCCGCGGCCAGCGCGCGCAGGGCGTACGACCAAGCCGTGAGAAAGCGGACCGCCAATGCCGCGGCGCGGCCGTGGTGCTTGCGCATGTAGAGGTCCCGGTTGCGGTGGAATTCGACGATGCGGGGGAGGCCTTTCGCGAGGTCGGTCGAGAGCTGGTCGTGGTGGACGGCCTCGGCGGCCGGAACGTAGAGCGAATGCCAGCCGGCTTCGCGCAGGCGCTTGGCGAAGTCGCACTCGTCGTAGTAGACGAAGAACTCCGGGTCCATGTAGCCAACCGAGTCGGCCGCCTCGCGCCGCACCATCAGCGCGCTCGACTGCGCCCAATCGACGCTGCGGACCGCGTTGCCCCTGCTCTGCACGGTGAGCCGGCGGTGCAGGAAGAGTGCCCCGGCGAGCGCCGTGCCAACCCCCGGGAAGCGCCAGGCGCAAGGGACGGGATCGCCGACGGAGTCGAGCAGCTGCGGCGTCGCCGCCGCCGCTTTGGGTTCGCGCTCCATCACGGCGAGCAGCGCCTCGACCGCCCCCGGCCGCAGCTCTGAGTCCTCGTTCAGCAGCAGGCAGTACCTGCCCCGCGCTTCGCGCATCAGCGTCGAGTCGTTCTCCGCCTTGCCGGTTCGGCGCTCGAGCGCGATCAGGCGGATCTCGGCGCTGAGCTCGCGGACCGCCTCCGCCGAACCGTCGGCGGAAGCGTTGTCGAGGACGAGGATCTCGCGCTCGACCGCGCCCGGATGGGTGCGCTCGATAGCGGCCAGGCAGGCGAGCAGGTAATCGCGGCCGTTCGTGTTCACGACGCAGTAGGAAAGGAGCGGTGGCACAGCGGTCACGATAATCGGCCTGTTCAGTGTCGACCGAACACCGAACACCCCTGGATGACCCTGCCCTGAAACGGTTCCCCGTAACGCCTTGAAAGCCCAACTCGTCGACCCCTCGGCTTTTACGCCGCCCTACGACCGCGCCCTCGCGGCCGCGCTCGCCCGCGCCGGCGCCGAGGTCGAGCTGCTCACCACCCGCTTCCTCTACGGGCCGGTGCCGCCGCCCGAGGGCTACCGCGTCGAGGAGCGCTTCTACCGCCGCAGCGCTGCCCGCGGCCTCGAGGCACGGGGGCGCCTCCCGTTCAAGGCGGCCGAGCACCTCGGCGACATGCTCCGCTTCCGCCGCCAGGCGCAGGAGGCGGGTGCCGACGTCGTCCACTACCAGTGGCTGACGATCCCCCCGCTCGACGTCCACCTGCTGCCGCCGCTCCGCCCGCGGGTGATGACCGCGCACTACATCCTGCCGCCGCGGCCGAGCCACCGCCAGGTCCGCTCCGCCCGCCGCGTCTTCGCTGCGATGGACGCCGTCGTCGCCCACTCCGGTCACGGCGCCGCCCGCCTCCGCGAGGAGGTCGGCCTCGACCCGGCCAGGGTCCGCGTCATCCCCCACGGCGCCTTCGACTACCTGACGCGGCTGCCGGAGGAGATGCCGCTTCCCGCCGAGCTGGAGGGCGCCGAGGGGCCGGTGGTCCTCTCCTTCGGGCTGCTGCGCCCGTACAAGGGGATCGAGCATCTGCTCGATGCGTTCGCCCGGGCCTCCGCACGCGCCGGCAGCTCGACGCCGGAGCTCTGGATCGTCGGCAACCCGCGGATGGACGTCGCCCCGCTGCGCGAGCTGGCGGATCGTGCCCCCGGCCCCGTCCGCTTCCTCACCCGCTTCGTCGACGACGCCGAGATCCCGCCGATCTTCCGCCGCGCCGACCTCGTCGTCCTTCCCTACCTCGACGCCGAGCACTCCGGCGTCCTCTACACGGCGCTCGCCTTCGGCAAGCCGATGGTCCTGAGCGCGGTCGGCGGCTTCCCCGAGGTGGCCGAAGCGGGCGCCGCCCGGCTCGTCCCGCCGGGGAACACGGCAGCGCTCGCCAAGGCGGTCGAGGAGCTGACCACGGACGCCGCCGCCCGCGCCGAGCTCGCCGCCGCCGCGACCCGCGCCGCCGCCGGTCCCTTCTCCTGGGACGAGTCCGCCCGCCGCACCCTCGACCTCTACCGCGAGCTGATCGAGGCCCGGGCATGACCACCCTCGCCGCGATCCTCTTCTGGCTCAGCACCGCCGCGCTTCTCTACACCCACCTCGGCTACCCGCTGCTGCTGGCGGCGCTGGTGCGAATGGCCGGTCGCAACCGTCCACCGTCACGCCGTCTCCGAGATCGTGGGGGCTATAGCCACCAAAAGTTCGGAGACGCGACCGGTGAGCAGCTCCCGACCGTCTCGCTGATCGTCCCCGCCTACGACGAGGAGGAGGTGATCGCCGCCAAGATCGCCAACGCGCTCGCCCTCGACTACCCGCGCGAGCGCCTGCAGGTCATCGTCGCCTCCGACGGCTCCACCGACGCGACCGCCGAGCGCGCCCGCGCCGCCGGCGCCAGCCTCGTCCTCGAGCTTCCCCCGGGCGGCAAGGTCGCCGCCCTCAACGCCGCCGCCGAGCAGGCCGCCGGTGAGATCCTCGCCTTCTCCGACGCCAACAGCGTCTGGTCGCACGACGCGCTGCGCCGTCTCGTCGCCCCGTTCGCCGACCCCGGCGTCGGCTACGTCTGCGGGCAGGTTCGCTTTCTCGACCCGCAGGGCAACAACCTCGAGGGGATGTACTGGCGCTACGAGATGGCCGTGCGGGAAGCCGAGTCGGCGCTGGCCGGCGTCACCGCCGGCAACGGCGCGATCTACGCGGTGCGCCGCGACGCCTACATCCCGCTCGCGCCCTCCGGCAGCCACGACCTCAGCTTCCCCTTCCGCCTCGCCAAGCGGCGGCTGCGCTCGCTCTACGAGCCCGGCGCCCGCGCCGAGGAGAAGATGGTGCCGACGATCGAGGGCGAGTTCGCCCGCAAACGCCGGATGATGGTCGGCCTCTGGGACATCGTCGCCGGGGAAGGGATGCTCTCGCCGCGGGGATACCCCCCGCTGTACGCGCTGGAGGTCTTCTCGCACCGGCTGCTGCGCTACCTCAGCCCGCTGCTGCACGTGGTCGCCTTCCTCGCCAACGCCTTCCTCCTGGGCGGCGGCTGGTTCTACGTCCTCGCCTTCGTCCTGCAGCTGGCGCTGATCGCCGCCGCGCTGCTTGGAGACGCGATCCCGATCGCTCCCTTTCGCATAGCCCGCTATTACCTACTGACCACCGCCTCGATCGCCGCCGGCTCCTGGGACCGCCTGCGCCACGGGGCGGGGGGGCGGTGGGAGAAGGCCGAGGGAACCCGCTGATGCCGCGCGCCCTCGACCTCCTCATCGCCGCCCTCGCCCTGGCGATCCTCTCGCCGCTGCTCCTGGTCGCGGCGATCGCGATCGAGCTGACCAGCGCCGGCCCCGTGATCTACCGCCAGCGCCGCGTCGGCCGCGGCGGCCGCGAGTTCGAGATGTGGAAGCTGCGGACGATGGTCCAGGGCTCCGACCCGGTCGGCGTCGGCAAGGTCGTCTACCGCGACGACCCCCGCGTCACCGCCCCGGGCCGCCTGCTCCGCCGCACCTCCCTTGACGAGATCCCCAACCTGGTCAACGTCCTGCGCGGTGAGATGGCGATCGTCGGCCCCCGCCCGACGATCCCCGCCCAGGTCGCCTCTTACACCTCCCGCCAGAAGCGCCGCCACGAGGTCCTGCCCGGGATCACCGGTTGGGCCCAGGTCCAGGGCCGCGCCGGCATCCCCTGGGAGGAGCGAATCGAGCTCGACGTCTGGTACGTCGACCACCGCAGCCCCACCCTCGACCTCCGCATCCTCGCCAAGACCGCGTGGCTGGTCCTGACCGGCCAGGGCCTCGCACCCGACTGACGGGCCGAAATGTCGCCCTCAACATGCCGACGGGCTGATTTGTCTCACCCACGTGGTCATATCGGCCCGTCGGCAGCGGGGGTTGGACTTATCGGCCCGTCGGAGGGTGGGTAGGGTTCGCTGCGTGAGTGCCGAGCGTCCCGAGGTGAGCCTGCGCCGCTTCCGCGAGGACGACGCGGCCGCCGTCCATCGCTGGTTCAACAACCCGGAGGCGACGGCGACGCTGATGGAGCAGCGGGACGAGTTCACGCGCGAGCAGGCCGAGGCGTGGACGCGGCGGGCGATGGACGACTCCGGCGAGGACCGCAAGTTCGCGATCGAGGTGGAGGGCTACGCGGAGCCGGTCGGCTTCACCGCCCTCTACGGTCTCTTCCGCCAGACCGCGCCCGAGCTCGGAGCGCTGATCGGCGACGACGTCCGCGGCAAGGGAGTCGGCCGCCGCGCCGAGGCGCTGACGATCGCCAGGGCCTTCGACGAGTACGGCGCCCACCGCGTCTACGGCCGCATCCCCGCCCGCAACGAGGTGGCGAAGAAGACGGTCGCCGGTCTCGGCTGGAAGCACGAGGGGACGATGCGCGCCCACCTCGCCCGCCGCGAGGGACCGCCGGACGATTGCGAGGTCTGGGGCGTGCTCCCGGACGAGTTCCGCGCCGCCGCCGCGGACCTGCTCGAGTGAGCGCCACCATCGCCAGAGCCGAGCTGATCGCAGACCGCGGCGAGGCCGCGAGCGACGGCGAGTTCTTCCGCTCCCGTCCCTTTTTGGACGCCGAGGCCGTCACCCACACGCTGAGACTCGAGGGCGAGGACGCAGAGCTCCTTGCCCCTCTCATAGTGCGCGACATCCCCGGCACCGACCAATACGACGCCGTATCTCCCTACGGCTATCCCGGGCTGATCGAGGCAGACGGGATCTGGGGGGGCGCCCCCCGGACCAACAGCGGGGAGGGTCCGGGGCGCACCTCCCCAGCTCCCCCTGCGCTCGATTCAAGGGCAATCGACTTCTCCGCGACTGGCCTGGTCAGCGTCTTCCTCCGGCACACGCTCGGGCCGTCGCCTATAGGTGGAGCGACCGAGCGCAACGTCGTTCAGATCGCCGATCCGGCGCTGCCGCCGAAGTCCCGCCCCAGCGACCGCCGCCAGGTTCGCCGCAACCTCGAAGCGGGCTACGCGCTCGACCTCGTCCCGGGGCCGCAGACCAGCGCCGATCAGCGCGCCGCCTTCCTCGCCGCCTACGAGCAGACGATGCGGCGCACCGGGGCCGCCGACCACTACTTCTTCGGCGCCGCCTACTTCGATCGAATTCTCGAAGCCGACCGCACCTGGCTCGCCCTCGCCACCGCCCCCTCCGGCGAGGTCGCCGCCGCCTCGATCGCCGCGGCCAGCGACGGTTGCCTCCACTACTACCTCAGCGGCAGCACCGACTCGCACCTGGGCGACTCGCCGATGAAGAACGTCGTCAGCCGGCTCATCGAGCACTCCGCCGAGCTCGGCCTGCCGCTGAACCTCGGCGGCGGCATCCGCCGAGGCGACGCCCTCGAGGAGTTCAAGCGCGGTTTCGCCAACCGCCAGCAGCCCTGGCTCACCTCCGAGCTCGTCTGCGACCCGGAGGCCTACGCCCAGCTCAGCGCCGGCCGCGACGACGCCGGCTTCTTCCCCGCCTACCGCGCCTGAGGCGCTAGCCGGAAGTTTCCGGTTCTTCGGGTTCCGACGGGGTCGGTCCGGTGAATTTGAAGCCGAAGACCGGCTCGCCGCCGTATTTGCCCCAGGTTTCCCGGCCGAAGGCGCGGATCGCGTCGAGCGTCTTGCGTCCTTCGTAGGCCGTACAGCCGAGCAGGTTCGTCCAGGTGGTGGCGGCGACCGCATAGTTCATCTTGCTGTTCGGGAACAGCAGCGACGCCCCGTACATCGTGTCGTAGAGACCCTTCAGTTCGAGTTGGATCTTTTCCGGTAGATCCGGCGCGTACTGGATCTCCAGCCGGCCGTGCTCGAGCGAGTGGACGTAGTCGATCGCTTCGGGTTCTTCGGCGTAGGCCCCGTCGGCCTGCTGGTAGGGAGGTTCGACGTGTTTGCCCGAGGTCGGCGGGTTGGTCTTGTAGTGAGGCTCGGGCGACTTCGGCGGGATGTGTTCGTGGCCCTCGTCTTCGAGGTGCAGTTCGAGCCTGCAGCCGGCTTCCTTGGCGGCGCGCTGCAGGTTCGTCACCTTGACCGGCGGTGGCGGGATCCCTTCGCGTTCGTCCGGCGTGACCCCGTTGGTCGAGCCGTACTGAGAGTTGACGTTGATGTGAGCGTCGCCACCGTCACCGCTCCCGCTGCTCCCGCCGCTGCTGGCGAGGACGATGATCACCACCGCAACCACGATCACCACCGCGGCGCCGAGCCCGTAGGCGAGCAGCATCCGCCGGTTGTCGCCGCGCGACGCCTGTTTTTCTGCTTCGATCCGCTCCTGCCGGAGCCGATCGCGTTCCCGCTCTCCCTTACCCATCAGCGCTCAAAGCTTATTCGGCCGGCTGCATCGGCGCGGCGTCGCCCCGCACCCGCTCCCACGGCCGCGACGCCCGCAGCGCCCCCAGCACCGCCCGCGTCGCCGGCGCCCGGTTGAGCGCGTAGAAATGGATGCCGGGAGCGCCAGCGATCAGCAGCTCCGCGCACTGCTGCGCGGCGTAAGCGATTCCCAGCTCGAACTCGCGCTCCGGCTCGCCCTCGGCCGCCTCGAACGCCGCTTCCAGCCGCGGCGGGATCGTCGCATCGCAGAGCTCGCAGATCCGCTTCGTCTGCGCGAAGCTCGCGACCGGGATCACCCCCGCGAGGATCGGCACGTCGATCCCCGCCCCCCGCGCCGCCTCGACGAAGTCGAAGTAGACCTGGTTGTCGAAGAAGAGCTGGGTGATCAGGAAGCCCGCCCCCGCGTCCACCTTGCTCTTCAGGTACCGCAGGTCGGTGTCCAGGTCGGGCGCCTCGGGGTGCACCTCGGGGAAGCAGGCGCCGCCGAGCCCGAAGCTCCAGCCGGCCGAGATGAAGGACGCCAGCTCGGCAGCGCTCCCCAGCCCCCCCTCGGGCTGGACGAAATCCACCTGCCCCCGCGGCGGGTCGCCGCGCAGGGCGAAGACGTTCTCGATCCCCGCCGCCTCGATCCGGTCGAGCGTCGCCGCCAGCCCTTCGGTGGTCTCGCCGACGCAGCTCAGGTGGGCCATCGTCTCGAAGCCGATCTCGTCCTTCAGCGCCGCGGTGATTTCAACCGTGCCGTCGCGGGTCGAGCCGCCGGCGCCGTAGGTCACCGAGACGAAGTCGGGCTCCAGCGCCCGCAGCTCGCGCGCCGTCGCATACAGCTCCGCGGTCGCCTCCGGCGTCTTCGGCGGGAAGAACTCGATCGAAAAGGTCGGCTCCCGCTCGGCGATGATCTGGTCAATCCGCACACGATGAGGGTAGCCGCCCAACTCCGGGTTTTGCGGAAAGGCGCTGGCCACACCCCTGGACAGCCGGGGGAAGCACCGTACGTTGATCCCTGCGACCGAGAGGGACCGGTTCCGCCGGAAGCCGAAGCGGAGGGGTCTCGAAGGCGACGCGACGAGCTTCTGAGCGCGAAGGCTACGCGCGCGGCAGGCAACGAGCGTCACCCTCGGTCGCTTTTCCGTGCCGGTCGGCAGGAGCCGCGTCCGGGCCGGCTTCTACCTTGTCTCGCGGCCTTGGAGTACCTGCCGCTCCAGGCCGGCGACCGGGGCGCAGTCTCGGGGAGCCGGGCGTCGTTGCGAACCCCGTGCACCGCGCGGCGACTAGCCCGCCCGCTCCCCTTTCGCTCAGCCGAGCTCGGTCGTCAGGCACTTGCCGGGTATTCCCAAGGCCGAGGCGGCGCAGGCCCGCACTCCAGCCCAGTCCCGGTTTGCCGGCAGCTGGATTGCCAGCGATCCCTCGCGCCCTTCGAGCGGGTAGGCGCCGGCGACGCCGACCTCACCGGTGGCGTCGACGGGGGCGGCGACGATCCGCGCCGGCTCCCGCCGCTCCATGTCCGGCTCCGCGAACCGGTAGCTGACCACCGCCAGGCTCCCCTCCCGCCGTGCCTCGAGCGCAAACGGCGCCGGCGCGGCGGCGACCAGCGCCGCTTCGGCGGCCTGGGGTTCGCTCCACGGGCTGGCTTCGCGGTGCCGTTCCGCCGGGTTCCACCAGCACGGGTGCTCGCGGACCCCGCGCGGGCTGTCGCCTTCGAAGTACTCGCGCCGCCGGGTCGCTCCCCAGCGCCCGGGCCAGAGCGCCCAGCCCGGGCCGTCGTCGCCGATCGCCACCAGCCGCGGCCGCACCCGCACCCCGTCGCCGTCGTTGTGGTCGGGGACGACCGGCGCCCGGAAGGTGCCGGGACGCGGCAGCGGCGTGTGGGAGCCGCGCGCCGGGTGGACCACCGCCACCGGCCCGTCCTCGCTTGCGGCCAGCCGGACCTGATCCCAGCTGAGGCGATACGGCGAGGAGTGGCGACCGAAAGTCGCCGCCCCCGGTTGACCCCCGGCGTCAATCCGGATCTGGAAGACCTGCCAGTCGCCCTCGTGCTGCTCGACGCCGAGCAGCCCCTTGTCCTCGAAATAGAAGAAGAACCAGTACTGGAGCCAGAGCCGCCCCTGCTCGTCGCGGCGGGCGCGGCCGTAGGCGACATCGGGCTCGACCGCCCGGCGCCGCTGCTCGAGTGCGTCGGCGGCATGGGAGCCGCCGCACTCGTCGAGGTAGTCGTCGCCCCGGGCCTGGCTGCCGTCGCCATAGAGAGGGCCGAGGAAGGAGAGGTCCAGCCGCGGCTCGCCCCGGTGCGGCACGACCGAGGCGATCAGGCTGCCATCGGCCCGGTGCAGGCTGTTGCACCTGCCGGCGGCGGCGAACTCGCAGATCGTCGCGACCGAGGCCGCGTGGAAGTTCTCCAGCGAGTCGTATTGCAGGAGCGGCCGGTGCCGGTGCAGCAGTCCGGTCAGCTCCCCCTCGGTTGCTTCCCGGCCCTGGGCGCCCCGCCGCGCCCGCCGCGGTCGCAGCCGGCCGACGAACTTGCGCCGGGCGCTGGTCGAGAGCGCCTCCCGCACGCGCTCCTCGTTCATCCAGCGGGGGTGCGGGGGCTCCGGCGGCAGCCCTTCGATCCCGCCGACTCCGACCAGCCCCTGTTCCCGCAGGGCGGCATCGGCCAGCAGGTAGCCGTGGTTCTCCAGCACCGCCTGCTCGGCCTCGCCGAAGGCGTCGAGGTCGGTGCGCACGGCGGTGACCGTCCTCATCACCAGCTCGGGTGAGTAGCCCGGCGGATGGGCCGAGGCGCCGAGCTCCCACTCGACGCATTCCTCCCACCCCGCCGCCAGCCCGCTCAGCATCAGCCCGGAGGCGCCGAAGACGAAGTTGGGCCCCAGGCGGGACTCGCCGCCGAGCGACTCGACCAGCTCGCGCGCGTAGCGCTCCTCCAGCACCGCCTCGGCGCCAGAGGGGAATGGGCGGCGCAGGATCGCCCGCGCCCGCACGTTGCGCTGGGCGATCTCCCGCAACGGCCGCGCCACCTGCTCCCGCCACTCGCGGAAGGCGCCATGCAGCGGCCAGGGGATCCGGGTGGCCAGCAGGGCGGCGAGAATGCTGCCGCCGGAGACGGCCCCGACGGTGTTCACCTGCGCCAGCAGCCCCAGCTCGTTGAGGCGGGTCAGGGCGCCCAGGTGGAAGAGGGCGGCGCGGTAACCCTGCCCCGAGAGCCAGAGCGCCCGCTCGCCGCGGTCCGCCTCGGTTGCGGTAAGGCCGCCGAGCCGGCCGAGCGTGCCGGTATCCGAGCCGATACCACTTCGTTCCGAGACAGGACGCACAAGTCCGGGCATTTAATCAATGCGGTTTGCCCCAAGAGTTCGTACTGGTAAAAGCGCTGTGGGAGGATCCCGCCGGTGAGCAACTCAGGGGTCAGGTACGAGCGCCGGGGGTCGGCGGCGGTGTTGACGATCGACCGGCCCGGGCGCCGCAACGCGATCGACGCCGCCGCGGCGGTTGGGCTGCGCCAGGGGCTCGAGGCCTTCGAGGCAGACGATGAGGCGCGGGTGCTGGTGCTCACCGGCGCCGGCGGCGAGGCCTTCTGCGCCGGGGCCGACCTGAAGGCGATCGACCTCGACGTCGACGATCCCGCGGGCCCCCTGGGCCTCTCGCGGCTCACGCCTTCCAAGCCGACGATCGCCGCGATCGACGGTTGGTGCCTGGCCGGCGGCCTCGAGCTGGCGCTCTGGTGCGACCTGCGCCTCTGCACGCCGAAGTCGGTCTTCGGCTGCTTCGAGCGGCGCTGGGGGGTGCCGCTGGTCGACGGCGGCACCCAGCGCCTGCCACGGGTGCTGGGGATGGGCCGGGCGCTGGAGCTGATCCTGACCGGCCGCCCGGTCGAGGCGGAGGAGGCGGCGAGGATCGGGCTGGCCGGCGAGGTTGTCGCCGAAGGCGCTCATCTCGACCGCGCCCTCGAGCTGGCCGAGCGCCTTGCCGCCTTTCCGCAGGAGACGATGCTGAGCGATCGCCGGGCGGCGATCGAGGGCGCCGGCCTGCCGCTGGCGGAGGGGCTGGAGCTGGAGCGGCGGCTCGGCCGCGAGGTGCTGGAGGTCGCGGCGCGGGGAGCGGCGCGGTTCGCCGCCGGCGAGGGCCGCGGCGGCAAAGGCATCTGAGGCGGGGAGGCGAGCTCGTCAGTAGTACTCGCCCTGCAGCTCCACGGCCGCCGCGTCGGGGCCGAAGTAGGGCAGCACCGCGAGGTACATCAGCTCGGGGAGAAGATCGAGGAAGCCCTCTGTCCGATTTGCGGCAAGGCGGCTGTGGAGGACGGCGAGGATGCCCGCCACCACCGCCTCGGCCGAGATCGCCGGCGCTTCCTCGCCGCATTCCTCGCGGGCGCGGTCGATCAGCACCGCCGCCCGCTCCATCGCCTCCGCCCGCTTGTGCACCGCGGCCCCGCCGCCGGCGTGGACTTCGACCAGCAGCGCCCGGCCGACCGCTGGGTGCGCGTCGAGGAAGCCCAGCATCCCGCTGAGCGCTCCCCGCACCTGTTGGCGCCAGGCGGTTGCCCCCCCGGCCCCTTCGCGCATCGCCGTCTCCATCCAGGCCGAGCCCGCGTCGAGCGCCTGCAGGTAGCAGTCTTCCTTGTCGCGGAAAAAGTCGTAGAAGGCCTGCCGGTAGAGCCCGGCCATCTCGATCGCGTCCTGGACCGTGGCTCTCTTGTAGCCGCGTGTCCCCACTGCTTCGAGCATCCCCAGGAGGATGCGCTGCTGCTTTCCGGTCAATTCCCCGCCCGGTATTGAGTTTGATCGAGAGAACTGCTTGTCTGCTCTCGGTATCTACACGGTATCCGTTAATCGTCCATCGCACCGTGAAGGGTGCAGTCAGGTACTCTCACGTTCGTGGCTTCAAATTCAACAACGCGTCCACTTCCCGGCCGGCACTCGCTCCCGCGCGAGTTCATCACCCGCCACCAGCGGGTGCGGATCGTCAACGGGCTGGCGCTCGAGGCCTCGGAGAAGGGCTACCGCGCGGTCACCGTCGCCGACATCGTTCGCCGCGCGGGGATCGCCCGCAACACCTTTTACGAAAACTTCGGCTCCAAGGAGGAGTGCTTCCTCGCCGCGCAGGAATACGCGATGAACTCTGCCCTGGAGCAGGTTGTGGCGGCGGCGGGATCGATCGACGAGTGGCCGCGCCGGGTTGCCGCCGGGCTCGCCGCCTTCCTCGCCTACGTCGCTCACGAGCCTGCCCTCTCCCGGACCTGCATGGTCGAGGCGCTCGCCGCCGGGCCGGCCTCGGTCCACTACTACGAGGAGTCGCTGCAGGCCTTCGTTTCCCTGTTCCGGGTTGGACGCGATGTCTCGCCCTATGGCAAGGAGCTGCCGGAGACCCTGGAGGAGGCCTTGATCGGCGGCATTTTCTGGATTCTCTACCAGCGGTTGCTGCAGGCGGAGAGCGAGACGATCGAGGATCTGCTGCCGGAGTTGGTCGAGTTTGCGCTCACTCCTTATCTGGGTGCGAAGGCGGCGCAGCGGGTAGCCGGGGAACGCAATGGGGTCGCTGCCGAGCAAAAACCGGATGATCAGCGGTGAGGATAAAAAAACTGGCCAGTCGGCCAGTTGGAGCCCGGCTCGTTTTGATCGGTATCGTCGGTTCTCTTGAGCGATCCGGTGAACCCTCCTCCCCAGTCTGCTGAGTACCCCCCTGAGCTGGCGCGCCTGCCTCCCGGCCGGCACGGCCTCCCGCGCGAGTTCGTCACGCGCAACCAGCGCGAGCGCTTGATCGCCGGACTCGCCGAGGCGGTCGCCGAAAACGGTTACGCCGGTACGACGATCGCTCACATCACCCGCCACGCCGCCGTCTCGCGGCGCACCTTCTACGAGCACTTCGCCAGCAAGGACGAGTGCTTCATCGCCGCCTACGACATGGTGATGAGCGAGCTCAACCAGCGCGTCCGCGAGGCCTACGAGCAGGAGAAGGACTGGCCGCAGGCGGTGCGGGCGGGAATCGCGGCGATGCTCGAGTTCCTCACCGCCGAGCCCCACCTGGCGCGCCTCAGCATGGTCGAGGCCCTGGTCGCGGGGCCGGTCGTGGTCGAGCGCTACGACGCCGCGATCCAGAACCTCGTGCCCTACTTCGCCGCCGGCCGCGAGGGCCGCTCGGCCAAGGTTCTCGCCGGTCTCTCGTCGACCACCGAGGAGGCCTTGGTCGGTGGCATGGTCTCCCTCATCTCGCGTCGCGTCTTCGCCGACCGCACAGCCGAGCTGGAATCCCTGCTGCCGGATCTGGCCGAGTTCGTCCTGACGCCGTACCTGGGGAGCGCCAAGGCGGCGAAAGTCGCCCGTCAGGGTTGAGGTTTTCTCTATTGCGGTAGGCTTTCGGGAACGCGAACATACGTTCGTATGGAGATCGCCTGCGTCATCGACAAGCGTTTGGCGAGTCTCTCGCGCCCGGGTCGCGGCTGGGGGCCCCGGCCCGGGCGCGCCGATCTTCTCCGCGATCCGGTCGAAGCGGCGGAGGCGAGCGAAACGATGGCGCGGTCGCTGGAGGCGCTCGGCGCCGCGGTCGAGGCGACCCAGCCGGGGGAGGCCTTCTTTGCGCTCGACGGTTTGCGCGGCCTCTACGGCGGCAGCTCCACCGGGGTGCTCGCCGCCGCGGGTCGCGCGGTGGGAGAGGGTTGGCGGCTCGGCAGCGGGCGCACCCGCTTCGCCGCCTTCCTCGCCGCCGCCGAATGGCCGCGGCCGGTGCCGGTGGCGGCGCTGCGGACCCGTCTCGGCGCCCCCGAGCGCGAAGCCGGAGAGCTGATCGAGGCCCTGGAGCGGCTCGGCGTCGAGACGCTGCGTGCCTTCGCCCGCCTCGGCTCCGATCAGGTCGCCGATCGTTTCGGCCCGCTCGGCCTGCGGGCGCTGCGGATCTGCCACGGCGAGGAGGAGCCGCTGCGGCCGCGGACGCCGCACGAGGAGGTGGCCGAGGAGATCGAGCTGCCCGAGGACACCGCCGGCCGCCGGCTCGACCGGGCGCTGGAGCTGCTGGTCGACCGCCTGCTGGCGGTGCCGCAGCGGCAGGGGAGGACCCTGCTCGGCTTGCGGCTCGGGGCGCTGCTCGCAAGCGGTGGCAGCTGGAGCGTCGAGCAGGGGTTGGGGCGCCCGAGCGCCTCCCCGCGCGTCCTCTTCGGCGTGCTCTCCCCGCGGCTCGAGGAGCTGCCGGGGCCGGCGAGCGCGCTGCGCCTGCGGGCGCTCGGCCTCGGGCCGCCGGCGCGCGACCAGCTCGAGCTCACGGTCGGCGGCGCCGAGCCGCGCCGGCGCCGGCTGCGGGCGGCGGTGCGCGAGGTGCGGGCGGCGCAGGGGGCCGAGGCGCTGCTGAAGATCCTCCCGGTCGACTCCGGCTCGCGGGTGCCGGAGCGCTGGGCCCTGCTCACTCCCTACCCGGAACTCTGATGCCGGGCCTCCGTCGTCTCTACGCCCCCCAGCGGGTGGCGGTCCGGACCGACCCCCGCGGCGCCCCGCTCCTGGTCGAGGGAGTGACAGTCGAGGCCGTGCGCGAGGAGTGGCTGGTCGAGGACCGCTGGTGGACGCCGAAGCCGCTGCGCCGGCACTACTTCGAGCTGGCGCTGCAGGACGGCCGCGCCCTCACCGTCTTCCGCGCCGCCGGCGCCCAGCGCTGGTACCGGCAGCGGGCGTAGATGCCGGAGCCCACCACCCTCGTCGTGGACCCGACCGCCTAGGGCGATGTACGTCGAGCTGCACGCCCACTCCGCCTTCTCCTTCCTCGACGGCGCCTCGACGCCGCTGGAGCTCGCCGCCGCCGCGGCCGCCCACGGCTACCCCGCCTTCGCCCTAACCGACCACGACGGCCTCTGCGGCTCGATGGAGTTCGCCCAAGCCTGCAAGGGCCTCGGCCTCCGCCCGATCACCGGCGCCGAGCTGACCATCGCTGCCGACGGGCCGAAAAGTCCAACCCATTTCGACAGATCGACCCATCGCTTCGGGAAAGACGACAGATCGGCCCATCGACATCTGACGCTCCTGGTCGAAGACGAAACCGGCTACCGCAACCTCTGCCGGCTGCTCACCGCGGCGCACGCGCACACCCGCGACAACACGACCCGATCGCAGGCTCAGCCGCGGGCGACGCTCGAGCAGGTCGAGGAGCACGCGGAGGGACTGGTCTGCCTCTCCGGCTGCGCCCGCGACGGGGCGGTCGCCGGAGCTTTCGAACGGGGCGACACGGCGGCGGGCGAGCGGCTCGCCCGCCGCCTCCTCGCCGCCTTCGGCCGCGACCGCTTCCGGATCGAGCTGCAGCGGCCCTACTGGCGACGCGACCGCGGCCGCAACCGCTGGCTCGCCCGCCTCGCCGCCCGCCTCGGCGTCCCCTGCCTCGCCACCGGCAACGTCCACTGCCACGATCGCCGGCGGGCGCCGCTGCAGGACGCGCTGGTCGCGATCGGGCGCTGCGAGACGCTGGAGGAGTCCGAGCCCTGCCGGCGCGGCAACTCGACCTCGGCCCTCACCTCGCCCGGCGCAATGGCAGCCCGCTTCGCCGAACACCCCGAGGCGGTCGCCGAGAGCGGGCGCCTGGCCGAGCGCCTGCGCTTCGACCTCACCCAGCAGCTCGGCTACCGCTACCCCGGCAGCGAGGACCCGACAGCCGACGCCGAGCTCGCCCGCGCCTGCGCCCACCACCTCGGCGAGCGCTACCGCGGTAACGCCCGCCTGCTCGAGGCGCAGTGGCGCCTGGAGGAGGAGCTGGCGATCATCCGCAAGCTCGGTCTCTCCGGCTTCTTTCTCCTCCACCGCGACCTGCTTGAGCTGGCACGCGAGGTCGCCGCCGAGGTGCGCGGTCCGGAGTCGGCCCGCGGCGTCCTGCCGCCGGGGCGGGGTCGCGGCTCCAGCGTCAGCTCGATCGTCTGCTATCTGACCGGGCTCTCCCACGTCGACCCGATCGAGGCCGACCTCTTCTCCGGCCGCTTCCTCAACGAGGAAACGACCTCGATGCCGGATATCGACCTCGACTTCCCGCGCGACATCCGCGAGGTGCTGATCCCGCGCGTGCACGAACGCTACGGCCACGAGCACTCGGCCCTCGTCGCCGCCTTCCCGACCTACCGGCCGAAGGGCGCGGTTCGCGACCTCGGCAAGGCACTCGGCCTTCCCGCGGCGGAGATCGACCGGGTGGCGAAGACGGTCGGCTTCCACCAGGGCGCCGCGGAGATCGAGCGCGACCTCGCCGGCGCGCTGGGGCCGCAGCGCGCGGCCGAGCCGCGCTGGCGCGCCCTGCTGCCGCTCGCCGCCGAGATCATGGGCCTGCCGCGCCACTCCTCCCAGCACCCCGGCGGGATGGTGATCTCGACCCGGCCGCTGATCGACGTCTGCCCGGTCGTCCCGGCGGCGATGGAGGGGCGGCAGACGGTGCAGTGGGACAAGGACAGTTGCGCCGACGCCGGCTTCCTCAAGATCGACCTGCTCGGCCTCGGGATGCTCTCGGCGGTCGAGCGCTGCGTCGAGGAGATCGGGCGCACCCGCGGCGAGCGGCTCGACCTCTCGCGGATCCCGCTCGACGACGAGGAGGTCTACGAATCGATCCGCGCCGCCGACACCACCGGCGTCTTCCAGATCGAGAGCCGGGCGCAGATGCAGATGCTGCCGCGGACCCAGCCCCGCGACCTCGACGACGTCATCGTCCAGGTGGCGCTGGTGCGGCCGGGGCCGATCCAGGGCGGCGCCGTGCACCCATATATAGAACGGCGCAGGCGGCGCCGCGAAGACCCGAGCTACGAGATCCCCTACGAGCACCCGTTGCTGGAGCCGGTCCTGGAGGAGACGCTGGGGACGATCGTCTTCCAGGAGCAGGTGATCGAGGTGGCGATGGCGCTCGCCGGCTTCAGCTCCTCGGAGGCGGAGGGGCTGCGGCGGGCGATGAGCCGCAAGCGCTCCGAGGAGGCGATCCGCGAGCACCACCAGCGCTTCGGTGCCGGCGCCGCCGCCAACGGCGTCTCCGAGGAGGTGGCCGAACGCGTCTGGTCGCAGATCCAGGGCTTCTCCGGCTTCGGCTTCCCGAAGGCGCACTCGGCCGCCTTCGGCCTGCTCGCCTACCAGTCGGCCTGGCTGCGCATCCGCTACGGGCCCGAGTTCCTCTGCTCGCTGCTGAACGAGCAGCCGATGGGCTTCTACCCGCCCGACTCGCTGGTCCACGAGGCGCAGCGCCGCGGCATCCGCGTCGCCGCGGTCGACGCCAACCGCAGCAAGGTCCTCTGCCACGTCGAGGCACCTCCCCGCCCACGGGCCGATTCGTCCACTTCTCACTGCCGACGGGCCGAAAAGTCCTACCAGGAACGACAAATCGGCCCGTCGGCGGGAGAAAGACGACAAATCGGCCCGTCAGGAGAGGTGCGCGGCGGCCTGCGGGTGCGGGTCGGGCTCGGCTACGTCAAGGGCGTGAAGAAGGAGGAGATGGAGGCGCTGGTCGCCGCGCGCGAAAGCGAGGGCCCGTACAAGGGGATCGCCGAACTCGCCTCGCGCTCAGGTGCCGGCCTGCCGAGCCTCGAACGGCTCGCCTGGGCCGGCGCCCTAGACGGCATCCCCACCAATCGGCGGGAGGGGCGGCGGGAGGCGCTCTGGCGGGTCGGCGTGAGCGGGACCGGTCGCGCCGCCGGCCCCGCGACCCAGCTGGCGCTGCCGATCGAGCCGCCGCAGCCGCCCGAGCTCGAGCCGCTGGGCGAGTGGGGGAGGCTGATCGCCGACTACCGCTCGACTGGGATGACCGTCGACAAGCATCCGCTGGCGCTGCTGCGACCGCAGCTCGACCCGCAGCTCGCCCGCACCTCCGACCTGGAGCGGATCGACCACGGCTCGACGGTCGAGATCGCCGGCATGGTCACCGCCCGCCAGCGTCCCGAGACCGCCAACGGCATCACCTTCCTCCTGCTCGAGGACGAGCGCGGCCAGGTCAACCTCGTCGTTCCGCCGCCGGTCTACGAGCGCCGCCGCTCGCTCATCCGCACCGCCCCGCTGATCCGCGCCCGCGGCCGGCTCGAGCGCGGCGAAGGCACCGTCAACGTCGTCGTCGCCGACCTGGCGCCGCTCGAGCGCGCCGCGTCCCCCGACCCCGCCAGGCCACCCCGCGCCGAACCTCCCGCCGGCCACTCGGCCGGCCGCCGGGAGGCGGCCCTCGCCGAGCTGCGCGCTGTCGCCCCCGCCGGCCACAGCTTCGGCCGGCGCGGAAGGTGAGGTTTTAGCCAGAAACAACCCTCTGCGACAAAAACCCGTCTGCCCTAGTTGGTAACAACGTTGCAAACAACTAAAGTTCCAGGCATACTGCCTGGAAATGGCTGCTGCAATTCTTCGAGGCAAACGTCGAGAGATTGCTCTAGCCGCACGGGGCGACCGCGAAGAAGGGGATAGAAAGCGGACCCTTTACGAGCTCAGCAAGGCTCTCGGAAGCAAGCCTGGAGATATCCAGCGCAGCGTCCGTCAGCTATGGGACGAGCAGGTCTTGCGAGCCGATGGACCGCCGGGGCGCGGCACCCTTTATTGGTTCAACGAGGAGGAATTTGGAGAGGCCCTCGACGAATCGCTGGCGAGCGACCACCTCGCGGGCCGTCTTGTGAGGGGTCAGCGCGCCCTCGTGATCCAGGCCCCGGAGGGGGTCAACCGTTTCGCCGTCCTTGCCCGAGGCTCCCTGAACGGCTCGGTCTCCTGGGTGGCGGAGTGGGGTGGGGGCGACCAGCTGCTCGTAGGCCTCGAGCCGGAGACCACCCTCCTGGAAGCCGAGCGCTTGATCGCCGCCCTCCAGGAACGCGGCTTCAAGTGCGATCACCGTACGGTCGGCGAGGTTCTCAGTGCGGGCCAGTTTCGCCGCGTGACGAAGTCGCTCGAGACGGTCGGTGACGGAGCGAACGCGTGAACGGCCGCAAGCCCAGTTTCAAGGAGAGCCTTGTGGTCGCCCTCGGGCTGGCCCTGGCTGCTGCCGCGTTCCTCCTGGCGATGGTGGGAAAGCCGACGCCCGGAGCGAGGCTTGCCGCGACCGGTCTCATCCTGCTCGTCCTGGTGCTGGTCGCGGTCTGGCACTGGGGGTATCGCGAAGGCGGAAAGGGCGACTGACGCGCCTGTGTCGAGCGGCTTCGGGGCAAGGCACGAGGCGCCGCCCGCAAGTTGCTAGCGTCGGACTGCCCTGCCGCCCGCCGCAGCCCCCTCCCCGGATGTGAACCCGACCGAGAACGACAAAACCCGCTGGCTTGCTCTCTACGTTCTCTGCGCGGGCATGCTGATGATCGTCCTCGACGCGACGATCGTCAACGTCGCCCTGCCCACCATCCAGGACAGCCTCGGCTTCTCCCAAAGCAACCTCGCCTGGGTCGTCAACGCCTACATGATCCCCTTCGGCGGCCTGCTGCTGCTGGCGGGGCGGATGGGCGACCTGCTCGGCCAGCGCCGCGTCTTCCTCGTCGGCCTGACGATCTTCACCGGCGCCTCGCTGCTCTGCGCCGCCTCGGTCTCGCAGGAGATGCTGGTCGGGGCGCGCTTCGTCCAGGGGATCGGCGGCGCGATGGCCTCGGCCGTGATCCTGGGGATGATCGTGACGATGTTCCCCGAGCCGGGCGCGCAGGCGAAAGCGATCGGGGTCTACGGCTTCGTCGCCTCCGCCGGCGGTTCGATCGGGCTGCTGCTCGGCGGCGTCCTCACCGACGCGATCAGCTGGCACTGGATCTTCCTCATCAACCTGCCGATCGGGCTCGCCACCGGCTACCTGGCGACGCGCCTGGTCGCCGACCCGCAGGGGATCGGCCTCAGCGAGGGGGCCGACTTCCCCGGCGCGGCGCTGATCACCGGCGCGCTGATGCTCGGCGTCTTCACGATCCTGCGGATCGAAGCCTGGGGCTGGAGCGACACCCGCATCTTCATCCTCGCCGCCGTCTCCCTGGCGCTGCTGGGGCTCTTCGTCCGCCGCCAGGCGACGATCGCCAACCCGCTGATGCCGCTGCGCCTGTTCCGCTCCCGCAACGTCGCCGGCTCCAACGTCCTGCAGGCGCTGCTGGTCGCCGGCATGTTCGGAATGTTCTTCCTCGGCGCCCTCTACCTGCAGCGAGTGCTCGGCTACAGCCCGCTGAAGGTCGGCCTCGCCTTCCTGCCGACCAGCCTGGTGATGGGGATTCTCTCGCTCGGGTTCTCGGAGCGGCTGATCATGCGCTTCGGACCGCGTACGACCCTGATCCCCGGCGTCTGCATGGTCGCCGTCGCCCTGCTGCTGTTCGCCCGCATCCCGGTCGACGCCGACTACCTGACCGACCTGCTGCCGCCGTTCCTGCTGATCGCGGTCGGCGTCGGCACCTCGTTCCCGGCGATCATGACCATGGCGATGTCGGGGGCGACCCCCGCCGACGCCGGCCTCGCCTCGGGCCTCGTCAACACCAGCATGCAGGTGGGCGGCGCGATCGGCCTGGCGGTGCTGGCGACGCTCTCCGGCGAGCGCACCAAGTCGCTGCTCGCAGACGGTCACAGCCTCGCCTCCGCCCTCACCTCCGGCTACCACGTCGCCTACCTCGTCGGCGCCGCCCTGGCGGCGATCGCCGTCGCCATCGCGGTCCTCGTCCTGCGCTCGCCGCAACCGGCCGGGACGTCGATGCAGCCGGAGGGCGAGCGCTCGCAGGAGCCCGAGCCCGCCTACTCGGAGGCTTAGTAGCGCGAGCCGCTTGAGGCTGAACCAGGGAAATAGAATCCGCAGATGCCCCAGGAGAAGAAGCCGGTCAACTGGCGGGCCTGGCTGGTCGGGGTCCTCGTCGCCCTGGTCCTCGTCGTCGCCCTGCAGAACTCGCAGGAGGTCAGCTTCGAAGTCCTCTTCGCCAGCTTCAACGCGCCGCTGATCGTCGTCATCCTGGTCGCTGCGGCGATCGGCGCCCTGATCGGCTACATCGCGCCGCTGGTCCGCCGGCACCGCCGCGAGGAGCGCCAGCACCACACCTCCTGATCTTTTAAGCTTCCCTGTGCAATCGGGAAGCGAGGGAGAGGGAGATGACGGTTCTTCAGAAGGAGATCCCGCAGGACTGGTACGAGACGGCGTTCACCGGCCTCTCGGTGGAGATGGCCTGGACCGAGCGCACCGGCTCTGAAATCGACCGGGCGCTGACGATGCTGCGACCCGAAGGGGGAGAGCGCATCCTCGACCTCGCCTGCGGCAGCGGCCGCCACTCGCTCGAGTTGGTCCGCCGCGGCTTCTCCGTCGTCGGCGTCGAGATCGGCGGGGAACTGGTCGAAATCGCCCGCCGCGACGCCGAGGCCGAGGGGCTCGAGGCCGAGTTCGTCCAGGGCGACCTGCGGCAGCTCGACTACGAGGCCGAGTTCGACGTCGTCCTCAACCTCAACGACGGCGCCGTCGGCTACTTCGAGACCGACGAGGAGAACCACCGCACCTTCGAGGTGATCTCCCGCGCCCTGCGGGCCGGCGGCAAGAACCTGATCCAGGTTCCCAACGTCCTCTACGCCCGCGCCCACCTCCCGCAGCGCTCCTGGATCCCCAGCTCGACCATGGTCGAACTCGTCGAGCACCGCTGGAACAAGAAGGACCGCTACATGGAAGGCGCGATGATCCCGGTCAAGTTCGGCGAGGTCCTGGAGGACCTCGACAAGCGGATCGAATTCCGCCAGCGCCTCTACGCCGTCGAGGAGCTGCGCGACCTCTACGCCTCGGTCGGGATGACCCTCGAGCGCGTCTTCCACGGCAACGGCCGCCCGAAGGAGCCGACCGACACCCAGTTCGAGATCTTCGTCGCGGCCAGGAGGGAGTAGCGCTCCTGTACCGCATGGGCAAATGTGCGGCGGGAAGCCAGTTGAAGGCGGCCATGGAGCAGGTGCGCAAGATCGCCGAGGAGGTGGCAAAAGCATCGCCTGCGGCCCGTCCCCCTCTGTCCCGGTGACGCGGCCGGCGCCCAACCAGCGAGGATAAATACTCGGGTTTCTTTATGGTAACGTCCCAATCCGGAAGACCAGCCGCAACATTCTGCGGCATGTCCGGAAAGGGGGTGGGGCTTTGCGTCCTGGGGCGAGCGGGTTGTCTCTGCTTTCGGTGCCTCTCAACGTTCACGTCCTCAACGCGCTCGAGGTCGAGGAGCTGCCTCTTGCGGACCTGAGCAAGACGGTCGGCCACCCGCCGGCTACGACGATGCGCGCCTACCTGAAGAGCCTGGTCGATTTCGGGGCCATCGAGCGCAGGCAGGAGGATGGCTTCGCCGGCACGGTGGCCTACTCGCTCACGGCGCCGGGCCAGAAGCTCCTCGTCCTGGCGGCCGTTCTGCAGAACTGGCTGCTGGGCGCGCCGGACGGTCCCGTGGCGCTCGGCAGCCCCGCGGCGAAAAGCGTGATCAAAGCGCTCGTCGAGGGCTGGAACGCGACGATTGTGAGGATTCTCGCCGCGCGGCCGCTGGCGCTGACGGAACTCGCCCGCCTGGTCCCCAGCATCAGCTACCCGACCCTCGAGCGTCGGGTAGCGGCCATGCGGCGGGTAGGGCTGCTGCAGGCATCGCGCCAAAACGGCGCTTCCCGCGGCACGCCTTACCGGGTCACCCGCTGGCTGCGAGAAGCGGCAGCTCCGCTGACGGCGGCCGTGGCCTGGGAGCGCTGTTGTGCCCGCGAGCAGACGAAGGCGATCGGGCGCCTCGACGTCGAGGCCTCCTTCCTCCTGGCCGCTCCGCTCCTCGAGCTGCCCACCGATGGCACCGGCGTCTGCCGGCTCGGCGTGGAGATGCGGGTTGACTCGAAGCTGGAGTACGCCGGCGCGATGCTGGAGGTAGACGGCGGCAGGCTCATCTCCTGCAGCGCCCGCTTGGAGGGGCGGCCCGGCGGATGGGCGACCGGCACCGTTGGCGACTGGTTCGGCTGGACCAACCGCAACCCGGGCTCCGAGCTTGAGTTCGGCGGCGACGTCGTTCTGGCTCGGGCGGTGGCGGAGGCGATGCGGAGTGCCCTGCTGCCGACGACGCTCGTCGGGATCTCCTGATCGGCATGGTGCGACGACGGCGTGCCCGGCGCGAATTGGCGCCTCACAGACTTTCGTCGCAAGCGTTGTGCAGGGAATTCGGCGGGCCCGCTACGGGAAATCCAAGGCAAGACCACACCTGTATTCCAACTTCCTTGATTGCTCGTGCCCATTTCCTTAGGAATGACAAGAGAAACAAACCCGGCGCAGTCGAAGCGCCGGACACCAAGGAGGAATACATGAAGCACCTCAAGATGCTTGGCCTGCTGGCCGTAGCCGCAGCGGCGTTTATGGCATTCGCCGGTAACGCCTACGCGGCCCCGGTCCTCACACATCCCGCCGGAACCGCGTACACCGGTTCGCTGGAAGCGTCGCTGACCGGTTCGGCGAAGCTGGAAGCCGGCATCGAAGACACATGTAGCTCAGGCTCCGTGGGTGGCACCGTGGAAACGAACACCGAAACCAGCGCGAGCGGCAAAATCTCGAGCTTGGCATTCGGCAATTGCAGCACGACCACCACCGTCATTGAACCGGTCGTGGGGACTCTTTCGATCAACGATTCAGGTGAAGTTACGGCCAAAGGGGCAAACGTCACAGTATCTCAGTTCGGGATCAGCTGCGTCTACGGCGCCGGTGAAGGCACCCTACTCGGCACGCTGACTCCCGGCGAACCGGCCGTGCTCAATGTCTTGACCACGGAACTGCCGAAGCAGTCCGGCGGCCTCTTCTGCGCCAGTGAAGGCACCTGGGAAGCGCAGTACACCGTTACAAATCCGAGCTCGCTTTTCCTCAATTAATTCATTGAGGAGAATGCAGTACTGCCGACCGACCTTGAGTCGCCAGTGCAGAACGGGGTCGCCAATTCGGCGACCCCGTTCGTTCCTCGGTCAGCGCCATCTGCCTACACGCGCGTTCCTTGACAGGACTATGGCTATGCCCTACGGTGCCGAGTAGGGAGCACTCTGGACCGTGGAGTGCGGCTAAGGGAGAGTTGAACTTATGCGCAGGGGGTTCGTACGGAGGAGCACGTTCGGGATGCTGATGGCCGCGTCGGCTCTTATTTGTCTGCTTGGACTCACCCTCCCGCTGGAGGCCCAAGCCGCCACGGCCGAACAGCACCTCTTCGACCCCACGCTCTCGCTGACCGGCGGCTGCGGCACCGAAAAATACGACGAAGTTCGCGACCCATGGTGCCCCGGCCCGCCGGAACCGAGCAAAGCGTTCGAAAACCCGAACATCGCGATCGACTCCTTCGGCGACATGTACGTGAGCAGCCACGAAGAAGGGGGCACGGCGGGACGCGTCGACGTCTTCAGCCCTGAAGGCCGGTTCATCACCGAAGTGCAGGTGCCGGGGGCAAGAGCGCTGGCAGTCGATCCCAGGGGGAACCTCTATGTGCATCAGGCCCAGTTCGTCTCCGGAGGCCTTCACCAGGTGAGCCTGTTCAGGCCGACCGGGACCTACGACCCCGAAGGCGGGGAGATCGCCTACGAAGAACCCGGCGAAGTCTTCATGAAGTACGAAGCTGGGCTCCCCTGCTCGGATCAAGCAGGGGTCAGTCTCGTCGGCCTCGCGGTCGATCCGGAAACCGAACGCCTCTTCGTCAGCCCCGGCGAGGGCTGCGTGGGCGAATGGAGCCCGCCGGGGAGCTCGCCTGGGGAACCCCCTCAGCTACTGGACTCTGCGATCGGCACCGGCGTGCTGACCAACCACAGCAAATTCGTCGCGGTCGACCGCGCCCACAATCCGCCCAGGCTCTACGTCAGCGACCAGAAGCCCTCGGCCACCGAAGGAGGCGTGATCCAGGTCTTCGAACTGGATGCTCCCCACCACCACCTGGGCTCGATCGACGGCCACAGCACGGCCAACGGCAAGCTCCTGGCCCCCTTCGGCAACGACACCCTCGCCGTCGACGAAGAAAGCGGCCACCTGATCGTCTCCGAGCTCGCCAAGACGCCCAAGGTCTACGAATTCGGGATGGGCCTGGGCGCCAATGAAGAACTGCTGGAAACCTACGAATACCCGGGCTTCAGATCGGGTGTCTCGCCGCTGCAGGTGGCGGTCGACAACGCCGAAGCCAGCCCCAACCACCGCAGCTTCTTCGTGCCCTCCGAAGGCACGCCGAACCACACCTTCGCCTTCCGCTTCTCCGCGGTGGGCTCGCCGGAAGTGCAAGCGCTGAGCGCCGGCGGGATCAGCGAAACCGAAGCGGTGCTGAACGCCACGATCAACCCCAACGGCGGCCGGACCACCTACCGCCTCGAATACACCACCGCGCCGTCGGGCTTCGAAGGGGCCACCCTCGCGGGCGAGGGGACGCTCGCATCGGGGATCGCCGGGATAGCGGTCTCGGCGCCGGTCGGCGGCCTCGCCCCCGGCACGAGCTACCGCTTCCGGGTGGTGGCCGAAAACGAATGCGAACCGGGACACCCGGCCTGCCGCAGCGAAGCAGAAGGCTCCTTCCGTACCTACGCGACGCCGCAGCTGGGCGGGCCGTGCGGGAACGATGCCCTGCGCAGCGGCCCCTCGGCCGCGCTGCCCGACTGCCGCGCCTACGAGCTCGTCACCCCGCCCGACACCAACGGGCGGACGCCGCGAGGCGCCGCGTTCACCGGCCGCTACTTCCCGACCCTGCAGGCCTCCCCCGACGGCAACCGGGCCAGCTTCCGGGTCGAAGGCGGCTCGATCCCCGGCTTCGAAGCCGCCGGGGCGGGCAACGGCGACGACTACCTGGCGCGG
>DASSOC010000050.1:0-1925 GCA_035700965.1 Solirubrobacterales bacterium
TTCTGCCTCTGGGCGCTTCGCCGAGACGGACTCAAGGCGAGCCCCTTCGATCAACATTCCGACGGCGACGGGCAACTGCGGGCGGCAGGGCTCGACGCCGACAGTTGGAAGCGATGGCTACGGGCCGTCGTCGGCGCCCAAGAGCACTTCGCTCAGGGCATCGGCGATGGCTCGGCGTCGAAGGACTCCTTGGGTCTTCGACGGTTGGGTCGAGCCGCCGCAGATCCGGTTCGATTCGCACCGCCGAAGGCGCGGCGCGTCCTGAGGGACTGGTGGCTCGAGTACCGCGACGAGGGCGCGGCATGGCGTCGTTCGGCGCGTCCAGGATTGATCGCATCACTTGATCGAAGCGACCAGCGAGCGTTCGTTGCCAGGCTTGACGAATTCGCCGGCCTGCACTTCTACTTGGTCCCGTACCCCCTGCCCATTGCCTTGAGGGTAGCGCCCGTAACGATTGTCCTCGGCATACCACGGATCGACCGCGAGAACGCCAAGCGCGCGCGGGCAGCCATCATGGAGACGGCACGGGGAATCCAAGGGACTTGACCAGTTGCCGGCGTCATGGCCGAAGGTACCGCTTGCGATTTTTGCGAATTGTATGGTAGCCTCGGCGCAGGAGGTAATCACCGTGGTCCTGGCACCCGAACGCGAGCCGATCCTGGCGCAGGCGGACGAGCTCGACCGCATCGAGCAGGTCGAGCGTGTTCTCGGCCAGGAAGCGCCTGCTCATCCGGCGCGGCTGATTGGCCCGGGCGGGGAGGAGACCGAGCTACCGGCGGCGCTGTATGCCGTCCTGCTGCGGGCCGCGCATGCGCTCGTCGCGGGCCAGGGCATCGCGGTCGTGCCCATGGGCGCGCTGCTTACCACCCAGCAGGCAGCGAACCTTCTCAACATCTCGCGCCCGTCGCTCATCAAGTTGCTCGATGAGGGCGAGCTGCCCTACCACCGGCTCCGGAGCCATCGGCGGATCCGACTCAGCGACCTGCTCGAATACCGCCAGCGTCGCGATGCGGCCGCCGAGGCCGCGATGCGCCGGATGGTGGAGCGCGCCCAGGCGTCCGGCACGTACGACGAGTACCGGCCCACGGCGACGCGCTGAGGCCCGCCGTCGGTGGCTGATTGGACGGCCTGCCTCGACGCCTGCGTCCTGGTGCCGATGGGCCTCTGCGACAGCCTGCTCTCGATCGCCCGCACCGGCATCTACCGCCCGATCTGGAGTGACGAGATCCTGGCCGAGGTGCGACGCAACCTTCCGCAGGCTGAGGCCGCCGACGTCGAGGATCGCATCGCAGCGATGAACGAGGCGTTCCCCGACGCCTTGGTCGGCGCCTGGCGCCCGATGCTCTCGGCCGTGCCGGATGCGGTTGACCCCAAGGACCGGCACGTCGTGGCGGCGGCTCTCCAGGGCCAGGCGAACGTGATCGTGACGGACAACCTGCGCGACTTCGCGCCGGCCGCGCTCGCCTCGCTCAACCTGTCGGTCCAGTCGGCTGATGAGTTCCTCGTCTCCCAGTTCGAGGTCGATCCGCTGCTGGCCGCCGCCGGTGTGCGGCAACAGCTCGCGCGGCTCCAGCGACCACCCCGCACCCCGGCCGAGCACATCGAGCTGATCCGCCCATCGCTGCCCAGCTACGCTGAGGTGCTCGAGGAGTATCTCCCGCTGCTCGGGTCCTGACTGGTCGCCCTGGTTCCCCGCGGCGGCGCGCCATCGACGCTCGGCTGAGACGCCGCTTCAGGGCGGCCCGACAGGACGGACAGTGGCGCTGCATCGGCGATGCGCGCTCCACGACTTGGTGGCACCGTGCGCACTCAAGGAGCGCGACCGTCAGCCACCCACGAGACCGCTTGGGATGGGGAATTGAGATCTCGCTCGAGGTTGTACCAAGGGAATTCAGTACACGGCCGGCTCCCGCCCGCCGGAGCCA
>DASSOC010000051.1:0-1595 GCA_035700965.1 Solirubrobacterales bacterium
CTGTTCAGAAATTCGATCCTTCCAACGATACATTTCCGCTTTGTAATGATCGTAGGAAACAGCGGTGATTCTGCTCAATGTATTGTCATTGTCAGCTGCTTCCGGTGTAAAAACAATCAATTCTCCATGACGAATGATATAGCGATTCCAGCTTCTTAATCCCGTGATTCGGCGGTGTGCACGTTTCATTCGTTTAAAGAATAGCTCTAAATCATTGTTTGTTCTCGGTAAAAAAGAATGGTCATAAAAGGAGAACAGTCCTTTCCAAAACCCTTTCGAGTATCGCAGAAGATTATCGACAAATGAAAAATCTTCATCTGTGTTCAACGTTGCTTGAATTTGTTTGAGATAATGAGCCAATTCATTTTCTACACTTTCACTCGTTTTATCTTCTTTCGGCTCTAATATTGAAACAATTCTTCCAATACATGTTTCCCATTTTTTCACCTTCTGAAAAAGTGATTCAAACCTCTTTGTTTTTTCGACTATTCTGAATAGACGTCTCAGTAAAGGAGTCCCCTTTTTTACCCAGTGTTTTTTCAAGCGACTGGTGAATGGCCATCGTTCGTTTATATACTTTCATTCCAGGTAAATCCAGCGGGGGTTTACCGTCTTCGAGGAGGATGGAGCGAAGGGCAGCTGTATAATCTTGAACAACTTCAGCTTCTAAGGATTCCTGTTCTGCAGCTTTTCGTTCAATATCGCGAATCCCACGAAGTGACTTCTTTACACCCGTTTTTAATTTTCGATCGACATCCTCAACAGGCTTGGTAATGTCCTTCAGATAATGATACTGGCAGTATTGGTAAGGGACTTCTGGTTTTAACTCTTCGATGGCTTTGCGAATCGTTCGTTGTCCGTCACTTACAAAACCAAGAATCGGTAGATTCATTTCAATCACGGGTCGTATCAACGCTTTGAGTTCCTCTGTTGAGCTGCTTTTGACATTCTCTGCTGAAATAATCGTCCCGCTTAATACTTCTCGTATCACGTAAAGCGTCTCATTTCCTTTTTCCGGCTGAACACCATCCATGGATAAGACGATCCCTCCGTGTTCTTTGACAACATCCTTCAGTTTGTTTTTGGCATGTTCTTGGGCACTGGCTCGAAGAAGGACGTTATATCGTTCATATAATTTTTGAACGTTGCGCTCCGAGGTCATGATATTTCGATTGAAAAGTTCCTCGCAAATCTCCCCACGAGTCTTATGCTCTTTGTATCGCAGTTGTCCGATATAAGTGAGGACATCCATTCCAAAAGTCAGATACTTCATGCTCATGTTATCGGCTTCGGCAGATCGATAAACGGTCTCTACATGGTCGCAAGTTTCGCTTGAACATCGATAGCCTAGGTTGATAATTCGAAGCGTGCCATTTAAGGTGGATATCGTTTTTTTGGACACGGTATGACAGTATTCTAATTTTGCACCACAAAAAAGGCATTGATCTATTTCGGGACGAAAATATTTCGTTTCTTGAGGTTTGTTTTGATTCGGTGTTCGCATTCATGGCCCTCCAAAGTATGTATCTTTCTACTTTACATACTTCGATAAAGGGAGGCTCAAAACCTTCATTGCGTTATTAATTCCGTCTAAG
>DASSOC010000052.1:0-32750 GCA_035700965.1 Solirubrobacterales bacterium
CCAAACGCGCCGCCAGGCGCCGCCGCACCGAGGTGCTGGACCTCGGCTTGGAGCTCTGCGCGAGCTGGTTTCGGGACCTCGCCGCGGTGGCCTCCGGCGCCGGCGAGGTCGCCTACAACCGCGACCGCCAGTCTGAGCTTCAAGCCGGCGCCGCGAGCCTCGATCCGTCACGCCCCCGCCGCGCCGCCGAGCTGGTCCAGGACACCCGCCGCCGCCTCGACCTCAACGTCTCCGAGGAGCTAGCTCTCGAGGCTCTGGCGTTCCGCCTCGCTGCCGTTTTCGCTTGAGCCCGCCTGCTCGCGCGCCTTCTCCAGCGCCCGCTCCTGGGCTAGGCGGGTGATCTGGGCCGCCTGGCGCGACATGATCACGCTGAAGTTGAGCGCCAGGCCGAGCAGCAGCAGCAGCACGATCGAGAAGAGGGCGACGTTGGTGTCGCGCACCCCCATCGCGTCCGCGACCAGCTCCAGCAGGCCGGGGAAGGCGGCGCCGACCAGCATCCCCAGTCCGGCGACGAACCAGACCACGCTGTAGCGCTCCTGCAGGCGGTCGCGGCGGATCAGGTCGAGGATCAGGACCATGAAGGCGACGGCGATGACCGCGGCGATGATCCGCGTCTGCGCGGTGAGGTGGACCTGCGGGCCCTCGCCCGCGGCCAGCACCAGCGCGCTCATCGCTCCGCCTCGACCCGGCGCGGCCGGAACTGGCCGACCATCAGCACGATCATCCCCTTGAAGATGAAGAAGGCGGAGCGCAGTGGGGTGAGGAAGGAGCTGCCGCCGACGCGCTCCAGCATTCGCACCGGCAGCTCCTCGACCCGCAGTCCCTCGCGCACCGCCAGCTGCAGCGACTCGATCTCGGCGAAGTCGGGCGAGTAGCGCTCGCTGAACAGCGCCATCACCTTGCGGTTCGCCGCCCGCATGCCGCTGGTCGTGTCGGTGAAGCGCTGGCGCGTCGCCAGGGTGAGGAAGAAGCGGAAGACGTCGGTGCCGATGCGGCGCGAGAGCGTCGGCTTGTAGTCGTCGCTCTCCGCCGGGCCGCGGTCGCGGTAGCGCGAGCCGATCACGAGGTCGGCGCGGTCGGCCTGGACCTCCGCCAGCAACCGCGCCACCTCGGCGGGGGGGTGCTGCCCGTCGGCGTCGAGGTGGGCGCAGCAGTCATAGCCCTCGCGCAGCGCGTGCAGGTAGCCGGTCTGCAACGCCGCCCCCAGCCCCTGGTTGAAGGGCAGCGAGGCGACCAGGGCGCCGCCCGCCCGCGCCCGCTCCGCGGTGGCGTCGGTCGAACCGTCGTCGATCACGAGCAGGTCGGCGTCCGGCATGCACTTGCGCACATCCGCGATGACGGCTCCGACCGAGCCCTCCTCGTTCCAAGCGGGAATGAAGACCAGTGTCCGCACTCACCGATTCTCCCACGCCCTCCGGTCCCCGCCTCCGCGGGGGCCGTGTCTGAGGTTTCCCGCCACATATGGCGGTCAAACTCAGACACGGCCCCCTGGAAGGAGCTTTTGTGTTAGTAACTGCTCATGAAGCGGATTGGGATGCGGTTGTGGCTGGCTGGGGCCTTCGCGGCCGTCTCGCTGATCACCGCATTCGCCGTCTACCTCTTCGGCGACAACCAGCAGGCGCTGGTGGTTTCGGTCCTGATCGGCGTCCTCGCCGGCTTCCTGATCGCGGTGGCGATCTCCCATCGCGTCTCGCGCCTGGCCCAGGCCGCCGGCGAGATGGCGGCCGGTTCCTTCGACGCTCCGCTCAGGGTGGGCGGCCGCGACGAGATCGGCGACCTCGCCCGCGCCCTGGACTCGATGCGCGCTTCCCTTAAGGAGAGCTTCGGTGTGCTCACCGCCGACCGCAACAAGCTGGAGGCGATCTTCGACGGCCTCACGGACGCGGTAATGGTCGTCGACGACGACGGCCCGGTGCGCTTCTCCAACGGCTCGGCGGCGGAGCTGCTCGAACGCGGCCGCCCGCCGGAGGCGATGCTGCCTCACCTCGCCCGCGCCGCCGAAGTCGGCTTCGCCGCGCATCCGGCGCTGCGGATCGGCGATCGCGCCTACGCGATGCAGGCCCGCTCGCTCCCCGACGAGCGGGCGGTGCTGGCCGTCGTCCGCGACCGCACCGACGAGATGCGGCGCGAGTTCGCCGAAGCCGACTTCGTCTCCAACGCCGCCCACGAGCTGCGCAACCCGCTCGCCGGCATCTCCAGCGCGATCGAGGTGCTGCAGAGCGGCGCCAAGGACGACCCGCGCGACCGCGACCACTTCCTCCGCCGGCTCGGCGAAGACGCCGAGCGGATGAACCGCTTGACGCAGTCGCTGCTGACCCTCGCCCGGGTCGAGTCACGCGGCGCCGCCGAGAGCGAAATGGTCGACGTGCCGCTGGCGATTCGCGACGTCCTCAACGCCTGCGATGCGCCGCCGCACGTCGAACTGGTCGTCGACGTCGAGTCCAACTTGGCGGCGACGGGCGACCCGACGCTGCTGCGGCAGGTGATGATCGGCCTGCTCACCAACGCCTTCAAGAACACGCCGCCCCCCGGCACCGTTACCGTTCGCGGCCGCCACGACGGCGAAGGAAACGTGATCCTGGAGGTAATAGACACCGGCACCGGCATCCCCGCGGCAGAGCTCGAGCGCATCTTCGAGCGCTTCTACCGTCGCAGCGAGACGCGCAAGCAGGAGGGCTTCGGCCTCGGCCTGGCGATCGCGCAGCGCATGGTCGACGTGATGGGCGGCCGCATCGGCGTCGAGTCGGTGCAGGGGGAGGGGAGCACCTTCTGGGTCCGCCTCCCGGTCGCGAAACCGAGCCCGACCCCGGTGGCATGAGGCCTCGCCCGTGAGCAGCGGTCGCATCCTCATCGCCGACGACGAGCCCTCGGTACGCGACTCGGTCGGCTACGCGCTGACCCAGGAGGGATTCGACGTCACCCCGGCCGCCGACGGCGACGAGGCCGCCGAGCTGCTCGGCAACGGCGTCCCCTTCGACCTGCTGATCCTCGACATCATGATGCCCGGCCCGAGCGGCCTCGACATCTGCCGCGACGTGCGCTCGCGCAGCGCCGTGCCGATCATCGTCCTCACCGCCAAAGACGCCGAGGTGGACAAGGTGGTGGGGCTCGAGGTCGGCGCCGACGATTACGTGACCAAGCCGTTCTCGGTGCGGGAGCTGCTGGGCCGGGTGCGCGCGCAGCTGCGCCGCCGCGAACTCGACCGCTCGCCGTTGGCCCAGGCGGTGAAGATCGAGTCCGGGCCGGTTTCGATCGACCTCGTCCGCCATGTCGCCACCGTCCGCGGCATCCCCGTCAACCTCACCCGTTCCGAGTTCCAGCTGCTGCGCCTGCTGGTCGGCCGGCCGGGAGAGGTCTTCTCCCGCGCTCAGATCATGGAGGAGCTCTGGCAGACCGAGTTCGACGGCGACGAGCGCGCCTGCGACGTCCACATCTCCAACCTGCGCCAGAAGGTCGAGCGCGACCCGCAGAAGCCGGAGCTGGTGCTGACCGTGCGCGGCGTCGGCTACAAGTTCAATCCCGGAACCGCCTAGGCGGCAGCTGCCGGGCGGCGCGGCTCACTACGGTGTAGGGGCACCGCAATCTTCCAAGGGGAGGCCCAATGCCACTGGTACCGATGGTCGTCGAGCAGACCGCTCGCGGCGAGCGCTCCTTCGACATCTACAGCCGCCTGCTCGCGCAGCGGATCATCTTCCTCGGCGAACCGGTCACCGAGGACCTCGCCAACCTGATCATCGCCCAGCTGCTGCACCTCGAGGCGGACGATCCCGACAAGGACGTCAGCCTCTACATCAACTCCCCCGGCGGCTCCGCCTACGCCGGCCTGGCGATCTACGACACGATGCAGTTCGTCAAGCCCGACGTGCAGACGATCTGTTACGGGATCGCGATGTCGGCCGGCTCGCTGATCCTCACCGGCGGCGCCGAGGGCAAGCGGATGGCGCTGCCCAACAGCCGCATCCTCATCCACCAGCCGAGCGGCGGCTTCGAAGGCCAGTCGAGCGACATCGAGATCCACGCCAGGGAGATCCTCGAGCTGCGCGAGCGGCTCGACCAGATCTACGTAAAGCACACGGGCCAGTCGGCCGAGCAGATCCACGCCGACATGGAACGCGACAAATTCTTCCAGCCCGAGCAGGCGGTCGAGTACGGGCTGATCGACCGGGTGATCGAGTCGCACCAGTTCCAGGCCGGCGAGCCGGCGGTCGTTGCCTAGGAGGGCTCGGCGAAACCCCGCCTGGCGGCGGCGGACGGCGCTCGCCGGATCGCATCCGCGGGGTTCGCCCATCCCTCCCAGCTCCGAGATTGAGGCCCCCATAGGGGCCTCGAGTTCGGAGCTGCGGTCAAGGGGCCAGGCGGCGGGCGGCCCAGAGGCCGGCGATCGCCGCCGCGCCGCCGGAGAGGATGCCGCCGATTCCGGCGCGGCGAGTTTCCGGATGGCGGGCCGAGATGCCGAGGCCGACCGCGTCGGCGAGGTCGCAGGTGCTGGAGACGAGCAGCAGCGTGCGCAGCTTCCGCACGTCGTCGCGGGCGGCGAGGGTGAGGGCGCCGAGGGCGATGTCGCGCCCGCCCGCCAGCCTCGCCAGCGCCATCCCGGTCGCTTCCGGCTCGCCGAACCCGAGTGTCCGCAGCGCCGGCCGCGTCGCCACCATCGCCCCGACCCCGATCGCCACCCGGCTGCCGCCGAGCTCGAGCCCCACCAACCGCGCCCTAGGGTCCATCCGCCCGCGCCCGAACATTGCCCCCTTTCTACCCACCATCCCCGAACTGCATCAAATCCTGGCCCTATATCGACCAGGATTTGATGCAGTTCGGGCGGGGGCGGCTGTTCGGGATGATGGGGGAGTGGCGGAGGGGGACACGATCCTGCGGCTGGCGCGGCGGCTCGAGCAGACGATCGTCGGCGCTACCGTGAGCGCGAACGCCCCGAACCCCCGCGGTCGGGCGGCGGGAATCGAGCGGCTCGACGGGCGGCGGCTGGAGCGGGCCGAGGCTCGCGGCAAGCACCTCCTGCTCGACTTCGGCGAGCTCTCCCTGCACAGCCACCTGGGGATGGGCGGCGGCTGGCACGTCTACCGCCAGGGCGAGCGCTGGCGCCGTCCCCGCACCTCCGCTTGGGCGGTGCTCTCCGGCGGCGGCTGGGACGCGGTCCAGTTCGGCGGCCCGACCCTGCAGGTGATGACCACCAGCCGCCTGCGCCGCGATCCGCAGATCGCCCGCCTCGGTCCCGACATCCTCGCCGAGGAGTTCGACGAGGACGCCGTCGCGGCGGCGCTGCGCACCGACCCCGCGCGGACGCTCGGCGACGCCCTGCTCGACCAGCACCTCGTCGCCGGGATCGGCAACATCTTCAAGAGCGAGGCCTGCTTCGCCGCCCGGGTCGACCCCTGGCGCCCCGTCGGCGATCTCTCCGAAGCGGAGCTGCGGCGCGCCGTCGCCGCCGCCCGCGACCTGATGCGCGAGGCGGTCGCGACCGGCCGCCAGCCCCACGAGGTCTACCGCCGCCGCCAGGGCGCCTGCCCCCGCTGCCACGGCCGCATCGAATCGCGCGGCCAGGGCGACGCAAACCGGACCACCTACTGGTGCCCGCGTTGCCAGGTCTGAGGCGACGGCGGGCCGCGCCCGCCGCAGCGCCGCCGCGGTCCCGTTCCTACTACTCGGTCGCCGGGGTCCTCCTCGACGCGGAGATGGAGCGCCTCCGCAGGCTCCCGGCCTTCGCCGAGGGGGCTCTGGCGAAGTCGGCGCCGCGGCTGAAGGTGCGCCGCGCCCGCCGCAAGCCGAACCGCCTCGGCTTCGCCGTCCCGAGCGAGTACCGCCTCTCGGTCACCGCCTATCCCGGGATCCGCCGCGGCGATGTGCTCGAGACGCTCCTGCACGAGCTCGTCCACCTGCACGTGGGCCGCGCCGCCGAAGCACACGCCTGGCACGGCCCGACCTTCAAGCGAACGCTGGCCAGAGCGATGCGCGAGGCCTACGGAGTGGCGATCCCCGCACCCCGGTCGACCCTCCACGGCCCCTACGCGGAGGCGATCGAGCGCCTGCTCGGGCAAGGGTTGGAAGCCGACACCCGGACTTGAACCGGGGACCCCTTCATTACGAATGAAGTGCTCTACCAACTGAGCTATGCCGGCCCGCTGCCGAGCATTTTAGGCGCCTTGCGGTTCCGTCGCGGCCGCTGGGGATGATCCGCCTGTGGCGAGAGGGAGCACGGCCAAGCAGCGGGAGGGGAACGAGATCGAGTTCAGCCGGATCGTCGCGTTCAGCGACGGGGTCTTCGCGATCGCGATCACGCTGCTGGTGCTCTCGCTCCACATCGAAGAGAACCTCGGCGGGCAGAGCCTCAGCCACGCGCTCTGGGAACAGCGGCAGGACTTTCTCGCCTACGCGATCAGCTTCGCCGTGATCGGCCGCTTCTGGTTCATCCACCACCGTTTCTTCAGCGACGTCGTCGGCTTCGACGGCCGCCTGCTCTTCCTCAACATCCTCTACCTCGCCTGGATCGTCCTCATCCCCTTTACCAGCGAGGTATTGGGCGACCACGGCGGCGACCGGGACGCAGTGATCCTCTACGCGGTCAACCTGGCGGGGGTGGCGGTGCTCGGGTGGGTGATGGCCTTCGATTCCCACCGCGCCGGCCTCGCCAGGATCACTCCCGCCGAAGAGCGCGAATTCCGCATCCGCGCTTTCTTCGTCGCCCTGGTCTTCCTCGTCTCGGTTCCCCTCGCCTTCGCCTCGCCGGGCCTGGCGCCGCTGTTCTGGCTGCTGCTCTTCCTCGACCCGCTGCGGATTCGGCGGGTCAGCGCCGGACCATGAAGGCAACCGACCTGCCCGGCTTGGCGCAGTCGACCGACCAGCCGCGATCGGTGACGACACCCTGGCAGCGGTAGGCGCCGACCGAGCAGCCCCAGCGCGACGCCCCCCGCGGGTGCTTGCAGGCGGCGCTTTGTTCCCAGGCCGCGCGGATCTCCCGGGCCGAGGAGCCGATGGTCTTGCCCGGGGCGGTGGTCGTCGTCCCGGCCGAGCCGCCGCAGCCGACCAGCAGCGCGACGGCGAGGGCGAGGATCGCGAGCGGGGCGGCGGTGCGCATGCGGCGAAAGCTACCCGGCGGCGGCGGACTCCTCTTTCTCGTTGCGCTTCGGTTCCCGCGGCTGCGGCGGCATCCCGCCGCAGACCGGGCACTCGGGCTCAGGTACGACCGCCTCGCGTTTGACCTCCATCGTCTGCAGGTCGTAGATGTGGGCGACGCCCTTGGTCGAGGGCTCCGCCAGCCCGGTGAGCAGGTGCAGCACCTCGAGCGCGACCTGGCCGCCGATCAGCCCGCAGGCGGGACCGAGCGTCGCCGCCGGGCTCGGTTTCGCCCGCCGCTGCTCGACGGCGATGTCGAAGAGCGGGTATTCGCGCCGGTAGCCGATCTCCTGGCAGGCGTAGCAGCCGGTCTCGCCCGGCACGTAGAGCGGCCCGACCCGGGCGATTGGCGGGAAGTGGCTCATCGTGATGTAAGGGATCCCGGCCTCGAAGCAGGCCTGGTTGCACCAGCGCTCGATGTCGTGCGCCGGCCAGTCGGCGGCGTCGATGACGACGTCGGAGCCGGCGATGAACTCGGCGATGTCGTCCTGGCTCTCGAGCCGACGGTGGTCGGTGGTGATCCGCATTCCCGAGTTGAAGGCAGCGAGGCGCGCCGCCGCCCGCTCCACCTTGGGCCGCCCGACGTCGGCCTCGGTGTAGAGGATCTGGCGGTTGAGGTTGCTGATCTCGACCACGTCGCTGTCGATCAGCCACATCTCGCCGACGCCGGTGCAGGCGAGCGCCCAGGCCGACCAGCCGCCGAGGCCGCCGACGCCGAGCACCGCGATCTTCGCCTCGCGCAGCCGCTCCTGGCACTGCGAAGGCGTCAGCTCGCCGCCGATGTCGCTGAAGTAGCGGAGCTGGCGGTCGAAGCGTTCGAGCTCCCCCGGCTCCAGCCGCTCGTCGTCGTCGGCGTCCTCGACGACCCCGAGCTGCCGCAGCTGCGAGACCACGTCTTCGACGTTCTCGCCGCCGAACTCCTCCTGCAGCTGCTCCAGCGTGTGCTCCCCGTCGATCGCCGCCAGCAGCCGCCGTTCCTCGCCGTCGGGCTTCTCGATCCTGATGTCGTTTTCCTCGCTCGGCCGCAGCAGGTAGACGTCGCCCTCGGGCGTTTCGATCTGCTCGGTGGTTCGCTTCAGGCGTGGCTTCTGCAAAGTTCCTCTCCCCTGTAGGTCTACCCAGCGAAGCAAAGACCGCTGAGACAGTGGGAGAGGTTCCAGGAAAACCTGGCGGGGCTGAAACGGGGGCTCAGTCGACGAGCTCGCGCGACCGCAGGAAGATTTCGTCGGTCATCGGAACCGTCAGCTTGCCGGTGAAGGTGTTCTGCTGGCTGGGGTGGAAGCAGCCGAGCAGCCGCCAGGGGCCGAGATCGGCCTCGGCGCCGTGGCCGAACTTCGGCCGCGGCCGCGGCACCTCGACCCCCAGCGCCCGCGCCGCCCGCAGCGCTCCGTCCCAGCCGAAGCTGCCGAGCGCGACCAGCACCCGGCAGCGCTCCAGCAGCCGCAACTCGCGCTCGAGGTAGGGGAGGCAGGTGTCGCGCTCCTGCGGGGTGGGCTTGTTCGCCGGCGGCGCGCAGCGGACGGTGGCGGTGACGTAGGCGTCGTGCAGCTCGAGGCCGTCGTCCCGCCACTCGGAGGTGGGCTGGTTGGCGAAGCCGGTGCGGTGCAGCGAGGCGTAGAGCCAGTCGCCGGAGCGGTCGCCGGTGAACATGCGCCCGGTCCGGTTGGCGCCGTGAGCGGCCGGCGCCAGGCCGACGATCACGACCCGGGCCTCGGGGTCGCCGAAGCCGGAGACGGGCCGCGCCCAGTAGTCCTGGCCGCGGAAGCGGCGCGGCGGGTTGGCGGCCTGCGCCTCGCGCCACTCGACCAGCCGCGGGCAGAGACGGCAGCCGTGCACCTCCTCCGCCAGGGCGGCGAGGGCGCGCTGGCGCGCCGAGCTCATAGGCTTGCATCCCTCCTCATGCCCGCGAACCGAATCATGCACGGCCCGCTCGTGCGCCGCGCCCTCCTGCTGGCGCTCGCCGCCGCCCTTCTCGCCGGCGCGCCGGCCGGCTGCGGAGGGAGCGGTGGCGGAGGGGGCGGTGGCGGGGGATCGACGACTGCCGCCGAGAAAGAACGCGACGTGAAGCTGCTGAACGAAGTGCTGGGACGCCAGCTCGCCGTGGTGAGGAGCTATCAGCGGGTGCTGCCGGCTCTGCACGGAACCGATCTCGAAGCCGCGCAGCAGTTCCGCGCCCAGGAACAGGAACATGCCGATGCGACGACGAAGACGCTGCGGGGGCTAGGCGCCACGGCCGAACCCGCGGAAGAAACGATTGAAGCGAGCGACTTGAAGACCCGAGGCGATGTCCTCGAATTCCTCTACGAGATGGAAAGCGCGACGATCGACTTCGAGCTCAGCACGGTCGGGAAGCTGACCGCCGGCTCGCCGCGGCCGCTGATCGCCTCGATGGCGGCGAACCAGGCCGAGCGGCTCGTCCTCTTGCGCCAGGCGCTCGGGGCGAAGAAGCTTGAAGCGATCCCCGCGGCTTTCGAGACCGGCGAACTCCCTGCTCCGGAAAGGACGAACGGAAAATGACCGGACCGCTGTACGCGATCGGGCGCTTCAGCTCGCGGTACCACTACCCAGTGATCGCCGCCTGGATCGTCCTCGCGATCGCCCTCGTCGCGATCGGCCACGCCTCCGGCAGCAAGACGAGCGAAAACCTGACGCTCCCCGGCACCGACTCGACCAGGGCGACCGAACTGCTCGAAGGCAACCTGCCCGAACAGGCCTACGGCAGCAACCCGCTGGTGCTGGAAGCGCCGCAGGGGAAGCTGACCGAACCGCAGTACGCGCAACCGGTCGCCGCGGTTGTCAAGAGGCTGGAAGCGATCCACTACGTCAACTCGGCGGTCAGCCCGCTGAGCAAAGAAGGGGTCGCCTTCCTCAGCAAAGGCCAGGCGGTCGGCTACATCCCCGTCGTCCTCTCGATCGGCCCGGGCGAAATCGACGAAGCCCAGGCGCAGCGGATCCTCGACGCGGCGCAGCCCGCCGAAGCCGCTGGCCTGCACGCCGCGGTCGGCGCCTATGTCGGCCAGCAGCTCTCGAAGCCGGCGACCGAGACCAGCGAGGCGATCGGCCTGGCGGCGGCGGTGATCATCCTCCTCTTCGCCTTCGGCACGGCGACGGCGATGATGCTGCCGATCGTCTCCGCGGTTATCGGCCTCGCCTGCGCGCTCTCGATCATCCGCCTGCTCGAGCACGTGCTCGAGGTGCCCGGTGTCGCCGCGACCCTGGCAACGATGATCGGCCTCGGCGTCGGCATCGATTACGCGCTCTTCATCGTCACCCGCCACAAACTGCAGCTCGGCGAAGGGATGGAGGTCCGGGAGTCGATCGCCCGCGCTACCGCGACCGCCGGTGGGGCCGTCGTCTTCGCCGGCTTCACGGTCGTGATCGCGCTCTGCTCGCTCGCCTTCGCCGGCATCCCGCTGGTCTCGACGCTCGGCTTCACGGCGGCGATCGCGGTGGTGGTCGCGGTCAGCGCCGCGACGACCCTGCTGCCGGCGATGCTCGGCGCCCTCGGCCCGCACATCAACTCGCTGCGGGTCCAGCTCGGCAAGACCCATCCCGATGACAAGGAGCCGCACGGCTGGCGGCGCTGGGCCGAGCGGGTCAGCAGCCGCCCCTGGACGGCGTCGGTCGCGGCGCTGGCGATCCTGATCGTCCTGGCGCTGCCGATCTTCCAGCTCGAGCTCGGGCAGAACGACATCAGCGCCCTGCCGAAGGAAACGACCTCGCGCCAGGCCTACGACGGCCTCGACAAGGGCTTCGGGCCCGGCGTCAACGGGCCGCTCCTGGTCGCCTCCGAATTCACCTCGCCGGCCGAAGCCAAGCAGCTGCTGCCGAAACTCGCGAAGGCAGTCGGCGGCGCCGGCGACATCGAAGCGGTGAGCGAACCGACGCTTGACAAGCAGGGGACCGTCGCCGTCTTCACGGCGCTCTCGAAATCGGAGCCCTGGGCGGACGAGACGGTCGACCTGGTCGAAAACCTGCGCGACAAGGTGATCCCCACGGCGCTTCGGGGGACGAAGGCCAGCTCCTACGTCGGCGGTCAGACCGCCGGCTACATCGACCTGGCCTCGCAGATCGGCGACAAGCTGCCGCTGATGATCGCGATCGTCGTCGCCCTCAGCTTCATCGTCCTGCTGCTCGCCTTCCGCTCGCTGCTGGTCCCGGTCAAGGCCGCGGCGATGAACCTGCTCTCGGTCGCCGCCGCCTACGGCGTCGTCACCGCCGTCTTCCAGCTCGGCTGGGGTTCCTCGCTGATCGGGCTCGACCACCCGATCCCGATCGTCAGCTTCGTGCCGCTGCTGATGTTCGCGATCCTCTTCGGGCTCTCGATGGACTACGAGGTGTTCCTGCTGACGCAGATGCGCGAGCACTTCAAAGAGTTCGGCGACGAGAAGCGGGCGGTGGTCGAAGGCCTCGCCAACACCGGCCGGGTGATCACCTCGGCGGCGGCGATCATGGTCTGCGTCTTCACCAGCTTCGTCCTCAGCGGCAACCCGGTGGTCAAGGAGTTCGGGGTCGGGCTGGCGGTGGCTATCGCGATCGATTCGACCGTCGTCCGCTGCCTGCTGGTGCCGGCGGTGATGGTCCTGCTCGGCAAGCGCGCCTGGTGGCTGCCGCGCTGGCTCGACCGGGCGATCCCCCACATCAGCATCGAGGGCGAGGAGTACTTCGCCCGGCGCGACGCGGAAAAAACTGCGATCGAGACTGAGCCGGCCGTCGTCGGGGGTAAGTGAGCGGGGATGTTCCCGCTCAACCTGCCCAACTTCCTCACCCTGCTGCGCATCCTCGCGGTGCCGGTGGTCGTCGTCGCCCTGCTCGGCGAGAGCCCGAACGGCGACGCGCTCGCCGCTGGCGTCTTCGCGCTGGCGGCGCTGACCGACGGGCTCGACGGCTATGTCGCCCGCTCCCGCGATTCGGTCACCACCTTCGGCAAGCTGATGGACCCGCTGGCGGACAAGCTGCTGATCACCGGCGCCCTGCTCTCGCTGGTCTCCCTGCACCGGCTGGAACCGTGGATCGCGATGGTGATCATCGCCCGCGAGATCGCCGTCACCGGCCTGCGGGCGATCGCCGCCGAGCGCGGCATCGTCATCGCCGCCTCCTGGCTCGGCAAGGTCAAGACCGTGCTGCAGATCGCCGCCGTGATCGCCCTGATCGCGGCCGACCCCTCGCCGGCGTGGGTCGACGTCCTCGTCTACCTCGCCCTCGCCGTCACCGTGATCAGCGGCGCCGACTACTTCTTCGGCCTCCGCCGCCGCATCGAGGCCCTGGAGCGCGAGCGCGCGACGAAGGTCAACTCAACTGTCTGACCAAAAGCGCAACTCGGGCGGGTGACAGGACCCGCCCGCCGAGCGCCTAAGAAGACCCCTCCAGCCACTCGCGCATCGTCAGGTGGTGCGCGGAGTGCTCGCCGTCCTGCAGCTCGCGGCGCAACTCGCCGAGGGTGCCGTAGCGCTCGGCGACCACGTTGTGGCGGTGGATCGTCTCGAGGTTCTCCTGGCGGGCCATGACGAAGGTCTGCTCGGGCAGGTCGGGGTAGCCCTCGACCACCTGGCGGACCATCTCCCGCACGCAGTCCTCGACGAAGCGCGGTTGTTCGTGGGCCTTGACCACGACCGACATCTCGTCGGAGCGCTTCATCAGCTCGTAGATCTCCGAGCTCATCGAGCTCTCGACGATCCGCAGCAGCTCGGGAGCCTCGATCCAGGCAGGACCGCCCTCGGGGCAGCCGATGTAGAGGGTGCCGATGCCGCGCTGGTTGTGGGTGGCGATCGGGACCAGCTCGACGATCCGCTCGATCTCCTCGGCCTCGAAGCCGTCCCCGGCGAGGCGCTCGCGGGCGAGCCCGGCGACCATCTCCTGCGCGCAGGGGCAGGCGGTCATGCCCTGGGCCTCGACCCCGGTCAGGGTGCGGGTGCCGCGCGCCGAGGCGACGGCGGTCCCGTAGAGGACGTAGATCTCCTGCGTGCTCTTGCCGGTCTCCGGGGTTTCGGCCGTCTCCGGATAGCGGGCGGCGATCGAGACCTCGGCCCGCTCGCCGCCCTGGCGCTCGCGCACCTTCTCGGCGACGTGGGCGGCCAGCACCTCGGCCTTGAAGGCCTCGCCGAGGACCACCTCGTCGATCGCCTCGCCGACGATCTCCTCGAAGCGGGACATGTGGACCCCCGCCTGCTGCGGGTTGAGGTCGACGAAGCACTCGAACCCTGCGTAGAAGAGGTTCTCGCTGCCGTTGGCCTTGACGCGGATCACCTTCTCGACGCCGGTGACGCCGACGCGCGAGAGCCCGACCTGGGTCGCCGGCAGGCCTGCCTGGACGTCGGGCGGAGCGGGGGTGGCGGTGGAGCGGCTGGCCATCGGCTAACGAATAGTAAGCGAGTCGTGGCGGACCGCGGCAGGCGAGTCGGTCCGGGACCGGTTTCGGTGATGGAAGATTTTTTCTCCCTATAATCCGGCGCGGTCGGAGCTTTGGGGCCGGCCGCCCCCTCGAAGGGAAAAGGGAACAGCGAGGGCCAGTGTCTATCGAACCGTTGGAGTCTGGGGCCGAGGTAATCGAGCGCGAGGGGGAAGCGAGCCCGATCGCCGAGATCGAGGAGCTTCAGGGACTGATAGCGAAGGGCCGCGAGCGCGGCTACCTGACCTTCGAGGAGATCTCCTCGACACTCGAGGAGGTCGAGATCACCAAGGAGCAGGTCTCCCAGCTTCACGCCCACCTCGTCGAGCACGGGATCGACGTGATCGCCGAGGACGGCGTCAGCGCTTACAAAGCGCAGCGGAATGGCGACAGCGCCGGCAGCGCGAAAAAGGAAGAGCTGGACCTGACGATCGAGCCGAGCCTCGACTCGCTGCGGCTCTACCTGCGGGCGATCGGCCAGGTCGACCTGCTGACCGCGCAGCAGGAGGTCGAACTGGCGAAACGGATCGAGCGCGGCGACATGCTCGCCAAGCGGCAGATGGTGGAGGCGAACCTGCGCCTCGTCGTCTCGATCGCGAAAGGCTATTTAGGGCGCGGGCTGAGCTTCCTCGACCTGATCCAGGAGGGCTCGCTGGGGCTGATCCGTGCGGTCGAGAAGTTCGACTACCGGCGCGGGTACAAGTTCTCCACCTACGCGACCTGGTGGATCCGCCAGGCGGTGACGCGGGCGATCGCTGACAAGGCGCGGACGATCCGGATCCCGGTCCACATGGTCGAGAAGCTGAACCGGGTCGCCCACGTCGAACGGCAGCTGGTGCAGAAACTGGGGCGCGAGCCCGAGCCGGCCGAGATCGCCGAGGAGCTGCGCTGGCCGGTCGCCGACGTGCGCGACATCCTCCGCGTCGCCCAGCTGCCGGTCTCGCTGGAGAAACCGGTGGGCGACGAGGACGAATCGGAGCTCGGCGACTTCGTCGCTGACGATGCGGTGCTGGAGCCGTTCGAGGAAGCGAGCGAGCACCTGCAGAAAGAGGGCGTGCGCCGGGCGCTGGAAGCGCTGCCCGACCGCGAGCGCCAGGTGATCGAACTTCGCTACGGCCTCTCCGGCGCCGAGCCGTTGACGCTCGAGGAAGTGGGGAAGACCTTCGGCGTCACCCGCGAGCGGATCCGCCAGATCGAGAACAACACGCTGAAGAAGCTGAAGCGCCTGCCGGAGGCTCAAATGCTCCGCGAAGCCTCCTGACCTGACGGCCGGAAACGCCTCGTCAGGAAGGTTCCAGGACAAACACGCTCGGTCTGCGGTCGAGCTTCGACTCGTAGTAGTCCCAGCCGGAGTACTGCTGCATGTGGCGGCGCCAGAGGTCGTCGCGCTCCTCACCCTCGGCGATGCGGGCGCGGACCCTGACCCGCTTGCGGCCCACCTCGACTTCGGCCTCCGGGTTCGCCCGCAGGTTCAGCGACCAGGCGGGCGCCTTCGCGTTGCCGGCGTTGGTGTTGATGACGACGTAGCGGTCGCCGTCGGCGAGGTAGAGAACCGGCGCGGTGCGCTGCTGGCCCGATTTGCGCCCGATGGTGGTGAGGAGGAGCACGGGTCCCCCTCCGACCTTGCCGCCGATGCGCCCGCCGCTCAACCGGTAGACCGGCGCGTTCAGCTTGCCGATCCAGCGCAGCCCCTGGGCGCCCAGGGCGTGAGACATGCGCGAATAGAAGCGGTCGCTCGGCACCGGGTGAGTATCCCATCGGATCGGAGGTACAGTGAGCGCATGGCCGAGCCGCACCCGTTCCGCCGCGCCGCCGAGGCGAAGGACCTCGACCTGCTGACGGAGACCCTGCGCGAGGACGTCGTCCTGCACAGCCCGGTCCTCTTCCGCGGCTTCGAGGGGCGCGAGACCGTGAGCGCGGTCCTCACCCACGTCGCCGCCACCCTCGAAGACCTCACCTACGTCGACGAGCTCAGCGACGGCAGCAGCGTCTGCCTCCGCTTCAAGGCCACCGTCGCCGGCCCCGATCGCCAGATCGAGGGCATCGACTTCCTCGAGCTCGACGAGGACGGCCGCGTCGCCGAGTTGACCGTCTTCATGCGCCCCTTCTCCGCCCTCACCGCCTTCAACGAGCAGATGAAAGCGCGGCTGGAGGCGGCGGCGAGCTAGACGGGCGGTTCTTCCGGCGCTGCGTCGCCGGCGACGGGATCGATCTTCTCGAAGACCAAGCGACCGGGTCCGTCGGACCCAACGCGCAGGCGGTCTCCCGGAGAGATTCCTGCCTCCTCGCAGGGAGCCTTCGGGAACGTCGCCTGTCGTTTGGGTCGGAGCAGGATCTGGCGACTGGCCGAAGGAGCTGAAGATGGGGGAGGCAGGATTCGAACCTGCGTAGGCATAGCCGCTTGATTTACAGTCAAGTCCATTTGACCACTCTGGCACTCCCCCGGTAATGGTGGTGCGAATGGGATTGTATTAGGCGCGACGTCTCCGTAGACGAGTCCTTCGAACGGCGTACCCGGCTCTACCTCGAACTCGGAGTACTTCGTACCGCCGAGTGCGATTGAACGCGCTGCCTCGACGAACGGTGCCGGTATGAACCATCGCCGCCCATCTCCTGCCAGCACAAAGAGGTAATCCACTCGGGAGGGGTCGAACTTCTTCGCGAGGCCGCTCCAGCTGCGATTGCCGCCGTTGGTGGCGATTGAGATCCGCCACCGGTCCTCGCCGGATTTGACCGGTCCGCGGAAGGTCGAAGTTTTCACCTGGACCCTGATCAGCCGGTCATCCCATTCGGCCATCAGATCGACATGCGGGCTGTGGTTGAACGGCACCCAGACAGTGGCTCCGTAGCTGGCCAGCCACTCCATCGCCGAGACCTCCCCGATGTCTCCTTGGACGCGGCGATTGACCGCGCGCTCACGGCGATGTGGGCTGGTTGGATCGGTGGCGCTCTTCATGAGAAGCATCATCGCAAGTACCGCAGACAGAAAATTCCACATAAGGATCTTGTTCCGGTCGCCTGAGAAGATGACCCCATGCTCGAAGACCGCGTAATCGCGATCGCCGGCGTCGGGGGCGGGCTGGGACCGGTTGTGGCCGAGCAGCTCGCGGCGCTCGGAGCCACGGTTGCCGGGACCGATCGCAGTCAGGAGAGCCTCGACTCGCTCGCGGCCGACCTTGGCCTCCCGCCGGATCGCTGGGACGGCCGCACCGCCGACCTCCTCGACGAGGAGGCGACCCGTGCCTGGTGCGACGCGCTGGTCGAGCGCTTCGGCCGCGTCGACGGGCTCGTTCACCTGGTCGGCGGCTGGCGCGGTGGCCGGCCGCTGCACGAGGCGCCGCTCTCTGACTGGGACCTCCTCCACGACCTTCTCGTCCGCACCGTCCAGCACACCACCCGGGCCTTCCACGACCAGCTCCTCGCCACCGGCGGACGCTTCGTCCTCGTCTCCGCCAAGCAGGCTCAGAACCCGAGCAACGCCAGCGCCGCCTACGCCGCGGCAAAGGCCGCTGCCGAGGCCTGGACGCTCGCCCTTGCCGACGGCTTCGAGCCCGGCGGAGCCACCGCCAACATCATCGTCGTCGAGGCGATCCTCACCCCGCGGATGCGCGAAGAGGAGCCCGGCGCCGAGCACCCGACTTTCACCCCCGCCGAGGACGTCGCCGCGGCGATCGCATATCTCTGTTCGGATGAGGCGAAGATGATGAACGGTCAGCGCCTGGCGCTTACCATCCGCTGATGGCAAGCCGCAAACGGCAGAAGGCGCCCGCCGGCAAGCTGACGATCGGGGAGCTGGCGCGGCGGACCGGGATGACGATCCGCAACATCCGCGCCCATCAGACCCGTGGCATCCTGCCGCCGCCCGAGGTCCACGGCCGCACCGGTTACTACAACGAGGACCACGTCGCGCGGATCGAGCTGACCCGCGAAATGCAGGCCGAGGGACTCAACCTCGAGGCGATTCGGCGGGTACTGGAAAGCAGCGAGGGATCCTCGCGGGAGATGGTCGACTTCGCCCGCGCCGTCCGCGCCCCCTTCGAGGACGAGACGCCGGAAATCTTCAGCGCCAAGGAGCTGGCCGGCGCCTGGGGAGCCGGGCAGCTCGACCAGAAGCTGCTGCGCCGGATCGAAGAGATGGGAGTCGTGCGGAAGCTGCCGAGCGGCCAGTTCGAGGTGATCAGCCCCCGCCTGCAGCGCGCCGGCGCCGCGCTGGTCGAGCTCGGAGTCCCGCCCGAGGCCGCGGTCCGGACCGCCCAGCAGCTGCGGCGCTCCTCGGAAGCGGTCGCCCGCACCTTCGTAGAGCTCTTCGTCAAGGAGATTTGGGAGCCGTTCGACAGGGCCGGCCGGCCCGAGGCTGACTGGCCGAAGGTGCGCCAGGCTCTCGACCGCATGCGTCCGCTCGCCTCCGATGCGCTGCTGGCGATGTTTCAGATCACGATGGGCGAGTCGACCGAGAAAGCCGGCGAACGCACCCTGCGGGAAGCCGGCAAGCCGGCGGCGGGCAGGCGCCGGTCGTCCCGCAGCAAGCGCGGCAAGGGCAGCTCCCGCTAGCCGGGCAGGATCGTCCGCATCGCCCGTTCCAGTTCGGCTACCCCGTAGGCGCCCTCGATGCGGTCACGCACGACCCCGTTGCGATCGACCAGGAAGGTCCAGGGCTCGGTCGGCAGGTCGTAGGCCTCGAGCTGAGGCCGGATCCCCTTGTTGGGGTTGTTTTCGTTGTAGACCTCCATGTGGATGAAGTCGGCCTTGCCCTTGTACTCGTCCGCGACCTGCTGGGCGACGTCGACCACCGGCCCGCAGACCCGGCTCTGACAGAGGGCCGGCGTCGCGAAGACGAGCACGATCGGCTCCTTGCCGACGACTTCGGCGAAGTCGACCTCGTGCATCTGGTCGGGCGGGATCCGGGTGTCGATCTTCGCGAGGTCGCCGCCGACGTCGGCGGCGGTCGGGGTGTGGATCAGCGGCGCCTTTTCGCCCCGCTTGGGGATGCCGGAGTACTGTTCGACCACCGGGGTCGGGACCCGCGAAGCTTCGAGCCCGTTCTTGCCCTTCAGCAGCGCGATCGCCACCCAGGGTCCCTTCTTGTCGAAGTCCACCTTGGGGACTACGTAGACGGCCTGCGCGGCGTCCGGGTCGTTGAGCTGCGAGCGGTAGGCGGGCTTCACTTCCAGCGAACTCACCTGGGCGGGATAGGGCCCCTGCACCGGACCCCCTTCGCTCTTGGCGAAGTACAGGGCGACGTCGGCGTCGGTCACCTGTTCGCGGCTCTTGGTGAAGACGCCGAACGGGTAGCGGTTCTCACCGACCGTGAACGCCTGCGCCGCCGGCGCGATCACGAGGTTGGTCGGCTTGGCCCCGGAGCTCTTCAGCAGGCTCGCGACCGTCTTCCCCTTGGCTGCGGGGAACTCAGCGGCCGAGGGAGCCGGACGCGAGCTGCTGTCGCCGGAGCCGCCGCACCCAGCGAGCAGGGCTAGGGTTAAGAGGAGGAGGGAGAAAAGGGAGCGAGAGAGGAGCACGGATCCGTCACGCTATCGATCTCGCCTCTGGAACCCGTAGAGTCACCGACACGCGCGTTTCTGAAACTGTGCCTATATACTGGCACTCTTACTGCAAGGCCAAGCCGGGATGGGAGGAACCGATGCCAGGGAAGAAGATGATCATGTTGCTCGCGGCCCTCGCCATGCTGCTGGCCGCAGGCGCCGCGTCTGCCGCGGAAGTCGGCTCGACCGAATACAAGGAACGGGTCGAACCGATCTGCAAGCGGGACACGCAAGCCAACGAAAAGATCCTCGACGGGGTGCGGGCGAACGTGAAGGCGGGGAAGCTGAAGCGGGCCTCGCGCCAACTCTCCGCGGCTGCCAAGGCGCTGAAGCACGCCTACGCGCAGCTGTCGAAGGTGCCAAAGCCCGCTGAAGACACCGCCCGGCTGACCCGGTGGCTGAAGGGCGTCAAGGCCGAGGCCGGGCTTTTCGAAGCCACCTCCAGAAAGCTGGCGAAGGGCGAAAAGAACGCGGCGCAGAAGATGATCGTGCGGCTGCAGAGCAACGCGACGAAGACCAACAACCAGGTCCTCGACTACGAATTCCGCTACTGCCGCTTGCAGCCCAACAAGTTCATCTAGAAGCGATCGCGAGGGCGCACCGTGGCGACGACGACTTTGGTGGCAGAGGCGCCAGAGCAGGTCACCCGCGCCTTCGCCGACTCGGTCTCCCGCGGCAACCTCGAGGCCGCCGCTGCCTGCTTCGCCAAGGACGCCTGCCTGGTGACGCCGGATGCGACCACGGTGCGGGGGCGCGACGACATCCGCCCCATCCTCCGCCAGCTGATCGCGTCCGGCGCCCAGATCGAGGTCCAGGAGAGCTCGATGCTGGTCGCCGGCGAGATCGCCTTCGGCACCGAGCGCTGGCTCCTCACCAGCCCGGGCTCCGAAGGCAAGCCGTTCACCCGCCCGCTGGCGCCGAAGATGGTCCTGCGCTGCCTCGAGGGCGTCTGGAAACTCGCCGTCGCGCTCCCCTGGGACCGGGGATAGCCGATCGCCCGCCACCCTCTAGAATCATCCTGAGCGCACGGCCTCGCAGGGAGCCGTTCCCGCCCGGATAGCTCAGTTGGTAGAGCACTTCCATGGTAAGGAAGGGGTCACGAGTTCGAGTCTCGTTCCGGGCTTCGTTGAAGTCGCTGCAAATCGGCCACTTCTTCATCCGATTCAGCGGCCGTTTCGAGCCCCCTCGATTCCGCCCCTGAGCATCCGACCCGCTCAGGCTGGCAAGTTCCGCCGAGGGAGCCGAGGCCAGTCCGGAGGGTCAAGTCCCTCTCCTGTTCCTTATGCCTGCACAGCAGGCATAAGGAACAGGAGAGGAGGCGTCAAGATGGCAGCCGGCGTGCGGGCGCCACGGGCTCCGCCAGGACCCCGGATTCCCGTGCGCGAGCCGGTCCCCGTCTTTCCACGCACGCGGCAGATCGCACGTGCATGCGTGCATTTACGAATTCTTGGTTAGCCGCACCATCGACATGACGGGCACCGTCCTCGCAATCAGCATCGAGTCACCCCCTCCTGTTTCGTCGTCGGCCATTCCCGGCAGATAGTGAAATGCTAAGAAGATCTTTTCTTGCTGAATCTCAAACGCTTGAGAGATCAACCAACTGGATTGATAACTATCCCGGAAGACCCTCACGACGCTCCCGCGGGCACCCCTGAGCTAGCGAGGGTCTTTGGGAGGGTTGACCTGGGTAGACGCAACCGCGCGCTCGGAAAACGGGTCCATGAGGTTGTTAGGAGAGATTTGGACGTCCGAGTGAGAGAACGGTACGAATCGGAGCACTGTTGTTGGTCTCCAGATCAAGAAAGCACGCGTCCATACATCACAGGGTGAAGCAAGTAGACACACGTCTCAAGCTGTGATCGTGGCTGCTTGCCTGCATCGACCGCATCAGGGTCATTACGATGGAAGCACGTCCCCTTCCCTCGCATTGGCCTAGATGACGGGATCAGCGCCGCGGCAGCCAGTGAGGGCGGAGCATGAGCTTTCGCAATTGCGTATGTCCATCTTGCCCTACTTGCTTGTCGCACTTTCTTCCAGTTGGTCCGCCGGCGCACCTTCCGGCCATCCCGGCCGATCGCACCTAAGCCATCGAGCATCCTCTGTGCAGGCGAGGCCGGGATGGCCGGACGCCGGGACACGTAGGATCGCCCGCCAGCCAAAGAAGGTCGAGGGCCCAGTTCAATGGGGGGTCCTTGCCCCTCCGTCTGGCAAGCGGGTAGAAATCGGAAAATTTGTGGCGTGGTGCGCAGGTATTGGGCGGCCGAAGCCGCGTATCAGCCGGGTGCTGGAGTCGGACCAAGGGGATCGGATTCTTCTTACGGCCTACCTAGTCCATCGGGCACGCGGTCAATGTGGCCGAGTGGGGGTCCTGGTGTCCCGGACGGTCATCCTGAGGAGACCGCTTGGCCAGCGAAAGCTCTATGACGGAAGCGTGCATCCTGCCGCGAAGCGATGGCCACGTCCAGCGCAATAAAGACAAACAGGTTGCAAAACGAATGGAATGAGGAGCGAGAGGGCGCTGGCCATGATCGCTGGAAGGCTCCGCCTGGTCGAGCCGCCGACTCGGCGGCGCCGTCTGTAGGCTGCCGCCCGTGGACTTCGCCCTGAGCGACGAGCAGAGGGACTTCGTCGATGCGATTCGGGACTTCTGCGACCGCGAGTGCGGGACGCCGGACCAGCGCGAGCGGCTGACCGAGGGTTACCGCGAGCACCATAACTTCGACCTCTACAAGCAGATGGCGGAGTTGGGCTGGCTCGGAGTGACGATCCCCGAGGAGTACGGCGGCTCGGGCGGGTCGATGCTCGACGCCTGTCTCTTCATGGAGGAGACCTCCCGCGGGCTCGCCCCGATCGGCGGCTACGCGACGACGCTGATCGTCGCCGGCGCGACCCAGCGCTTCGGTTCCGAGGCGCAGAAGGAAAAGATCCTCGGCGGCATCGCCTCGGGTTCGGTAGAGGCGATCGCGATGACCGAGCCGGAGGCCGGTTCCGACGTCGGCGCCCTCTCCTGCAAGGCGGAGCGAACCGACGACGGCTTCGTCATCAACGGCCAGAAGGTCTTCTGCTCGAACGCTCACATCTCCGACCACGTGCTGGTCGTCTGCCGCACCACCCGCGGCGCCAGCAAGCACGAGGGGATGACGATGATCTGGGTTCCCAGCGAGGTCGAGGGGATGGAGGTGGTCCCGATCGAGACGATGGGCGGCCGCGAGACCAACCACCTCTACTTCACCGACTGCGTGGCCCGCGAGGAGGACGTCCTCGGCGAGGTCGACCAGGGCTGGATGCAGCTGATGGCGGGCCTCAACGTCGAGCGCCTGATCCTCGCCGCGACGATGCTCGGGATCGCCCAGCGCGCCTTCGACGACCTTCTTCTCTACGTCAAGGAACGGCGCCAGTTCGACCGCCCGATCGGCTCCTTCCAGGCGCTCCAGCACCGCATCGCCGACCTCGCCACCGACCTGCAGGCGGCGCGGCTGATGACCCACTGGGTCGCCACTCTGGTCGACGAGGATCCCGACCGGATGCTGCCCCAGCAGGCCTCGATGGTGAAGCTCTTCGTCACCGAGGTCGCCAAGCGCACGACGCTCGAGGGAATGCAGATGATGGGCGGCTACGGCTATTCCTCCGAGTACGACATGGAGCGCCTCGTCCGCACCTCGCTGGTCTCGACCATCTACGGCGGCACCTCCGAGATCCAGCGCGGAATCATCGCCAAAACCCTCGGTCTCTGACTTTCCGCCCCATGCGGCCAGGCAACCTTTAGCCTGGACGGATGACTTCCACGAATGTTCTAGTAGACAACTCGAACATTTGCTGCTCCCATGTAGGGCATGAGGCGGCTTCTGCTACTCCCGATTGCCCTCCTGGCACTCCTTCTCATCCCCGGTGCGGCGGCGGCTGAAGAAGCCGAACCGACGCCGATGTCGATCCAGTTCCCGCAGCGGCACGCCGACCTGCTCGGGCCGCGAGCGCTGGTCCCGGTGGAATGCAGCGGCCTCACCGCAAACAGCTGCGAAGGGACCCTCGTCCTCAAGGGCATCCGCGGCGCCCACAAGGTGCCCTTCGCACTTCAGCTCGGCGAGCGCCGCTTCCTCACCGTGCCGCTCGGCGATCATGTCGAGCGGGGCCGTCGAGTCCGAGTCGTCGCCCGCACCCTGCAGCTGACGGGCCGCACGGTGCGGACCAGCAGCGTTCTGCGGATCGGTTAGCTCAGCCGGCCAGCGCCGGCCGCGCCCCGTCCACCAGCGCCGGCCTGCCGATGTGGAAGCCCTGCGCGTAGTCGATCTCGAAGGCGCGGACCATCCCCAGGGTGTCGGCGTCCTCGATCCCCTCGGCAACAGTCTCCTGTCCGAACGCCTTGGCGAACTGGACCATCGCCTGAACGAGTTTCTGGTCGGTCGGCGAGCTCGGCAGGTTGCGGATGAACTCGATGTCGAGCTTCAGGTGCTGCACCGGCAGTTCTTTCAAGTAGCTGAAGGAGCTGAAGCCCGTGCCGAAGTCGTCGAGGCCGAGACCGCAGCCCATCCCGGTCACCGTGCGGGCGAAGGTGCGGGCGTCGTCCATGTTGGCGATCGCCGCGGTCTCGGTGATCTCGAAGTCGAGCCAGGCCGGGTTGAGGCCGGCGGCGATCGCCGCCCGCACGTCCTCGACCAGCGCCGGCTCGCAGAGCGAGGCGCCGGAGACGTTCACCGCGATCGGCTGCGAGCGGCCGGCCAGCTCGATCGCCTTCGCCAGCACCATCCGGTCGATCTCGGCGATCAGCCCGAGCCGCTCGGCGGTCGGCAGGAAGGAGGAGGGAGGGATGACGTCGTCGTTCTCGTCGAGCATCCGCACCAGCAGCTCCTCGCGGGCGACGCACTGCTTGCGCAGGTCGAAGATCGGCTGCGCGTAGACCACGATCCGCTGCTGGTCGATTGCCTCGCGGATGCGGTCGGCCCAGGTCAGCCGCTGATTGGGACCGGCGACCGAGTCGACGGCGCGCCCGCCGCCGTCTTCCTTGGCTTCGCAGAGGGCGATGTCGGCGGCGATCATCAGCCCTTCCGCCGTCACCTTCTCGCCGCGGCCGCCGAAGGTGGCGATGCCGACGCTGCTGGAGACCGGCGGTTGCCCCCGCTCGCGGACCAGGGCGATCAGCCGTTCGGCCGCCGCCATCGCCTGTTCCGGTGTCGCCCGCTGCAGCAGCAGAGCGAATTCGTCGGCGCAGATTCGCGCCGGCAGGTCTTCGGCCCGGGCCTCTTCGCGCAGCAGCGCCGCCACGGTGTCCAGCAGCCGGTCGCCGGTCTCGTGGCCGAGCGAGTCGTTGACGAGGCTGAAGGAGTCGATGTCGAGCAGCAGCAGCGCCCCCGGCTGACCCAGGTGGCGCGGGTCGACCAGGCGCTCTTCGACCTCTTCGACAAAGCTGTCGCGATCGATCAGGGGCCGCTTGTTGATCGCCTCCCGCACGCCGCCTCCTCAGTGCCCGCAGCGATTGGTCCAGAAACCGTTGTACATAAAAGTAAGTAAACCATGAAAATCGCCATCTGTGCTCATCCGGGCAGCGGTCCCTGTGCGCTTGAGGGCGCTATCCTTGGCCCCAGCCTCGCGCCTTGGGCCCGGGGTTTTCTTCTGTAACGACTACCTCCGGCACGGAACGAGGGAGAAGATGGCTCGCGGAGATGTCCGCATTGCAGTGACGTTGGCTTGCGAAGAGTGCAAGCGGCGCAACTACCAGACCAACAAGTCGCGGCGCAACACGCCCGACCGGATCGAGATGCGCAAGTTCTGCCGTTGGTGCGGCCACCACACCCCTCATAAAGAGACCCGCTAGCTCGCGATGGCGAAAACCCGCGCACAGCGCAAGGCCGAGCGCCGGGCTCGGGAAGCTGAGGAGCGGAAACGCTCCGGCGACTGGCGCGAGCGCGAGTCCCAGGCCCAGCACGAGACCCAGGTCCCGGTCTCCGGCGACGAGGCGATCGTCGAGGCAGTGGAGCGGGGGATGGCCGCCGGCGCCGCCGAGTCCGAGCTGGAGACCCCCGACGCGCCGAAGCCGCGCTCCGCGCGCAAAGCCGAGAAGCGGGCCCTGAAGGAGGCGGAGAAGCGCAAACGCGACGAGCAGAAGCGGCGCGAGCGCGAGCAGCTGACCAAGAAACAGAAACAGGCCGCGGCACAGCGTCAGCGCGGCGGTTTCATCGGTTTCCTAATCTCCTGCTGGGCCGAGCTGAAGAAAGTCCAGTGGCCCGACCGGGAAACCCTGGTCCAGGCCACGGCCGTCACCATCTTGTTCGTCGCCATCGCGGCCGCCTACCTCGGCGCCCTCGACGCGGCCTTCAACTGGCTCATCAAGCAGATCCTTTAAGCGGGATCCCGAGACAAAGGCTTCTTAGATCAGATGTATCGCTGGTACGTGATCAACACCTATTCCGGGCACGAGAACAAGGTCAAGCACAACCTCGAGCACCGGGTTCAGACGATGAGCCAGAACCGCAACGTGCGGCAGGTCGTCGTCCCCACCGAGCAGGTCTCGGAGATGAAGGACGGGCAGAAAGTCCAGACCGAGAAACGGACGATGCCGGGCTACGTCCTCGTCAACATGGAGATGACCGACGATGCCTGGAACCTGGTCAAAAACACTCCCGGCGTGACCGGCTTCGTCGGCGCCGAGCGCAATAAGCCGGTGCCGCTCTCGAAACCGGAGGTCGACCGCCTGCTCCATCGCGAGACCGCCGAGCGGCCGCGCACCCAGGCCCAGTTCGCGATCGGCGAATCGGTCAAAGTCATCTCCGGCCCGCTCTCCGACTTCTCCGGCGAGATCGCCGAGATCAACGAGGACGCCGCCAAACTCAAGGTGCTGGTCTCGATCTTCGGCCGAGAGACGCCGGTTGAGGTGGGCTACGACCAGGTCAAGAAGATCTAGCTGACGCGATAACCGGCGCGCTCCGGCGTCCTCGGTCGCTCGCGTGCGGAGCACGCCACGCTCCCTGCGTCCTTGGATCACTTGGTTCTCGCGCCAGCTATGCTCCCGAACCCCTCATGGCGAAGAAAACCCTCACGATCATCAAGCTGCAGATCCAGGCCGGCAACGCCAACCCGGCGCCGCCCGTCGGCCCGGCGCTGGGTCAGCACGGCGTCAACATCATGGACTTCTGCAAAGCCTTCAACGCCCAGACCCAGGGCGAGGGCGGAACGATCATCCCGGTCGAAATCACGGTCTACGAGGACCGCTCCTTCACCTTCGTCACCAAGACCCCGCCGGCCGCGGTCCTGATCAAGGAAGCGATCAAAATTCCGAAGGGCTCGGGCGAGCCCCATGTCAACAAGGTCGGGACGATCTCCGACGCGCAGATCCAGGCGATCGCCGAACGGAAGATGCCCGACCTCAACGCCAACGACATCGACGCGGCGAAGAAGATCATCGCCGGCACCGCCCGCTCGATGGGCGTCGACGTCGCCTAGGAGGCTGCAGTGGCCCACGGCAAACGATTCCGCGCCCAGTACGACAAGGTCGACCGCGACCGGGCTTACCCGCCCGCCGAGGCGGTCGCGCTGATCAAGGAGACCGCCAGCACCAAATTCGACGAGACGGTCGAGCTGCACGTCCTGCTCGGCGTCAACGTCCGCCACGCCGACGAGCAGCTGCGCGGCACCCTGGCGCTGCCGCACGGGCTCGGCAAAGACGTCACCGTCGCCGTCTTCGCCCAGGGCCAGCAGGCGCGCGACGCCGAGGCTGCGGGGGCCGACTTCGTCGGCGGCCAGGACCTGGTCGAGAAAGTCCAGGAGGGCTGGACCGACTTCGACGTCGCGATCTCCACCCCGGAGATGATGAAAGGCGTGGGCCAGCTCGGCCGCGTGCTCGGCCCCCAGGGCCTGATGCCGAACCCGAAGGTCGGCACCGTCACCGACGACGTCGAGAAAGCCGTCAACGACTCGAAGTCGGGCAAAGTCGAATACCGCACCGACCGGCAGGCGATCGTCCACATGGCGATCGGCAAGGCCAGCTTCGACGCGAGCAAGCTGCTCGAGAACTACCAGACCGTGATCGAGGAGATCAATCGCGCCAAGCCCTCCTCGGCCAAGGGCAAATACCTCGTCTCGGTCACCCTCGCGACGACGATGGGACCGGGCATTCGCGTCGACGCGGCGGCCAAAGCCGACCGTGACGGCGCCGGTGAGGCACCCGCCGCCACCGACGAGCCCGCAGCCGAGCCGGTGAGCGCCTGAGCTCGGCTGCCGCCGGCGAGGATCACCTGTTCCTTATCGCTGCTGGGTAGGCAAAAGGAACAGAAAAGAGCGACCGGGACGCGATGACGCTCCATCGTCTACACTGCGTCGCCGCTAACCGCAGACCATCGGCGGGGCAGTGCCCATAAGCCCGGTGCAGGTGAGACGATGAACCGCGAGGAAAAGTCCGCAGCCATACAAGAGATCGCCGCCCAGATCGAGGAGTCTGAGGCGATCTTCGCTGTCGATTACCGCGGCATCAGCGTCCCCCAGGCGGCCGAGCTGCGCTCGAAACTGCGCGAAGCCGACGCCAGCTTCCGCATCGTCAAAAACCGGCTGACGAAAATTGCCGCCGGACAGGTCGGCGAGGAGCGGCTGCCGGAGCTGCTGAGCGGCCCGACCGCCCTCACCTTCGTCCGCGGTGACACCGCCCAGGCCGCGAAAGCGATCACGACTTTCAACAAAGAGCACGAGGTCCTCACTTACAAGGGGGGCTTCATGGATGGGACTTCGCTCGATGAAGCCGCGTTCAAATCGATCGCGAAACTGCCCGGTCGCGAAGTGCTGAACGGCCAGCTCGCCGGCGTCGTCGCCAGCCCGCTCACCGGCCTGGTCCGCGGCCTCGGCAGCATGATCCAAGGGCTCGCCCTGCAGCTCGGCCAGATCGCGGAGAAGGGCCTGGTCAGCGGCGAGGCTCCGGCAGCGGCGGAGCCGGAGGCCGAGAAGGCTGAAGGCGCACCGGCCGAGGAGGCTCCGACCGAGGCCTTCAGCGGCAACGAGCCGCCCGCCGACCAGGCGGAGGCCCCGGAGGAAGAGCCGGAGGCCAAAGAAGAGACTTCAGATGAGGATTCAAACGAGGAAGAGGGGTAGCGACTGATGGCAACCAAAACTTCAACCGAGGACTGGATCGAGGAGCTGAAAAGCATCTCGGTACTCGAGCTCTCCGAGCGGATCAAAGCGCTCGAGGAGGAGTTCGGCGTCTCCGCGACGGCCGTTGCGGCCGCGGCTCCGGCTGCCGCCGGCGCTGCCGGCGGCGGCGAAGAAGGCGGCGAAGAGTCTTCGACCGTCGACGTCGTCCTCAAAGAGGTGGGCGGGCAGAAAGTCCCGGTCATCAAGGTGGTCCGCTCGGCGACCGGTCTTGGCCTGAAAGAGGCGAAGGCGCTCGTCGACGAGGCACCGAAAGCGATCAAAGAGGGCGTCGAGCGCGACGAGGCCGACAAGCTCAAAGCCGAACTCGAGGAGGCCGGGGCCACGGTCGAGCTCGCGTAAGCGATCGATCGGGTCCCCTGACCCCGCTCGGGGAGCCAAACTTGAAGGCGCCTGCGCCCGTGTGTTATTTTCCGCGGTCGCGCGTCATTTGAGTGCCCCCGCCCATACTTGCGTCTTTTCTTTACGTCTTTACGTCCCTCTGACCTTCCGAGGAGGAGTCGCCGACTTTGGCACGTTCCAACGCTGCCCCCGTAACCCGTAGGAGCTTTTCCCGCCTAGACAACCCGCTCGAGGTCCCGCACCTGATCGACATCCAGCGTCGTTCCTTCGAAGAACTGACGGATCCGAAATCAGGTGGCCTGAGGGAGACCATCGACGACATATCCCCGATCGAGGATTACACGGGGAACCTGCAGATCGTCTTCGGCGAGTTCAAATTCGAGGAGCCGCCGCACTCGATCGAGGAGTGCCGCGAGAAGGACATGACCTACTCGCGCCCGCTGACCGCGACCGTCGCCTTCCAGAACAAGGAGACCGGCGAGATCCGCGAGCAGGCCGTCTTCATGGGCGACTTCCCGTGGATGACCGAGCGCGGGACGTTCATCATCAACGGCACCGAGCGTGTCGTCGTCACCCAGCTCGTGCGCTCGCCGGGCGCCTACGTGATGGCGCCGAAGGACCCCGAAAAGCAGGTCTTCATCGCCAACCTGATGCCGGCCCGAGGCTCCTGGCTGGAGCTCGAAGTCGACAAAAAAGGCAAAGTCTTCGTCCGCATCGACCGCAAGCGGAAACTGCCGGTGACGGTCCTGCTGCGCGCGATGGGCTACGTCGAGGACCAGCAGCTCCTCGACATGTTCGAGAACTCGGTCTACATCCGCCACACGATCGAGGCCGACACCGAAGCGACCAAAACCGAAGAGGGCGCCCTGATCGAGCTGTTCAAAAAGCAGCGTCCGGGCGAGCCGCCCTCGGTCGATGCCGCCAAAGCCCTGCTCGAGCAGCTCTTCTTCGATCCCAAGCGCTATGACCTCACCCGGGTCGGTCGCTACAAGCTGAATGCCCGCCTCGACCTCGACATCGACCTCGAGACGCGGGTTCTGACCCACGACGACATCATCACCCTCGTCAAAGAGCTCGTCTCGCTGCCGAAACTGCTCGGCATTTCGGAGGAGATCGACGAGGAGAACCCGATCAAAGACTATGCCGCGGAGGCGATCACCTATCCGCGCGAGCAGGTCTACGACCACCTCGACGAGTACGAGCATTTCGGCAACCGCCGCCTGCGCACGGTCGGCGAGTTGATCCAGGAGGCCTTCCGGATCGGCCTTTACCGGATGGAGCGCGTGGTCCGCGAGCGCCTCACCACCGAGGACGCCGACGCGATCACCCCGCAGACGATCATCAACATCCGCCCGGTCGTGGCGGCGATGAAGGAGTTCTTCGGCTCCTCGCAGCTGTCGCAGTTCATGGACCAGACGAACTCGCTCGCCGGCCTCACCCACAGGCGGCGGCTCTCGGCCCTCGGCGCCGGCGGCCTGACCCGCGAGCGGGCGCCGATCGAGGTCCGTGACGTGCACCCGACCCACTACGGCCGAATGTGCCCGATCGAGACCCCGGAGGGACCGAACATCGGCCTCATCGGCTCGCTCTCCTCCTACGCGCAGATCTCCGAGCACGGCTTCGTCACCACCCCCTACCTGGTGGTCACCGACGGCGTCGTCAGCGAGGAGATCGTCCACTACGACGCGACCCAGGACGAGGACAAGGTGATCGCCCAGGCGAACGCCGAGATCGACCCGAAGACCCGCAAGCTGAAGGGCCCGCAGGTGCTGGTCCGCGCCGGCGAGCAGGAGTACGCAACCGCCACTCCCAAGGAAGTCGACCTGATGGACGTATCGCCGTCCCAGATCTGGTCGGTGGCAACCTCGCTGATCCCGTTCCTCGAGCACGACGACGCCAACCGGGCGCTGATGGGCTCGAACATGCAGCGCCAGGCCGTGCCGCTGCTGAAACCGGACCCGCCGCTGATCGGGACCGGGATGGAGCGCCGCGCCGCCGTCGACACCGGCGACGTCATCCTCGCCGAGGAGGATGGCGAAATCAGCCTCGTCGACGCCGAGCAGATCGTCGTCACCAGCGGCTCGAAGAAGCACGAATACAAGCTGCACAAGTTCATGCGCTCGAACCAGGGGACGATCATCCACCAGCGCCCGATCGTCGACACCGGACAGAAGGTCAAGGCGGGCGACGTGCTCGCCGATGGCTCCTCGACCGGCGGCGGCGAGATCGCCCTGGGCAAGAACTGCCTGGTCGCCTTCATGTCCTGGGAGGGCTACAACTTCGAGGACGCGATCATCCTCAGTGAGCGACTGGTCAAGGACGACGAACTCACCTCGATCCACATCGAGGAGTACGAGATCGACGCCCGCACGACCAAGCTCGGCGATGAGGAGATCACCCGCGACATTCCGAACCGCTCGGAGGAGAGCCTGCGCAACCTCGACGAGCGCGGCATCGTCCGCGTCGGCGCCGAGGTCGTCTCCGGGGACCTTCTGGTCGGCAAGGTGACGCCGAAGGGCGAGACCGAGCTGACCGCGGAGGAGAAGCTGATCCGCGCGATCTTCAAGGAGAAGGCGCGCGAGGTCCGCGACACCTCGCTGAAAGTGCCGCACGGCGAGGGCGGGGTCGTCATCGACGTCCTCACCTTCAGCCGCGACGACGGCGACGACCTGCCGCCCGGCGTCAACGACCTGGTCCGCGTCTACGTCGCGACCAAGCGCAAGATCGCCGAGGGCGACAAGCTTGCCGGCCGCCACGGGAACAAGGGTGTGATCTCGAAGATCGTGCCCGAGGAGGACATGCCGCACCTGGCCGACGGGACCCCCGTCGACGTCATCCTCAACCCGCTCGGCGTACCGAGCCGGATGAACATCGGCCAGATCCTCGAGACCCACCTCGGCTGGGTCGCAGGGCAGGGCTGGTACGACGACGGCTCAGAGGCCTACAAGCAGGCGCACTCCGACCAGGGCGACGGCCGCGTCTACGTGGCGACGCCGGTCTTCGACGGGGCCACCGTCGAGGACGTCGACGAGGCCCTGGTCTCCTGGCAGAAAGAGAACGAAGACCGGGGGATCGACCTCGGCCTCGATCTGAGCGCCCGCGAGGGGGCCCAGGCTTCCGGCACCGCGCAGCTCTACAACGGCCGCACCGGCGAGCCCTACGAGGGCAAAGTGACGGTCGGCTACATGTACATCCTCAAGCTGCTGCACCTGGTCGACGACAAGATCCACGCCCGCTCGACCGGGCCGTACTCGCTGGTCACCCAGCAGCCGCTGGGCGGCAAGGCGCAGTTCGGCGGCCAGCGCTTCGGCGAGATGGAGGTCTGGGCGCTCGAGGCTTACGGTGCTGCGTACACCCTGCAGGAGATGCTCACGGTCAAGTCCGACGACACCGTCGGGCGGGTCAAGGCCTACGAGGCGATCGTCAAGGGCGAGAACATTCCCGAGCCCTCGATCCCGGAGTCCTTCAAAGTGCTGTTGAAGGAGATCCAGAGCCTCTCGCTCGACGCCAACGTAGTCTCCGAAGGCTCCGACGTCGAGATCTCCGACGAGGAAGACGACCTGCTGAAAGCAGCCGAGGAGCTGGGGATGGACCTGACCGGCGTCCGCGCCGACTCCGCCAACGGAGCCGCGGACGAGCAGGAGGAGCAGGTGGTCGCCGAGGGCGAGGCGGGAACTGATGGTGATGGTGCCGGGAAAGCCGAACAGGCCGCGCCGGCCGAGGTGGAGGACTGATGATCGACATCAACAATTTCGACGCGATCGAGATCGGGCTCGCGTCTTCGAAGAAGATCCGCTCCTGGAGCTGGGGCGAGGTCACGAAGCCCGAGACGATCAACTACCGGACGCTCAAGCCCGAGAAAGACGGACTCTTCTGCGAGCGCATCTTCGGTCCGACCAAGGACTGGGAGTGCTACTGCGGGAAGTACAAGCGAATCCGGCACGCGGGGACCGTCTGCGACAAGTGCGGCGTCGAGGTGACGCGCGCGAAGGTCCGCCGCGAGCGGATGGGGCACATCGAGCTTGCGGCGCCGGTCGCGCATATCTGGTACGTGAAGGGGACGCCGAGCCGGCTGGGGCTGCTCCTCGATATCTCGCCGCGCAATCTGGAGCGGGTGCTCTACTTCGCGTCGTACCTCGTGACCGAGGTCAACGAGGAGGAGCGAGAGGGCGCCATTCTCGAAGTGCGCGAGCTGACCGATGCGGAGATCGAGGAGCTGCGCGCCGCCG
>DASSOC010000053.1:0-14347 GCA_035700965.1 Solirubrobacterales bacterium
CCGAGGATGCGGTCGGGTGAGCAACGGTAGCCGTCGTAGACGAGCTCCGTGGACTCGACGCCCTTGTAGCCCATCTTCTTGATCTTGGGCGGCACGTTGAGCCCCTTGAAGTCGCCCTCGCCGGTTTCCTGCCAGGCCTCCTTCTCGGTGATGAAGCAGGTCATGCCCTTGTAGGGCGGATCGGCCTGGTTGTCGGTCTTCATCAGCACGAAGACGACGCTCGAGCCGAGGCCGTTGGTGACCCACATCTTCTGGCCGTTCAGCTCCCACTTGCCGTCCTCGCCCTTCTTGGCGGTGGCCTTGATGCCCTGGACGTCGGATCCGACCTCGGGCTCCGACAGCGAGAAGGCGGCGCGGACCTCGCCGGTCGCCATCTTCGGCAGGAAGTGCTCCTTCTGCTCGTCGGTGCCGAACTTCATCAGCAGGTAGGAGCCGATGAAGTGGGTGTTGACGACGCCGGAGATCGAGATCCAGCCGCGCGAGAGCTCTTCGACGATCATCGCGTAGGTCGTCAGGTCGAGCCCCATGCCGCCGTACTCCTCGGGGATCGTGACGCCGAAGAGGCCGAGCTCCTTCATCTGCTCGACGATCGGCTCCGGGAAGGAGTCCTCGTGGTCGTAGTGCTCGGCGTTGGGGATGATCTGCTCGTCGGCGAACTGGCGGACCATTTCGATGATCGCTTCCTGCTCGTCGGTCATTTCGCGATGCGCGGCGGTGTCTACGGCCATGGCTCCTGCTCTGAAGTGGTTGGGTGCTGGTTTGAGGTCAGGGCGGCGACGCGGCTGCGGCGCCCTGCAGGGCCAAGGATATAGACGCGGGGTCGGCCTCGGGGTCGATCGCGCGCAGCGGCGCCGCCGCCTTCAGCAGCATCTCTTCCCACTCGCGCTCGGGCTCGGAGGCGAGGACGACGGCGCCGCCGGCGCCGATCGCGGCGCGGCCGTCGGCGAGGACGACGGTCCGGATCGCAATCGAGAGGTCGGCGGCGCCGGAGAGGCCGAACCAGCCGATCGCGCCGGAGTAGACGCCGCGGGCGGCGCCCTCGAGCTGGTCGAGGATCTCGGTCGTCCGGCGCTTCGGCGCGCCGGTCATCGAGCCGGGCGGAAAGCAGGAGCGGGCGGCGTCGGTGGCCGCGAGGCCGGGGCGAAGGCGACCGCGGACCGCGGAGACGAGCTGGTGGACGGTCTCGTAGGTCTCCACCGCCATCATCTGCGGCACCTCCACCGAGCCGACCTCGCAGACGGCGCCGAGGTCGTTGCGGAGCAGGTCGACGATCATCAGGTTCTCGGCCCGGTTCTTCGCATCGGCGGCTAGGTCCGCGGCGAGCGCGGCGTCTTCGGCAGGAGTGGCGCCGCGGCGCGAGGTGCCCTTGATCGGCCGGGCTTCGGCCTCGCCGTCGCGGCCGACGCGGAGGAAGCGCTCGGGCGATGAGCTGAGGACGGCGAGGTCGCCGAAGCGCAGGTAGGCGGAGAACGGGGCCGGGTTGGCGCGGCGCAGGCGGCGGTAGAGATCGAGGGGGTCGGCGTCGCAATCGAGCGAGAGCTGGTTTGTCAAGCAGATCTCGTAGCTGTCGCCGGCGCGGAGGTGGGCGAGGGAGGCCTCCACGTCGTCCAGGTACTGCTCGCGGGAGCGGGCGATGGACAGGGCGCCGAGGGGAGGGTCGGGTGAGCCTCGGCGGACAGCGGCGGGGAGGGTCCGCCGAGGCTCACCCGACCCACCAGGGGCCGCCGCCAGGGACGCAAGTCGGCCGGCCGTGGCCTCGAGCCAGGCTTCCGCCGCCCCCTCCCCACCCCGCTCGTGAAGGCAGAGCAGGTAGGTGCAGCTCTCCTCGTGGTCGAAGGCGATCACGCGGTCGGCGAGGAGGAAGGCGGCGTCGGGCAATTCGGACCCGTGAGGGGAGCGGTGGCCGCACTCCGCCTTCAGCTCATAACCGAGGTAGCCGACGAAGCCGCACTCGAACTCGAAGGGAAGGTCGGGAAGCTCGGCGGGACGAAGTTGAGCGGCTCGAAATTTGAGGTAGTCAAAAATGGAGTTTTCCAAGTTGTGACTGTCGCGGTCGTAGGTGATGACCTCGGCGAGCGGGCCGGCGGCGTCGCCCATGAAGGAGAAGCGGGCCCGATCGCCCGGGCGCGAGCTGTCGAGCCAAAACGCCTGCTCGCTATCCGCGTGGAGCGCGAGAAAGGCGCTCTCGGGGTCCGGAAGCGCGTCGAGCCTCCGCGCCGTCAGCCTCGTCTGGCCTGAGCGAGGCGCTTTTCCCAACCCGTGGTTTGGAAAAGCGCCTGGAGCCGTCGCGATGGCGGGACTGAGGTCGCGGAAGTTCGAGAGCAGCTGCTTCCCGTGCTCTGTGGCGATCGACTCGGGGTGGAACTGGACGCCCCACTGGGGGCGGCTGCGGTGTTCGAGGGCCATCGGAACGCCGTCGCAGCTGGCGATCTCGCGCAGGGACGACGGCAGCGGCGCGGCAAGGGCGAGCGAGTGGTAGCGGGTCGCCTCGAAGGGGCTGGGGATGCCGGCGAAGAGCGGCGAGCCGTCGTGCTCGACCTCGACCACGCGGCCGTGCATCGGCTCCGGCGCCGGCGTCACCTCTCCCCCCTCCACCCAGCCGATTCCCTGGTAGCCGAGGCAGACCCCGAGCAGCGGCTTCTCGCAGCGGCGGATCGCCTCGGCGCAGACGCCGAAGTCGGCTGCCGCCTCCGGCCGCCCCGGGCCCGGGGAGATGACCACGTTGTCGAACTCCAGCCGCTCCAGCTCGCTCCACGAAGCCTCGTCGTTCAGCACCACGAGCGGCTCGACGCCGTTCACCTCCGCCAGGAGCTGGAAGAGGTTGAAGGTGAACGAGTCGTAGTTGTCGATCAGCAGCGTCTGCATGAAGCGGGCCGCATCGGCAGGATATGGCGCCGATGGCCGACCAATGGCAGCCCGATCGCTCGCGCGGCGTCTTCGAGACGCTGCTCGTGGTCGACGGCGGTCCCGTCGAGCTGGAGGCGCACCTCCATCGCCTCGCGCGGAGCCTGGAGGCCCTCTACGCGCAGCCGCTGCCGCCGCAGGCCGAGGAAGAGCTGCGGCGAGCGGCCGAGGACCTTGCCCTCGGCCGCATCCGCCTCACCGCCGCCCCCGCCGAGAACGGTCTCCGCACCGACCTGCTCGCCGGTGGGGTCGCTGCGGAGACCGTCTTCCCGACCCGCGGCGTGAAGCTCCGCACACACCCGATCTCCGGAGGCTTGGGAGCCCACAAGTGGGCCGACCGCAAAGGCATCAACCGCCCCGCCCCCGACCAGCCTGGAGCGTTGATCGTCGACCAGGGAGAGGTCCTCGAGGCCGGCTGGGCCAACGTCTTCGCCGTCCGCGGCGGCACCCTCTTCACACCCCCGCTCGACGGCCGCCTCCTCCCCGGCACCACCCGCGCCGCGGTGCTCGGCCTCGCAGCCGAAGCAGGAATCGAGGCGACGGAGCAGCCCCTGCCTCCCGAGCAACTGCCCAGCGCCCAGGAGACCTTCCTGACCGGCTCGATCCGCGGCATCGAGCCCGCCCTGGAGCTGGATGGCCAGCCCCTGGCGGGCTGCGGCGAGATCAGCCGTCGCCTCGCCGCCGCGCTGCGCCGACGCTGGCGGCTCCCGCAGAAGGCGGCTGCTCGCAGAGCCGCCGCAGGCGATCGGAAACCCGGTCGGCCCTCTCGCTGAAGCTGCGAAACCGCACCTCGAACCGCGGCGGCCGGGGTAAACCGGCTTTTTCCTCGGCTCGAGGCGCAGCGGAGGGCGTCGTGACGATTCCGCCGGCGGCTGGCGCCGCAGGAGGGAGCGGGTCGCCGGCAGCGAGCGGACCCGCCGGCCGCAGCGCCACCTCCCTCGCCTCAACCGCCGCCTCTGCGCTCTTCTCGGCCGCCTCCGCCGCCCGCCTTGCCTGGCGCGCCGCGTCGAGCGCGATCTCCCCCACCTCGCGCACGCCCTCCTCCGAGGCCCGCGCGATCACCAGCGCCTCGTCGATCCGCGCCTCCAGCTCGCCGACCAGCGGCACGCTGCCGCGAGGGACCAGCCAGTCCTGCGTCGTATCTCGCTCCTCTGCCGCGATAGCGGGCAATTTAGGCGTGAGGGAGGCGGCAAATCCGTGCGCTGACTAGATTTACGCCACCTTCCCCAGAACTGAGACCTTAGGAGCACTTTGAGACACCCACGAGACTTCTTCCTACCGCAGGCGATCGGCGCGCCGGAGCCCCTTCGCGAGATCCCGGTCAAGCCCTCGCGGATGATCCACTTCCTCGACTTCTCGAACGAGAAGATGGTCGCCAAGGCCGGCGCCATCGCCGAATCGACCGACATCCTCCTCGGCAACCTCGAGGACGCGGTGCCGGTCGACCGCAAGGAGGCCGCTCGCGAGGGCCTGCTCCGCGCCGCCAAGGAGAACGACTTCGGGGCGACCTCGCTCTGGACCCGGGTCAACGCGCTGGAGAGCCCCTGGGTGCTCGACGACTTCACCCAGCTCGTCACCGAGATCGGCGAGCAGCTCGAGGTGATCATGGTGCCGAAGGTCGAGGGCGCCCACGACATCCATTACGTCGACCGCCTGCTCGCCCAGCTGGAGGCCAAGGCAGGGCTCTCGCGGCCGATCCTCGTCCACGCGATCCTCGAGACCCCGCAGGGCGTGGTCAACCTGGAGGAGATCGCCAACGCCAGCCCGCGCATGCAGGGGATGAGCTTCGGCCCGGCCGACCTCGCGGCGGCACGGCGGATGAAGACGACCCGCGTCGGCGGCGGCCACCCCGGCTACCGGGTGATGGAGGACCCGGTCGACCCGGAGAACCCCGAGGCCGACCGCGTCAGCGCCCAGCAGGACCTCTGGCACTACTCGATCGCCCGCATGGTCGACGCCTGCACCGCCGCCGGCATCCTCCCCTTCTACGGCCCCTTCGGCGACATCAAGGACACCGCCGGTTGCGAGACCCAGTTCCGCGCCGCCTTCCTGATGGGCTGCGTCGGCGCCTGGTCGCTGCACCCGGTCCAGATCGGGATCGCGAAGAAGGTCTTCAGCCCGCCCCCGGAGGAGGTCAAGTTCGCCAAGAAGGTGATCGAGGCGATCCCCGACGGCCGCGGCGTCCACATGATCGACGGCAAGATGCAGGACGACGCCACCTGGAAGCAGTGCAAGGTGATGGTCGAGCTGGCGGAGATGCTGGCCGAGAAGGACCCGGAGCTGGCCGCGGCATACCAGAGCTAGGCAGACCCGTCTGAAGGCGGGATTGCAGGGCCCCACAGGGCCTCTCGAACAAACGTCCAGGAGACGGAGGGCGGCTACCGGCGCCTTAGATAGCTGTCGAGGCATCGGGCGTGGAACCCGGTGCGCGCAACGGTGCGACTCGCGGCCTGAGCGGCCTCCTCCTCTCCTTCGCCGTTCTGCTTGCCTGCGCCTGCTCTCCGCTCGCCGGCCGCGCCGCCGCAGCGACCGCGACCGCGGCCAGGCCGGCTGACTCCTTCGTCGACTCGATCGGGGTCAACACCCACACCGCCTACGACTGGACCGCCTACGGCAGCGGCTTCGACCTGGTCAAGCAGAGGCTGTCCGAACTCGGCGTCCGCCACATCCGCGAGGTGCTCGTCGCCGATGATCCGGACCAGTACCAGCGGCTGAACGAACTTGCCGGGATGGGGATCCGCTCGACGCTCGTACTCGGCGATCCCGCCAACGGCAGCGAAGGTCTGAGCGAACTGGTCTCGACCGTCTCGAGCCAGCTTGCCGGCTCGGTCGACGCGCTCGAGGGACCGAACGAGTTCGACGCCCGGGGCGGAAGCGGCTGGGCGCCCCAGCTTGCCGCATACCAACAGCAGCTCTACTCCGAGGTCAAGGCCAACCCGGCGCTGTCCAGCCTGCCGGTCGTCGGCCCCTCGATCCTCCACCGTTCGAGCCAGGAAGAACTGGGCGACATATCGGGGAGCCTGGACTACGGGAACATCCACCCGTACCCCTTCGGCGAACCGCCGGAGAGCAACGTCGATTCCCAGCTGGCAAGGGCAGCGCTCAACTCGGGCGGCAAGCCGGTGATGGCCACCGAGAGCGGCTACAACACCGCCCTCAACTCGCATGAAGAACATCCGCCGGTCTCCGAAGAGGCGATGGCGACCTACATGCCGCGGCTCTTTCTCTCCTACTTCGAACGCGGCATCGCCCGCACCTTCTCCTACGAGCTCGTCGACGAGAAGCCGGACCCCGACCTCGCCGAACAGGAGGAGCACTTCGGGCTGCTGAGGAACGACTTCTCCGAGAAGCCGGCCTTCACGGCCGTTCGCAACCTGATCGCGATCCTCGAAGATCCCGGCCCCGCCTTCGCTCCCTCCCCGCTCTCGTACTCGACCAAGGGTGACACCACGGACCTTCACCAGGTTCTCCTCCAGAAGCGGGACGGCAGCTTCTACCTGGCGCTGTGGCGGGCGAGCAGCGTCTGGGACGTCGCCGGCCGCGCTCCCGTCGCTGCCGATACCGAGCCGGTCGAACTCGAACTCCCCACTCGGACCGAAAAGGTCGACCGCTACCTGCCCAACCGATCGGCGAACCCGGTGGGGTCTCTGCGGGTGAAGCCAGGACAGCCGCTGCGCGTCGGCATCGGCCCTGAAGTGACGATCCTGAGGGTGCAGCTCGGCACCGCGCCGCTCCGCCGCATCCACGTCTGGGTCCCCCGGCACGCGGTCCCGGCGGGAACCCGGATCGCGATCCGGGGGCGGCTGCGGGGCCCGGCCGCGCAACGACCGCTGCGAGTCGTGATCCAGCGCTGGCACAGGGGCTGGCGGACCGTCGGCCACAGCCGCACCACGAGGCGCGGCGTCTTCAGGAAGAAGATCCGGATCGGCGCCGGGCAGGGGCCGCGGGCGCCGCGGCTGCGTGCCGTGGCGCCGCTCGCCAAACCCTCCCGCCCGGTCCGCCTGCACATCCGCCGGCGCTGAGCTCGACAGGCGAAGCAACGGGCGAGCGTTCGAGGGCTTCCCGCCTCAGGGGGCGAAGAGAGACGAGCGCGGGTTCAGCGAGCGGGCACGGCGGAAGTCCTCCACCGCGGCGCGCGTCTCCCCCAGCTCGGCCTCGATCCGCGAGCGGACAAGCCAGGCCCGCCAGTCCTCTGGTTCCCGCGCCGTCAGGCCGCGAGCGGCTCCCAAGGCCGGGCGCAGCTCCCCGAGTTCCTCGAGTACGAGCGCCTGCTGCAGTCGCGGGCCGCCGAACCCCGGCTGCACGTTCTGCGCCGTCTCCGCCGACTCCAAGGCCGCGTCGAGATTCCCGGCGCGCGCCTGGCTTTCGCTTTGCCGCAACAGCTGGGTCGAGGCGAGGAAGATCGCGATTGCGACGATTGCGACGACGGCCGCCACCGCCGCCGCGATGCGGGCGGGAACGCCGAGCCGCGGTACCGCCGCCCCAGCGGCAGCCGGCCGCCGGGCGGTGACCAGCACCGAGGCCAGCAGCAGCATCGAGACCGGCAGAACCGGGATCTGCCAGGTCCAATCGACGGCCGCCGCCAGGCAGAAGGCGGCGCAGCCGGCCAGGGCTGCGGCCAGCGCCGGCCGGGCGTCCGGCTCGCCCCTCAGCGCCGCTCGGCCGCCGATCGCGAAGACCGCCGCGAAGAAGGCGAGGAGAACCGCGAGGCCGACGATTCCAAGCTCCCCGAGCGTCTGCAGGTAGAGCGAGTGTGCGTCCCGCACGGCTTCGCTGCTGGTGCCGTTGCGCTCCCACCAGAGCTCGAAGGTCCCCGAACCGGTTCCGGTCAGCGGGTGAGTTGCGTTCTCGTCGACGGCGGAGCGCCAGAATTCATAGCGCTGCTCCCCGCCGACGCTGCCGAGGCGGCTGGAGCCGAAGCCCGCTCCACCGCTCTTGAATTCGTCCCAGCCGCTGGCGGCGCGGCCGGGGGCGTCGAACGCCGCGGCGGCAACCAGCACGGTGAGCAGGAGGACAACCCCCCCGATGGTCGCCTGGCGCGGGGTGAAGCGCGACCAGGCCGGGCGCCGGGACCCCGTCGCCAGCGCCGACCCCACCGCCTGCGCGCCTCCCACGGCAAGGCAGACGACGATCGTCAGCGCGAGCATCTGGTTGCCCTGACTGAGGGCGGCATCGTTCGCGAGCCCGTGCTGGAGGGCGTCCCTGGCACCGACTGCGGCGATCAGGACCGCCCCGCCGGCGCCGCCGAGCAGGAGCGTCAGCAGCTTGGGCAGGCGATCCGGGGCGAGGGCGAGGTAGAGGGCGAGCGCCAGGGCGGCGGCGACGATGCCGCCGCGCGAGAGGGTCAGGTAAAGGGTCAGGACCAGGGCGGGAAGCGCAGCGGCCGCAAGGGCCCTGAGCCAGACGATCCTGGCCGCGCCCGCCAGGTGGACGAGCAGTGGCACGCCGATCGCGATCAGAGCTGCCAGGCCGTTCCAGTAATCGATCGGGTACGACAGCCGTTCCCGGCTTTCGTGGAGGAATTCCACCGTCTGGCCGGAGGCGGGAAACCACCCGGGGTGCAGGCGCGAGAGCAGCCCCACGACGGCCACCACGGCTATCGCCGCCCCCACGGCGCCGAGCAGGCGCTCCCGTTCCCAGGGAGCCCGGCTGAACACCGCGAGCGAGAAGATCCCGAGGTAGCCGGCGACGCGGGCCAGATCGCCCCACGTCCGTTCGAGGCTCTCGGTCCAGCCGAGGCTGAGCGCCGTCCAGGCCACGAATGCGGCCAGCAGCGCCATCGCCGTCCAGGCCGCGGTCCCGAGCCTCTGCCGGGGGAGGGCGCCGACCACCGTCCCGATCGCCAGCAGCCAGAACGCCCCGATGCCGACCGGGTCGTGGATGAGCGGATCGAACCCCCCGCTTTCGAGGCCGAGGTAGACGACGAGGCCGAAAACCAACAACCACACCGCGGCTGCGGCCCAAGGATTCGGGCGCTCGAGCCTCGCAAGCTCCGCCCCCGGCCGCATCGAACTGGAGTGCATCGCGTTCTATCCTATGAAGCAGGGTCGATCCCAAGCCGTGCCGAAAGCTCGGTCCCAACCGATAGACACCGGAATGAAATCGCTGAAAGCCGGCCTCCCGGTCCTCGCCGCAACCCTCGTGCTCGTGCTCCCCGGCACCGCCCTCGCCGGAGCGGTGGTCCCCGCCGGGAACCCGGCCGCGATCCAGTACACCGAGGCCTTCCCCACCAGCAAGGGGCCCACCGACACCGAACAGCCCGCTCGGCAGCAGCACCCCGACCAGGCCCTGGGCCAGCGGAACGCCGAAAGGCTCGAAAGCGAAGGCAGGGACGGGCGGGAAGCGGCGAGGGTCGCCGCGGCAACGGCGCCCCAAGCCGGCGCTGCGCAGGCAGCCGGCACGCCCCCGGGATCGGGAGCCGGTTCGGCGCAGAACAGCGGCGGCGGCGGGAATGGCGGCGGCGCCTCACATGAGGAGCGCGCGGCCGGAGGAGCCGGGCCCTCGAGTGGGGTCGTTGCCGGCAGCGACGGCGGCTCCGGGCTCGGGAAGGTCGCCCGGCAGGCCACCGGTCTCGACACCTCGGAAGGAACCGGGCTGCTCCTGCCGCTGGCGATCCTCGCCATCGTCGCCTGGGGCAGCGCCTTCGTGCTGCGCCGACGGAAGCGCGCTGCGCAGTGACTTGCGCGTCGGGCCGCCGAGGCGGCCCGATCCATCGGGTGCGGCGGTTTACCGCGCTCCTCGCCACGGCCGTGCCGATGCTCCTGCTCGCCGGCACGACTCCAGCAACCGCCCATCCCCTCGTCACCGGGGTCACCAACATCGAAAGCCAGGTGCCCCTCGGCTTCGCCCGGACGAAGGCGACGGGCGCCTCGTTCGTCCGCATCCCGCTCGATTGGTCGACGGTCGCACCGGTGAGGGAGCCAGCGAGCTGGCAGCCTCAGGACCCCGCCGACCCGGCATACGACTGGCAGCCCACCGACGATGCGGTCGCCGCCGCCCTCAGCGCCGGCCTGGTGCCGGTGCTCCAGGTCAATGACGGGCCAGGCTGGGCGCAGCGTTGCGTCGCACCCGACTTCGCCATGGTTTCGCTCTGCAACACCGACCCCGATGCCCTGGCCGCGTTCGCAACCGCGGCGGCCCGGCATTACGACGGGCAGGGTGCGCCGCGAGTCCAGTACTGGCAGGTGCTCAACGAGCCGAACCTGAGCCTCTTCTTCAACCCTCAGTTCGACGGCCGCACGCCCGTGTCACCCGGCCTTTACCGGGTGCTGCTCAACCGCTTCTATGCCGCTGTCAAGGCGGTCGATCGCTCCGACCTGGTGATCGCCGCCGGGCTCGGCCCGATCGCCGTGCCTTCCTACACGGTCGGCCCGCTGCAGTTCGCCCGGCTGCTGCTCTGCATGCAGGGGCGCAACCATCCCCGGCCGACCAAGGGCGACTGCGAAGGCGGGGTCGACGCCGACATCCTTGCCGTTCATCCCTACACCAGCGGCGGGCCCACCCACGAAGGGGGCGTGAACGACGTCGAGCTTGGCAACCTCGGCGCGCTGCGGGCACTGATCGACGCCGCTGACCGGGCCGGGCGGATCCACGGCGCCTTCCGGCACACGCCGCTCTGGATCACCGAGTTCTCCTGGGACTCGCGGCCACCGGACCCGGGCGGGCTGCCGATGCGGATCCTCAAGCGCTGGGTGGCGGAAGCGCTCTACGTCTCCTGGCGCGCCGGAGTGACCCACTTCTTCTGGTACAGCCTGCGGGACAGCAGGCACGCTCCCGGCGAAAGGTACAGCGAAACCCTCGAGTCCGGCCTCTACTTCCGCGGGGCGACCCTGGAGCAAGACCGGCCGAAGCCATCCCTCAATGCCTTCCGCTTCCCGTTTGTGTCATATACGCGCAGGCGAGGACTCTCCTACTGGGGCCGGACCCCCACCAGCACTCCGGGCAAGGTCGTGATCCAGGTCCACGGCGCCAGGCACTGGCGCCGTGCCGCGGTCGCGCGGGCCGACGGATCGGGCATCTTCAGGGGAACGATCAGGACCCGCTACGGACGGGGCCATCGCGGCACCGTCCGCGCCCGGTACCGCGGCGTGGGGTCCATCCCGTTCTCGCTGAAGCCAGTTCCCGACTTCCGCCAGCCCCCGTTCGGCTGAAACCGTCGAGCTAGCCCAGCCGCGCTTCCAGCGCCTCGAGCTGGGCGCTGACCTCTGCGGGCAGCTTGTCGCCGAATTTGGCCAGGTGCTCCTTGACCTGGGGCAGCTGCTCCCTGACCTTCTCGAGGTCGACGCTGAGCAGCTCCCGCATCGCCTCGTCAGAGATGTCGAGCCCCTCGGTGTCGATCGCGCCCTCGGCCGGCAGCAGCCCGACCGGGGTCTCGACCGCCTCGGCTTCCTCGTCGCAGCGGCGGAAGACCCACTCGAGGACGCGGCTGTTCTCGCCGAAGCCGGGCCAGAGGAACTTGCCGTCGTCGTCTTTGCGGAACCAGTTGACGTAGAAGACCCGCGGCAGCTGCGCGCCCTCGCGCCGGCCGACCTTCAGCCAGTGGCCGAAGTAGTCGCCCATGTTGTAGCCGCAGAAGGGCAGCATCGCCATCGGGTCGAAGCGCAGTTCGCCGACGTTGCCGGTCGCCGCCGCGGTCTTCTCCGAGGACATCGTCGCCCCCATGAAGACCGCGTGCTCCCAGTCGAAGGCTTCCTGAACCAGCGGCACCACGGTGGCGCGACGGCCGCCGAAGAGGAAGGCGTCGATCGGCACGCCGGCCGGGTCTTCCCACTCGGGCGCGATCGAGGGGCACTGGGCGGCGGGGGTGGTGAAGCGCGCGTTCGGGTGGGCGGCCGGCACGTCGGACTCGGGAGTCCAGTCGTTGCCGTGCCAGTCGATCGCGTGCGCCGGCGGCTCGCCGGTCATCCCCTCCCACCAGATGTCGCCGTCGTCGGTCTTGGCGCAGTTGGTGAAGATCGTGTTCCGCTCGATCGTGTCCATCGCGTTCGGGTTGGTCTTGTGGCTCGTGTTCGGGGCCACGCCGAAGAACCCGGCCTCGGGGTTGACGGCGTAGAGCTTGCCGTCCTCGCCGAACTTCATCCAGGCGATGTCGTCGCCGACCGTCTCCACCTTCCAGTCCGGCAGGGTCGGCACCAGCATCGCCAGGTTGGTCTTGCCGCAGGCCGAGGGGAAGGCGCCGGTGACGTACTTGACCTTGCCCTCGGGCGAGGTGAGTTTGAGGATCAGCATGTGCTCGGCGAGCCAGCCCTCGTCACGGGCCATCGCCGAGGCGATCCGCAGCGCAAAGCACTTCTTGCCGAGCAGGGCGTTGCCGCCGTAGCCCGAGCCGAAGGACCAGATTTCGCGCGTCTCGGGGTAGTGGACGATGTACTTGTTGGCCTCGTTGCAGGGCCAGGAGACGTCTTCGGCGCCCTCCTCCAGCGGCATCCCGACCGAGTGGACGCAGGGCACGAAGTCGCCGTCGGAGCCGAGAACTTCCAGCGCGCCCTTGCCCATCCGGGTCATGATCCGCATGTTGGTGGCGACGTAGGCCGAGTCGGTCAGCTGGACGCCGATTTCGGAGATCTCGGAGCCCAGCGGGCCCATCGAGAAGGGGACGACGTACATCGTCCGGCCCTTCATCGAGCCCTTGAAGAGGTCGTTGAGGGTGGCGCGCATCTCGGCCGGGTCGCGCCAGTTGTTGGTCGGCCCGGCGTCCTCCTCCTTCTCCGCGCAGATGAAGGTGCGATCTTCGACGCGGGCGACGTCGGCCGGGTCGGAGAGGGCGAGGTAGGAGTTCGGGCGCTTGGCCTCGTCGAGCCGCTCGAAGGTGCCGGCGTCGATCAGGGCCTGGGCGAGGCGGTCGTACTCCTCGGCGGAGCCGTCGCACCAGTAGACGGAGTCCGGCTGGGTGAGCGTGGCAATTTCGTCAACCCAGCTGAGCAGCTTCTCGTGGGTGGTCAACTCGGCTGGGGCAGTGGTCAGGTCGCTCATTCGCCTTTAGCTCGCCTCTCTCTATTTCTCAGGTTTGAGGCCGACGATGGACATGTCGGCATCCTCGTTACGGATTTCCAAAGTCGCTACTTCCCGCCTGTCATCGGAAAAAATCACCGTGCAAGTGAAGGTCGCGCCGGGATCGACTGACTGATCCGAGGGGCATTCGACCCTTTGAATCTTTTCATGGATCGACGATTCGAGGCTGGCTTGGACCGTGTCCTGGAGCTTTTCCTGGCTGACAACGGTGCCGCATCCGCACAGCGCCGCGGCGCCGAGAAGCAGCGCCAGCGCTAGGACTACGCGGGGCCGGAGGCGGTTCTTCCGGCCGAAGAGGGCGGGAAACACCGGCAGCAGTTAAGCAGGGTGGGGCGACGAGCTTCCGGGACTGTCGGATAGGGTTCCGCGCCGCGATGAGGTTCTACGAGTACGAGGCACGCAAGATCGTCGAGCTGGCGGGGATCCCCGTCACCAGGTACGGCTTCTGCACGAGCGCCGAGGAGGCGCGCAGGGTCGCCGAGGAGATCGGCGGTCCGGTGGTGATCAAGAGCCAGGTGCTGACCGGCGGCCGGATGAAGGCCGGCGGCGTCAAGTTCGCCGATACGCCCGAAGAGGCCGCCGAGCACGCCGAGGCGATCCTCAGGCTGGAGATCAACGGCCACATGCCGCGCGGGGTCCTCGTCGACCCCAAAGCCGAGGTCAAGCAGGAGTACTACGCGGGCGTCGTCTGGGACGGCACCGCGAAGCGGCCGCTGATGCTGTTCAGCGACATGGGCGGGATCGACATCGAGGAGGTCGCCGAGAAGCACCCCGAACACGTCGGCAAGGGCCACGTCTCCAACCTCCTGCCGGTGGCCGACTTCGAGGCCAAGCAGGTCGTCGCCGCCACCGGCGTCACCGGCTCGCAGCTGAACCGCGCCACCCCGGTCCTCGCCCGCCTCGCCCGCCTCTTCCGCGAGAACGACATGACTTTGGCCGAGATCAACCCGCTGGCCGAGCTGAGCGACGGCTCCTTCGTCGCCCTCGACGCCCACATGGAGATGGAGAACGAGGCGGTGGGCCGGCAGAAGAAGCTTCTCCGCAAGGAGCTGGGGATCGCCGAGGACGACAGCCGCGAGACCTACGAGCCCTCCGACTTCGAGCGCCACGTCGCCGCGATCGACGCCGCCGACCACCGCGGCGTGATCCAGGGCAAGGACCACGGCTTCACCGGCAACCTGGGGCTCGTGATCGGCGCCGGCGGCGGCTCGCTGACCCTTACTGACGCGGTCCGCAACCAGGGCGGCCAGCCGGCCAACTACTCGGAGATCGGCGGCAACCCCTCCGTCGCCAAGGCCTGCGGCCTGGCCAAGGAGGTGCTGGAAAAGGACGGCGTCGAGAAGATCGCGGTGATGATGTCGATCGTCTCCAACACCCGCGTCGACATCGTCGCCCGCGGCGTGATCAAGGCCTGCCTCGAGCTCGGCAAGGA
>DASSOC010000054.1:0-47497 GCA_035700965.1 Solirubrobacterales bacterium
GCTGGACCTCGCTGCCGGTGGCGATCAGGATCAGCTCGGGGTCGCCGTCCTCGGGGTCGGCGAGGACGTAGCCGCCGCGCTGGACCCCCTCGGCCGAGGCGTACCTGGAGCGGTCGAAGACCGGCACGTTCTGGCGGGTCATCACCAGCGCGACCGGGCAGTGGGTGCGGTTGAGCGCGACCTTCCAGGCCTCGACCACCTCGTTGGCGTCGGCGGGACGGATCACGTCGAGGCCGGGGATCGCCCGCAGCGAGGCGAGCTGCTCGACCGGCTGGTGGGTCGGGCCGTCCTCGCCGAGGCCGATCGAGTCGTGGGTGAAGAGGTGGATCACCGGCAGCTCCATCAGCGCCGAGAGGCGGATCGCGGCGCGGCCGTAGTCGGAGAAGGTGAGGTAGGTCGACCAGAGCGGCCGCAGCTTCGCCGTTGACATCCCGCTACAGGCCGCGGCGGCGGCGTGTTCGCGGATCCCGAAGTGGACCTGGCGGCCGTCGTAGCTGCCCGGCTCGAACTGGTCGGCGTCGCTGAGGCGGACCGAGGTCGAGTCGGTGAGGTCGCAGGAGCCGGCGATCAGCCACGGCACCCGTTCGGCGAGCACGTTCTGGACCTTGTTCGAGGCCTTGCGGGTCGCGAGCCCCTTCTCTTCGTCGGCCTCGAAGTTCGGCAGGCCGGCGTCCCAGCCCTCGGGCAGATCGCGGCGCTGCATCATCTCCAGCTCGGCGGCCTTCTCCGGCTCGTCCTGCCTGTAGCTCTCGAAGGTGTCGACCCAGGCGCTGTGCAGCTCGGCGCCGCGGGCGCCGATCACCTCGTCGAAGCGCTCGCGGACCCCGTCGGGGACGAGGAACTGCTCGTCCTCGGGCCAGCCGTAGGCCCGCTTGGTCAGCTTCACCTCGTCCTCGCCGAGCGGTTCGCCGTGGGCCGACTCCGTGTCCTGCTTGTTCGGCGAGCCCCAGCCGATGTGGCTGTCGACGACGATCAGGGTCGGCCGGCCGACCTCGGCCTTGAACTCCTCGAAGGCGCGGCCGAGCAGCTCGCCGTCGTTGGCGTCGCCGACCCGCAGCACGTTCCAGCCGTAGCCCTCGAAGCGGCTGAGCACGTCGTCGCTGAAGGCGAGCGCGGTGTCGCCGTCGATCGAGATGTGGTTGTTGTCGAAGATCCAGCAGAGGTTGTCGAGCTTGAGGTGTCCGGCGAGCGAGGCGGCTTCGTGGGAGATCCCCTCCTGCAGGCAACCGTCGCCGGCGACCGCGTAGGTGTCGAAGTCGAAGAGCTCGGTCCCGTAGCGGGCACCGAGCCATTTCGAGGCCATCGCCATCCCGACCGAGGTGCCGACGCCCTGGCCGAGCGGTCCGGTCGTGGTCTCGACGCCGGTCGTCCAGCGGTACTCGGGGTGGCCCGGCGTGCGCGAGTGCAGCTGACGGAAGTTCTCGATCTCCTCCAGCGAGCAGGCGGGCTCGTCGAGGACGTTGTAGTCGGCGTCGACTTTGCGCACGCCGGCGAGGAAGAGCATCGAGTACAGCAGCATCGAGGCATGCCCGGCTGAGAGCACGAAGCGGTCGCGGTTGGGCCAGATCGGGTTGGCCGGGTCATAGCGCAGATGGTTCTGCCAGAGCTCGTAGGCGACCGGCGCCAGCGACATCGGCGTCCCCGGGTGGCCCGAGTTCGCCTTCTGGACGGCGTCCATCGAGAGGGTGCGGATCGTGTTGATTGCGAGCTGATCGATGTCCTGAGTCATTGGCCCGATCCTAGATGTTTGCCAGCGCCGCGAAGCGGCCGGCGCTCAGGGCTCGATCCGGGTGACGGTCCCGTCGCCGTTATTTGCGACCCAAACCGCTTCGCCGCCGACCGCGACCGCACCCGGTTCGGGGCCGACGTGGATCGGGTCGCCTTCCACTTTCCGGCTGGAAATGGCGATTCTGTGGACCGTTCCCGCCGCGGTGTCGCTGACCCATACGGTGCTGTTGCCGGCGTCGATCCCGCCCGGCCTGCCGCCGACTTCGACCAGCTCGCGGACCTGGTGAATCGCGGGGTCGATGACCGAGACGGCGCCGCCGCGGTTGTCGGCGACCCAGACGAGCCCGCCGGCGACGGTCAGCCCGGCGGGGCGGCGGCCGGCCGGGATCGGCTCGTCGGCGGCGAGGGTGCCGAGGTCGATGCGGCGGACGGCGCCGGTGGTGGCGCTGCTGGCCCAGAGGCCGCCGGCGCCGCTCGCCAGGCGCAGTGGCGCCGCGTGCGGCGGCAGGCCGGTGCGGTGGAGGCGTCCGCCTTCGGGGTTGACGGCGCTGATCCCCCTGCCGTCCTCGTCGGCGACCCAGACCCTGCCGCCGCCGAGGGCGATCGCGCCGGGCCTGCCGCCGAGGTGGATGCGGCGGACGTGGCGCGTCGCGGGGTCGACGCGCAGCAGCTCGCCGCGGGCGGGATCGGTGACCCAGACCCACTTGGAGCCGACGGCGACGCCGGCGATCCCGGGTTCGAGCGCGATCGGCCTGCCGACCACCTCGCCGCTTTCGGGATCGAGGCGGGTGAGGGTGCCGTCGCGTTCGCTGGTCACCCAGACCGCCTCGGCGCCGGCGGCGAGGCGCAGCGGCGGCTTGCCGATCGCGATCGGGCTGGAGACGCTCGGTCCGCTGCTGCCCAGCAGGAGGAGAACGGCGGCGGCGATCGCGACCGTGATGATCGCGACGCCGCCCAGCAGCCAGGCGGTCGCGCGCCCTCCCATCCGGCCGAAGAACGACCGCGGGCGGTTCGGCGCCGTGGTGCGCTCGCTGCGGTCGCGGGAGAGGACGGCGGTCGGGCGGACGTCGGAGCCCGCGGCGGCGCGGGCGGCGGCGATCAGCTCGCCGGCGCTGCGGTAGCGCTCGGCGGGGTCCCTGGCGACGGCGCGGCGAATCGCCGCCTCCACCCCCTGCGGCATCGTCGGCTCGGGGTCGCTTTCGCTGCGCGCGAAAGGCGCGACGCCGGTGATCGCCTCGTAGAGGACGCAGCCGAGCGAGTAGACGTCGGCGGCCGGCCCGATCGCCTCGCCGCGCCACTGCTCCGGCGACATGTAGTGGGCGGTGCCGACGACCGAGGCGCCGGAGGCGGCGCCGCTCTCGTCGAAGGCCTTGGCGAGGCCGAAATCGGAGAGGTAGGCGCGGTCGCCTTCGACGAGGATGTTGTGGGGCTTGACGTCGCGGTGGACGATGCCGGCGGCATGGGCGGCGTCGAGCGCGGCGGCGACCTGGCCGAGCAGGTCGAGGGCGCGGGCGGGCGGCAGCGGCCCTTCGCGCTCGATCAGCCCCCGCAGGTCGCCGCCCTGGACCAGGCGCATGGCGACGAGCAGCTCGCCGTCGACCTCGCGCGAGTCGTAGACCGGCACCACCGCGGGGTGGTCGAGGCGGGCGGCGAGGCGGGACTCGCGCAGGAAGCGCTCGCGGAACCCGGCGCGATCGGCGAGCTCGCGGGCGATCACCTTCAGCGCCACCGGCCGCTCGAGCCCGAGGTGGGTGGCGCGGTAGACGACGCCCATGCCGCCGCGCGCGATCAGCTCTTCGATCCGGTATCCCGCGATCTCGGAGCCGATGGAGAAATCCCCCATGAGCCGGGTTATACCGGCGCCCACGGGGGAGGGGGGCCTCCGTCAGTTGTTCCTTTTGCTTGCTATAGCGGGGTAAGGAACAACTGACGGAGGCGCGGCTGCTTATCGGTGCGGGACCGGCTGCCAGGTGACGATCGGGCCGATCGTGGTGGTGACTTCGCCGCTGGAGTAGCCGACGACTTCGGCGTAGCTGCGGCGGCCGTTGGCGACGTTGATGACGGAGAGCGACTGCTCGCCTTCGGGGGTTTCGGTGAAGGTGGCCACCTGCCTCCCGTCGGAGGAGAAGACGCTGTTGACCTTCGCGTTGTCCGGCAGGTCGGAGAGCTTGCGGCCCTTGCCGCCGATCCGCTTCACCCACAGGCCCTGGTCGCGGCGGAAGAGGATCGTGCGGCCGTTGCCGGTCACGTCCTCGACGTAGGCAGAGCCGGCGCCGGCGATGACCTTCTTCACGTGCCTGCCGGTCAGGTCCATCCGGTAGACGTCGGCGTAGGCGCTCGGGCCTTCGCCGTTCTCGCCGCGGCTGTAGACGATGGTCTTGCTGAGGACGTTCGGCGCGTACTCGTCGAGGCGGGCGGTGCGGGTGAGGCGCCGCAGCTTGGCCCCGCTGGGACGGATCGTGTAGATGTCGTCGTTGCCCCCGCCGGGACCGGTTTCGTAGGTGCGAACGAAGGCGATCGTCCGACCGTCGGGGGAGAACGAGGCTTCGTGCTCGTCGGCCGGCGAGGCGCTGAGCGCGTGCGGGCTGCCGCCGTTGACGCTGACCGTGAAGAGGTCGCGGGCGGCGGCGGGGGCTTCACGCCGCTCGAAGACGACGATGCGGCCGTTCGGGGCGACGAGCGGTCGCGAGTCGATAGCCGACCCCGTCGTCAGCTGCTTCTGGCCGGAGCCGTCGGCCCGCATCACGAAGACGTCCCCTTCGCGGGCAAACGCGATCAGGTGCCCGTCGGCCGAGAACGAGGGTTCGCTGTCGGCGGGATTTTCGGTCAGCTGGTTGAGGTGGCGGTCCTTGACCGCGAAGAGCCCGCCTTCCGGCGCTTTCGGCGGCAGCACGGTTTCGCCTTCTTTGTAGACGCGGTGGTCTTCGCTGACCTTGGAGAAGACGATCGCCCCGCCGGCGGCCGAGGCGCTCGCGGGAACGACCAGCGCGAGGAGGGCGAGGAAGACGCCGAAGATCGTGTTCTTGAGCTTCGTCTTGAACATCATCGTGAACATCGGATGCTCCTTTCGAGCGATCGGTGATTGCGTGCACCGATGCTCGGCCCCGGAGCCGTTCCGGCCAATGACACCGGCGCCACCGACCGGGCCACGAACGGCCCGGTCTGCGCCAGTGCCCTCGCCGACGGGCCGATCGGTCCCCCTCACGCCGCCGACGGGCCGATCGGTCCCATCCAGTGGGACCGATCGGCCCGTCGGCGGGCGGGGTGCGTCTTTTCGGCCCGTCAGCGAGGGCGGTCGAGGCCCAGCTCGATCACACGGGCGGCGATCTGGCGGGGGCGGTCGCGGCCGGCGCCGCCGGGTATTTCGAGCTTGGCGGCGAGAGCGTCGAGGCGGCGCTGGGCGGTGCGCTCGCTGACGTGGAGCTCGGCGGCGATCTCGGCCCGGGTGGCGGGGCGCCCGGCGAAGGCGCCCTCACTGCGATACGGGGCGACTAACGCGGCAGCGGTCGCCCGCTCCTCCTCGCTCAGCGCGACGGAGGGCTCGCCGGCTGCGACGGTTGCGCCCACCGGCGCCGCCGCGCCGGTCTTCACTTCGAGCCGGTGACCGCCGACGATCAGGGTGTCGCCGTCGCGCAGGCGCCGCGGCCGGTCCAGCGGCTCGCCGTTCAGCGCGGTGCCGTTGCGGCTATCGAGGTCGGCAGCCATCAGCACCTCCCCCCTGCGCTCGATCTCCAGGTGGTTCCAGGAGACCGCCTCGTCCGCGAGCACCACGTCGGCCTCCGGCGAGCGCCCGATCACCGTCCGCTCCCCATCGAGCGCGACCGAATGGGGCGCCTCACCGCTGGACGAGATCCACAGCCGAGGTTCCATCGCCGCGAGGATAGGTCCAAGGGCCGATTTGTCGCTTCTTAGCTGCCGACGGGCCTAATTGTCCAATGCCAACGGACTAATCGTCCCGTCGGCCAAGGGGGTGTTGATTGGGCCGAGGTTAGTAGCGGTAGTGGTCGGGCTTGTAGGGGCCGTTGACGGGGACGCCCAGGTAGGCGGACTGCTCGGGGGTCAGCTCGGTCAACTCTACCCCCAGCGCGGCGAGGTGGAGGCGGGCGACCTTCTCGTCCAGGTGCTTGGGCAGGACGTAGACCTGCGGCTCGCCGCCGTATTTGTCATCGCGGTGGCCGAAGAGGTCGATCTGGGCGATCACCTGGTTGGTGAACGAGTTCGACATCACGAAGCTCGGGTGGCCGGTGGCGTTGCCGAGGTTCAGCAGCCGCCCTTCGGAGAGGACGATGATCGCTTTGCCGCCCGGGAACTTCCACTCGTCGACCTGCGGCTTGATGTTGATCCGCTCGGCGCCTGACTCTTCCAGCGCCGCCATCTCGATCTCGTTGTCGAAGTGGCCGATGTTGCCGACGATCGCGTTGTGCTTCATCCGCCGCATGTGCTCGAGGGTGATGATGTCCTTGTTGCCGGTGGCGGTGACGAAGATGTCGGCGCTCTCGACGATTTCGTCGAGCTTGCGCACCTCGTAGCCCTCCATCGCCGCCTGCAGGGCGCAGATCGGGTCGATCTCGGTGACGATCACCCGGGCGCCCTGGCCGCGGAGGCTGTCGGCGCAGCCCTTGCCGACGTCGCCGTAGCCGCAGACGACCGCGACCTTGCCGCCGATCATCACGTCGGTGCCGCGGTTGATCCCGTCGATCAGCGAGTGGCGGCAGCCGTAGAGATTGTCGAACTTCGACTTGGTGACCGAGTCGTTGACGTTGATCGCAGGGAACAGCAGATCGCCGGTCTCGGCCAGCTGGTAGAGCCGGTGGACCCCGGTCGTCGTCTCCTCGGTGACGCCCTTGACGTTCGCCGCGATCCGCGTCCAGCGCTGCGCGTCCTCGGCGAGCGAGCGCTGCAGCGTCTGCAGGACGATCCGGAACTCCTCCGAGTCGGCCGAAGCCGGATCCGGCACCGCGCCGGCCTGCTCGAACTCGGCCCCCTTGTGGACGAGCAGCGTCGCGTCGCCGCCGTCGTCGAGGATCATGTTCGGGCCCTCGCCGCCGGGCCAGTTGAGCGCCTGCTCGGTGCACCACCAGTACTCCTCCAGCGTCTCGCCTTTCCAGGCGTAGACGGGGACGCCGGCGGCGGCGATCGCCGCGGCGGCGTGGTCCTGCGTAGAGAAGATGTTGCAGCTGGCCCAGCGCACCTCGGCCCCGAGGGCGACCAGGGTCTCGATCAGGACCGCGGTCTGGATCGTCATGTGGAGCGAGCCGGTGATCCGCGCCCCCTTCAGCGGCTGCGCGGCGCCGTACTCCTCGCGCGTCTGCATCAGGCCGGGCATCTCGACCTCGGCGAGGGAGATCTCTTTGCGCCCAAACTCGGCGAGGCCGATGTCGGCGACCTTGTAGTCCTGGGTCTCGGTTGCGGCGGTGCTGAGGGTCATCGGGGCAATGTAGCGTGCCGGTCGTGACCGCGCCCGACGAGACTGTGGAGGCACTCGACGAGGAGAAGCGGCTGGCCGCGGAGGCCGCTGCCGAGCTGGTCGAGAGCGGCATGAAGGTCGGCCTCGGCACCGGCTCGACCGTCGCCCACCTGCTGCCGGCGCTCGCCCGCCGCGGCCTCACCGGGATCCGCTGCGTCGCGACTTCGGTGGCGACCGCCGAGCAGGCGCGCGAGCTGGGGATCCCGGTCGAGGAGTTCGACTCCCTGCAGCGCCTCGACATCGCGATCGACGGCACCGACGAGGTGGCGCCGGACGGCTGGCTGATCAAGGGCGGCGGCGGCGCCCACCTGCGCGAGAAGATCGTCGCCGCCGCAGCCGAGCGCTTCGTCGTCATCGCCGACTCGAGCAAGCCGGTCGCGACCCTGCGCGGGCCGGTGCCGCTGGAGCTGTTCGGCTTCGGCGCCGCCTCGACCCTGGCGCGGCTCGGATCGGACGTGCGGCTGCGCGAGGCACCGCCGAGTCCCGACAGCGGCGTCATCGCCGACTACCGCGGCGGCGGCTTGGACGACCCGATGGCCCTGGCGGCGCGGCTGGAGGCCGACCCCGGCGTAGCGGCACACGGCCTCTTCCCGCCGGGTATGGTGAGTGAGCTTTTCGTCGGCCGGGGAGACGCCGTCGACCGCACCAGTTTCACCTGACGCCAAGAGGGAGAGTTTCGCATGACCGACTTCAGCGGGCTGGCGATCGCCGGCCGAGTTGCCACCCCTGCCGACGCCGACTGGGACGAGGCGCGGCTGGCCTGGAACATGGCCGCCGACCAGACCCCGGAGGCCGTCGCCTTCGTCGAGAGCGCCGAGGACGTCGCCGCCACCGTCCGCTTCGCCGCCGATAACGGTCTGCGGGTGGCGGGGCAGGGAACCGGCCACGGCGCCGTCGCCCTGCGCTCGCTGGAGGGCACGATCCTGATCAAGACCGAGCGGATGCGCGGGGTCGACGTCGACCCGGAGAGCCAGACCGCGCGGGTCGAAGCGGGGGCGCTGGTGGTCGAGCTGAGCGAAGCCGCCGGCGCTCATGGCCTCAGTGGCATGCCCGGCTCCTCACCGGACGTGGGCGTCGCCGGCTTTCACCTCGGGGGCGGGCTGAGCTGGCTCGGCCGCCGCTACGGCTTCGCCTGCAACCGCGTGCAGGCGATCGAGCTGGTCACCGCCGACGGCGAGCTGCGGACCGTCGAGGGCGGGAACGAGCCGGACCTCTTCTGGGCGCTGCGGGGCGGCGGCGGCGACTACGGGATCGTCGCCGCGCTTCACCTCAACCTGGTTCCGGTCGACACCGTCTACGCCGGAGCCCTGCTCTTCCCGGCGCAGCTCGGCGCCGAGGCGGTCCGCCGCTACCGCGACTGGGCGGCGACCGTCTCCGACGACGTCACCTCCGTCGTCCGCTTCATCACCCCGCCGCCGCTGCCCGACGTGCCCGAGCCGCTGCGCGGGACGCCGCTGCTGACGATCGACGCCGCCTGCATCGGCGACAAGGAGGCCGGCGAAGCGGCGATCGCGCCGCTGCGCGAGCTGGGCGAGCCGATCATGGACACCTTCGACCAGATTCCCGCCGCCGGACTGTGCCGGATCCACATGGACCCGGAGCACCCCGTCCCCGGCCTCGGCCATCACCGGGTGCTGCGGGAGCTCCCCGACGAGGCGATCGACGCCTTCGTCGAGCTCGCCGGTCCCGAGTCCGGCTCGCCGCTGCTGCTGACCGAGATCCGCCAGATGGGCGGCGCCCTCGGCCGGCCCGACCCCGACGGCGGCGCCCTCTCCCACCTCGACGCCGGCTGGGTCATGTTCGGGATCGGGATGCCGATGACGCCGGAGCTGGGGCAGGCGATCGAGGGCCACCTCGACCGCATCGACCAGGCGATGGAGCCCTGGGCGGGCGACGGCGGCTACTTCAACTTCGCCGAGCGGCCCTGCGACTCCGACGAAATCCTCCCGCCCGACGTCTGCTCGCGGCTCGCCGAGGTCAAGCGCAAGTGGGACCCCGACGGCCGCATCGTCGGCAACCACGCCGTCTCGCTCGACCCGGCGGTGTAAATGAACGTCCGCTCGGGCTCTCACGGTGAAAACGCACTTCCCTCCGCATAGCGGGAAGAAGTGCGTTTTCACCCAGCGGCGGCCGCGGCGATCGCCATCAGGCGCCGGTAGGAGGGGTCGTCCTCTCCGACGAGGGAGGCGACGGTACCCGCCGCCGCCTCGACGTCGCTCGGGGTCGTTTCCGCGACCTCCTCGATGTCGCCCCAATCCCTGGCCCGGCTGAAGAGAGCCTTGAAGACGACGAGCGAGGCGCAGTCCAGGACCGGGATCTGCTCGCCCCCCAGCGGCACCCAGAGGACTCCGTTGGCGACTTCCGCGTGCAGCGGCAGGTTGTTGAGGAAGACGTCCACCGGGACGCCGTCCCAGAACAGCCGGGTCTGCCCATCGCGCTCCACGGTCTTGACATCGGCCTTGGAGACTCGGACCCCGTCCGGCAGTGCCCCGAGCGCCCGCCCGGCATCGCCGGCGTCGACGAAGATGTTGAGGTCGAGGTCGCGGGTCCCCCGCGGCTCCTCGACGCAGTAGGCGAGGGCGATGGCGCCGCCGAAGGCATGAGGCAGAGAATGGGCCTTGAGCGCCCGGTGGATGGCGAGGAGCTTTTCGACCAGCTCGGGATTCATCGCCGACCGGCGTGGGCGAGGCGATCGGCCAGGCGCGGGTATCGCATCTCTGCGCGCGGCCGGTAGGGGAGCGCCTCGGCGAGCCCGAGCACCTGCGTGAGGATCCTGCCGGCCCGGACGGGGTCGACGGGCGGTTTGCGCTCCTCGAACTCGAGCCTTCCACCAGCGGCCGAGACGATCCGCAGCAGAGCATCGGCCCCTGGCTCCCGGTGTCCTCTCAGATAGGCGTTGAGGACGGATCGGGAGATTCCGGCCCGCCGGGCCAGCTCCGCCTGGCTGAGACCGCTCTGCTCCAAAGCCATCTGGACCAGGGAAGACGCCGAGGAAGACGGTCCGCTCATGGAGCAAATGTTAGCGAATCCGCGAACGATTATCCAGCGGCTGACTCGTCCGCAACGATGATGACGTTGTCGTTGCGGACCCGCCCTGCCGGGATCGACTCGTCGCCGGCAAGGAGCTTCTGCAGCGCCTCGACCTTGTCGGGGCCGGTGACGAGCCAGACGATCCGGCGGGCCTCGTTCAGGGCGGGATAGGTGAGGGTCATGCGGCGGTGGTCCTGGTAGGCGGTCGCGGTCATCGCGACGCGGCGGTCGGTGACCTCTAGGACGGGATCCCCGGGGACCAGCGAAGCCGTGTGGCCGTCGGGGCCGAGGCCGAGGTGGACCAGGTCGAAGCGGTCGGGCAGCGAAGCTTCGTATTCGCGCGCCGCCGCGTCGAGGTCGCGCTGGGTGACCGGCATCGGCCGCAGGGCCGCCTGGTGGCCCATCGAGAGGCCGAGCACCATGTGGGTGAGGTTGCGCGCCTCGTCGCCGGGGGCGGCGAGGCGCTCGTCGACCTGGAACAGCTCCGTCGCCTCCCAGGGCATCGCCTCGAGGTCGCCGAGGATCGCCAGCATCGCCCAGGGCGAGCGGCCGCCGCTCATCGCGAAGGCAAAGCGGCCGCGCTCGGCCGCGGCCTCCCCCCCGCCGGCGGCGATCAGCTCCGCCGCCCGCCGCGAGGCGGCCCGCTCGTCGCCGGCCACCTCGAGCTCGACCGCCACGTCAGTCCTTCTTCTCGTCGTGGCCGCCGAACTGCTTGCGCATCGCCGAGAGCACCTTGTCGCCGAAGTCGCCGAGCCCGCGCGAGTAGAAGCGCTCGTGCAGCGCCATCGTCAGCACCGGCGTCGGCACCCCCTCGTCGATCGCCGCGATCGCCGTCCAGCGGCCCTCGCCGGAGTCGGAGACGCGGCCGGTGAAGCCCGCCAGGTCCGGCGATTCCTGCAGCGCCGCCGCGGTCAGGTCGAGCAGCCAGGAGCCGATCACGCTGCCGCGCCGCCAGACCTCGGCGACCTCGGGCAGGTCGAGGTCGTACTGGTAGTACTCGGGGTGGTCGAGCGGCGCCGTCTCGGCGTCGGCCTCGCGCTTGACCTTGCCGGCGTTGGCGTTCTGGAGGATGTTGAGCCCCTCGGCGTAGGCGGCCATCACCCCGTACTCGATCCCGTTGTGGACCATCTTCACGAAGTGGCCGGCCCCGTTCGGCCCGCAGTGCAGGTAGCCCTGCTCGGAGGGCGATGGGTCGCCGTCGCGCCCCGGCGTCCGCTCCGCCGCCCCGACCCCCGGCGCCAGGCTGGCGAAGATCGGGTCGAGCCGCCCGACCGCCCGGTCGGGGCCGCCGATCATCAGGCAGTAGCCCCGCTCGAGCCCGAAGACGCCGCCGCTGGTGCCGCAGTCGACGTAGTCGATCCCCCGCTCGCCGACCTTTTCGGCGCGGCGGATGTCGTCGCGGTAGTAGGAGTTGCCGCCGTCGATGATCGCGTCGCCGGACTCCAGCACCGCGGCGACCGCGTCGACGGTCTGCTCGGTGATCTCCCCCGCCGGGACCATGATCCAGACCGAGCGCGGCGCGCTCAGCTTCGCCGCCATCTCCGCCAGCGAGGAGACCCCCTCGGCCCCCTCGGCCGCCAGCTTCGAGACCGCCTCGGGGTTGACGTCGTAGGCGACGATCTCGTGGCCGTCGCGCATCAGCCGCCGGGCCATGTTGGCCCCCATCCGTCCGAGGCCGACGATTCCAAGTTCCATGAAGTCCTCCGGTGTTTGGGGTGGGTGGACGATAGCCTGCCCCGCGATGGCAAACGACTCCGCCGACGTGCTGGCGATCTTCGGGATCAGCGGCGACCTGGCGAAGAAAATGACCTTCCGGGCGCTCTACCGGCTGGAGGCGGCCGGCAAGCTCGACGTCCCGATCGTCGGCGTCGCGATCGACAACTGGGACGACGAGAAGCTCCGCGAGCACGCGCGCGAAGCGATCGGCGACACCGTCGGCAGCCCCGACGAGGACGTCTTCGCCCGTCTCGCCGCTCGCCTCTCCTACATCCAGGGCGACTACGAAGATCCTGCCACCTTCAAGCGGGTGGGCAAGGCGCTCGGCGACGCGGAGCGGCCCGTCTTCTACCTCGAGATCCCGCCGGCGCTGTTCGCCACCGTCGTCCACGGGCTCGGCGAGGCCGGCCTGACCGGGAACGCCCACGTGGTGATCGAGAAGCCGTTCGGGCACGACCTCGATTCGGCCCGCGCTCTGAACGCCGAGCTCGCCGAGGTCCTGGGGGAGGAGCAGATCCTCCGCATCGACCACTACCTCGGCAAGGAGCCGGTGATGGACATCACCTACCTGCGCTTCGCCAACACGCTGCTGGAGCCGGTCTGGAACCGCGAGCACGTCAGCCACGTGCAGATGACGATCGCCGAGGACTTCGGCGTCGCCGACCGCGGCCGCTTCTACGACGCGGTCGGGGCGATGCGCGACGTGATCCAGAACCACGCCCTGCAGGTGCTGGGGATCGTCGGCATGGAGCCGCCGAGCGGCAACGACCCCGACAGCGTCCGCGACAAGAAGCTCGAGTTCTTCAAGGCGATGGTCGCGGCCGACCCGAAGCGCTACGTGCGCGGCCAGTACGAGGGGTTCCTCGACGTGGAGGACGTGGCGCCGGGCTCACAGACCGAGACCTTCGCCGCGGTCGAGCTCGCGGTTGACAACTGGCGCTGGGCCGGCGTCCCCTTCTTCGTCCGCGCCGGCAAGTGCCTGCCGGTCAAGGTGAGCGAGGTGACGCTCTTCTTCAAGCGGCCGCCGCGGCTCGGGATCGGCCACGGCAAGACGCCGGAACCGAACCAGCTGACGATCCGGATCGAGCCGAAGCCGGGCGCCCGCACGCGGCTCTACGCGAAGAAGGCCGGCGAAGAGGCCTTCCAGGCGGCCGACCTCGAGGTCCTCTTCGAGAAAGTGCCGGGTGAGGACCCCGAGCCCTACGAGCGCCTGCTCGGCGACGCGATCGCCGGCAACCACCATCTCTTCACCCGCCAGAGCGCGATCGAAGAGACCTGGCGGGTGGTGCAGCCGCTGCTCGACGAACCGGGGCAGGTTCATCCGTACGAGCAGGGAACCTGGGGGCCGAAGCAGGCCGGCGAGGTGGTCCGAGGAACCGGACAATGGTCACAGCCGTGGCTGCCGTCAGCGAGCTGACCAGCGCGATTCCCTAGCGGCGTGCTAGGTTTTCGGGGCTCCTAATTAGGGCGGCCTAATCGCTCTCGAGATCGACAAGGAGAACCACCCCGGATGATCCCGACTTTCGTCATCACGCTGCGCGAGGGCGTCGAGGCCTCGCTGATCATCGGCATCATCGCCGCCTTCCTCGTCAAGGAGGGCCGCCGCGATGCGATGCGGCAGATGTGGATGGGGATCGGGATCGCGCTGGTGCTCTGCGTCGGCGTCGCCGCCCTGCTGGAAGTCGTCGGGCAGCAGCTGCCGCAGCGCCAGCAGGAGGGCCTGGAGACGGTCGTCGGGCTGATCGCGGTCAGCGCGGTCAGCTACATGATCATCTGGATGCGCCGCAACGCCCGCGGCATCAAGGCCCAGCTCGAAGGCGAGGCCGCCTCGGCCCTGGCCACCGGCTCGACCATGGCGCTGGTCGCGATGGCCTTCCTCGCGGTCCTGCGCGAGGGCTTCGAGACCTCGGTCTTCCTCCTCGCCGCCTTCCAGGACTCGACCGACACCACCGCCGCCGGCGCCGGGGCGATCCTCGGCCTCGTCGCGGCGATCGTCATCGGCCTCGGGCTCTACCGCGGCGGCGTCCGCATCAACCTCACCCGCTTCTTCCGCATCACCGGGATCGTCCTCGTCTTCGTCGCCGCCGGCCTGCTCGCCTCGGCCGCCCACACGGCCCACGAGGCCGGCTGGATCAACGGACTCCAGGGGCAGGCGATCGACCTGGGCTGGCTGGTCAAGCCGGGCACCGTCTCGGGCTCGCTGCTGACCGGAATGCTCGGCCTGCAGCCCGCGCCGACGGTGATCGAAGCGATCGCCTACCTCGGCTTCGCGATCCCGATGGCGCTCTACGTGCTCTGGCCGCAGGGGATGCGCCCGGCCCGGCTGCGCGACCGGATCCGCTCGCGCGATCGCCTCGGCGCCGCCGAGAACCCCGCCTGAGCGGCTCCGCTCCCGCCCTCCGCCACGATGGCCCCGATCACCCGCCGCCGCTTCCTCGGCAACGCCGGCCTCGGCGCCGCCGGGCTGGGGATCGTCGGCGCCGGCGGCTACCTGCTCGGCCACGAGAGCGCCGAGGCGAGCACGGAGGGCACCGGCCAGGTCCCCTTCTACGCCGAGCACCAGGCCGGGATCGACACCCCCGCCCAGGACCGCCTCCACTTCGCCGCCTTCGACCTGGTCGGCGAAGACCCGGCGGAGCTGCGCGAGCTGCTGCGGCAGTGGACGGTGGCAGCGGCTGAAATGACCGCCGGCGGCATGGTCGGCAACGTCAACGACGTGCCGCTGGCGCCGCCGGACGACACCGGCGAGACGGTCGGCCTCCTCCCCTCCAGCCTCACCGTCACCTTCGGCTTCGGACCGAGCCTGTTCGAGAAACCGGGGCTGGGGCTGGCAGGCAGGCGACCGGCGGCGCTGAAGCCGCTGCCGCCGCTGCCGAGCGACGAGCTCGACCCGGCCGAAAGCGACGGCGACATCTGCGTCCAGGCCTGCTCGGACGACCCGCAGGTGGCCTTTCACGCGATTCGCAACCTGGCCCGGATCGGCCGCGGCACGGTGGCGATGCGCTGGTCCCAGCTCGGCTTCGGCCGCACCTCGACCACCAGCCGCAGCCAGGACACGCCGCGCAACCTGATGGGCATGAAGGACGGCACCGCCAACATCAAGGCCGAGGACACCGAAGCGATGGACCGCTACGTCTGGGTCGGCGGCGAAGGCCCGGGGTGGATGCGCGGTGGCAGCTACATGGTCACGCGCCGGATCCGGATGTTGCTCGAGGTCTGGGACCGGTCCTCGCTGCAGGACCAGGAGCGGACGATCGGCCGCCAGAAGTACAGCGGCGCTCCGCTCGGCGGCCAGGACGAGTTCGAACCGCTGCCGCTGAGCGAGCGGCGCAACGGGCACCCGCTGATCCCCGTCGACGCCCACGTGCGCCTCGCCTCGGCAACCGAAAACGACGGCATCCGCATCCTCCGCCGCGGCTACTCCTTCACCGACGGCGTCGACGAGAGCCTCGGCGAGCTCGAAGCCGGCCTCTTCTTCATCTGCTTCCAGCGCGATCCCGAGAAGCAGTTCGTCGCGATCCAGCGCCGCCTCGGCCAGGTCGACGCGCTGAACGAGTACATCAGCCACGTCGGCAGCGCCCTCTTCGCGGTGCCGCCCGGCGCCAAGCCCGGCGGCTACGTCGGCGAAGGGCTCCTCACGTGAACCCCCCGCCCCCACGGGTGTGGTTGAGCTTTGGGGCTGTATATGGGGCCAAAACTCAACCACCCGCCTTTCCGACTGAATCGCTCGGACTTTGTTAGGGTGCCCTAACTCTCGTCCCGACCCGAAGAAGGAGCGCCGCCAACCGATGAACCGAGACCACCTCCGAGCCGCTGCCTGCGCAGGGGCAGCCGCCCTGCTCGTGCTGTTCGCCGCCGCCTGCGGCTCGAGCGAAGACGCACCCGCCGGGGCCAAGAAGCTCAGCTTCGAGCTGACCGACGAAGGCTGCCTGCCGCACGAGGCAAGCGCCCCCGCCGGCCCGGTCATCTTCGAGGTCGAGAACACCGGCAGCGCCAGGGTCACCGAGCTCGAGGTGCTGGAAGGCGAAAGGATCCTCGGCGAGAAGGAGAACCTCTCGGAGGGTCTGAGCGGCAGCTTCTCGCTCACCCTCGACGCCGGCAGGTACACGATCTACTGCCCGGGCGGAGACGTGGAAAAGGGGACGCTCAACGTGACCGGCAAGGCCGCGGCCAAGGCAAGCCCCAAGGCCGACGCCGCCGTGGCCCGCTACCGCACCTACCTGGAGGAAAACACCGACGAGCTGGTTGCGAAGACGAAGCCGTTCGTCGCCGCCGTGATCGCCGGCGACGTCGCCGGGGCGAAATCGCTCTACGCGCCCGCCCGCATCCCCTACGAGCGGATCGAGCCGGTGGCCGAGTCCTTCGGCGACCTCGACCCGCGCATCGACGCGCGCGAAAACGACGTCCCGGCAAGCGAATTCGGCGGCTTCCACCGGATCGAGAAAGCGCTCTGGGAAGAAGGCACGACCGCCGGTATGACTCCGGTCGCCAGGCAGCTGCAGAAGGACGTCGAAGACTTGGACGCCAAGGTGAAGGCGGTCGAACTGCGGGCGGTGCAGATCGCCAACGGCGCCAACGAGCTGCTCGGTGAGGTCTCGGCCTCGAAGATCACCGGCGAGGAGGAGCGCTACTCCCATCTCGACCTGGTCGACTTCGAGGCCAACGTCGAAGGAGCCGAGGAGGCCTTCGAAGCGGTGAAGCCGCTGCTCGACGAAGGCGATCCCGAGCTGTCCGGTCAGCTCGAAGCCGACTTCAAGATGGTCTTCGCCGAACTGCAGCCCTACCGGCGCGGCAACGGCTTCGTCTCCTACACCGCGCTGACGCCGGCAGATACGCGAAAGCTGGCGCAGTCGATCGACACGCTGGCGGAGAAGCTGAGCCAGGCGCCGGCGGCGATCGCCGAAGCGGAACGCGGCTAGGAATACGGCTCGGGACCAGGGTCTGTGGCCGGCGGGTCCTGTCGCCGCAGGGAACCCACCCCCTCCTGAACCACCAGGAGGGGGTCCCCCCTACGACGCCACCCGCCGGAGAGGGGCCTATGGTGGCCGGTCCGATGACCGCTGGAGAGAAAGCTGACGGGCTGCTCAGTGAGCTGGGCTATCGCAGCTGGCGCCCGGGTCAGAGAGAGGCGGTTGTCGCTGCGCTCGAAGGGCGCGATTCGCTGATCGTGATGCCCACCGGCGGCGGGAAGAGCCTCTGCTACCAGCTGCCGGGGCTGGCGAGCGAGGGGTTGACGATCGTCGTCAGTCCGCTGATCGCCTTGATGCGGGATCAGTGGGAGAAGCTGCGGCGGCAGGGGCAGCCGGTGGCGATGATCGCCTCGGGGATGCCGGACGAGGCGGTCGCCGGGGCGCTCGCGGCGGTGCGCGGGGAAGCGCGGATCGTCTACTGCGCCCCCGAGCGGTTCGGCTCGAGCGTCTTCCTCGAAGCGCTCTCGCAGCGGACCGTCGACCTGGTCGCCGTCGACGAGGCGCACTGCGTCTCGGAGTGGGGACACGATTTCCGGCCCGACTACCTGCGGCTGCCGGAAGTCGTCGAGCGGCTGGGGCGGCCGACGGTGATGGCCTGCACGGCGACGGCGACGGTGCCGGTCGCGCGCGAGATCGCCTCCCGCTTCGGGATGCGCGACCCGCTGCAGGTCCGCTCCGGCTTCGACCGGCCGAACCTCTCCTTCGACGTCGTCGCGCTCGAGGGCAAGGGCTGCACCGCGCGGCGGCAGGCGCTGCTGGAGGCGGGGCTGCGCGACCCGGCCAACCGGCCGGCGATCGTCTACTGCGGCACCCGCCGCCAGACCGAGGAGGTGGCGGCGGATCTGCGCGACGGCGGCATCGCCGCGGTCGCCTACCACGCCGGTCTCGAACCCGCGCACCGGACCGCGATCCAGGAACGGTTCATGGCGACCGGCAGCGGCGTCATCTGCGCCACCAACGCCTTCGGCATGGGAGTGGACAAGCCCGACGTGCGCTCGGTCTGGCACGTGACGATCCCGACCAGCGTCGAGGCCTACTACCAGGAGGCGGGGCGCGCCGGGCGCGACGGCCTGCCGGCGCGGGCGACGATGCTGGCGCTGAAAGCCGACCTCGGCCGGCTCGTCCGCTTCAACGAACAGCGCGCCGGCGATCCCGAGCTGGCGATCGCCCGCGAGCGCGGCTGGCGTGCCTACCACGCGATCAAGCGATTCATCTACGGCACCGGCTGCCGCCGCCGCACCCTGCTCGACCACTTCAGCGACCGCACCGCCGGGGCGCCGCTGGAGCGCTGCTGCGACGTCTGCGACCGGCTCGACTGGCTGCCGGACCCGGAGACGGTCGCGATCAAGGGTTCCCGCCGCGGGGCGAAGGCCCCCGCGAAAGGCACGGCTCCCGCGCCCGAGCTTTCTCCCGCCGACGCCCCGCTCTTCGAGGCGCTGAAAACCTGGCGCCTGCAAGCCGCCGACGGCAACCCCGCCTTCACCGTCGCTCACAACAAGACGCTGGCCGCAATTGCCGCCGATCGCCCCACCGACGAGGCGTCTCTGCTCGCGATCAGCGGCGTCGGCCCCAGCTTCATCGAGAAGTACGCGGACGAAGTGCTCGCCCTGATCGCCGAGCGCCGGGCCTTGGTCGAAGCCGCCTAACCACTCGCAAGACACGATTGGAGAGTTGGCCTGCCTATTGCGAGGTCAACTCTCCAATCGTCGCAACTGAGGTTGCAGGCGCCAAAGGTGAAGCCAACTCGAAGTCGCCGGCTTGCCAGCATGGAATCTCGGTGCCCGGCCTGCGACAGTTCCGTGCCGTACTAGCGGTTGCTCTCGCCAGCGCGCTCACGCTGGTGCTCCTCCCTGCACCTGCCGTCGCCTTCTCGCTGCTGAATCCGCCCGGCAAGAAGGTCTACTTCGGCGTCTCCGACACCGGCGACATGGCCGACTTCGGCCACTTCTCCGAAGCGGTGGACAAGCACCCGGCGGTGATCGAGTCGTTCCGCACCTGGGGCAGCGACTTCCCCGATTCGATCCGCCGCTGGCAGACGGCGCGGGCGCGGCCGATGCTCCACATCAGCACCGACAAGGAAGGCCACGAGGTCGTCTCGCTGCCGCAGATAGCCGCCGGCCGCGGCGACCGCTACCTGGTCCGCCTCAACAAGCTCTTCCACGAAAAGGGGATGCGCGCCTATATCCGCCCGCTCGGCGAGCCAAACCGCTGCCTCAACGCCTACGCCGCCTACGACTGCTCGGGCGCCTCGCGCGGCCCCGAACACAGCCCCCGCGCCTACAAGCGCGCCTTCCGCCGGATCTACGTGATCGTCCACGGCGGCGGCAGGAAGGCGGTGATCGACCGCCGCCTGCGCGAAGCCGGCCTGCCGCCGCTGACCGTGAACGTGCGGGCGCTGCCGGCGGCGCCGGTGGCGGTGATCTGGAGCCCGCTGCCCGCCGGCTCCCCCACCGTCCCGCAGAACCGGCCGAAACATTTCTACCCCGGCTCGCGCTGGGTCGACTGGGTCGGCACCGACTTCTACTCCGGCTACCCCGAATGGAAGGCGCTGACCGGCCTCTACCGCCGCTTCTCCGGCAAGCCCTTCGCGCTGACCGAGTGGGGCGTCGAAAGCGGCGACGACCCGAGCTTCGTCGGCAAGCTCTTCGCCTGGGTGGACGCTCACCGCCGCTGCAGGCTGATGGTCTACTACCAGGACTTCGGCGAGGCCAGCAGCTACCGGATCCAGAACTACTCGGCCAGCCTCAACGTCCTCCGCGCCCGCCTCCATTCCGGGCTTTTCCCCCCGTACGCACGGGGCGCGCCGCACCTACCGCCACCACCGCCCGGTGGGGTTGGAGCGCGGTGATGCTCGAGTACCCGACCAGGTAGATCCGCCGGCCGTCGGAGACGACTGGGGTGTAGGTCCCCTTCGGGTAGCGGAAGACGCGCCTGCCGCTCCTCATCATGAAGCCGCTCGTCGTTTTGTTCGTGAACTCCGAGACGTAGACGATGTCGCCGACGGCGGAAAGGGAGCCGACCACCTGGCCGCCGGCGGAGCGGCTCCAGCGCAGGCTGCCGTCCTTGGCGTCGAGCGCGTAGACGTTGCCGTCGAAGGAGCCGATGAAGACGGTCGGGGGGCTGTGCTTCGTGTTGGCAACGGCGGGGCCCGAATAGGCGTAGCCGCCGGTCGAGTAGGACCAGGCGAGGGCGCCGTCGCTGATGTCGTAGCTGTAGACGCGGCCGTCGTTGTTGCCGGCGTAGACGCGGCCGTAGGCGACGGCGGGGGTCGAGTAGAACTCGCCGGAGCCGCCGAAGCCGGGGCCGAGCGAGCCGCTCTGCCAGACCAGCTTGCCGGTCTTGGCGTCGACCGCGTTCATGTGGCCGCCGTAGTCGCCGACGTAGAGGCGGCCGCCGTAGTAGGCGGGCGCGGACTTGACCGCGCCGCCGAGGGGGGTCGCCCAGCGGACGTCGCCCTTGCCGGTGCTGAGGGCGTAGAGGTCGCCGTTTTCACAGCCGAAGTAGACGGTGCGGTCGATCACCACAGGCGAGGACTCGGCGCGGCCCGGCAGGCTCCGTTTCCAGATCACCCTGCCGTTTTTCGCGTTCAGCTTGACGACGTGGCCGGGGACCAGGTTGACGATGTAGAGGCGGTGTTTGTAATAGGCCGGCGAGGAGGCGTTGAGCCGGCCGATCCGCCGTTTCCACCGGACCTTGCCGGTGTCGGCGTCGAGCGCGTAGGCGTAGCCGCTGTTGTTGACGAAGTAGAGCTTGCCGCCGACGTAGATCGGCGGGAACTCGAGCAGCGGCCGATCGGTGAAGCGCCAGAGTTTGTCGAAGGGCGGCTTGATCCCCTTCACCGGCAGGTACTTGGTGCGGCTGGGGTTGAATCCGTAGACGGGCCAGTTGACCGTCTTCGGTTCCTTCGGCGGCGGCGGCTTGTGCGGCTTGAAGTGGCGAATCGCTTCGGCGTTGTGGACGTCGGCCGGGCGCTTCAGCAGCTCGTAGCCGACGATCGCGCCGCTGAAGACGATGCCGAGCGCAAGCAGGGCCATGGCCAGGCGCCGGTTCGATCGGTGCCAGAGGTGGAGGTCGAGAAAGCGGCTACCGCGCATCCGCAGCGCGGCGCTCGGACTCTTTCGCGACCCCGCCCAGCAGCTGCTTGACCGCCTGCTTGAGGACGGCGATGGCGGCGAAGCCGCCGACCGGCAGGGTCGGCGTGGTGCGGATCGCGTAGACGACCCTGGTGCCGCCCTCGCTCGGGCTCAGCTCGACGGTGCCGATGTGGTCGCGGAACGGCAGGCCGGAGAGAACAGTGTAGGAGAAGCGGTGCGGCCGCTCGTAGCCGATCACTTCCTCGCGCATCGGCGGCCCGGGCAGGGCGGCGAGGACGCGGATCGCGCCGAGGCCGTTCGGGGCGGGGTCGCCTTCGCGCTCGAGCTCGGCCCGGCGCAGGGGCGTGATCTCGGTGTAGCGCCGGTGGTCGGTGAGGACGTCGAAGACGATCTCGGGCGGGGCGGCGACCTGACGCTCGTAGGTGAAGCTCGCCATCGACCGGAAGGCTACGCGAGAGCCCAGCGCTGCGGGTCGGTCCCCTCGACCTTCCCGACCTCGCCGCGCAGGACGAGGTGGTCGAGGCAGGAGAGGACGATCTGCAGGACCCAGGCGCTGGCGGGCGATTTGGTCCCGTCGGGGCCGACGATCTCGGCGACGATGTCGAAGGCGGTGCGCTCACCTTCGGCGAGCGCCTCCAGCACCTTGCCGATCAGCTCGGCGACCTGGCGGCGCGACTCGGCGATCTTCGCCTCGGGGTCGCGGAAGGTGCGCCCGTGACCGGGCAGGACGAGGCCGACGTCGAGCGGCTCGACGCGGTCGAGGCTGGCGAGGAATTCGCCGATCGGGTCGGGGCTGTGGCCGTGGTCGAAGAAGAGGACGGTGCGGCCGAGCAGGTGGTCGCCGGAGATCAGCAGGCGGCGCTCGGGCTGGTGGAGGACGACGTGGGACGGGGCGTGGCCGGGCGTCTCGAGCACCCGCCAGGCGCCGAGGTCGGTCTCGACCTCCACTCCCGGGACGAGGTCGCGGTCGGGCTCCTTGATCAGGTCGATGCCGGTCTCGGTGTCGCCGCTGCGGGCCTCGCGGTAGCGCTCCAGCGAGGCCGGCGGGACGCCGCTCTGCCGGGCGACCTCGAGCCGCTGCTCGAGCGCCGCCTGCGGGTCGTCGGCGAGCAGGCGGACGTGCTCCCAGCGCGGGTGCATCCAGAGCTCGCAGCCGGCCGCCGCGACGATCGCGCCGCCGAGGCCGTAGTGATCGGTGTGCGAGTGGGTGCAGACGACGAGGCGGACGTCCTCGACCCCGAACCCAGCCTGCGCCAGCGCCAGGTCGAGCTGCCGCAGCCGCCCCTTGCCGCCGATCCCGGTGTCGAACATGACGATCCCACCGTCGGCCTCAATCGCCCAGGCGTTCCCATGCGGCACCCCCGGCCAGGGCAACGGCAGCCGCAACCGCCAGATCCCCGGCAGCACCTTCTCGGTCCGCGGCGCCTCAGCTTTTCCACTGGCCACACAGCCAATCCTTTCACGGGCCGATCAGTCGCATCCCCACCGCCGACGGGCCGATTTGTCTCCCCCTCTTCGACTATTCGTCCCGTCGGCAGCTGGAGGCTGACTTTACGGCCCGTCGCTGCTCAGCTAGCGCTGAAGGTGCTCGGGTCGGGGCCGACCCGCTCGCCGGCGTCCAACCGCGCGAGCGCCGCCATGTCGTCCTCGCTGAGGGCGAAGTCGAAGAGCTCGAAGTTCTCGCGGATCCGGCTCGGGGTGACCGACTTCGGGATCACGACGTTGCCGATCTGCAGGTGCCAGCGGAGGATCACCTGCGCCGGGCTGCGTTCGCGGTGGGCGGCGATCGTCTCGATCGTCCCATCCTGCAGAAGGTCGCCCTGGGCCAGCGGACTCCAGGCCTCGGTCGCGACTCCGTGCTCCTCGTGCCAGGCGCGCAGCTCGGGCTGCTGCAGGCGCGGGTGCAGCTCGATCTGGTTGACGGTCGGCAGCTGCTCGGCCTCGCGCTCGAGCCGCTCGAGGTCCTCGAGGCGGAAGTTGGAGACGCCGATCGAGCGGGCGCCGCCCTCCTCGTTGATCCGTTCGAAGGCGCGCCAGCTGTCGAGGAAGAGGTCGCGCGTGGGCAGCGGCCAGTGGATCAGGTAGAGGTCGACGTGGCCGCTGCCGAGCCGCTCGACGCTCTGCTCGAAGGCGCGCAGGGTCGAGTCGTAGCCCTGCGCGGAGTTCCAGAGCTTGGTCGTGACGAAGACCTCCTCGCGCGGAATTCCGGCGGCGGCGATCGCCGCGCCCACCCCGGCCTCGTTGCGGTAGGCGGCGGCGGTGTCGACATGGCGGTAGCCGGCGGCCAGCGCTTCCTCGACCTTCTCCTGCGTCTCCTCGGGCGGGATCTGGAAGACGCCGAACCCCAGCTGGGGGATCTCGACGCCGTCGTGGAGGGCGAGGAGGGGAGCTTCAGTCGCATTGGTCATGAGGTCCCGCTACCCACGAGTCAGCGTGACCAAGCAGATCAAGGACGCGGTGAGCGTGGCGTGCTCTGCACGCGAGCGAGCGAGGATGCCGAAATGCGGCGGTCAGGCGAGCTTGGGCTCAGCTCGTGGCGAGGCCGATGGCGAGCAGCGGGAAACCGGCCATCAGGCCGATGTAGGCGCCGATCGCGGCGCCGCTGGCGAGCGTCGCCGTGCGGGCGCGGGCGCCGGAGACGGCGCCGACGAGAACGAAGAAGGCGGCGATTCCGAGGCCGATCCAGAAGACGGGAGGCATTGCGCGGGCGAGAATATCGGAGAGGGGGGAGGATTCGCCGACTGCGCGGCAAAGGGCGGGACATGAACAGCTCGTCCACCCAGAACAGCAAGCTGATCCTCGCGGCGATGATCTTCGCCGTCTCGATGACCTTCATCGACCAGACGATCGTCGCGATCGCGATCCCGACGATCCAGAAGGACCTCTCGCTCTCGACCACCGGCGTGCAGTGGATCGTCAACGGCTACCTGCTCGCGCTCTCGGCCCTGTTCGCCTTCGGCGGCCGGCTCGCCGACATCGCCGGCCACCGGCGCATGGTCGTCACCGGCGTCATCGTCTTCGCCGTCGCCTCCGCCCTCTGCGGCGCCACCCCGGCCGGCTCGCTGGACGAGGCCTGGCTGATCGTCTTCCGGGTGATCCAGGGCGCCGGCGCGGCGATCATGTTCCCGGCGGCGCTGGCGATCGTCCTCAACGCCTTCCCCGTCGCCGAGCGCGGCCGGGCGATGGCGGTCTTCTTCGCGATCGCCGGCGGCCTCACCTCGGTCGGCCCGCTGGCCGGCGGCTTCCTCGTCGAATGGACCTGGCGGGCGATCTTCTGGGTCAACATCCCGGTCGCGATCATCGCCCTGGTCCTGATCGCGAAATCGAAGCCGGCCGACGAGAAGCACCCGGCGCCGCTCGACTACCGCGGCGCCCTGCTGATCACCGCCGGCATGGGCCTCGCCGTCCTCGGCCTGCAGCAGTCGACCGTCTGGAGCTGGAGCAGCCCGGCGACCTGGGGCACGCTCGTCGCCGGCGTCGCCCTCCTCGCCGCCTTCGTCCGCTACGAGATGCGCGTCGCCAGCCCGCTGCTGCGACTCTCGGTCTTCCGCGACCGCGCCTTCGCGATCGACAACGTCGTCCTCTTCTTCCTGATGATCCCGTTCGTCCCGCTGTTCTTCTTCGCCAGCATGTACGCGCAGATCTCGCTCGGCGAAAGCGCCTCGGAAACCGGCCTCTACCTGCTGATCTTCTTCGCCGGCTTCGCCACCGCCTCGCAGTGGGGCGGCAAGGTCCTCGACAAGGTCGGGGCGCGGCCCTCGGTCGTGCTCGGCTGCGCCGTCGCCGCCGTCGGCTTCTTCCTCTGGGGCCGGTCGCTGACCGAACTCTCGGTTTCCGACCAGTGGTACTTCATCGTCATCGCCGGGGCCGGGGTCGGCCTCGTCCTCAGCCCCGCCAACACCGACGCCTTGAACCGGGTCGCGAAGGACCGCTACGGCGAGGCGACCGGGATCACCCAGACCGTCCGCAACTTCGGCTCCAGCCTCGGCCTCGCCGTCCTCGGCTCGGTCCTGATCGCGCAGAACCGCTCCAACCTGGAGTCGACCGCGGCCGCCCACGGCGTCCCGAAGGGGGCCGCCGACCAGATCGCCGACGCGATCAGCCAGGGCGGCGGCAACGGCAGCGAATTCCCGACCCACCTGCACGGCCCGGTCGCCCGGGTCGTCGAGAACATCCCCCACGACTTCGCCCTCGCCTCCCGCACGGTCTTCTACGGGATGGCGGTCGCGATGGCGATCGCCTTCGTCGTCGCCCTGGTCGGCATGCCGGCGGGGAAGGTGGAAGAGGAGGCGGAGTCGCCGGCCAGCGCCTACCCTTGAGGGTGTGCAGCAGCAGGAACTCGCCAACCTCCCCGGCGCCGAGATCGTCCTCCCCGGAATCGAAGACCTGAAGGCGGGAAGGGAAACGGTCAACGCGCTTGCCGTCAGCGCCGCGGCAGCCCGACTCGGGGTGCACGATCTGGTCGACGAGGACGACTCCGAAGAGCCCGCCTCACACCGGCTCTACCGGCTGCTCGACAGCGAGCTCGGCGACGCCGCGCACTCGCGGTACAACGCGATCATCGGCCGAGTGGTGAGCTTCGCCCGGGCTGCCGACCATGCGCGAGCCGGCTGACGCAGAGCGGGTACGGCGTCTTGCCGTCGAGCTTGGCCGGGCCGTCTCGCCAGGGACGAAGATGTACCTCACCGGCGGGGCGACCGCGGTGCTCGAAGGTTGGCGTGCGTCGACGGTCGACATCGACGTGCGGTTCGAGCCGGACGCAGACGAGCCACTGCGCCGGATCGCGGAGCTGAAGGAGGAACTGGCCGTGAACGTCGAGCTCGCCTCTCCGCTCGACTTCCTCCCCGAGCTTCCCGGATGGAGGGAGCGATCCCGGTTTCGCTTCCGCGAGAGCAACTTGGAGGTATTCGATTTCGACCTCTATTCGCAAGCCCTCTCGAAGCTGGAGCGCGGCCTCGAGCTGGATCTCGAAGATGTCCAAAGCATGGTCGCGAGCGGTGAGCTGGATCCGGAAAAACTCTTGAAGCTTTTCGAGGCCATAGAGGCCGACCTCTACAGGTTCCCCGCAGTGGATCCAAAGACGCTGAGAAGCTCGGTCGAGTCTCTGTCCGCGTGAAGATTGCTAGCGGTAGGTTTGGCGGGTGCGGATCCTCGCCTTCAGCGACCTCCACCGCGACCTCGCCCAGGGCGCGCGGCTGGTCGAGATGGCGGCCGAGGCCGACGTCGTGATCGGTGCCGGCGACTTCGCCTCGGTCCACGAGGGGCTGGAGGAGACGATCGGCGCGCTCGCCGCGATCGAGAAGCCGACCGTGCTGGTCCCGGGCAACAACGAGACCGCCGACGCCCTGCGCGCGGCGGCGGGCGGTTGGGGCGCCGCCACCGTCCTCCACGGCGAGGGCACGACGATCGGCGGGGTCGAGTTCTTCGGCCTCGGCGCCGGCATCCCGGTGACGCCGTGGGACTGGAGCTTCGACCTCGACGACGCCTCGGCGGCGGAGATGCTCGCCGCCTGCCCCGAGGGAGCCGTCCTCGTCCTGCACTCGCCGCCGAAGGACCACTGCGACAGCGGCGGCGGCGGCAACTTCGGCAGCCCCGCCCTGCTGCGGGCGATCGAAGACAAGCGCCCGCGCCTCGCCGTCTGCGGCCACATCCACGAGTCCTGGGGATGCGAGAGCCAGATCGGCCCCACCCCGCTGCGGAACCTCGGTCCCAAAGGGACCTGGCTCGAGGCCTGAGCCGGTGGAGCCGGGCGCCCCCCAGCGCGCCGGACTGGTCCTCGCGGCGCTGATCCTCGTCGCCGCCGTCGCCAACCTCAACCTCGCCGTCGCCAACGTCGCCCTGCCGGACATCGGCAAGGCCTTCGACACCGGCCAGACGACGCTCAACCTCGTCGCCGTCGGCTACTCGCTCGGCCTCGCCGCCTCGGTCCTCTACCTCGGCGCGCTCGGCGACCGCTACGGGCGCAAGATGATGCTGATCCTGGGGATGGCGCTCTCGATTCCCGCCTCGCTGCTGGCCGGCCTCGCCGGCTCGATCGGCGTCCTCTTCGCCGCCCGCCTGATCGGCGGCGTCGCCGCCGGCATGGCCTTCCCGACCACGCTGGCGCTGATCACGGCGCTCTGGTCGGGGCCGCAGCGGACCCGCGCGATCGCCCTCTGGTCGGCGCTCGGCGGCGCGATCGCCTCGCTCGGGCCGCTGCTCTCCGGCGCCCTGCTCGAGCACTTCGACTGGGGCTCGGTCTTCCTCGTCACCCTGCCGCTGGCGGCGCTGGCGCTGTTCATGGCCTGGCGCTTCGTCCCCGCCCACGTCAACGAGACGACCGACCCGGTCGACAACCGGGGCGGTCTGCTCTCGATCGTGATGGTGGCGACGCTGGTGATGGGGATCAGCCTGGCGCCGGCCCCGGGAAAGCTCCGACTCGCGATCGGCTTGATCGTGATCGCCCTCGCCACCGCCGCCGCCTTCGTCCTGCGCCAGCGCCGGGCGCCCGAACCGCTCTACGACCTCGCGGTGGCGCGGCGGCGGATCTTCTGGGTCGCCGCCTGCGCCGGGATCATCGTCTTCGGCTCGCTGATGGCGGCGATGTTCGTCGGCCAGCAGTTCCTCCAGAACGTGCTCGGCTACTCGACCCTGGGCGCCGGCGCCGCGATCCTGCCGGCGGCGGCGCTGATGGTGATCGTCGCCCCCCGTTCGGCCAAGCTGGTCGAGGCGAGGGGCGCCCGCTTCACGCTCCTGCTCGGCTACTTCTTCTGCCTGCTCGGCTTCCTGGTGATGCTGCTGCTGTGGGAGGAAGGCAGCGCCTATTGGCAGGTGGCGCTCGGCTACGGGCTCGTTGGGATCGGCGTCGGCTTCGCCGGCACCCCGGCCTCGCACTCGCTGACCGGGTCGGTGCCGGTCGCCCGGGCCGGGATGGCTTCGGCGACCGCCGACCTGCAGCGCGACCTCGGCGGCGCCGTGATGCAGTCGATCCTCGGCGCCCTGCTGACCGCCGGCTACGCCTCGGCAGCGAGCAGGGCGATCGCCGAATCGTCAAGCCAGGCGCGGATCACCGAGAGCGTCGAAGCCGCGCTGACGAAGTCGTTCTCGAGCGCCGCCAACCTCGCCGACCGCTATCCCGGCCACAGCGAACAGATCGTCGCCGCTGCCAAGGCCTCCTTCCTGCACGGCGAGGACTGGGCCTACGCCGCGGGAATCATCGCCGTCCTGATCGGAGCCGCGGTCGTCTTCTTCCTCTTCCCCAGGGCCGCCGAGGAGCGGGCGCTGCTCGGGCGCTACGAGGAGGAAGACGCCACCGCCGAGAACCCGGCGATGGCCCCGGCTGCTTAGCGCTTCCGATTTTCGGCACACCCGGCTGTGTCGAGAATCGGAAGCGGGATGGCCCATACTCCGCTTGTGAGTTACCGCGCCCTCAAAACCGGCGAGGCCTTCTGGCGCCAGTCGAACCAGATGAAGACCTGGAACACCGACCTCGGCAAGCAGCTGCAGTCCTCAGAGCTGGGGGCGCGGATGTGGCGGCTGGAGCCGGGGCGGGCATCGACCAGGCACCGGCACTTCACCCAGGAGGAGCTCTACGTCCTGCTCGAAGGGACGGGCCGCGTGCGGATCGAAGAGGAGGTGCTGACGCTGGATCCGCTCGACACGCTCCTGGTCGACTCCGGCACGACGCGGCAGCTGTTCAACGACACCGATGCCGACCAACTATGGCTCGTGGTCGGGGCGCCGCGGGAAGAGATCACCAGCACCCTGGAGATGAGCGAGGAGCAGCTGCGCCACATGTATCCCGACGGCCCGCAGGCGCTCCCACCCGAGCTGCAGGGCGACTGACCCGAGCTGGGAGAGGGGTCAGAGGGCGAGGGCGACGGGCTCTTCCAGCAGTTCCTTGACCCGGGCGAGGAATTCGGCGCCCTCGGCGCCGTAGAGGATGCGGTGGTCGCAGGCAATCGTCGCCTTCATCACCTGCCCCGGGACGATCTGGCCGCCGCGGACCACGGGGGCCTCGCGAATCGCCCCGATCGAGACGATCGCCGCCTGGCCCATGTTGATCACCGCCTCGAAGGAGTCGATTCCGTACATGCCGAGGTTGGTGACGGTGAAGGTGCCGCCGGAGAGTTCGGGCGGGGTGACCGAGCCGTCGCGGACCTTGGCGGCGACGGCTCGGGCCTCGGTGGCGATCTGGCGCAGCCCCTTGCGGTCGGCGTCGAAGATCGTCGGCACCACCAGGGCTTCGGGGGCGGCGACGGCGACACCGACGTTGACCCGCGAGTAGAGCTCGAAGCGGCCGTCGCGGTAGGCGCCGTTGGCTTTCGGGAACTCCCGCAGGGCGATCGCGCACGCCTTCACCACCATGTCGTTGAACGAGGGGACGACGTCGCCCTCCCGGGCCGCCGCTTTCAGCGCCGCCCGCGCCTCGACCGCCTTGCCCATGTCGATCTCGAGCGTCAGGTAGAAGTGCGGCGCGGTCGCCTTCGACTCGGCCATCCGCCGCGCGATCGTCTGCTGCAGCTTGTTCGGCTCCTGGACCTGGGTTTCACCCTTGGCCGTCTCGATCGCGGGACCGGGCTCGGTCGAAGGACCCGGCGCCGGGGCAACGGGGGCCGCCCCCCCGGGCTGGGTTGAGCGGGCGACCCCCGTTGAAGCTGCCGCCCCTTCGACGTCCGACTTGACGATCCGCCCGCCGGGCCCGGACCCGCTCAGCTGTGACAGCTCAAGTCCCCGCTCCTTCGCGAGCCGCCGAGCCAGCGGCGAGGCTTTGATCCGCTCGCCGTCAGCGGAGGCCGGGGGCGCCGGAGGCCCAACGTCGGCCTGGCCGGCTCCTCCAGCGGGTGGCGCGGTAGGGGGGACCGCCCCTGAGGAAGCTTTAGCTACCGGAAGGGGTGGGGGGTCCCCTGCCGTGACAGGACCCGCGGACCGGCGGCCCTGTCCCTCACTCGCAGCACCGTTCTCCCCGATCACCGCGATCGGCGTCCCGATCGGCAGCGTCTCCCCCTCCTTGGCCAGGATCTCCTGGAGCGTGCCGGCGACGTCTGCTTCGTAGGCCATGTTCGCCTTGTCGGTCTCGATTTCGACCAACTCGTCCCCGATGGCGATCTCGTCCCCGACCTGTTTCAGCCAGGCCAGGATCGTCCCCTCCTCCATCGAGTCCGACAGGCGGGGCATCACCACCTCACTCATGGGGCAGCTCCATGCCTACAGGTTGACACCTCGCGCCGCCGTCGCTCACCGGCCACCGAGGATCGCTCCGGCAACGAGCGAGGCCGCGGCCTGGCGGAGGACGTCGGCGCGGATCGCGTCCATCGCCTCGGCCCGGCGCGCCTGCAGCTTGCCGACCGTGGCGATCGGCTCGACTTCGGGCCGCGGTTCGCCCGCCGCCGGCTCGGGCGGCGCGCTCGCCCGCGCCTGCTCGTAGGCGAGGCAGCCTTCGACGCCCTGGGCGATCAGCTGCGCCCGGTAGTCGGCGCCCTCGGGGATCGGGTGCAGGTTGTCGGCCTGCATCAGCTCGGGATGGGCGGCGACGACGGCCGCCCAGTCGGGCACCTGCGTCCCCGGCCGCGAGGCGGCGAATTCGGCGACGGCCCGGTTCTTGCCGGCGTCGCTGACCCCGCCGGGGTGCAGCCCGTGGATCGTCGGCACGACCAGGCAGCGGTCGCCGGCGATCGCCGCGACCTTGGCCAGGTTGCCGGCGAGGATCTGCGGATAGGCCGGGTTGTCGTTGGTGCCGGCGTCGAAGACGATCACCGAGTCGGAGGGTTCGTAGCTTTCCTGGAAGAGGTCGAAGATCTGGTAGCTGTTGTAGCCGCCTTTGGCGTTTACCACGAGGTCGGCGCCGGGCAGGTAGCGGCTGAGGTAGGGCGAGGTCAGTTCCTCGAGGCTGTCCCCGACGACCAGGACCTTCGGCGCCGCCGCGGCCGGCGCCGCCATGACAGCCAGCGCCAGGAGCGCGACCAGCACGGCCCCGATCGCCCTCCCGCAGCTGCCGATTCGCCACACGAGGGACCTTTCTACACGACGTAGACTGCCGCCGTGCCCGCCCCCGCCCGGCTGATCCTCAGCGGCTGCGCCCTGCTCGCGGCCCTCCTCCTCGCCGGTTGCGGCGGCGGCTCGGGGACGGCGGCAAGCACCACGATCGCCGGCGGCGACGCCTCGACGACGGCGAAGCCGGAGCCGCGACAGGGAGGGAAGGCGCCGCGGGGCTCGCCCGGCGGTGCCTGCCAGGTCCAGCTCGGCAGCTTCGTCGCCTCGATGGACTCGCTGCGCCGCCGCCTCGCCGTCGGCCTCACCTACGACCAGTACGTCGCCGAGGTGCGCGGCATCCGCTCCACCTACGGGAAGATCCCGGTCGACCGGGTCGAGATCGACTGCCTCGGCGCCGTCGGCACCCCCGCCGAGCAGGCTTTCAACCGCTACGTCGAGGCCGCCAACGACTGGGGCGAATGCGTCGCCGAAGCCGGCTGCAGCTCGGCCACGGTCGAACCGGTCCTGCAGCGCCGCTGGCGCATCGCCTCCCACTTCCTCACCGGCGCCGACGAAGGGCTCGAGGCAAGCGCGCCCTAGCCCCGCCCGGGCGACGGCATAAAAAGAGGCCGCCCGAAGGCGGCCTCCTCCTGGTGCATGGAAACGATCGCGGGAACGACTGCCGAGCGGGACAAGACCCGGCTCCCGACGAAACGCCGGTGCCCGGGGTGGATTCCGCCGGGCGCCCGAACCAGTGCGGCGCCTAGCGGCCCTGCACCTCCAGAGTCCCATCAAGCATGTGAATCAAGTTAGGACCACCTCCTTTCTCTGGTCCGATGATTGAAGCAGACCGGCTGGTCGGCCCGGGTGCCAGGATCACTCGACCGCCCCCTTCGGCAGCTCGTCGCCGAGGAGGTCCCTGCCGCGCCGGAGCTGGAGTCGGCGCCAGCCCTCGAACCCGAGCGCGACCAGCATCGCGATCCCGCCCGAGAAGAGCAGCGGCAGCCAGATGCTTTCCCTGAAGGTCTCCCCGCCGAGGTAGCCGAGCATCGAGGCGTAAGTCGCCCAGACGATCGCGGCGATCGCGTCGGCGAAGAGAAAGCGGCGGTAGGGCATCTCCAGGGTGCCGGCGGCGAAGGTGGTGGCGGTGCGACCGCCGGGAATGAAGCGGCCGATCGCGATCAGGATCATCCCGCGCCGCTGCAATGCCGACTCCGCCCACTTCAGCCTTGCCTGGTTCTTCGGCCCGCTGAACAGGCGGTCAGCGACCGGATCGCCGATCCGGCGGCCGAGCAGGTAGCTGATGTTGTCGCCGACGAAGGCGCCGAGGGCGACCAGGGGGACGATGAACCAGATCACCAGGTCCCCCTGCGCCGCCAGGACCGAGGCGGTGATCACCATCGTCTCCGAGGGAACCGGCGGGAACAGCACGTCTGCCCCCGCGGCGAAGCAGACTACGAGGTAGGTGAGTGGTCCCTGCCCGACCGCGTTGCTGAGCCAGTCGAACACGCCCCCCGGCTACCCGAATAGGGGTGGTTTACCAATGGCGTGAGCGGATATTGAAGAGGCATGTCCATCTGGGTGATAGCCGTGATCGTCGTCGTTGCAATCGCCGTCCTCGCTTTGGTCGCGGTCGCCGCGCAGAAAGCGAAGAAGCGGCGCGAAATCGAGAAGATGCGGCTGAGCGAACGCGCCGGCGGCCACCGCCATGAGGCGGAGGCCCATGCATCGAAAGCCGCGGAGCACGAGCAGGCGGCGCGCGAGGCGGCCGAACGGGCCGAGCGCGAGCGCGAGCGCGCCGACCATCACGGTGAGAAAGCCGAGAAGATCGAGCGCAAGCTCTAGCGACTAGGCGGTTGAGCCCTAGGCCTTGAGGATCCAGTAGGCGAGCAGGACGAGGGTGGCGAGGATCGCGACCATCGCGGTGACGGAGTCGTGGGTGAAGTGGCGCAGCTTTTCGGAGAGTTCGAGGGCGGCGATCACAGAGGGAAGGTACGGGCGCGAGCGCAGGTCCGCCCGGATCGCCGACGTTCGTACGAGAAGTACCGCTTAGCTCCATAACTGCGAACGCCGAGGTGCGGCGTCCTCCACCCGGGCCCTTGCCCTCGCGGCGCGCCTTCTCGATGATGCGGCGGATGAGCAGCGAGGGCAGGACGATCGTCTTCTTCCCCGAGGGGGCCTTCGGGCCGACCAACAACTGCGTCGGGATCGGCGACGTGCTGCGGCGGCGCGGCCACCGGGTCGTCTTCGTCGTCGAGGAGTCCTTCGCCGGAACCCTGGAGGAGAAGGGGTTCGAGGAGCGGCTGATGCGGCTGACGCCGCCGCCGGAGACCGAGGAAGCGCCGGGCCAGTTCTGGAAGGACTTCATCCGCGGCACCGCGCCGGTCTTCCGCAAGTCGACCCGGGAGCAGCTGGCCGAGTTCATCGCCCCCACCTTCCAAGCGCTGGTCGACGGCGCCCGCTATGTCGACGACCGCCTGCTGGAGATCGTCGACGAGCTGCAGCCCGACCTGATCGTCGAGGACAACGTCGTCACCTTCCCGGCGCTGCTCGCCTGCGGCCGGCCCTGGGCGCGGATCGTCTCCTGCAACCCGACCGAGCTGAAGGACCCGGAGGTGCCGCCGCCGTTCTCGGGCCTGCCGGCGGCCGACCGCAGCGGCTGGGACGGGTACTGGGTCGCCTACCGCGAGGCGCACCGGCAGCTGCACGCGAGCTTCAGCGAGTTCTGCCAGGAGCGCGGGGCGCCGCCGCTGCCGGCCGACGACTTCATCCACGAGAGCCCGTGGCTGAACCTGTACCTCTATCCCGACGAGGTCGACTACCGGCGCGCCCACCCGCTCGGCGAGACCTGGCACAACCTGCAGGCGAGCGTGCGGGCGACCGACCCCGCCTGGGAGGTGCCCGAGCAGCTGCGCGGCGGCGAGGGGCCGCTGCTCTACCTCAGCCTCGGCTCGCTCGGCTCGGCCGACGTCGAGCTGATGAGGAAGCTGGTCGCCGAGCTGGCAGCCACCCCCTACCGCGTCGTCGTCTCCAAGGGCCCCCAAGCCGACCAGTTCGAGCTCGCCGACAACATGGCCGGCGAGGAGTTCCTCCCGCAGACCGAAATCCTCCCCGAGGTGGACCTCGTGATCACCCACGGCGGCAACAACACCGTCACCGAGTCCCTCTACTTCGGCAAGCCGATGGTCGTCCTCCCGATCTTCTGGGACCAGCACGACAACGCCCAGCGCCTCGCCGAGACCAGCTTCGGCGCCCGCCTCGACACCTACCGCCACGAGGGCGGCGAGCTGACCGGCGCGATCGAGCGCCTGCTCGCCGACGAGGAGCTGGCGGCGGCGCTGCGGCGCACCTCGCGGCGACTGCAGGCGGGGCGCGGCACCGAGGTCGCGGCCGGCCTGATCGAGCGGGTGGTCGACGCCTGACTATCCTCGTTCCGTGGTCTCGCTAGCTGCAGCTGACCTGCTGCTCGGGGGCGATTTCAGCCCCGAGTCGATCGAATCCTTCATCAACCGCAGCTCGCATCCCCTGTCGGAGCTGCGGGAGGCCCGGCGCGAGCTGGCAAATCGCCAGCTGGAGCCCCTGGTCCCCGCGCTTGCGGAGGGAGAGACCAGACCGCTTGCCCGTGACACGCTGACGCCAGGGGAACCCGCGGCTTTCCTCGACGTGATCTGGGCCTCGCTCCTGTATGCGCATTCGGTGGCGATCTTCGACCCGCTGGAAGAGTCGCCGCTTGGCCTTGCCCCGCTTCCCGAGAGCTTCATGGCCCTTCAGGCGCTGAACCTGCTGGCGACGGTCGGGCCTCTGGTGGAAGCGAAGACGCTGGTTCTGGTTCCGCGCGACCTCCTGCCGGCCACGAAGCTCGATTTTCGCCGCGTCGAGCGCCGGCTCGAAGGCCTGCGGGCGGAGTTCTTCGGGGCTCTGAAGGGAGAGCTCGACTCCGATCCTCACCTCCTTCCGAGGGTCTCGAACAAGATGAGGGACCTCGAGTTCGTCGCCCAAACCGGCTGGGCGGTTCAGATCGAGCCAATCACGACCCGGCGGCTGGGACCGCTGCCCAAGTACGCCGTCAACGCGCTCCTGCGGGACGGGCGTCGTCGCCGCCGGCGGCAGCAGATGAATAAGGCCTTTCTCGGGCAGTTCGACTCCTTCGCCCTCGACCGGCTCACGCGGGTGCCGGTGCCGGATCTCTCCGATCTCACCGTCGGCGACATCCAGCTGATCCGTGACGAGAACGCATTCGGCGGCTGGCGCCGTCAGCTGACCGGGGTGGTTGCGGAGTACGAGCGCAATCTCCAAATCGACGTCCGGGAAGCCGACGCCATCGCCCATGATCGGCTCCTCTCCTCGTTGCGCGAGATCGACCGCACGATTGCCGCGTCGAGCGCGCTCTCGGCCATCCGCGCCGGTCTCTCCACCTTCGCCGTCGCCGGCTCGGCCACGCTCGCCTCCTTCCCGGTCCTCAGCGTCGAGGGCCGCCATGATGCCCTCACCGTCGCCGTCGGCACGAGCCTGCTCGAAACCGGCCGTCGCCTCGTTCTCTGCGAGAAGGACCCGACGCAGGTGGCGCGGCAGCGCCACCACCGCGCCGCGGCGACGATCTTCACGGGGACGGGTTGACGCTCCGGTTCGCGAACGCCTGGTAATCCCGGCAGGGCTCGCCGCGCAGGCCGGGGCAGGGCGGCAGGCCGGTTGGGACGCTCGTCCCGGGGACGACGGGCAGCAGCAGGTTCGAGGGGGTGCCGCCGCCGTAGGCGATCGCGACCTGGGCGGTGCCTTCGGGTTCGGTCTGGTCGAAGGCCCAGATCGGCTGGGTGCCGTTGGGGGCGGCGATCGTGACCCTGATCCGCGAGCCGGCGCGGTAGGCGTGACCCTCGTAGTAGAGGGGGATCGTGACCGGGACGAATTCGCCGGGCGGCATCGGTTCGACGTCGGCTTCGCGCAGGCTCAGGACCGGCTCCAGCGGAGTGCTCTTTTCGGCGTCGAGCTTGCGCTCGTCGGCGCGGACCCAGCCGTTCTGGACGAAGGTCTCCTTGCCGTCGGGCCGCACCTCGCTGATCGTCGCCTGCAGGTCGACGTTCGGGGTCGAGGAGCGGACCCAGACGTTTACCGCCCCGCCGCCGATCACGGTCGTGTCTGCGCCGAGCGGAGCGGTCAGGTAGGAGACGGCGCTTCCGGCCGGGTTCTGTTCCCAGTGGTATTCGGGCAGGGCCGTCCAGAGGCCGCCTTCGCCGGAGCCGGTGTCGCCGCTGAAGTCGGTCTTCGGCAGGGCGTTCGCGTCCCAGGTGAATTCGTCGGCGCCGGGGCCGGCGGGCGGGTTGCCGTCCAGCGCGCCTTCCGGACCGAGGTACCAGGCCCTGGCTTCGGTGCCCGGAACCGGGAAGCGGTCGAAGGACTTCTCGAAGCCGGGGTAGGGCCGCCCCGGCGAGAGGCCGCCGGCGCCGTTGTCGAAGAGGACCCGGATCTGCTTCTGGTTTTCAAAGGCGTTCCGAGCCGAGCCGTAGGTCGGCTGCAGCTGGACCGGGTCGGCGGGGAGCGTCACTCCCGGGATCCCCATCGCTTCCTGGTAGACCAGCGGCGCCGCGGCGCGGACCGCGGCCGAGCCGAGGATCGGCGCCCGCTTCGCCACGTAGAGCTCGAGGAAGTCGTACCAGCGGTTGAAGGTCTGCGGGTCGAGCGAGTCGACGTGGGTGCCGTTGGTGAAGGTGAACCATTTCTTGTCGGTGCCGGTCATGTGCTCGGCGAGCGTCGGGCAGTGGCCGCCGGTCTGCTCGTCGGTCCACTGGCAGGCCATGAAGGTCGGCACGTCGATCTTGTGGACGAAGGTGACGGGCGAGAGCGGGTCGGCGACTTCGGGCTTGTAGTGGCTGTTTTCTTCGATCTTCTGCAGCAGGTCGACCGCTTCGGGGTGCAGCGCCTGGTTGGCGGCGCAGGTCCCGTCGCCTTCCTGGATCCGCTGGTAGGCCCATTCCTGGCCGGAGCCCGGCCCGGCGGCTTCGGCGTCGTGGACCCGCTCCTTCGCCCATTCGAGGGCGAAGCCGGTGTTGAGGATGCCCCCTGGATAGAGCGTCGTCTGGGTGTTGTCGATCACCGACAGCGGTGAGATCGCCGCCAGGTCCGGCGGCTCGGTGGCGGCGGTGAAGAGCTGGCTGATGCCGCCGTAGGAGATGCCCATCATCCCGACCTCGTTGTGGAGGACCCAGGGCTGGTGGGCGATCGTCTCGACCACGTCGTAGCCGTCGAGGTTCTGCAGCGGCTCGAAGAAGTCGTAGGCGCCGCCGGAGCAGCCGGTGCCGCGCATGTTGACGTCGACCACCGTGAAGCCCATCAGGTTGGCGATGATCGAGATCCCGTTTTCGGGCCCGGCCGGGTTCGCGTAGCCGTAGCCGGAGTACTCGATCAGGGTCGGCGTCGGGCCGCTCGGCAGCGGCGGCAGTTCGGCCCCGGGGAGGACCTTCGTCACGTCCTGCGGCGGGTGGACGTCGATCGCCAGCTTGGTGCCGTCGCGGGTCGTCAGGTAGCCGTAGCCGCTGGCGGGGATCGACTGGCTGTAGATGGAGGTGTCGGGCGGCGCCGACTGCGTCGTCAGGATTTCCAGCGGCGGCGATTCCTCGCCTGATGCGAGGCGGACGCGGTAGCCGGGACCCGGCGCGACGTGGCGGAAGAGGACCGCTCCGAGCTCGTCGGCGTCCTTGGTCGCGACTTCCTGGCCTTCGCCATCGAGGAGGGAGACCGCGGCGCCGGCCGGAAGCCCCGTCGCGTAGACCTGTTCGACACTGCCGTGGGCTTCGAAGGTCGCCGCGCCGGCAGCTGCAGCGGGAAGCAGCAGCAGCGCTGCCGACAGAGCGGTAAGAACGAACGCCCTCCTCACGATGCGGAGTCTCTACCCACTTTTGGGTGTTGACAAAACTGGCCAGCCGGCCAGTAGTATCCGCGCGTGGCCGACCAAGCCGAGATCGCCGCCGGAGGAGGCACCGTCGAGGAGGCCCTCGTGCTCGACCGCGAGCACTGGGAGAACGGGCCGCCGCTGGAGCTGTTCAAGCGGATGCGCGGCGAGTGTCCCGTCCACTGGACCTCGCAGGTGACCGAGCTGCCCCAGGCCAAGGGCTTCTGGTCGGTGACCCGCGCCGACGACGTCCACACCGTCAGCCGCGACTGGCAGACCTACTCCTCCGAACTCGGCGGCGTCGTCGTCATCGACGAGGTCTTCCCGATCGAGCTGGCGCGGGCGATGTTCATCGGCATGGACCCGCCCAAGCACGACCGCCTCAAGGCGCTCTTCCAGGCCGGCTTCACGCCGAAGCGGATCGCCGCCCACGAGGAGGAGATCCGCAGGATCGTCGTCGCTGTGCTCGACCGCCTCGAGGGGCGCGAAGAGTGCGACCTGGTCACCGAGGTTGCCCAGCCAGCCGTCTCGCGCGTGATCGGCAGCTTCATGGGCATCCCCGAGGAGGACGACGCCGTCTGGGCCGATCTGATGAACATGGCCCTGGCCGCCAACGACCCCGACTACAGCCCTTCCGTGGACGAGGTGGAAGCGACGATCCAGAAGGCGCTGGAGCTGATCTTCGCCCGCTGCAGCGCGCTGATCGCCGAGCGCCGCGAGAACCCGACCGACGACCTCACCAGCGTCCTCGTCCACGCCGAGGTCGAAGGCCAGAAGCTGGAGGAGCACGAGATCGTGATGGGCTTCTTCCTCCTCGTCGCCGCCGGCAACGACAGCACCAAGGCGACCTACTCGAGCGCGATGCGGGCGCTGATGGAAAATCCCGACCAGCGCAAGCTCCTCGTCGAGGATCCCTCGCTGATCCCCGGCGCGGTCGAGGAGGCGCTGCGGATGTTCCCCGCCTTCGCCCACTTCCGCCGCACCGCGACCAGGGACACCGAGCTCGGCGGCCAGCCGATCAAGGAGGGCGACAAGGTGGTCATGTGGTACGCCTCCTCCAACCGCGACGAGTCCCGCTACGAGGACCCCGACCGCTTCGACGTCCTCCGCAACCCCGAGCACCAGGCCTTCGGCGCCGGCGGCCGCCACTTCTGCCTCGGCACCGCCCTGGCGCGCCTCGAGCTGAAGATCCTGCTCGAGGAGACGCTGGCGCGCTATCCGAATTTGGAGATCGCCGGCGACCCCGTCCACATCGAGTCCGGCTTCCTCAACCAGCTGAAAACGCTGCCGGTCCGGCTCGAGCCCTAGGGCAGCGTCACCGGCGTGGCCGGCGGCGCGCCCCGCTTCAGCAACGTCGCCAGGTAGATGACGACGGGGGTGCCGCCGCGGTTGGCGGCTTCGTGGACGTCGGAGGGCTGCTCGACCAGCCACTGGCCGGGGCGGATGCGGGCGCTCTGCCCCGCCTTGATCGTGCGCACGAGGCGCGGGTCCCTTTCGGCGTCGCCTTCGTGCAGCGCCGCGGAGCCCCGGCGGACGGTGTAGGTGAGGGTGCCGGCGGCGACGCGGGAGATCTGCGTCCCCAGGTGATGGTGCAGCGCCAGCTTCGCCCCCGGTTCGACCACGACCTTGCTCAGCACCATCGTCCGGCTCGGCGCTCCCTGGACGTCGCCGCTCCGGGCCAGGGCGCTGCGGACCGCGGCCGGTTCCGAGCCGCCGCGGGCGAACGCGCCGGGCAGGACGGTGCCGAGGCCGAAGGCTGCGAGCACGGCGGCGACCGTCACCAGCCGGGAACGGGTCACGAGGGGCACGGCGAGGCAGCCTAGGCGGGCCGCCGGATGACCTCCTCCGGATGCCTCAGCCGGGAGCCGCGGCGGCTTCCTCGCTCAGCTGGTCGAAGCGTCGCGCCGGCAATCGCCGCGTCGCCGGGAACGAGGCGAGGACCAGGAAGGCGGCGAAGAGGAAGCCGGTCTTCAGCGCCTTCAGCTGCGAGCCTTCGTAATCGGAGACCAGCGCCGCGACCGTCCCCTGGTCGAGGCCCTCCTTCCGCGCCGCCGCTTCGACCTCGCTCGCCGGGACGAAGCTGCCGCCCGAGCTGAGGCGGGTCTGCACCTGCTGCCGGACCGGGGCGGCGATCTGCGGGTTGGAGGCGATGCTGCTGGAGAAGCTGGCCAGCAGGCCGGTGACGACCACGGCGCCGAGGAGGGCGGTGCCGAGCGAGGAGCCGAGCTGCTGGGCGGTGCTCTGAAGCCCTCCCGCCTCGCTGCGGTCGCTGTCGCCGACCGCGGACTGGACGACGTTGCCGAGCTGGGAGACGATCAGGCCCATCCCGACCCCGAGGACGCCCATCGCGACGAGAAAGCCGGCGTTGTCGAGTTCGGGCTCGATCGTGTCGAGCAGGAGGAAGACGGCGACCAGGAGCACCACCAGCCCCGCCCTGACCACGGCTCGGGCAGCGAAGCGCTTGGCGAGGGCCGAGCCGGCGAGGGCGCTGATGAACAGCCCCGCCGAGGCGGGCAGCATCCGCACGCCGGTTTCCAGCGCGTCGAGCCCGAGGACGATCTGCAGGAACAGCGGCACGGTGAAGAAGACGCCCATCAGGATCAGGTTCTGCGCGAGCAGCATCGTCACTCCGCCGCGCAGCGTCGCGACCCTGAGCAGCTTCAGGTGCAGCAGCGGGTCCTCGCCGCGCTCCTCGCGCCGCCGCTCCCAGGAGACGAAGAGCGCGAGGAGGATGCCGCCGGCCACGATCACGAACGGGGCCAGCGAGAAACCGAATGGTTCGAGCGGCGAGTTGCGCGGATGCAGCCAGCCCCAGGTGCTTGCCTCGAGGACGCCGAGGACGATCAGCCCGAGACCGACGGCGGAGAGGGCGCTGCCGACCCAGTCGAGGGCCGAGTGCGCCGCGGAGGTGGCGGCCTCACGGATCCAGCGGGTGCCGACGAGGATGCCGATCGCGACCACCACCTCGCCGGCGAAGACGATCCGCCAGCTCAGCTCGGTGGTCGCCCAGCCGCCGAGGATCGGCCCGACCGCGATCCCCGCGCCCGCAACCCCGCCGAGGACGCCGTAGGCGAGCGAGCGGTCCTGGCCCTCGAAGTTGGCGGCGACCAGGGCGACCATCGCCGGCAGCACCAGGGCGGCACCGATCCCCTCCAGCACCGACCAGCCGAGGGCAAGCGAGGGCACGCTCCAGGAGGCGGCGGTCAGGGCCGAGCCCGAGCCGTAGATGACGAGGCCGATGGTGAACGCCCGCCGCCGCCCCCAGCGGTCGCCCAGCTTGCCGCCGGTGAGCATCAGCGAGGCCATCACCAGCGCGTAGAAGGCGATCACCGCCTGGATCGTCGTCACGGTGGTGTCGAAGTCGGCGACCAGCTGCGAGATCGCCACGTTCATCACCGCCTGGTCGAGGACCATCAGGAACTGCGCAGCCGCCAGCACCCCGAGGACACCCCATTTGGCCACAGAGCGAGCCTAGTCGATGAACCGGAATCTCAAACCCGACTTGGCCCAAGCGCTCTTTGACACCGCAAACCTGCGATCCCTACGCTGCTCGCATATGACGATTCAGCGGATGGACAACGTTCTCATCGTCGTCGACGACCTCGAGGCCGCCAAAGCCTTCTTCGCCGAGCTCGGCATGGAGCAGGCAGGCGAGACGACGGTCGAGGGGCCGTGGGTGGACAGCGTCGTCGGGCTCGAAGGCGTCCGCGCCGACATCGCCATGATGCGGACCCCGGACGGCCACAGCCGGGTGGAGCTGACCAAGTTCCACACCCCAACGGCGGTCCGAGCCGAGCCGCAAAGCGCGCCGGCAAACACCCTGGGCATCCGCCGCATCATGTTCGCGGTCGACGACATCGACGACACCGTCGCCCGCCTGCGCAGCCACGGCGCCCAGCTGCTCGGCGAAATCGTCCACTACGAGGACATCTACCGCCTCTGCTACCTGCGCGGCCCCGAGGGCATCATCATCGGCCTCGCCGAGCAGCTCAACTGAAGCCGCCAGCGGTACGACCGGGGCGACTTCGGCCGCTACTTGCCACCGGGAACGCTATACAACGCAAAAGCCAACGCACTGGCTCTAACCCGGGAAGCACGGCACCGTCGGAGCGGAACGCGCCTGACAGGATTCGAACCTGTGACCTTCGGTTTCGTAGGACGGGAGTCGCGGCCTAGAGCGGTTTGCTGCGGTCCTGTGACCGGGATGCGACCGTCAACTGCTTGGTCGCTGCACGCCCCACCCCGGATTCCTATCTACCGGGGAACAATCTCTCGCGACGTCTCGTCTGAGAGACCCCTCCGCTCAAGACTTCCAATGAGCACGCGCTGAGCTTGCGCGGTGAGGCCGATCACAACGGGGCGCAGACAGTCGGGATTCGCCTCATGGCGAGAAGCGAAGACGCCAACTAGCTCGTCCGCAAACGAGTAGCTCACCGAGCGCACGCCCTCAAAGTCGATCAAGACATCCGATGAGTCAGCCGCAAGCTGCTCGATCTCGCCCCGAATCTGCTCTGCCCTTGCTCGGGTCGAGAAAGCTTGGCCGTGGCGTCCCAGCACGTATCGCGGTGACGCCGAGGATCGTGGAGTGTTCTCAAGCGTCGTCATGCTCAGCGAGGCTACGTCAGGGGCCGGACGCATTCAACCATCTCTTGGGAGCTTGCCGACCGTCGCCCAATCACAGGCGATCCAGGATCCCCCAGCCTCCGGAGTCCTCCAGCCGTGATCCTTGATCCGGGCGTCGACGATCTCTCGACGAAGGGTCCCTTCCCCGGATCGAATGAGCATTTCGGCGGACGTGGCAGCGGATGAGAGCGTCTCCTTTAGAACCCATGAGAAACCGTAGCCACGGTCGCTCCGCTGGGTTCCGCTTACGCCCTCCTCCAGGGCCTGGCCGATCGCGTGCTCGTCGAGAACCAGCTCGGGGCGAAACTGGCGAATGTGATTCGGGATGCCGATACCGAGATCCCCGATCCCCAGCATGATCTTGCTGATGCCGTCGACCTCGCCACGGCTGGCCGCCACGACGCAGCCCATCGGGCTCTTCCCATGCTCGACCGCGTTCTGGCAAAGCTCGCTGATGGCCATCAATACGGCGTCCCGGACGACTGCGGCGTCGTCGAAGTGGTCGACGAGTGGCTGGACCATCGTGTCGGCGAGAAGATCGACTTCCGTCAACTCCACAAGGCGAGTCGGTCGAACGATCACCTCAGGATCACCAACGGCGAGTGCATCCCCAACGCGACCGATGGCTTCCCCAAGACGAAAAGCTCGAAAAAGCCGTCGGGTGGCCTCATCGCGCGGCTCTTTGATCGCTACTTGAACACCATCCTTTTCTTCGCGACTGAGCCAAAGGGAGAGCCTCGCGGCAAACAGCGGGTGCAGCCCGCTCAGGTCGCTGGCATCCAAAGCAATCTCGCCGTCAGAAGCGGTATCGAGCCGCACGGCACAGCCGTGCTCTCGCGTCCCTGCTCCCCTTGCGAGTCGTACCTCCAACATTAGAAACCGTATGTGGGCTTTCGGATCGAACCCCGCCTTCATTGGCCAACCCAGCATCCTGAGCGAGCGTGAGCCAGTTGTAGTCGGCTCCCGCTCAGGAGTTCATCGAATATTCCCTTACTCCCCATAGGCGGCTATTCTCCGCAGCGCGATGGCAAAATCCATTCAACGGCCGTACCCCCGCCGCACGCTGGAGCAGGCACTGCGAGTTCCACGTGCAATTCGCGACCACAACGGCGGCAAGCCGTGGCCGGCCACCGAGATCGCGAAAGCGCTGAGTCTCGGTGCGAAGAGCGGAAACTTCTTCTATCTGACGTCGTCCGCCAAGCAGTACGGACTCACCGAGGGTACGAGCCGTACGACCGAGATTTCGCTGACGGACCTCGGCCGACGCGCCGTGTATCCGGATTCCCCCGAGATAGAGCGGCAAGCACTGAAAGACGCCTTTCTCCATGTTCCCGTTTTCCGCCGAGTTTTGGAGCACTACGAGGGCAACAACTTGCCCGACAAGCAGTACCGCGAGAACACCCTCTACACGAAGTTCGACCTTGACCCTGAAGTTCAAGACGAGTTCGTGGATCTCCTGAACAAAAACAGCCGGTTCGTGGGCATCGGCAGCAGCTTCAAAAGGTCAACCGCAACTCGCGAGCCGACCAGCGATGTCCCTCCGCCGGAGGAAGCTGCCGAAACGATCGCCACGCCCGACGAGGATGAGGATGCACCGGTCTGCTTCGTGATCATGCCTTTTGTCGAGCACGATGAAGACCGCTACGACGCTGGCTTCTTCAAAGAGGTACTGGACAGCCTCTTGAAACCCGCGATCACCAACGCGGGTTTGCAGGTCCGCACCGCCCAGCGTCGAGGAAGCGACCTCATCCAGTCCACGATCATCAACGAGCTTCTCCAGGCCGACCTCGTGCTCGCTGATCTCACTGAGCACAATCCCAACGTCCTCTTCGAGCTTGGCATGCGCATTGCAGAGGACAAACCGGTGGTCCTCATAAAGGCCAAGGGCACCGGCCAGATCTTTGACGTTGACCACATCATCCGAATCGAGCAGTACAGCCCGAATCTCTGGCCCTCCACTCTCAAGGAGGATTTGCCGACCATCGAGGCCCACGTTCGGGCCGCGTGGGAGGACAAAGATTCCGGGCAGACCTACCGCAAAATCCTCACCCGCTCGGCCGAGGGTTAGTAGCGCTCGCGAATGACGAACGCCTCGTACGACGGATGGCACCTAGCCAATCAGGCTCACAACGCTTGGGTAAACACCGCCAATCGGGTGGGTATAGCGAGCAAGCATCGTCTCAACCCGATGTCCGGCGATCTCGGCTAAGTCAGCGTCATTGATCCCTGAGGCGCGAAGTTGGGTGACGTACGAATGGCGACACTCATGGGGGCGGATGTCTAGGCCGGTGGCTTGTTGGGCCGGCCGCCATACATCGCGGTAGAAGTTGCGCTCTCGCCACATGCGGCCGGTCGGGGTCGTGAAGAGCAGCTCGCAGTTCTCGCCGTTAAGCCGTAGCTGTGCTTCGAGCATCCAAGCGAGGGTCGCCGGGACAGGGACTACGCGGCCTGCATCCGGCTCGCCGTGGTCGGTCTTCGTGCCCTCGAGAATTTGCCCGTCGTGCGCAGTGCGGCGGATTTGGAGGGTCTCGCCGTCGAAGTCTTTGCGGCGTAGCGGCAGCACCTCCCCGAGCCTTAGACCGCAGTCGGTGAAGACGCGGATCATTGGCTCGTACTCCCCGGCCGCTTTGGCAAAGCGGTGCATCTCCTCGAAGGTGAAAACCCAGATCAGGCGAGCCTTCTTCTTTGCCCTTGGGTCGTTGGCTCTGATCCTCACGCCCTTGAACGGGTTGAGGTCGCAGACTTCATCCGTGATCGCGTCCTCGGTCATTGCCGAGAGCGAACGGATGATCCCGACCGCTCCCGTGGTGCCTCGGTCTTCGGACCTCAGCATGTGGTCGACCAAGGCGAGCGTGTGGCGGCGGCGCAGCTCGAGCAGTGGCCAGTCCTTCAGCGGGACGCCCTCGATCACGACATCGGTGACGCGACTGATGCGGTGCTCGTTCGTCGCGTTGGTCCGCTCGGAGCGGGGGTGCTTGACAGTCCAGGTGGCGAAGAAGTCGCCGAGGGTGTCCGGTCGATCCGAGAGGCCGTATGCCTCGTCAATCGCCCTCTGCGCTTCGGCCTTACGAGCGAACGTTCCTTTGCCTCGGTTCCATGACGGCTTGGCGATATGACGGCGTCCATCGCGGCCGGTGAAACGGGCCACCCATACGACCCGACCCGATGGGTTACGGCGCTTGGCGGGCGTGTCGCGCCTCATGCCGCTTCGTCCCTGTGGCGCGAGAGGAAGTCCTCCACGTCCGCGGGGTCGATCCGCCGTGCCGCTCCTAGCTTGTAGCTGGGGCAACTCGCCGCGCCTGATCCAGCTGCGAATGGTCCGGTCGGAGACGGCCAGGAAGTCGGCGAGGGTGTGCTCGGTGAAGAAGCTGGGGCCAGTGGTTTTCCTCTCCATGCCACCTATGTCCAGCGCGGGCGGCGTCTGCATCCGCTGAGGTCCTGGCGCTTCCAGAAGACCGAAGGTCAGACCCCTACCGCCCCTCCCTACAGGCGGCCTCCGCACGGCGAAGCCGTGCCAAAATCGGCCGCCCTGAGGGGCGGTCGGCTGCTCGCGGCGGAGCTTTTTCCTGCGGTCCGAAACCGTGCGTCTCAGGCACGTATCCGGAGGGTTCGTAGTGTGTCGGGGGTCGACGTTGGAGGTTCGGAGACTCCCTGGTGATAGTGCGTGAGGGGTCATCGGGTGGCTCCTCCGCTTAAGAGTTCGAGGACCTCTCGGTTTTCATCGAGGCACTTCTTCAGACGTTCTTGGAATGCCTGATCTGCTCTTCGGATGGCGATGTGCCTGTCGATCGCTTCCCGTATGGCCTCGGAGACCGGCATCTCGTCAGCCCTGGCGACCGCGCTGATCGCGGCCGCCATCCCTTGAGAGCCGGACAGTCGAGACCACCGTGTCGCTCTTGCCGTCCGCCTCCGCCGACGGGCCATCAGAGTTCCACCAGCCGGGCGAAGACCACGGCGGTTCTCGTCGGCAGGACGAGCGGGCCGACCTGGTAGAGAAGACCAACTCCCGTGAGGTCGCGGACAGCTCGATCCAGACGGTCCCGGTGCGCGAACGCATCGGAAGCGAAGGCCATCTGCCGCGCCAGCTCATCGAGCGTCAGGACCTCGGGGTAGATGAACAGGACTTCTCGCAGCACCGCCGCTTGGTCGCGATCGTCCTGGTCGGCGGTGGTCGTGGCGCGCTCATCAATGGCGCCACTAGGCTTGTCGTGCATGGGAGCTAACCCCTCCTGTGCCATGCCCCCGGCTGTTCGAGCAGCGCGGGGGCACTTTTGTCCGTTGTCGGCGCCGAACGTAGGTGGAGGAAGCACCCGCTCAAGGGCCGAGCCGAACCTCTACCGGAACCTCACATTGCCCCAGGCGTTGCCCCAGCGGCCATTTTCGGCCTCCCCGGCCAAGCCGCAAATCCCCGCAAACCCGCTTCCCAAGCGGGATCGCGTCAACGCGCCTGACAGGATTCGAACCTGTGACCTTCTGTTTCGTAGACCGAGCCCGTGAGTCGGCTGGACTAGGTGGGGCTAGGTTTCAAGCGGTTTTCAGCGGGTTGGGTCCCGCTGAGATCGGCCGTAATCTGTGGGGCATGTTGCCCCATTTGTTGCCCCAGGAAGCCTTCAAACAGACTGGCTTTCCATCCTGGATCGTCTCGCCATAGTCGCTATGGCGATCGACTCCCCCATGAGCCTCTCCGCCAACTGCCTGACACGGGCGCCGTCATTGCTTCGCAGCGCATCCACCAGTGCCAGGCGCTGCCACAACTCGGAATCCGCGAGCGCCGCCTTGGTCACCATTGGATGGAGCGGCTCCAACGCGAGCCCCCGCACCTTGCCCATCGCATAGGGCCAGACCACCGGCAGCCCCGAGTAATCGGCGAGCTCCCCCTTCAGCGGATCAGCGGCCCACGCTGTCGGGACCCCCGGCGCTTCGGAGCCCAATTTCGCCGGGAAGCTGAACTTGACCGCATGGACGAGGAACTCTTCAGCATGCGGCTCGTGGACCCGCCGACGCTCCTCCGAGTAAAGGCCCGCTTCGCCAAGGC
>DASSOC010000055.1:0-41991 GCA_035700965.1 Solirubrobacterales bacterium
GCCGAGCGCCTCGATCACCCAGTGCAGGTAGTGATCGCGCGGGTGCTCGTCGTCGATCCCGAGGCGGTCATTCGGGCGCACGATGTAGCAGCCGTAGAAGGGGCCGACCTTGAGGTTCGTCAGCGGGCGCTTGACGCGCGACCGCAGCTCGTCCAGGCCGAGTTCCTCGACCAGCACCCACAGGAAGTTCTTGTTGGTGAGGCCCTTCTGGTAGTTCAGGCCGTGCTCGGCCAGCGTGCCGTTGACGTGCTCGCGGTACTCGGCGTTCGCGTCCAGGCGCTCCTGGCACTCGCCCTGCGCGCCCTGGCACGTCGAGCAGATGTTCATCATCAGCTCGGCGCCCTCGACCTGCTGGGCGAGCGCGAACGTGCGCGCGTTGAGCGTGTCCGCCAGCTCCTGGTTGTGCTCGGCGATGACGCCCGCGCCGCAGCACGCGGCGCGGTCGAGCTCGACCAGCTCGATGTCGAGCAGCGGCGCGACCTTGGCCATCGAGCCGTGCAGCTCCGGGGTGAAGCCGCGGCTGACGCAGCCGGGCCAGTACGCGACCTTCACTGGTTCGGGCTCCTCTCTTCCGGCAGGTGGCTGCCCGCCGCGTCGGCGTGCTGCGTGGCCTCGCCGGGCTCCGGCTCTTCCTCCTCGCCGACGACGTAGAGGTTGAGCTCGTAGCGCTCCTCGCGGTCGTGGACGTCGCGGAAGATCCGCTTGACCTCCTTCGGCGCCTTGTGCTTGTGCAGCAGGGCCGCGCCCGGCGTGACCTTGCCGCGCCGCAGCGCCTTCAGGATCACCGGCAGCGAGCTCAGCAGCTCCGGCACCGCGCGCGGGTGGAACTTGCCGCCGTAGGAGTCCGGCAGCAGGTCGGCCTCGTGCAGCAGCCCGTTGCGCTCGATGTTGCGCACGAACGCCATCTCGTGGCGGTGGCCGTTGTTGCGGTCCTCGATCTCGTACTCGGCGCCCGCGATCCGCCGCAGCCGCATGATCTGGCTCATCGGCGCGACGCCCTTGGGGCACGCCTCGATGCAGTTGAAGCAGTGCGTGCAGTCGTAGATCCCGTGCGGGTCCTCGGACAGGTCGCGCAGGCGCTCCTCGTGCTGGCCGTCGCGCGGGTCGCCCACGAAGCGGTAGGCCTTGGCGAGCGCCGCCGGCCCGATGAACAGCGGGTCGACCTCCATCGACAGGCAGTCCGACACGCAGGCGCCGCACTGGATGCAGGCCATCGTCTGCGTGACGTCGATCATCGCCTCGGCGGGGACGGTGTAGACGTCGCCCTCCGGCGGCTGCTCGGCGGGGAGCAGCCACGGCACGACGCGCTGCACCTTCTTCCAGTGCACCGCGTCCATGTCGACGATCAGGTCCTTGATCACCGGCATGTTGCCCATCGGCTCGATGATGATCGTGCCGTTGCGCGACGACGCCTCGGCGTCGGCGATGCGCGTGTTGCAGGCGAGCGACGACTTGCCGTTGATCTTCACGCCGCAGGAGCCGCAGATGGCGGCGCGGCAGGAGCAACGGATCGCGAGCGAGGCGTCGTGGCGGTCCTTGACCTGGAGGATGCCGTCGAGCACGGAGCGCTCGGGTGCGACGTCGACGTCGTACTCGTCCCAATGGGCCGGCTGACCCGACTCCGGATCGAAGCGGCGGATTTTGAGCGAGTAGTCGGCCATCAGTATTTCCGTTCCTCAGGCTGCCACTGGGTGAACGTGACGTCCGAGTACGAGATCTCGGGCTCGTCCCCGTTGAGCGTCAGGTTGATGTGTTTGATCCAGTCGTCGTCGTTCCGCTCCGGGTAGTCCGTGCGGTACTGCGCGCCGCGGCTCTCCTTGCGGTCGATCGCGCTGATCACGATCGCCTCGGCGTTGTCGACCATGAACTGGAGCTCGAGCGCGCCGAGTAGATCCTGGTTGAAGACCGTGCCCTTGTCGTCGAGGGCGACGTCCTTGGCCTCCTCTTTGAGCCGGCGCACGATCTCGAGCGCGGTCTGGAGGCCGGCCTCGTCGCGGAACACGGCGACGTATTTGTCCATCGTCGCGCCCAGCTCGGCCTTGACCTCCGAGACGCGGCGGCCGCCGCCCTCGCGCTTGATCAGCGCCTGGATGCGCGACTCCTCGTCGGCGAGCGAGGCGCGGCTCGGCGCCGGCATCGGCTGCTTGAGCGCGGCCTGGGCGGCGTGGAGGCCGGAGCGCCGGCCGAAGATCAGGGTGTCGAGCAGCGAGTTCGCGCCCAGGCGGTTGCCGCCGTGGACGGAGACGCAGGCGACCTCGCCGGCGGCGTAGAGGCCGGGGATATCGGTACGGCCGTCGACGTCGGTCTTGACGCCGCCCATCGTGTAGTGGTTGCCCGGCTTGATGTGGATCGGTTCGCGGGTGATGTCGACGCCGGCGAAGTCGCGGCCGACGAGGACGATCTCGCGCAGCGCCTCGTGCACGCGCTTCTTCGGCACCACCGTGATGTCGAGCGCGACCGTTCCGTCGGGGAAGCCGCGACCCTCGTTGATCTCGGTCTGCTCGGCGCGGGAGACGACGTCGCGCGAGGCCAGCTCCATCTTGTTCGGCGCGTACTTCTCCATGAAGCGTTCGCCGTTGCGGTTGAGCAGGTGCGCGCCCTCGCCGCGGGCGCCCTCGGTGATCAGGAAGCCCTTGCCCGCCAGCGTCGTCGGGTGGTACTGGATCATCTCCATGTCCATCAGCTTGGCGCCGGCGCGGTAGGCCATCGCGATGCCGTCGCCGGTGCAGATCAGGGCGTTGGTGGTCGGCCGCCAGACCTGGCCGTTGCCGCCGGTGGCGAGGATCACCGACTTCGCCTGGAACAGTTCCACCTGCCCGTCGGCGAGGTTGCGGGTGACGACGCCGCAGCACTCGCCGCTCTCGTCGATCGCCAGCGAGCTGCAGAACCACTCCTCGTAGCGGGCGATCTGCTCGGAGTACTTCATCAGCTGCTCGTAGAGCACGTGCATGATCGCCTGGCCGGTGATGTCCGCGACGTAGTAGGTGCGGGCGGCGGAGGCGCCGCCGAAGGCGCGGGTCCCGAGCCTGCCCTCCTCGTTGCGGTGGAAGGTGACGCCGAGGTGCTCGAGGTGGAGGATTTCCTCCGGCGCCTCGCGGGTCATGACTTCGATCGCGTCCTGGTCGCCGAGGTAGTCGGAGCCCTTGATCGTGTCGAAGGCATGGGACTCCCACGAGTCGCCCGGATTGAGCGCTGCGTTGATGCCGCCCTGGGCGGCATTGGAATGGGAGCGCACCGGGTGGACCTTGCTGATGATCCCGACCGAAACACCCTCCTCGGCAGCCGCGAGAGCCGCCCTTTGGCCGGCGAGGCCGGCCCCGATTACGAGAACGTCATGGGTAGGCACGGCCGGGAACCCTATACCTGCTGAGGTCGTCGGCGTAGTCGTAATTCGTCACAGATGTTGCTTGAGGTGGAGGGCCGGGGAAGGAGGTTCGGCGGACGACGGCGGGGAGGGTCCGGCGAACCTCCTTCCCCGGCCCTACGACAGCCAGCTTTGGCTCAGGCGGCGGACGGCCTCATTGGTGAGAACGATGGCTCTCTCCAGGGTGTCGAAGTCGACGTTCTCGGCGGTGTCGTTGGGCCAGTGGTAGCGGCCGGGCTGCTTCTGGTCGGTGCAGCTGCAGAGGGCCACGGTTTCGTAACCGGCTACGCGGGGCTCGAGGGCGTCGGTGCCGTTGTAGGTGCGCAGGTTCGGGTAGAGCCAGATGCCGAGGTCCTCGGCGACCCCCTCCAGGAAGGCGAGCGCGCGGGGCGGGTAGTCGCGCATCCTCAGGAAGCCCTCGCCCTGCAGCGCCAGCAGGTGGGTGGCGCCGAGCGTCTCCAGGCAGAGGAAGAAGGTGCTGTCCTTCGGCAGCGAGTCGAAGTGGCGCTCGCCGAAGGCTTTGATCCCCTCGCTGAAGCTCTCCTCCGAGCCGGTCGAGAGCAGGATCACGCGGATCCCGGCGGGGGGCCCGGCGAGGAAGCGGCGGGCGAGCGCCAGCAGGGCGACCACTGCGGTGCCGTTGTCGTTGGCCGCCGGGACCGGCTTGCGGGCGCCGATGTCGGTCATCGCGGCGATCGTGCCGAGGCCGAGGAAGAGGCCGAGCCTGGTCAGCCAGCGGCGGCCGGTGGCGGCGCCGAGCGCGGTCGCCACCGGTCCGCCGACGACCGGCGCCATCAGCGGCGGGCTGGTGTCGCTGCGCTCCAGCAGGCCCAGCCGGTCGGCGAGCTCGGGGAGGGCGGGATGGAAGACGAGGCCGGAATGGGGAGCGTCGTGGTGGGCGCTGACGACGACCGTGCGCTCGGCGTCGGGGTCGCCGAGCTCGCAGACGACGTTGTAGGTGGTGCGGGTGGGGAGGACGCGGCGCAGCCGTCGCTTGCCGGGCGGGAAGTCGTCGGCGATGGCCGCCGCAGCGGCGGTCCCGAGCAGCACCCCGAGAAGCCGCCGCCCGCGCAGCGTCGCGACGGCGCCGAGGGTGCCGATCGCGGCGCCGATTCCGAGCGGCCACCAGTAGGTGCCGTGGGCCGCCTCCGCCTCGATCCGGGCCTCGGCCCCGAGCTCGGCGAGCTGCCCGACCAGCCACTCGGCCGCCCGCCGCTCGCCGTCGGAGGCGGAGGGCCGCTCGATCCGCTCGAGTTCCTCGAGCCGCTGGCGCAGCCAATCTGCTTCGGTGGGCACGCCTGGAGACGCTAGCCGCTTACCATGGACCCATGCTCGGCGGTGGGTCGATCACCCTCTTCCATTTCCGCGGGATCAGAGTCAGCGTCGACTGGTCCTGGTTCATCGTTCTCTTCCTCGTCATCATCTGGATGACCAACCACTTCGAAGGGCTGCTCGACGAAGGCGGCACGACGCCGTTCCTCTGGGGTGTGTTGGCCGCGGTCGGCTTCTTCGGCTCGATCCTCCTGCACGAGTTCGGACACGCGGTGGTGGCCCGGCGCAACGGGATCGGCATCTCCGGCATCCAGCTCTGGATCTTCGGCGGGATGGCGCGGATGGACCGCGAAGCCGACTCGCCGTCGACCGAGCTGAAGGTGGCGCTGGCGGGTCCGGCGGTGACGCTGGCGATCGTCGTCGGCCTCGCCCTGCTCGGCACCCTCAGCGACGGCTGGGCCGCCTTCCGCGAGGCGATCCTGCTCGAATCCCGCACCACGGTCTCGGCGCTGATGGCGCTGATCGCCTGGCTGGTCGCGATCAACGCGCTGATCCTCGGCTTCAACCTGCTGCCGGCCTACCCGATGGACGGCGGCCGCGTGGCGCGGGCGCTCGCCTGGGCGCGCAGCGGCGACCGCTCCTCGGCGACCCGCTTCGCCGCCAACCTCGGGCGCTTCTTCGGCTACCTGTTCATCGCCGGCGGGCTCCTCCTCGCCGCCGCCGGCGATCTCTTCAGCGGCGTCTGGCTGGCGCTGATCGGGATGGTCGTCAACGGCTCCGCCCGCGGCGCCGCGATGCAGACGGCGATCAGCAAGCGGATCGGCGACGTCCGCGTCGCCGACGTGATGGACCGCGAGCCGGTCGCGATTCCCGGCGACCTCAGCGTCGAGCAGGCGCTCGACGAGTACTTCCTCCGCTACCGCTGGCCCTGGTTTCCGGTCGTCGACGCTGCCCACCGCTTCCTCGGCCTGGTCGAACGCGAAAAGGCCGACGAGGTGCCCGAGATCGAGCGCGCCGGTTCCCACGTCGCCGACCTCGTCGACCACGACATCGGCCTCTTCGTCCGCGACGACACCCCCCTCGACACCCTGCTCGCCAACCAGAACCTTCGCCGCCTCGGCGCCCTGATGGCGGTGGACACCGAAGGCCGCCTCAGCGGCGTGATCACGATCGAGCAGGTCGGCCGGGCGCTGCGGGACGCCACCAGCGGCTAAGCCTCGGCGACGGGCCGATCAGTCGCCCCCGCCAGGCCGACGGGACGAATAGTCCAAGCACGAGGGACGGATCGGCCCGTCGGCAGGAGAGGGGCGACTGATCGGCCCGTCGATTAGAGCAGCGGCCGGTGGCGCTCGACGATGCGGCCGAAGTCGGTGCCGGCGGGGAGGGTGCCGAAGGCCTGGCCCCAGTCGCCGTCCAGGCGGGAGGCGCAGAAGGCGTCGGCCACCGCCTCGTCGCCGTAGCGGACCAGGAGGGAGGCCTGGAGGGCGAGGGCCATGCGCTCGACCACGCGGCGGGCGCGGGCTTCGATCGTCTCCAGCTCGCCCGGCAGTTCCTCGCGCAGCTCGGCGGCAAAGGCGGCGAGGCGGGGCTCGGCGGCGGCGCCGTCGGCGACCTCGGCGAAGAAGGCCTCGACCGCGGGCGGGCTCTTCACCATCGCCCGCAGGACGTCGAGGCACTGGACGTTGCCCGAGCCCTCCCAGATCGAGTTCAGCGGGCTCTCGCGGAAGAGGCGCGGCATCCCCGACTCCTCGACGTAGCCGTTGCCGCCGAGGCACTCGAGCGCCTCGCCGGCGTGGACCACGGCGCGCTTGCAGATCCAGTACTTGAGGACCGCGTTGGCGACGCGCTTGAAGTTCTGCGCGTCGGTGTCGCCGGCGATCGCTTCGTCGTAGGCGCGGGCGAGCCGCAGCGCGCCGATCGTCGCCGCCTCCGACTCGATCGCGAGGTCGGCGAGGACGTTGCGCATCAGCGGCTGCTCGGAGAGCTCGCGGCCGAAGACGGAGCGGTGGGAGGCGTGGTGGATTGCCTGGGCCACCCCGGCCCGCATCCCGGTGGCGCCGCCGAGGACGCAGTCGAGGCGGGTGTGGTTGACCATCTCGATGATCGTCCGCACCCCGGCGCCCTCCTCGCCGACCAGCCAGGCGGAGGCGCCGTCGAACTCGATCTCGCTGGAGGCGTTGGAGCGGTTGCCGAGCTTGTCCTTCAGCCGCTGCAGGCGGAAGCGGTTGCGCTCGCCGTCGGGCGTCCAGCGCGGGAAGAGGAAGCAGGAGATGCCGCCGTCGGCCTGGGCGAGGACGAGGAAGGCGTCGCACTGCGGCGCCGACATGAACCACTTGTGGCCGGTCAGCTCGTACTCGCCGCCGGGGCCGCCGCCGTTCACCGGCCGGGCGAGCGTGGTGTTGGCGCGGACGTCGGTGCCGCCCTGCTTCTCGGTCATCCCCATCCCCGCCAGGGCCCCCGCCTTCTGCGGCGATGGCGCGTTCGCCGGGTCGTAGCTGGAGGAGAGGAAGCGCGGCTCCCACTCGGCCGCCAGCTCGGGCTGCGTGCGCAGCGCCGGGATCACCGAGTAGGTCATCGAGATCGGGCAGCCGACTCCGGCCTCGGCCTGCGACATGCACATGAAGGCGGCGCCGCGGGCGACGTGGGCGCCCGGCCGCGGGTCCTTCCAGGGCGAGCAGTGCAGTTCGTGCGAGACGGCAACCCCCATCAGCTCGTGCCAGGCGGGGTGGAAATCGACGGTGTCGACCCGGTTGCCGTAGCGGTCGTGGGTCTTCAGCCTCGGCGGGTTCTCGTTCGCCTGCGCGCCGAGCGTCTGCAGGCGCTCGCTGCCGGCCAGCGCGCCGACCTCGGAGATCCGCGCCTCGGCCCAGTCCGCGCCCTCGCGCTGGACCGCCTCAACCAACACCCGGTCGGCCGCGTAGACGTTGTAGTCGACGAGGGGGGTGGGCTGGTTGACGACCTCGTGGGTGCGTCCCGGGACTGGCTGCTCGACCGTGGCCACGAAGCGATTCTCGCAGACGGTTTTGCGAACTGCATCGACTTCTCCACCAGGCAGGTGCAGAAGTGATGCAGCTCGGCGGTGGGGGTTAGGCGATGGTGTTAGGGGGCGGCGGACTCGGGGTCGGGACGGACGACGACGGTGTCGACGCACTCGAGCACCTCGTCGGCCGGCATGCCGACGCGGCCGGCGTGGCTGCGGACGGCCTCGGCGTCGCTTGCCTGGTAGATGCAGACGGTGCCGAGCGTCCCGCCCGGCTCGGCGATCACGTAGCTGCGGATCCAGCGGATGTCATCGGGGAAGTCGCTCTCTGCCACCTCCTTCGAGCGGGCGGCGGTGGCTTCGAGCTGCTCTGGACCCTGCCAAGCGGCCTCGCGGCGGATCACGTAAGTCTTCATCCCGGTCTCCTATCTTCATTTTACCGACTCTTAGTCGGTAAATATAATCGCCGACGATGGCAAAGGCAAGCGATGGTCGCCGGGGCCGGGGCCGCCCCAGCGCAGGGGCGCGGGAGGCGCTCGTCGCAGCGGCGCACGAGCTCTTCCTCGGACACGACTACGACGATGTCTCGACCGCGCAGATCCTCGACCGCTCCGGTGTGAGCCGGGGCGCGCTGTACCACCACTTCCCCTCCAAGCTCGACCTTTTCCGGGCGGTCTACGAAGCGAGCGAGCGCCGGCTGGTCGAGCAGATCGCGGGTGAGGCGCTGACGGCGACGACGCCGTTCGGGGGCCTTCTGGCCGCCTCCCGCGCCTACCTGCGGCGCTGCGAGACCGATGAGGCCTTCATCCGCATCAACCTGATCCAGAGCCGCGCGGTGCTGGGCTGGGAGCGGTGGCGCGCCGTCGCCACCGACCTCGGGATCGGCCTCGCCCTGGCGGCGGTGACGGCGGCGATCGAAGCCGGCGAGTTGCCCCCGCTCGAGCCGGAAACGCTGGCGATCGTCCTCCTCGGCGCCCTGATCGAGGCGGCGATGCTGATCGCCACGACCCCTGCCGATGACCGCCTCGCGGCGCGGGAGCGCTCCGAAGCGGTGATCGTCGACCTGCTGGAGGGGCTGCGTCGATAGCATCGCCCCCCGGTGGCGAAGATCGCTGTCAAGAACCCGATCGTCGAGCTCGACGGCGACGAGATGACCCGGATCATCTGGTCGTTCATCAAGGAGCAGCTGATCCTTCCCTACCTCGAGGTCGAGCTCGAGTACTTCGACCTCGGGATCGAGAGCCGCGACGCGACCGCTGACCGGATCACTGTCGAAGCCGCCGAAGCGATCAAGCGCCGCGGCGTCGGCGTCAAGTGCGCGACGATCACCCCCGACGAGGCGCGGGTCGAGGAGTTCGGCCTGAAGGAGATGTACCGGTCGCCGAACGGGACGATCCGCAACATCCTCGGCGGCGTCATCTTCCGCGAGCCGATCGTGATCGCCAACGTCCCGCGGCTGGTGCCGGGCTGGACGAAGCCGATCGTGATCGGCCGCCACGCCTTCGGCGACCAGTACCGGGCCACCGACATGGTGGTGCCGGGCGAGGGGACGCTGACCCTCACCTACGCGCCGAAGGACGGCTCCGAGCCGGTCGAGCTCGACGTCTACGACTTCCCCGGCGGCGGCATCGCGATGGCGATGTACAACCTCGACGACTCGATCCGCGAGTTCGCCCGCGCCTCGATGCGCTACGGCCTCGACCGCGGCTTCCCGGTCTACATGTCGACCAAGAACACGATCCTGAAGCGCTACGACGGCCGCTTCAAGGACCTCTTCGCCGAGGTCTACGAGACCGAGTTCAAGACCGAGTTCGAGGCCGCCGGCCTCACCTACGAACACCGCCTGATCGACGACATGGTCGCCGCCGCCCTGAAGTGGGAGGGAGGCTACGTGTGGGCATGCAAAAACTACGACGGCGACGTCCAGTCCGACACCGTCGCCCAGGGCTTCGGCTCGCTGGGGCTGATGACGAGCGTGCTGATGAGCGCCGACGGCAAAACCGTCGAGGCCGAGGCGGCGCACGGCACCGTCACCCGCCACTACCGCCAGCACCAGCAGGGCAAACCGACTTCCACCAACCCGATCGCCTCGATCTTCGCCTGGACGCGCGGTCTCGCCGCGCGGGGACGGATGGACGGCACGCCCGAGGTCTCGCGCTTCGCCGAGACGCTCGAGCGCGTCTGTGTCGAGACGGTCGAAGGCGGGAAGATGACCAAAGACCTGGCGCTGCTGGTGGGTGGCGGCCAGGAGTACCAGACCACGCAGGAGTTCCTCGCCGCGATCGACGAGGGCCTCCAGCGTGCGATGGCCTGAAGGCTTCCAAACCCCCGACTCCGAGGAGAGGATTTCGTGAGCACCCCCGTCAAGGTCACCGTTACCGGCGCCGCCGGCCAGATCGGCTACGCGCTCCTGTTCCGCATCGCCAGCGGGCAGATGCTCGGCCCCGACACGCCGGTCGAACTCAGTCTGCTGGAGATTCCCCAGGCGATCAAAGCCGCCGAGGGCACGGCGATGGAGCTCGACGACTGCGCCTTTCCGCTGCTGAGCCGAATTGACATCACCGACGACCCGAAGCAGGCCTTCGACGGCGCCAACGTCGGCCTCCTGGTCGGCGCCCGTCCGCGCGGGCCAGGAATGGAGCGCTCCGACCTGCTCGAGGCGAACGGCGGCATCTTCAAGCCGCAGGGCGAAGCGATCAACGCCGGCGCCGCCGCTGACATCAGGGTGCTGGTGGTCGGCAACCCGGCCAACACCAACTGCCTGATCGCGATGTCGAACGCGCCCGACGTGCCGCGCGAGCGCTTCACGGCGATGATGCGGCTCGACCACAACCGGGCGATCTCGCAGCTCGCGAACAAGCTCGGCAAGCCGGTCAGCGTGGTCACCAACATGACCAGCTGGGGCAACCACTCGGCCAGCCAGTACCCCGACCTGGTTAACGCCAAAGTCGACGGCGGCAGCGCTTGGGACGCAGTGGACGACGAAGCCTGGATCGCCGGCGAGTACATCCCGCGGGTGGCGAAACGCGGTGCCGAGATCATCGACGCCCGCGGCGCCTCCAGCGCCGCCTCGGCCGCCAACGCGGCGATTGACCACATCCACGACTGGGCGCTGGGCACCCCCGACGGGGACTGGGTCTCGATGGCGGTTCCGGCCGACGGCTCCTACGGAATCGGCGAGGGGATCGTCTGCGGGATGCCCTGCACCTGCAGCGGCGGTGAGTGGAGCATCGTCCAGGGCCTCGACGTCCCCGACTTCTCCCGCGAGCGGATCGATCGCAGCGTGATGGAGCTGCAGGAGGAGCGCGACGCGGTCAGCCAGCTCGGGCTGATCTGAGGGGTGTGTGAAAGGGGCCCCGGGCGGGGTCTCCCAGACGCCCTTCGGGCTTGAGTGTCTGGGAGACCCCGCCCGGGGCCCCTTCACGTTACGCGGTGGGCCCGGGCCGGCTTCCTCTGTCGAAGCTGGTGGGGGTGGGTCAGCCGGCCGGGTAGTACTGACGCCCTTCCTTTTTCACGCGACCCTCTTTCTCCAGGTCACCGAGGACGCGGTACAGGTAGTTCGGCTTGATTTTCATCGTCTTGGCAACGTCCGAGGCGCTGATCCCGGGCTGTCCTTCGATCAGTTTCACGGCCTGATCGGCGCGGGTGCCGCCGCGGCGTTTACGGCGGCGGCGCGGGGCGCCGGCGGTCGCGCTGCTCGTACCGGTGCCACGGGAGGCTTTGCGTCCTGAGCCTTTGGGCCGGCCGGGGCCGCGGCGGGTGGCTTTGCCGCCGAGCTTCTCCAGCGCTTCCTCGGCCTGGGTGAGCTGGTTGCGAAGCTCGTTAACCGTCCGCTCGAGGGCGTCGCGCGCCTCGTCGAAGGAGTTAGCGGGGGGCATCTGGTTCCTTTCCATCCGTTGTCAGGGAAATCCCTGCAAAGCAGTCTGCCAGAGTGAAACACACTGTGACAGTCCGCAGCGGGAGAATCAGTGGCGAGGTGGAAAGCGCTCAGGGTTGTTGAAGAATCGAACTGCCTGGACAATGCCGTCGTCCACTTCGATTGCGGCGATGCTGAGGAAGCCTTCGGTCGCGCTCTCCATCAGCACTCCCGGGTCACCGTTGACGAGCACCGGGGTGTAAACGGGATCGGCCGGGAACTGGGACTTGTTCTGCACCCGGACCATGAAGCGGGCGATCTTGTCGGCCCCGTAGATCGGCTTGCGGGCGGCGGTGACCACTCCGCCGCCGTCGGTGTACATGATCGCGTCGGCCGCGAGCAGCTCGCGCAGCCCTTCCAGGTCGCCGGAAGCAGCCGCGGCGAGGAAGGCGAGGGCGAGCCGCTGGCGCTCCTCCTCACTGACCTCGCGCCGCCGCGTCTGATCGCCGGCGTGCTCGCGGGCGCGCCGGGCGATCTGGCGCACGTTGCTCGGCGTCTTCTCGACCACGTCGGCGATCTCCGCGTACTCGAGGTCGAAGACGTCGCGGAGGACGAGGACGGCGCGTTCGATCGGGTTCAGGCGCTCCAGCGCGCCCAGCAGCGCCAGGCTCAGGCGCTCGGCCTCGATCGCCTTCGTCTCCGGGGTCTCGGGGTCGGTGACGAGCGGCTCGGGCAGCCAGGGGCCGACGTAGACCTCGCGCCGGGCACGGGCCGAGCGCAGGCGGTCGAGCGCCAGCCGCGTGGTGATCGTGACCAGGAACGGCTCGGCGTTGCGCACCGCGTCGCGGTCGGCGCTGTGCCAGCGCAGCCAGGTGTCCTGGACGACGTCCTCGGCCTCGGTCAGCTCGCCCAGCAGCCCGTAGGCGATGCCGAGCAGGCGCGGGCGGCAGGCGGCGAAGGCGTCGTCCATCAGGCCGGCGCCGGCACCGGTCCACGCAGGGCAGCGGCTGCCGCCGCGGCGCCGCTGGCGATCGCCGCGTCGACCAGCCAGCCATCGGGCCCGATCCAGTCGCCGGCGAGGTAGAGGCCCTCGCCGCGGTCGACGGCGGGGCGGCCGGCGAGGCCGCCGGTCGCCGCCGTTGCGATCGCGCTGACCGGCACCATCCGCGGCAGGAAGCGCTCGAAGGCGACCTCCTGGCGCCAGCCCGGCTGCACCGTGTCCGCCAATGCCTCGAGGGCCTGGCGCGGTTCGCGCGCATAGCTGGCGAGGCTGAGCAGCAGAGCGCCGGCGCGCTGGTCGGGCGGCGAGTGCCGGGAGAGGTAGGTCGGCTGGTCGATGCCGAGCGCGAAGCGGCGTCCCCGGCGCGGCAGGCGACGCAAGGCGAGGTCGAGCGTGCTCACCTCGGCCGCGGGCCCCGGTGCGGCGGGGCTCTTCTCCCCCAGCAGCTTGGCGGTCGTCTCGGAGTCGCCGACCGCGACGACGAGGACGCCGGCGTGGAGCGTCTCCCCATCCAGCGTCGCCGTCCAGCCGCCGGCCTCCGGCTGGAGCCTCCGCACCGCCGCCCGGGTGCGCACGGTCGCGCCCGCGCTCTCGGCCCTGGTTGCGAGCGCGTCGACGAGGGACTGCCAGCCGCCCTCGAGGTAGCGGACCCCTGGCCAGAGGCCGATCCGCAGTTGGGTCGCGGCGACGTCGGCGCTGAGGGCGTCCTGGTCGGCGACGAACGTCGTCACCCTCACCAGCGCCGCTGCAGCGGCGCGGGCGCGCTCGGACCGGAGGGTCTGCCCGAGCCATTCCGTCGTCGACAGGCCGGCGAGCTCCGCCGGGTCGCGGCGCAGGACCGGGCCAAGCAGCCGCATCAGTTCCAGCGTCCCGCCCGGGGAGCGCCTCGGCTTTCCGTCCCGCGGGAACACCGAGCTCGGCGAGACGGGGTTCCACCACTCGAGCTCGACCCCCAGCGCCCGCAGCTCCCGCATCGCCGGCCCCCCGACATAGAGCGCATGGGGCCCCTGGTTGAGGAAGATCCCGTCGCGCCACTCCGAGGCGGCCCGGCCCCCGAGCCCGCTCGACGCCTCGAGCAGCGTCGTCGCAACCCCGCCATCGGCCAGCCGGCTCGCCGCAACGAGCCCGGCCGGTCCGCCGCCGATCACTATCGCCTTGCGTGAAGTGTCCATGCCTCCTAGACGAGGAAGCATGGCGGGTTGTGACGCTACTGGCGGTACTTGCTGCGCTTGCGCGGCTGGGTGCGGAAGGCGTAGTCCCAGAGCGGCGAGGAGACGCCGTAGCCGTAGCGGTGGTCCTGGAAGTGGTGGCGCATGTGGTGCTCGCGCAGCCGCTTGCCGAAGTTCGTCCTGGGGACGAAGTGGTGGACGTAGTAGTGCGTGTAGTCGTAGAAGAGGTAGCCGAGGATGAAGCCGGCGAAAACCGGGAAGGCGGCGTCGCCGAGGATCGCCCAGAAGGCGAGGAGGAAGAGGGCGGCGAGTGGGATCGAGACCGACGGCGGCATCACCAGCCGCATCTTGTCGTTGGGATGGTCGTGGTGGACGCCGTGGATGATGAAGTGCATGCGGCGGCCGAAGGCGTTGTCGGGCTCCCAGTGGAAGACGAGCCGGTGCAGCCAGTACTCGGTCAGGGTCCAGACGCCGATCCCGGCGAGGGTGAGCAGCGCCAGCTGCCAGAACGCATAGCCGCGGTCGGCCCCGATCCACTCGCCGGCGACGACCACCGGGACGAAGACCACAGCCGGGATCGCGGGGTGGACGCGGGAGAAGAAGTTGAGGAATTCGCTTTTGAAAAGCGGCGGAGAAGCGGAGAGCTTCTCGCTGCGGGAATGACCCTCCATCTGGACCCATGTTAGCGAGGGGAGCCGGTGCTCCCGCAAAGCGCGCAGAAGCTGTGACGATGCTGTTGCAAACTCGTGGCGATTTGCGGAAACGGCCCTCGCGAATACCCGGCGAGGTTGCAAACATGCCCGCCGTGCCGCGCAAGCCGAAGCCCCCCACGTGCGAGGACTGCTATTTCCGCAAAAACCTCCTCTGCGCCCTGGAGCTGAACGAGGCCTGCACGACCTTCCGGCCGAACCGACCAGAGGGGCTCGTCCCACCCCGCCAGCCCGTCCTGCTGATGCGCGCCCCCCGCTGGGCCTCGCGCACCGCTTGAACGCGCCGCCGGCCGATCAAGCTGCCGGCAAGCGGGTATTTTTCGCCCCATGCCCCAGCGCGACCTTTTCGCCGATTTCGCCCGCATGCGCCGGGAGATGGACCAGATGATGGGGGATTCCTGGAGCCGCACCCGTTACGTCACCCGCCGCTCCTCCGGCTTCACCCCCAACGTCGACGTCTATTACTGCGGCGACCCGCAGCGGGCAATCGTCAAGGTCGACCTCGCCGGGATCGAGCTGAGCCAGGTCGGGATCGAGGTCAGCGGCCGCCACCTGGCGATCACCGGCGAGCGCCACGTGCAGGAGAGCGAGGGTCGCGTCTACCAGCAGATCGAGATTCCCTCCGGCCACTTCCGCCGCGTGGTCGAGCTGCAGGTCGAGGTCGACGCCGACCACGCCAGCGCCGCCTACGAGGAGGGGATCCTACGGATCGACCTGCCGCTGCGCGACCCGAACGAGACCACGCGGCAAGTCCCGATCGACCGCGGCTGATGGAGGGGGCACCCGTCCTGGAGGTGGTCGACGCCCCGCTCGAGGCGGAGGATGCGTTCCGCGCGGGCGCGCCGCTGCCGGAGGCGCTGCCGGTGCTGCCGCTGCGCGACACCGTCGCCTTCCCGGAGACGCTGGCGCCGCTGGCGGTCGGCCAGGAGCGCTCGATCCATCTCGTCAACGACGTCCTCGGCGCCAACCGGATGCTGGCGATGGTCACCGCCAAGGATCCCGAGAACGAGGAACCGGGGCCGGAGGATCTCTACGGGGTGGCCGTCGTCGGCGCCGTCGCCCGCATGGTCAAGGTGCCCGACGGCACCCTGCGCATCCTCGTCCAGGGGATGCAGCGCGTGAAGCTCGGCAGCTACGTCGCCGAGCAGCCCTACATGGTCGCCCGGATCAGCGAGATGCCCGACGTCGCTGAGCCCAGCCCCGAGCTGGAGGCGCTCAGCCGCAACGTCCAGCGCACCTTCTCGGAAATCGTCGAGCAGATCCCCTATCTGCCGGAGGAGCTGCAGATGGCGGTCGCCAACATCGAGGACCCCTCGACGCTCGCCCACCTGATCGCCGGCGCCCTGCGGATCGGCACCGAGGAGAAGCAGAAACTGCTGGAAGAGGTCGACGTCGCCAAGCGCCTGCGCCACCTCTCCCGCATCCTCGCCCGCGAGCTCGAAGTGGTCCAGCTCGGCACCCAGATCCAGTCCCAGGTGCAGTCCGAAGTTGACAAGGGCCAGCGCGAGTTCTTCCTCCGCCAGCAGATGAAAGCGATCCAGGAGGAGCTCGGCGAAGAGGACGAGCAGCAGGTCGAAGCAAACGAACTGCGCGAGAAAATCGAGGCCGCGGGGCTGCCGGAGCACGCGCTGAAAGCCGCCGAGCGCGAGCTCTCGCGGCTGGAGAAACTGCCGCCGGCCGCCGCCGAGCACGGCGTCATCCGCACCTACCTGGAGTGGCTGGTGGAGCTGCCGTGGTCGCAGGAGACGACCGACGACCTCGACCTCGCGCACGCCCGCGAGGTCCTCGACGCCGACCACTACGACCTCGAGAGGATCAAGGACCGGATCCTCGAGTACCTGGCGGTGCGCAAGCTCAACCCGGAATCGCCGGGTCCGATCCTCTGCTTCGTCGGCCCCCCCGGCGTCGGCAAGACCAGCCTCGGCAAATCGATCGCCAGGGCGCTCGGGCGCGAGTTCGAGCGGATCTCCGTCGGCGGCGTCCGCGACGAGGCCGAGATCCGCGGCCACCGCCGCACCTATATCGGCGCCATGCCCGGCACGATCGTCCGCGCCCTGCGCGACGCCGGCTCCCGCAATCCCGTCTTCATGATCGACGAGATCGACAAGATGGGCGCCGACTTCCGCGGCGACCCCGCCTCGGCGATGCTCGAGGTGCTCGACCCCGCGCAGAACGACAGCTTCCGCGACCACTACCTCGACCTCGAGTTCGACCTCTCCGACGTCGTCTTCATCGCCACCGCCAACGTGCTCGACACGATCCCCGGCCCGCTGCTCGACCGCATGGAGACGATCGAGCTCGCCGGCTACACGCTGGAGGAGAAGCGCCACATCGCCCGCCGCTACCTGGTCCGCCGCCAGATCGAGGCCAACGGGCTGAAGCCCTCGCAGATCGAGATCACCGACGCGGCGCTGACCGCGATCATCGAGGAGTACACGCGCGAGGCGGGGGTGCGGAACCTCGAGCGCCAGATCGGCACCGTCTGCCGCAAAGTCGCCCGCCGCGTCGCCGAGGGCAAGGTCAAGGGCAAGGTCCGGATCTCCGGCAAGAAAGCGCGTGAGCTGCTCGGCCGCCGCCGCGTCTTCGCCGAGCAGCGGCGGCGCACCAAGGTCCCGGGGGTCGCCACCGGCCTCGCCTGGACCCCGACCGGCGGCGACGTTCTCTTCATCGAGGCGACGGCGATGCCGGGGTCGGGCAAGCTGACGATCACCGGGCAGCTCGGCGAGGTGATGAAGGAGTCGGCGCAGGCGGCGCTCTCCTACGTGCGCGGCCACTGCGGCGAGATCGCACCGCAGGTCGAGGGCGACTGGTTCGCCTCCCACGACGTCCACATCCACGTCCCGGCCGGGGCGGTGCCGAAGGACGGTCCCTCGGCCGGCGTGGCGATGACCGTCGCCCTCTCCTCCCTGGTCAGCGACCGCCCGGTCCGCAACGACGCCGCGATGACCGGGGAGGTGACGCTGACCGGCCAGGTGCTGCCGATCGGCGGGCTGAAGGAGAAGTCGCTGGCCGCCCAGCGGGCCGGGATCAAGAAGGTCATCGTCCCCTCGCGCAACGAAGCCGACGTCGCCGAGATCCCCGAGCACGAGCTCGGCAGCCTCGAGTTCGTCTACGTCGACGAGGTTTCCCAGGCCCTCGACGCCGCCCTCTCCTAGATGGAGGCGGCGAGCCTCCCGCGGCGCCGCGGGCGGTCGGCCTCAGAGGCGCTGGTCGAGGCGGTGCGCTCGCGCTCGCGCGCCTTCTGGATCCTCGCCGGCCTGACCGTCCTCGGCGCTGCTCTGCGCTTCGCCACCCTCGGCCTGCAGAGCTATCACCACGACGAGGTGGTCACCGCCAGCCGCGTGCTGCGGGTCGGTTTCGGCCACGCGATGGACGCCGTCGGCTTCAGCGAGTCGGCGCCGCCGCTCTACTACGCCCTCGCCTGGGTCTGGACGCAGGTGACCGGCACGGGCGAGTGGGGCCTGCGCTCGCTCTCGGCCCTGGCGGGGGTGCTGACCATCCCCGTCGCCTACCTCCTCGGCCGCGAGCTGCGCAGCCGCCGCACCGGCCTGGTGGCCGCGGCGCTCGTCGCTGTCAACCCGATGCTGCTCTGGTACTCGCAGGAGGGTCGCGCCTACGCGCTCCTCACCCTGCTCTGCGCCCTCTCGCTCCTCTACTGCGTGCGGGCGCTGTCGGGGAGGGGGGGACGGGGGGAGAAGCGCGACCTCTACGCCTGGGGGATCTTCTCCGCCCTCGCCCTCGCGACCCACTACTTCGCCGCCTTCCCGATCGCCGTCGAGGGCGTCCTGCTGCTGCGGCGGCATGGCCGGGCCTGCTTCCGCGGGCTGGCGATCGTCGGCCTCGTCGCCCTGCTGCTGGTGCCGCTGGCGATCCACCAGATGTCCTACGACCACGCCGAATGGATCGGCAAGTTCAGCCTCGGCCACCGGGTCTGGGAATCGGCGGCGACCTTCTTCACCGGCGAGACCGGCGACATCATCGGCGGCCCCGAGCACCCCTCGCTGGCCTACCTGCCGCTGGCCCTTGCCCTCGCCTCCTTCGGGCTGCTGGCGCGGCGCGGGGACCGGGACGAGAAGCGGGCCACGGCGGTGCCGCTTGCCGTCGCCGCGGTCACGATCGGGATCCCGCTGGCGCTGGCGATCGCCTCGTCCAGCAACGACTATTTCCTCGCCCGCAACCTGCTGCCGGCGCTGCTGCCGCTGCTTCTCGTCGTGGCGATCGGCTCGACACTGCGGCGGGCGCGGCGCCTCGGCGCCGTGCTGGCCGCCGCTCTGTTCGCCTACTCGCTTGCCTTCTGCGTTTGGGTCCAGTTCGACGAAGAGCTGCAGCGGCCCGACTGGCACCGGGTCGCCGAGCGCCTCGGCGAACCGCAGGCGCCCCGGGCCACCGTCCTCTGGACCCTCGGCGAGGCGCCGCTCCGCTTCTACCTCTCGACCGGAGCGATCCAGCTGCACGCCTCGGAAGGCTTCGACTGGCTGGTCCGCGAAATCGCCTTCGTCTCCGACGGGCCGGTGCCGCCACCGCCGGCCCGCCTGCTCGGCTCCGGCTTCCGGGAAATCGCGCACGAAGATCTCGGCCGGCTCTTCCTTCGCCGCTACCGGCTCGATGCTCCGGGGCTGGCGCCGCTGCCGCTGCGCGAGGTCCGCAAAGCCTCCTTGCACTGGCGGACCAACGGCGTCCTCCTGGACGGTGTTGGACCGCAGTGACCCTGGGTAGGAGATAGAGAGATATCCTGCTGAGGGCCACGGAATCCATGAGGAGAGAGGTATGAGCAAGACCAAGGCGGAGCGTGCCGGCAACATCTACGAGACTGCTCGCGAAAACCCTTACGTGCAGCGCCTGATCGAGGACGAAGATCTGCGCGAAAGCCTGAAGGACGCGTTCGAAGCTTCCAAGCGCGCCTACGGCCGCGCCACGGGCAACGGCAAGGGCACGGTCAAGGCCGTGACCGGTGACAAGAAGGTGCAAAAGGAACTCCGCAAGGCGGCTGAGAACCTGCAGGAAGCCTCCGAGCGCCTGCGCGAGAAGCCCAAGCGCAAGGGCGGGATCGGCCGGCTGCTGCTGATCGCCGTCGTCGGCGCCGTGATCGCACTCGCGGTCAGCGAGGGCGCGCGCAAGGCGGTGCTCGACGCTCTCTTCGGCGCCGAAGAGGAGTTCGAGTACACCTCGACCACCAGCATCAACGGCTCCTGACCGGCGGACTCAGGAACCGCCGGGCGGCGTCCTCGGCCGCTCGCGTGCGGAGCACGCCACGCTCCCCGCGTCCTTGCCCAGCGATCCCAGAGCCACGTCAGTGGGAACCCGGCGGGACTAGACTGGTCTGACGATGGAGGCGGCGGCCAAAGAGCGGGAGCTCAGCGGTGACAAGGCACAGCGGATCGTCGATGCGATGCGCGATTCCGTGGCGCGTCGCGGCGCCGCCGGCTCGACCTTCGAGCAGGTCGCCCGCGAGGCGGGGGTCAGCCGGGGCCTCCTCCACTATTACTTCGGGACCAAGGAGCGGCTGCTGGTCGAGGTCGTCCGCCGTGACACCGAACTGCGGGTCGACCGGCTGGACGAGCGGCTGGCGCCGGCGAAGTCGGTCGACGACGTGCTGAACGCGCTCGTCGCCAGCCTCACCGACATGATCGACAACGAACCCGGCTTCTTCCTCCTCCTCTACGAGCTGTTCAGCGCCGGCCGCCGCAATCCCGACATCCAGAAAGAGGTCGGCCAACTCTTCGAGCGGACCCGCTCGCACGTGGCGGACGTCCTGCACAGCAAGCAGGAGGAGGGGGTCCTCAGCCTGCGCTTCCCCGCGGAGGACGTGGTCTCCTACCTCTTCGCGCTCGGCGACGGGTTCGCCCTGCAGGCGCTCTCGGACCCCTGTCGCGACAGCAGCGGCGCGTTTGCCGTCGGCGCCGCCTCGGCCCGCTACCTGCTCGCCTCCGAGTAGCCCCGCCGCCCGCAGCCGAGGCTCGCGGCGCTCAATCCAATCTCCTGTTCCTTATCGCTCTATTGCGACGATAAAGAACAGAAGAACAGAGGCTGAGTCGCTGGGAGGAGGTCGACAGGTCACCTGGGCGGCTCAGAGCCAGCCGGCGCGCTTGAAGCGCCAGTAGAGGTAGGCGCAGGCGACGAGGATCAGCGCGATCACCAGCGGGTAGCCGAAGCTCCAGCCGAGCTCGGGCATGTGCTTGAAGTTCATCCCGTAGACCCCGGCGATCATCGTCGGCACGGCCGCGATCGCCACCCAGGCCGAGATCTTGCGCATGTCTTCGTTCTGCCGCACCGAGACCTGGGTCAGGTTCGCTTCCAGCGCCCGGTCGAGCAGCTGGCGGAAGTTTTCGATCCGGGTCCCCACCCGGCGCAGGTGGTCTTCGACGTCGCGGAAGTACTCGTGCAGCTCGGCGGGGATGACGGGGAAGTTGCTGGAGCAGAGCTCTTCCAGCGCTTCGCCCAGCGGCGCCGTCGCCGCCTGGAACTCGAGCACCTCGCGCTCGAGCCGGTAGATCCGCTCGGTCGGGTTGCGGCCGGAGAAGACCTGCAGCTCGACTTCCCGCACGTCGTTGTCGAAGCCGTGGGCGGCTTCGAGGTAGCGGTCGACGACATGGTCGAGGAGCGCGTAGAGAACGGCGCCCGGACCGTGCCTGACCAGATCGGGCCGGGACTCGAGCCGCTTGCGCGCCGGTGCGAGCTCGCCGTCGCCGTGGCGGACGGTGATGACGAAGTTCGGGTCGGCGAAGATCGAGATCTCGCCGACCTCGATCACCTCCTCGGGATCGACGTAGCGGGCGGTTTTGACGACGACGAGCAGGGTGTCGTCGTAGGCCTCGACCTTCGGCCGCTGGTGCGCCCGCACCGCGTCCTCGACCGCCAGCTCGTGCAGCCCGAACTCGGAGGCGATCGCGTCGAACTCCTCCTGCGTCGGCTCGACCAGGCCGAGCCAGACGAACGCACCCTCCCTTGCCGCCGCTTCGCCGGCGCGGGCCATCGGCAGCTCCCCCTCGCGGCGCCTGCCGCCCTCGTAGACCGCGCAGTCAACGATCACGCTCGGGAGTATGGCGGGCAAGTGAGACTGCGATCACGAAGTGATGCGCCTCACAGACTCGGTGGGTACCGGCGGCGAGGGTCTTGGGAGCAATGAGCAGCTGATGAGGAGGCCCGGCATGAAAGACGCGATGAATCGACTTGCGCAGCTCCTGGGGAGGCGGCGCCGGTTGGTTGTCGGTGCCTGGGTCCTGATCGTGGCGTTGGCGCTGCCGTTCGCCTCGCAACAGACCGATCACCTGACCGGCGGCGGCTTCGACGTGCCGGGCAGCCAGTCGATGAAGGTGAGCGAAGCGCTGCAGGACGAATTCGGCGACCGCGCCGATGGGGTCGCGGTGGTGCTGAAGGCGGCGCCGGGCGCCAGCGCGGCGCAGCGCGACGAGGCGGTGGCGCGGGTGCGCAGCGAGGTGGCGACGCTCGACGAAGTCACCCTGCCGCCGGCCGTCGCGGCGGCGGCGCGCCGGCAGCTGCGGCACCAGGACGTGGTGCTGGTGCCGCTGCGCAGCGACCTCACCTCCGACGAGCTGATCGACTCGGCGGCGACCCTGCGCGAAGACCTCGACCCGGGCGACGCCGCCGCCGGCGTCACTTCCTACCTCGTCGGGCAGCCGACGATCTGGGCCGGGATGCAGGAAATCTCCAAGGAAGACCTGGCGAAGGCCGAGTCGGGCGGCTTCCCGATCGTCGCCCTGATCCTCCTCGCCGTCTTCGGCTCGCTGGCCGCGGCGGCGCTGCCGCTGGCGCTCGGCTTCGTCAGCGTGCTGGTCACCGGCGCCCTCATCTACTTCATCTCGCTGCAGATGGAGACCTCGGTCTTCGTCACCAACATGGCCTCGATGATCGGGATCGGCGTCGCCGTCGACTACTCGCTCTTTATCCTCGCCCGCTATCGCGAGGAGCGCGAAGCCGGGCGCGACAAGGCGCAGGCGCGGGCGCAGGCGCTTTCGACCTCGGGCCTCGCCGTCACCTTCTCCGGGCTGGCGGTGATCATCTCCCTGGCCGGCCTGTGGATGGTCGACAACCAGGCTCTGCGCTCGATGGCGCTGGGGGCGATGACGGTGGTCGCGGTCTCGATCCTGACCGCGACGACGCTGCTGCCGGCGCTGATCGCGCTGCTCGGCGACCGGGTGCTGCCGGGCGGCGTCGTCGGCAAGGTCGAGGCCTCCCTCCGTCGCCGCTTCTACCGGCGGCGCACCGCCGAGGAGGCGGCGAGCGAACAGAACCGCTTCTGGCGGGCCTGGACGGCGCGGGTGATGGCGCGGCCCTGGACGGCGGTGATCGGCGTCGCCGCGGTGCTGCTGGTCCTGGCGAGCCCGCTGCTTTCGATGGAAACCGGCACTGAAGCGATCGCGCAGTTCCCGAAGGACAGCGACGTGCGGGTGGGCAGCGAAATCGCCTCCGACCAGCTCGGCGGCGGCACCGACCCGGTGCAGATCGTCGCCGCGTTCGACGGCAGGCCCGGAGCCGGAGGGCGGGTCGCCGTCGCCGGCTTCGTGCGCGAACTCGAGGGCACGCGCGGAATCGCCGCCGTGGCGCCGCCGGTCTTCGCCGCCGACAGCGCCCTGATCCAGGCGACGCCGAAAGCGGCCAGCGAGTCCGACGCGGCGGTCGCCCTGGTCGAGCGGTTGCGCGAGACGGTCGTCCCGTCCTCGGCGCTGGCGCAGCGGGCCGAAGTCGACGTCGGCGGCGAGACCGCCCGCGGCCACGACGTCCGCGACCAGGTCGGCGGCTCGATGTGGAAGATCGTCCTCTTCGTCCTCGCCCTCAGCTTCGTCGTCCTGATGGTGATGCTGCGCTCGCTGATCCTGCCGCTGAAGGCGGTGCTGATGAACCTGCTCTCGATCGGCGCCGCCTTCGGCGTCCTCGTCGCGATCTTCCAGTGGGGCTGGCTCGACGGCTTCCTCGGCTTCGAAAGTCAGGGGGCGCTGGACACGATCAACGTGCCGCTGATCTTCGCCGTCGTCTTCGGCCTCTCGATGGACTACGAGGTCTTCCTGATGTCGCGGATCCGCGAGCGCTTCATGGCGCACGGCGACAACGAGCGCGCGGTCGCCGAGGGCCTCTCCTCCAGCGCCCGCACGATCTCCTCGGCGGCGCTGATCATGACCGCGGTCTTCGCGGTCTTCGTCCTCACCGGCGTCGCCTCGATCAAGGAGCTCGGCCTCGGCTGCGCGGTGGCGATCGCCCTCGACGCGACCCTCGTCCGCCTCATCCTCGTCCCGGCGGCGATGAAGCTGATGGGCCGCTGGAACTGGTGGATGCCCGCCTGGCTCGACCGCGCCCTCCCCGACCTCAGCTTCGAGGGCGGCGCCGAGCCCGCCAAGGCCTGACGACGGGACGATAGGTCCAAGACCACCTGCCGACGGGACGAAATGTCTGACCCGACGAGTCCTTTCGGCCCGTCGGCGGGAGGGTTGCGACTTTTAGGCCCGTCGCACGTAGGATGCCCGGGGTGACTTCGGGTGGAGATGAGCTGGCGTTTGCCGGGGCGGCCCGGCAGGCGGAGATGGTTCGGGCCGGCGAGGTGTCGCCGAAGGAGCTGGTGCAGCTCTACCTGGACCGGATCCGGCGTCTCGATCCCCAGCTGAACGCCTTCCGGGTCGTGCTCGAGGAGCAGGCGATGCTCGAAGCCGAGCAGGCCGAGGCGCGGGTGGGGGCCGGGGAGGAGCGGCCGCTGCTTGGCGTGCCGATCGCGATCAAGGACGAAGTCGACGTCGCCGGCCAGGTCAACACCCACGGCACCGACGGCTTCACCGAGCCGGCCACGGCCGACTCGGAGATGGTGCGACGGCTGCGCGAGGCCGGGGCGATCATCGTCGGCCTGACGCTGCTGCCGGAGCTGGCGATCTGCGGCTTCACCGAGTCGGCGACCTACGGCGTCACCCGCAACCCCTGGAACCCGCAGCGCACCCCGGGCGGCTCCAGCGGTGGCTCGGGTTCCGCCGTGGCCGCCGGGCTCGTGCCGATCGCCTCCGCCGGCGATGGCGCCGGTTCGATCCGCATTCCCGCCGCCTCCTGCGGCCTCTTCGGCCTCAAGCCCTCACGGGGCCGAGCCTCGCTGGCGCCGCTGACCGAGGGCTGGCGCGGCATGGCCGTGCTCGGCTGTCTCAGCCGCAACGTGCTCGACACCGCCCTCTGGCTCGACGTCATCTCCGGCGGCTCGAGCGAGGCCGAAGCCCCGCCGCCGCCCGAGCGCACCTTCGTCGAGGCGGCGCAGGCCGCCCCCGGCCGGCTCCGCGTCGGTTACTCGACTCTGGCCCCACGGGCGATGGCGCCGCCGACGGTTTCCGAGGAGGCGAAGCAGGCCGTGCACGACGCCGCGGAATTCCTCACTTCCCTGGGCCACCAGGTGGAGGAGCGCGACCCCGACTGGGGGTCGATCGGCGACACGATCTCGGCCCGCTTCCTCAAGGGCGTGGCCGAGACGGTGGAGGAAGTGCCGCATCGCGAGCGGCTGGAACGCCGCACCCGCGGCTTCGGGCGCCTCGGCGGGCTTCTGCCCGAGGCTCTCTACGCGAAGGCGATGGAGCGGCGGCCGGCCGAGCAGGCGCGGGTCAACGCGATCTTCGACTCGGTCGACGTCCTGGTGATGCCGGTGATGGGCGGCACCGCCCTGCCGGTCCGCCGCTGGGAGGGCAAGGGGGCCCTGCAGACCGTGCTCGGGATGAGCCGCTTCTATCCCTACTGCGTCCCCTGGAACCACCTCGGCAACCCGGCGATGGCCGTCCCCGCCGGCTTCTCCGCCGAGGGGATGCCGCTCTCGATCCAGGTGATCGCCCGCCCCGGCGACGAGGCCACGCTGCTTTCGCTCGCCGCTCAGATCGAGGCCGAGCGGCCCTGGGCGGACGCCCGCCCGCCGATCTCCTAGCCCACCCTGCGGAGGAACGCTGCGAGCCGGTGTTCATACAGGCGGGGATCGACGTTCCACGCTTCCGCGTGGCCGGCTTCGGGGACCCGAAAGTAGGTGACCCAGCGGGGCAGCTCCGCGGCAAAGTCGTCACTGGTCGAGATCGGCACGACGTCGTCCTCGGTCCCGTGGAAGAGCAGGATCGGGAGCTGGAAATCGTCGGGGTGGCTGATCGCGTCGAGGCTATGCCAGTCGGCATCGATGCGGGCGCCGATAACCCATTCCACCGGCTTGGCGAGGAATGAGGGGAAGCCCATCTTGGTGGCGTTGAACGAGAGCACCGCCTGCCAGTCGAGGACGGGAGCGTCGAGGACCAGCCCAGCGACTTTCGGCGCCAGGGGCGAGCGCTCCATGAACTGGGCCACGATCGCGCCTCCCATCGAGTAGCCGATAAGGACGACGCGTTCGGCCCCGTGGGCGAGCGCGTACCGGGCTGCGGCTCCGAGGTCCCGCCACTCGGTCAATCCCATGTGGTGGAAGCCGTCGGGGCTGGACGGGGCCCCGAGGTCCTCGCGGTAGGTGATCAGCAGAGTGGGTAGGCCTGCGCGGTACAAGGCCGGCACCATCCGCAGGCCGGTCGCGGGCGTGCTGTTGATGCCATGTACGACGATAGCCCAGGTGCGCTTCCGACCCGGGACGAACCAGGCTGGCATCGGCCCCAATTCGTCGTGAATCGAGACCGTTGCGGAGGAGACGCCCAGTGCCGCGGATGGGTTCCCGTCCCAGACGTCCGGGTTGAACGCAACCTCCATTTCCGGCGCCAGGTAGCCGTCGAGGGCCCGCAGCCGTCTCGTCACGGTGTCTTCGTCTTCGCTGACGATCGCCCCGACGATGGCCCTTCCGCCCTGCCACTCGATTCCGTAGACCCCGGGGCGCCGGCTTTCTTCGGAGCTCTGGAGCGCGATCCGCCCCTTCGACAGCGACTCGACCTCGGTCTCAGCCGGCCAAGGCGAGTGGTCGGGAACCAGTATCGCCGAGGAGAAATGCCAAGCCGCGGCCGCGCCCAATGCGAGCGCGATGACCGCCGCCGTAGCGCAGGCGACGAGTGCCCACTGTCTTCGCGACATGCCTTCCGTTCAGCCGAACACCTTGCGCAGCCGCGCCAGGTCGCGGACCTTGCCGCGGGGGCGGATGCGGCGCTGCACGATCATCTTCAGCCGGTCGGCGTCGGGCTTGCCCATCGCGATCCAGTCGGACCAGCTGGTCTCGATCGTCACGTTGGGATTCGGCGCTTCGCCGGCCTCGGCCCGGGTCGAGCCGTTGTCGAGGACCAGGTGCCACGGTTCGGCGTCGGTGAAGCGCCACTGCAGGACGAACGGCGAGCCGTTGGCGGCGGCGGGATTGGCGACCCGGGTGAGGACGTCGAAGTGGAGTTGCTGCAGCTCGGGGGAGGCTTCGGGCGTCTTCGCGCCAGGATTGCCGACGACGCCGCCCATCAGCATCTTCACCTGCCCGGCGGCGACCTCCTCCTCGGATTTGTCCGGGTCGAAGGGGAAGACGCCGGGAGGCATCTCCTCGGTCGGGTAGCCGATCGTCCGCCAGCGCTGGCGGACCAGTTTGAAGCCGAAGGCGATGATGTCCTCGATCGAGAAGCCGTAGCACTCGGTGTAGGAGCGGTCGAGGCCGGGAGGCGAGAAGACGCCGGGCATGTAGGGGAGGACTTCCTTCAGCAGCTCGACCACCGCCGCGCGGTTCTCCTGCCAGCCCGGTGCGCCTTCCTCGAGCAGTTCGGAGAGCACCTTGACGCCGAAGCCGATGTGGCGCTGCTCGTCGCGGGAGACGTTGGCCATCCCCTCGCTGAAGCCCGGCATCGTCTCCTCGGAGGCGAAGAAGTCCTCGATGAAATGCTGGCCCGGCTGCGCCAGGCTGCCCTCGACGATCAGGTGGTACAGCGTGATCGCCTGCGCGAACTTCGCCACCGAGCGGTCCTTGCGCAGTTCCTCGGCCATCCGGTCGAGCCGGTCGAAGACGCCGCGGTAGCCCCAGTTCAGCTGCGGCAGGGTGGCGGAGAGGGTCTGCTGGACGGACTCGCCGCCGATCCCGATCACCTCCTTGAAGAAGCGATGGAAGAAGATCGAGTGGCGGACCTCGTCGACCTGCTGGGTCGCCAGGAAGTAGCTCTGCTCCTCGGTCGGAGCGGCGGTGACGTAGGGGGCGAGGGTGTCGGCGACCCGGTCCTCGCCGTAATAGAACATCGAGTAGATCCACATCGCCGAGCGCCGCTGGATCTCGGAGAGGCCCTGCCAGCCCTCACGGTCCTTCGACATGTCGATGTCGTAGGCGCTCCAGTTCCCCTGCTCCCAGCGGCGGTAGAGATCCTCATAGGTGATGTTGTCCATCAGGCGCTGGGAAGCGACGCTCATCTCGTCTCCTTTTGGTGTCGCATTAAGGGCACCGGGGAGCCTAGCGCGATCCTGGCCAGCTAGCCAGGATCGCGCCAAGGCCTCGGTTCGCGACTATTTGATGAATTCGCGGACTTCTTCGTAGACCGTCTGGTCGGTGGTCAGGCCGACGTGCGAGATGCAGGCGGTTTCGTGGTTGGAAGCGCCGCTGAGGATGACGCTTTCGTCCGGGTTGATGATTTCGTCGCAGGGCGACCACCAGGTGCCGTAGCTGACTTCTCCAGGGGTCTCGTCGCCGGCGTTCAGTTCTTTCAGGAACGTCGAGCCGACCCGCATCTCTTCGCATGCGGTGCTGAAGCAGAAGTTCGCGGTTTCGGTGCCGTGGTTCGGGCCGCCGAGGCTGACCCAGTCGTCGACCTTCGATTCGCCGCCGTCGAACTTGACGTACCAGCGGCTGTTGAGGCTCCCCATCGAGTGGGAGATGATGTCCACCTTCGAGGCGCCCGTCGTTTTCAGCAGGCTTTCGACGTGGGACTTCACTTCTTTTTCGGCGTCGACCTTGTTCGACTGCGAGGTGTTGTAGCTGTAGGCCGACAAATACGATTTCGGGTAGCCGTCTTTTTCGAAGCGGCCGATCATCGTGTTCCAGAGCGATGCGCTCTCGCTCCAGCCGTGCACGAACAGGATCGGGTCCTGCGCCGAGGCACTGGCCGGAATGGCGGCGGCAGCGCAGGTTGCGATCGCGCAGACCAGCGCGATCAGGCGTCTACTGAACATGTATCTCTCCTTGTTGAACGCAGGGCGCCTCCCTAAGCGCGCTGCTGTGAAGTGACCCGAGCAGACTGGTCAAGTACTCAGGAGCACCGGAGTAAACCAGGTCTCAGGTGCTCGCGCCAGGCTCCGCGGGTGACGGCGTCGCGATCTCGCGCTTGAGGATCTTGCCCGTCGGCCCTTTCGGCAGCTCGTCGAGGAACCAGACGACCCGCGGGTACTTGTAGGCGGCGATCCGCTCCCTCACGTATGCGCTCACCTCTTCCGGCGGCAGCTCCTCGCCCTCGTGGAGAACGACGGCGGCGCCGATCTCCTCTCCCCACTCGTCGTGGGGGACCCCGACGACGGCCGCTTCGCGGATCTTCGGGTGCTCGTAGAGGACCTCCTCGACCTCGCGCGGATAGACGTTGTAGCCGCCGCGGATGATCATGTCCTTCTTGCGGTCGACGATGAAGAAGTAGCCGTCCTCGTCGACGCGGGCCATGTCGCCGCTGTGGAACCAGCCGCCGCGCATCGCCTCCGCGGTCTCCTCCGGCCGCTGCCAGTAGCCCTTCATGATGTTGTGGCCGCGGATCACGACCTCGCCGACCTCGCCCGGCGCCACCTCCTCGTCGCCCTCGTCGACGACCTTCATCTCCACTTCTTCCAGCGGGGTCCCGATCGAGCCCGCCTTGCGCGGCCGGCCGGGATGGTTGGTGCAGGCGACCGGCGAGGTCTCCGAGAGCCCGTAGCCCTCCAGCACTTCGCAGCCGAAGGCCTGCTCGAAGCCGCGCAGGACCTCGACCGGCATCGAGGCGCCGCCGGTGATGCAGATCCGCAGCGCCGAGGTGTCGAAGCTCTCGCGATCCGGATGGTGCAGCAGCGCTCCGTACATCGTCGGCACGCCGTAGAAGTGGGTGACCCGGTCGCGCTGCATGATCTCCAGCGCCTCGCCGGGATCGAATTTCGGCAGCAGGGTCAGCGTCGCGCCGACCCGCAGTGAGGCGTTCATGCTCACGGTCTGGCCGAACGAGTGGAAGAGGGGGAGGGCGCCGAGGACGACGTCGCCGGCCTTGATGTTCGAGGTCGTGCGGGCGGAGATGTCGGAGTTGCGCGAGAGGTTGAAGTGGGTCAGCTCCGCGCCCTTCGGCTTTCCGGTCGTGCCGGAGGTGTAGAGGATCACGGCGGTGTCCCCTTCGTCGGTCTCGGCGAGACCCATGTCGGGCTCGTGGTCGCCGAGCAGCTCGGCGAAGGCTTCCGGCTCCACCTCGATCAGCTCGGCGCCGGCATCGGCGGCTCCGTCCCGCGCCTCGGCGGCGAACCCGTGCCAGGCGAGCAGCAGCTTCGCGCCCGAGTCTTCGAGGTAGAAGGCGATCTCGCGCCGTTTCAGCAGCACGTTCATCGGCACCACGACGCCGCCGGCGCGGAGGATGCCGTAGTAGGAGACCGGGAACTCGAGCACGTTGGGGAGCATCACCCCGACGCGATCGCCCTGCTGCAGCCCCTGCTCGCGCAGCAGCGCCCCCAGCCGGGCGCTGTGGTGGTCGAGCTCGCCATAGGTCAGCTCGAGCGGGCCGAGGCGGACGGCCACGGCCTCCGGCGTCTCGGCGGCGCTGTCGGTGACGATCGATGCCAGGTTCAGACCCATCCCTTTCCCTTCCACGAGAAGTTGTCCCCGTCGGCCAGTCTAAGTGTCCGGTGCAAACCGCCCCTCCGCTAGGCTCGCCGCGATGGAGAACCTCGGGGCGCCGATTTCCTATCTCGTGCTGAAGCGGGGCACGCCGGTCTACTCCAGCGGGGGCGAGCGTCTCGGGCGGGTGGTCCGGGTCAGGGGCGACCGCCCGACCCACATCTTCGACGGGATCGTCTTCGACACCACCGCCGGCCCCGGTGGCCACCGCTTCGTCGACGCACCCGAGGTGGACAAGATCTACGAACGCGGGGTCGTTCTGAAGATCGACGCGGCCGAAGCCGAGGCGCTGCCGAAGCAGCGTCGCTGAGCTCGGCTGCAAAAGACAGGCCCATCATCTACGATGCCGCAGATGCGGAGACTTGTTCTGATCATTACGGCGCTAGTTGCGCTTGTCGCTGCGGGCTGTGGGAGCGGGGGTGACGGCTCTTCGTCGGCTTCCTCAGACAGCTTCAAGCCCTTCCGCATCCCGACTCCGGGCGGAAAGTCGCCGATCCGCTACGAAGAAAAACAGCACCTTGATGCCTCGGGTCTATCCGGGCCAGAACCCAAGCCGGTGATCCCAAAGGGTCCCCCGCCGGAATTCGTGGCGCTGAACGACCTGATCGAAGGCATCGGCCATCTCTATGAACGCGGGGAAAAGCTGACGGTTCAGTACGTGGGTTACGACTACGAAACCGGGAAGAAGTTTGCCTCCTCCTGGGAAGAGGAAAAGCCCTTCACCTTCACGCTGGGCAAGGGCGAAGTGATCGAAGGATGGGAAGAAGGGCTAGAAGGCCTCGAGGGCGGTGACCGCCGCGAGATGGTGATCCCGGCCGACGAGGCCAGGGGAAAGCTGCCGCCGGGCATCCCGCAGGGGAAGGCGGTCATCTTCGTCGTCGAACCGACGCCCGTATTTGCCGCCAAGGCGGCGAAGGCGGCGAAGGAAGAAGCTGCGGCCGAAAAGGCGAAACACCACTCGAAGGCGAAGTCACCGCCGAAGACGAAGCCGACGGTCGCTGTGCCGAGCGGGCCGCCGCCGAAGAAGCTTGAGATCAAGGACCTGAAGAAAGGCGAAGGCCCGGCGGCGAAGGCGGGGGACAAAGTCACGGTCCAGTACGTCGGCGTCGACTACAAGACCGGCAAGCAGTTCGACGCTTCCTGGGATCGTGGCGAACCCTTCAGCTTCACCCTCGGCGCCGGCGAAGTGATCAAAGGCTGGGACCAGGGCATCGGAGGCATGAAGGCCGGCGGGCGGCGAGAGCTGATCGTTCCCCCCGGCTTGGCATACGGGTCGCAGCAGGTGGGCTCGATCCCGCCGAACTCGACCCTGGTTTTCGTCGTCGACCTGCTCGAAATCAACTAGCCGACGAACGCGGCCTTCCGCGATCATCGGGCGATGGGGCGAGCGCCGCTCACCGAACGTCTGACCGCTCAGGCGCTTGCGGGTGAGCCGCTGCTCTCGGCCGAGCAGGTGGTCCGGCGGCTGCTGGCGGTGCAGGGGCAGGACCCGCGGGGAGCGCGGCTGGCGGTGCGGGCGCGCACCAGCGGCGTCAGCGCCGCCGACGTCGACCGGGCGCTGAGCGAGGAGCGCTCGCTGCTGATCACCTGGCTCAACCGCGGCACCCTGCACCTCGTCCGCAGCGAGGACTACCCCTGGCTGCAGGCGCTGACGGCGCCGCCGCTCGCGACCTCCAGCGCCCGGCGGCTGCGGCAGGAGGGGGTCGGCCCGGGCGCGGCGGAGAGGGGGGTGGGGACGATCGAGCGGGCGCTGGGCGAAGAGGGGCCGCTGACGCGGGCGCAGTTGCGCGAGCGCCTCGATCGCGCCGGGGTGCCGACGCAGGGGCAGGCCCTGGTTCACCTGCTGTTCCTGACGGCGCTGCGGGGGATCGCCGTGCGCGGGCCGATGAGCGGGCACGAGCACGCCTACGTCCTCGTCCGCGACTGGCTCGGCAAGCAGAAGGCGGTCGACCGCGAGGCGGCCCTGGCCGAGCTCGCCCGCCGCTACCTGGTCGGCCACGCCCCCGCGAGCGACCGCGACCTCGCCCGCTGGGCAGGGCTGCCGCTGCGCGATGCCCGCGCCGGCCTCGAGGCGATCGCCGCCGAGCTGGTCGAGCGCGAGGACGGCCTGCTCGAGCTGACGGGGGCGCCCGCGCCGCAGCCGCTCCCGCCGCCCCGCCTGCTGGGCGCCTTCGACCCGCTCCTGCTCGGCTGGACCTCTCGCGAGGAAGTCGTCGGCCCGCACAGGATGCTGGTGACGAGGAACGGGATCTTCAGGCCCTTCGCTCTGGTCGGCGGCCGGGCCGTGGCGACCTGGCGCCTCGCCGGCGGCAAGGTGACGATCGAGCACCTCGGCAAGGTCGCCGGCAAGGACGCGCAGGCGCTCGACGAAGATGCCGAGCGCGTGCGCGAGTTCCTCGGCGCGAGATGACTCCTGGGTCAGTCGGGAGCGCGTTGGCTTTCGCTCGGCGGGGGCATCTCGCTCGGCGGCGGGGCTTGGGGAATCGGTGGAGGCGGCGGCGGGAGTGTCTGTCCAAGCGCCGAGGTTGCGGCCAGGGCGCCGCTGCCGTCGGGCCCGTCTCCGTACTTATTGGGCGCACCGGTGTCGGCGCAGGCGAAGACGATCAAGACGATGGCGCCGATGAGCGGGATGAACCCGATCAGTACCCACCATCCGCTGCGATCCGTGTCGTGCAGCCGGCGCACGAGAACGGCGAGGTTCGGAACGATGAACGCCAGCCAGGCGAGGCCGGCGAAAGCTGGGGTCCTCGCGGCGGAGTCGAGGATCGACGCCCCGATGATGATGAGGACGTAGAAGAGAGTCCACCACCAGTAGGCGGATCGCGAGGACCGTCCGCTGAACGTCGCGTATTTCGAGAAGCCGTCGCTTATCGCTTCACCGAAAGTCATGTGTCTGTCACTCCTATGGGTTGAGGGCTGGGTCAGACGCTGGGAGTGAACTGTCGCCGCTCGGGCGGACGCATAGGTTCGACCGCGAGCCAGAAGAGCGCGGCGAAGACGAAGGGAGACGCGGAGTTCGATCTGACCGCCTGTCGCAGGTGGCCGCGCCACAGCAGCACAAAGGCCCGGCACATTCCGCAGCCCGGGCATCTGTGGCCGGTCGCTCGGTGAATCGGACAGAGGGCGGGCAGGGGGCGGCGCATGACCACCAGCCGCCCATCGACGGCGGGCTCCCGGATCGCGACAGACAGTGCAGCGCTCCCCAACAGAGCTCCTGCGGCGGCAATCCGCCCTATGTCTTGCCGAGGTTCTGCCAAAGGACGTTGCCAAACTCGTCCACCACCACCATCTGCCGCTTCTCGCCGCCGGTCCCGGCGATGATCGCCCAGGCGATTCCCCAAAGCAGGCAGGTGAAGATCGTGAGGATCGCGTGAAGGACGTGGTTGACGGGTTTACCCTCCACGAGGACGGCCTGAAAGTCGCTTTGGGACTCGATGCGAAGTCCTCGTGCTGCCGCCGTCTGGAGCTGTTGGGCGAGGATGACCTTCCGTTCATCATCCGTCCGGCGAGTGGTGCTGACCTCGCTTCCGCGCTGGACCCGGTCGGTCCAGGCGGCGCCGTCCCAGTAGCGCATCAGGTTGGCGCCGCCGGCGTTCGGATCTGGATACCAGCCCGGAGAGGGACTGGCGGACTCTTCAGGACCGGCGGGATCGGGAGCCGGCGGCTCCCGAGTCGCCTCGGGCTCGTTGGCTTCGGTTGAATCTGCCATGACGAACCGGAAACCTATGTCCAATGCCAGACCGCTGTCAATTCAGGGCAGCGAAGGGGTGGCTAACCGAGCTTCGGGCTGCGCCAGGGCGCTTCCAGGCGGGCGGCCAGCTCATCGCCGAGACCCTCGATCGGGACGCGGACCTGCTCGAGGGTGTCGCGGTCGCGGAGGGTGACGGTGTCGTCGTCCATCGTCTGGTGGTCGACGGTGATGCCCCAGGGGGTGCCGATCTCGTCCTGGCGGCGGTAGCGCTTGCCGATCGAGCCGCCCTCGTCGTACTCGGCAGGGAGGCGGCGGCGGAGATCTTGAAAGACCGCGCGGGCCTTCTCCGGCATGCCCTCCTTCGAGACGAGGGGGAGCACGGCGACTTTGACCGGGGCCAGGCGCGGGTGCAGGCGCAGGACGGTGCGCTGGCGGCCCTCGACCTCCTCGACCTCGTAGGAGTCGACGAGGAAGGCGAGGGTGGCGCGGTCGGCGCCCGCGGCCGGCTCGATCACGTAGGGGACGTAGCGCTCTTTGGTCTGCTGGTCGAAGTACTCGAGCTTCTCGCCGGAGAACTTGGCGTGCTGGGTGAGGTCGAAGTCGCCGCGGTTGGCGATCCCCTCCAGCTCCGACCAGCCGATCGGGAAGAGGTACTCGATGTCGCTCGTCGCCGAGGAGTAGTGGGAGAGCTCCTCGGTGCCGTGGGCGCGGACGCGCAGATGGTCGGGGCGGATGCCGAGCTCGGTGTACCAGCGCTCGCGCTCGGCCATCCAGTGCTGGTGCCACTTGTCAGCCTCGGCGGGCGGCACGAAGTACTCCATCTCCATCTGCTCGAACTCGCGGGTGCGGAAGATGAAGTTGCCCGGGGTGATCTCGTTGCGGAAGGACTTGCCGACCTGGGCGATCCCGAACGGCGGCTTCTTGCGGGCGAAGCCGAGCACGTTCTTGAAGTTGATGAAGATGCCCTGGGCGGTCTCGGGGCGCAGGTAGACGGTCGAGCCCTCCTCGGCGACGGGGCCGACGTGGGTTTCGAACATGAGGTTGAACTGGCGCGGCTCGGAGAGCTCGCCGCCGCACTCGGGGCAACGCAGCTCGGCATCGGGGTCTCCGCCTTCGGCCTCGACTGCCTCGCGCAGGTGGTCCTCGCGCCAGCGCTTCTTGCACTCGCCGAGGCACTGGACGAGCGGGTCGGTGAAGCCTTCGAGGTGGCCCGAGGCCTCCCAGACGCGCGGGTGCTGGAGGATCGCCGAGTCGAGGGCGACGATGTCGTCGCGCTCCTGCAGCATCGCCTTCCACCACTCGGCTTTGACGTTGTTTTTCAGCAGGACGCCGTAGTGGCCGAAGTCGTAGGTCGAGCCGAGGCCGCCGTAGATCTCCGAGGAGGGGAAGACGAAGCCGCGGCGCTTGCACAGCGCCACGATCTCCTCCATCGTCACCTCGGTCGGGCGGGTTCCCTGCTCGGTTGCCATGGCCGGAACGGTAGCGGCTGCGATAATCCCGAGCCGCCATGCCGATCTACGAGTACAAATGCGAGAACGGCCACGTCTTCGACGCGATCCAGAAGATGACCGACGAGCCGCTCCGCGAGTGCCAGGAGTGCGGCGCCCCCGCGTCGCGGGTGCTGACGCCGCCGGCGATCCACTTCAAGGGCTCCGGCTTCCACAACACCGATTACGGGACGAAGCGCGGCGGCGGCAACGGCGGCTCCTCCGAGGGCGGCGGCGAGAAGGGCGGCGACTCCGGCTCCCCGGAGTCGAAGTCGGACGGCAAGAGCGAGTCGAAGCCGGCCGCCTCGGCCGCCGACTGAGCGATCGCTGAGTTAACCCGGCTATAGGCGGGTTAACTCAGCGATCGCGCCCTATCACTAGCCGTGGAGGAAGCGGTGGACGGCCCGCTTGCGCAGGGAGTCCGGGATTTCAACCGAGCCTTCGGGCCCGTCGCCGCAGCCGCTCAGCTGCTTGACGCAGAACACTTCGGCGTCTGAGCTGCCGCCGATCCCGGCCGCGAGGATCAGCTGCGGCATCGTGAAGAAGCCCATGTCGCTGACGAAGGCTTTTGGCGCGTCCCAGCCGATGATCGGGCCGTGGATGAAGTTGTAGGGGACGCGGAGCGGATCGGTGAGCCGGCTTTTGATCGCGTTGATCACCGACTGCTGGGCCTGCTCGCGGTTGTAGTCGTCGTAGCCGAGGGTGTAGGCGCTCTTGCCCGGCCCGGGGCATTCGACCGGCTCGCGCACCCGCGAGTAGGCCAGCGCCTTTTCGCCGTCGAGGGTGTTCTCGCCCTTGTGCAAGCGCAGGGTGACGCCGCCCTGGCCGTGGCCGGCGCCGCCGGAGATGTCGGCGCAGAGCTTTTGCGGGACGTTCACTTCGACGCCGCCAACCGCGTCGATCAGCTTTTCGAAGCCGGTGAAGTCGATGATCGCGACGTGGTCGATCTGGATCCCGAGGAACTGTTCGATCGTCTTGATCTGCAGGGCGGCGCCGCCGAAGGCGAAGGCGGCGTTGATTTTCGTCGGCGCATTGCCGGGGATTTCGGCGAACGTGTCGCGGGGAATCGAGAGTTTGCGGAAGGCGCCGCCGCCGGCGCGGATCAGCATCAGCGTGTCGGCGCGGAATTCGCCTTCGTAGCAGGGCTTGTGAGGCTTCTCTCCCTTCGACTGCTGTTCGAAGCACTGCTCGGAGGTGTTGCCGTCGCCAGCGCCCGGCGGCCGGGCGTCGGTGCCGAGGACGAGGATCGTCTGCGCGCTCGGCAGCAGGAACGGGTTGCCGTGCAGCGCCTTGCCAGCTTCGTCGGAGAGCTTGAAGGACTGCAGCTGGGCGGAGACGGCGAAGGCGAGGAAGCTGAGCACGATCCACCCGAGGGCGGCGAGGCCGACCCATTTGAGGACGCGCCGGGGGGCGACGCGGCTGCGTCCGGGCGGTGGCATCCCCGGCTCCTCGCGCTTGCGGCGGCGCCATGAAGGCAACTTTGCACGGTCGCGCACGCCGGAGAGATCCGCGCTTTTCAGGCGCGAAAACAGCCCCCGGCGGGAGCGGTAGACCTTGTACTCAGGCTGGTATTCGGGCGGCTCGGGAGGCCGCTGCTCGCCGTCGGGCGTCATGAAGGGCTAGAAATCATGGCGATGCAGTCGGTCCTTCGCCTTCCAGCCCCCGGCTCCTCGTGACCGGCACCGAGACGATCGGCGTCGATCTCGGCGGCACGAAGATGCTCGTCGGCGTCCTCGCCGGCACCGATCCGCTCTACGAGCAGCGCGAGGCGTCCAAGGGCCAGACCGAGGACGAGCTGGTCGAGTTGCTGGTGCGCGAGATCGAAGAGGCGAAGGAAGCGCGGCCGGGGGTGGCCGCCGTCGGACTCGGGATCCCGGCGACGATCGACCACGACCGCGGCGTCGCCGTCGCCGCCGTCAACCTGCCGCTCTCCGAGCTGCCGATCCGCGACATCGTCAGCGAGCGCACCGGCCTGCCGGTCTTCGTCGACAACGACGGCAACGTCGCCGCCCTGGCCGAGTACCTCTACGGGGCGGCGCAGGGAATGCCGCACATGGTGATGCTGACCGTCGGCACGGGGATCGGCGGCGGGCTGATCCTCGGCGGCGAGATCTACCGCGGCTCGACCGGGGCGGGGGCCGAGCTGGGCCACGTCGTGATCCAGGCCGACGGGCCGCCCTGCCAGGGCAACTGCCCCAACCACGGCTGCGTCGAGTCGCTGGCCTCGGGCACGGCGCTCGGACGCGAGGGCCGCGCCGCCGCCGAAAGCTCCCCCGACTCGGCACTCGCGCAGGCGCTGGCCGAGGGCAGGGAGATCGACGGCCGGATCGTCACCGAAGCGGCGCTGGCGGGTGACCGGACGGCGATCGAGGTCTTCGAGCTGATCGGCGGCCGGCTCGGCGTCGCCTGCTCGAGCCTCGCCAACGTCTTCCAGCCCAACGCGATCGTCGTCGGCGGCGGCGTGATCGCGGCCGGCGACCTGCTGCTGGAGCCGGCCCGGCACGAGCTGCGCTCGCGGGCGCTGACGCCGATGAACCAGACGCCGATCCTCGAAGCGACCCTCGGCAACGACGCCGGGATGATCGGCGCCGCGGCGCTCGCCCGGGCCGAAATCGAACGGCAGGATCCGGTGGCGGCGGAGGCCGGCGGCTGATGCCGGGCTGCCTCGTCGTCTGCCCGACCCCGATCGGAAACCTCGACGACGTCTCGCCGCGGGTCCGCGAGGCCCTGGTCAGCGCCGACTTCATCGCCTGCGAGGACACGCGCAAGACGGGCGCCCTGCTCGACCGCCTGCGGATCCGGCCCCACCCGCGCCTCGTCTCCTTCCACGAGGGCAACGAAGCCTCGCGGGCGCTGGAGCTGGCGCAGCGGATCGAGCGCGGCGACGTCGTCGCCCTGGTCTCCGACGCGGGGATGCCCGGGATCTCCGACCCCGGCTACAAGCTGATCCGGCGCTGCATCGACCGGGCGCTCGAGGTGACGGTCCTGCCCGGTCCCTCGGTGGTGCCCGTCGCCCTCGTCGCCTCCGGCCTGCCGACCGACAAATGGCGCTTCGAGGGCTTCCTGCCGCGGCGGGCGGGGGAGATGGAGCGGGTTCTGCGCTCGGCCGAGACCGTGATCGCCTTCGAGAGCCCGCGCCGGGTCGGCGAGTCCCTCGCCGCCCTCGCCGCCCTCGCGCCTGACCGCGAGGCCGCCGTCTGCCGCGAGCTGACCAAGGTCCACGAGGAGGTCGCCCGCGGCACCCTCGGCGAACTCGCCCGCCGCTTCCGCGGCGACGTCAAGGGCGAGATCGTCCTCGTCATCGCCCCCGCCGCCTCTGCCGACCACGACCAGGACGTCGGCTTCGCCGTCGACGCCCTCCGCCACCTGGTCCAGTCCGGCGCCCGCCCCCGCGCCGCGGCCTCCGTGGTCGCCGCCCTCACGGGCACGCGGGCGAACGACCTCTACAAAGCGCTGACCGGCCGCGAGGCGCGGCGGTAGCCGTGAAGCGCCTCTTCCTGTCGTGTGCTCTCCTCGCGCGCTCACGGCCGCGCCGGTATCGCAGGCCGCGGAAATCCAGCGACCGGAAGAGCAATTGGCTCTGGAACTGCACGGGAAGGCGGGCTTTGTCGTCTACTTCCAGTTCGACCCGCAGCGCCACGTGGCGGTGGTCTCATCCCAAAAGGGGGGCGAGGAGATCGAGGCCAGGCGTGGCCGCTGGCTCGGTGCCGCCTACGCCGTGCACGCATCCCCCGAGGATCTCTCCGGCCGGGTGCATCTGCGGCTCGGGCACGTCGGCCTGTTGCGAGGACATTTCGTTGCCGAGGGGCCACCTCGGCACGGGCGCCACAACCGCTTCTGCCATGGGCGGCCGCCGCTGTACGAAACCGGCCACTTCGTCGGGCGCATCGTCTTCAGGGGAGACGGTGGCTATCTCGGACTTCACGCCCGCCGGGCAAAGGCCTACCGCAGCCGCTCGTTCAGGCTGCGCTGCAGTCGGGGGCACGCACATCACGAGCACAACCTCCTTCCCGGTCTGTTCGGCTATGTCCCGCCGCCGCTGGACATCTCCAGCGAGAACTCGACCTTCCTCTTCGCTCACCTGAAGACCAGGCGCCGCGTCCTCTATTTCCAAGCGTTGCATTATCTCCGTGAGCAGAGCACGACTTTCCGAGCGGCTGCGCTGGAATGGCTGCCCGAAGACGTGGCGACGACCCGCTGGGTCGAAGCCTCGCGAGTGGCGGCGTCCACCTTTCAAGTCGACGAAGCCGAACGGCATCCGCGCGTGGCAACCCTCGCGCCGCCGCTGCCCTTCCACGGCGAAGCAACCTACCTGCGCGAACGCCGGCAGCTGCGTGGAAACCTGCGGGCCTCCTTCCTCGGCGAGAATCTGCGGCTCACCGGTCACGGCGCCGATGCCGAACTGTGCCGCGCTACGCCTGAAGAACCACGCTGGCTCTGCAGGTAAGCCGGCTGGGGCAGCATCTCTTTGCCTGCAAGCCCTTTGCTTTCAGCTAGCGTGGGCGGCCCCATGGCCGAGAGCAGCTTCTACGTCACCACCCCGATCTACTACGTCAACGCCGAGCCGCACCTGGGGCACGCGTATTCGACGATGGCGGCCGATGTGCTGGCTCGGCACCATCGGCAGCGGGGGGAGGACGTGTTCTTCCTGACGGGGACCGACGAGCACGGGGAGCCGGTGGAGAACGCGGCGAAGAAGGCGGGGATCGAGCCGCAGGAGCTGGCGGACCTGAACGCCGAGAAGTTCCGCGGGCTGATGCCGACGATCGGGGCGACGAACGACTTCTTCATCCGGACCAGCGACCCGCGGCACGAGGCGAAGGTCGCCGAGATCATGCAGCGCGTCTACGACAACGGCTGGGTCACCAAGGGGGTCTACGAAGGCTGGTACTGCCCGCGCTGCGCCGACTTCAAAACCGAGCGCGAGCTGGGGCCGGGCAACACCTGCCCGATCCACGAGATCCCGCTGGAGAAAGAACGGGAGGAGAACTGGTTCTTCCGGCTCTCCGCCTTCCAGGCGCAGCTGGAAGGCCTGTATGAGGAGCGGCCGGACTTCGTCGTGCCCGATTTCCGCCGCAACGAGGCGCTTTCCTTCATCAAGGGCGGGCTCGAAGACGTCTCGCTCTCGCGGCCGAACCTGAAGTGGGGGCTGCCGCTGCCGTGGGACCCCGGCCAGCGGATGTACGTCTGGTTCGACGCGCTCCTCAACTACGTCACCGCACTCTCCTTCGCCCGCGAGGGCGAGGACCTTACGGAGCGCTACTGGCCCGCCGATCTGCACGTGATGGCAAAGGACATCCTCAAGTTCCACGCGGTGATCTGGCCGGCGCTCTGCTTCGCCGCCGACCTCGAGCCGCCGCGGCGGATGGTGATCCACGGCTTCCTGCTGATGGGCGAGAAAAAGATGTCGAAGAGCCTCGGCAACGTGCTCGACCCCTTCGAGGTGATCGACCGCTTTGGCGCCGACGCGCTGCGCTTCTACCTCTTCCGCGAGGTCAGCTTCGGCCAGGACGGCTCGATCTCCACGGCCGGCTTCGAGGTCCGCTACGAGAGCGAGCTCGCCAACGACTACGGCAACCTGGCCAGCCGCGTGCTGGCGATGGTCGACCGCTACCGCGATGGCGTGGCGCCGGCGGCGCAGGTCGACGCGACGCTGGCCGACGACTTCGAGGGCGCGGTCACCCGCTTCAGCGAGCTGCTCGACAAGGCCGAGCTGACGCAGGCGCTCGACCTCGTCTGGGCGCTGGTCCGCCGCCTCAACCGCTTCGTCGAGGAAACCAAGCCGTGGGAGCTGGCCAGGGACGAGGCCGATCCCGAGCGGCTCGACGAAGTCCTCTACAACCTGGTCGAGGGGCTGCGGGTGGCGACGCTGCTGCTCGTCCCCTACCTGCCGGAGGCGACCGAGACGCTGCTGGCGGCGCTCGGCGAAGAGGGCCGCGCCCTGGCCGAGCTCGGCTCGCGGGCGGGCGGGCAGCGGGTCGAGCGGGTGGCGCCCCTCTTCCCGAAGATCGACGCCTGATACTCAAAGCTGATACTAAAAAATATTTGGAAGTCCCTGCATAGACGTCCAAATCGGTATCGCGGCCGGAGGCAGATGGGTAAGGGTGGCTGCGTGACCGGTCGCGCGCGAACCATCCTGCCGCTCCTGGTTGGGGCCCTGATCCTGCTCTGTGTCCCTGCTTCCGCCTCGGCCAGGTACCCGGTCGCCAAGGACGGCAGGATCCACGCCTGCTTCAAGGCGAAGGGCAAGCGCAAAGGGACGCTGCGCGTCGTCCGCAACGCCAAGGTCCGCTGCCCCAGGAGGTGGAGGAAAGTCGCTTGGAGGGCGAGCGGACTGCCGGGGCCGCAGGGAGAGCAGGGGCCGCGCGGCGATTCGGGAGCAACTGGCGCGACGGGAGCGGCCGGGGCCCAAGGTGCCCCCGGCCGCAACGAAAACGTCGTCGTCGACGAACTCGAAGACAAAGTCACCGAACTGCTGACGAAAGTGCAGGGCCTGGAAGCGATCCTCGGCGGCGTCACCAACCAGCAGCTGCAGGAAGCGATCGCCGCGGTCCCGGTGGTCGGCGAGCTCTGCGGCCAGGCGAAGGCGCTGACGGAGAAAACGGGCGAACTGGGCACCGCGCTCGGCGGGCTCGGCACGATCCTCGACACGCTGACGATCCTCGCGTTGCCGAGCATCCCGTCGGCGCTGGAGCCCTTCGAATGTCAGTAGCGGTGCGACTTATGGCGGCTATAGCGCCATAA
>DASSOC010000056.1:0-7594 GCA_035700965.1 Solirubrobacterales bacterium
GCGTCGCCGTCGACCAGCGCGTCCATCGTGTCGAGGCCGGAGAAGGCGTCCTTGCAGTAGAAGACGCCCGGCGCGTAGGTCTCGTCGGACTCCTTGCCCTTCGGGTAGAGCATGCGGCGGCCGAAGTCGCGGTTGATCGCGGCGCCGCCGATCAGCACCGGGAACTCGAGGTCGCGCTCGTGCAGCTCGCGGATGCAGGTCGGCATCTGCTTCGAGGTGGACACGAGCAGCGCTGAGAGGCCGATCGCGTCGGCCTCGTTCTCCACCGCCGCATTGATGATGGTGTCGACCGGGACCTGCTTGCCCAGGTCGATGACGGTGTAGCCGTTGTTGGTGAGGATCGTGTTGACGAGCGACTTGCCGATGTCGTGGACGTCGCCGAAGACGGTGGCGATCACGACCCTTCCCTTGCTGTGGCCCTCGATCCGGTCGAGGTAGTTCTCGAGCTGGGCGACGGCGCGCTTCATCACTTCCGCCGACTGCAGGACGAAGGGCAGGATCAGTTCCCCGGCGCCGAATTTGTCGCCGACCTCCTTCATCGCCGGCAGCAGCACCTCGTTGAGGGTGGGGACGGCGCCGATCTTCTCGACCGAGCGGTCGATCCACTCCTCGACTCCGTCCTTCTTGCGGCGGAGGATGTGCCAGTGCAGTGCCTCCTCGGGCCCCATGCCCTCGGTCGGGTCGGCCGTCTCGGCCTCGGCCTCCTCGCCCTTCGACTCGAAGTGGGAGATGAAGCGCTCGAGCGCGTCGTCGCGACGGTTGAAGACGAGGTCGTCGGTCAGCTGCCGCTCCTCCTCGGGGATCTCGCCGTAGGGGGTGATGTGGTTCGGGTTGACCATCGCCAGGTCCAGCCCGGCCTCGACGCAGTGGTGGAGGAAGACCGAGTTGAGGACGGCGCGCGGTCGCGGTGAGACGCCGAAGGAGACGTTGGAGACGCCGAGCGAGGTCTTGACGCCGGGGAGCTCCGCCTTGATCCGGCGGATCCCCTCGATCGTCTCCACCGCCGAGGGCCGCCACTCCTCGTCGCCCGTGGTGAGGGTGAAGGTGAGGGCGTCGAATATCAGCGCCTCGGGGTCGAGGCCGTGCTCGGTGCAGGCGATGTCGCGGAGGCGCTCGGCGATTTCGACCTTGCGCTGCGCCGTCTTCGCCATCCCCTCCTCGTCGATCGTCAGGGCGATCAGCGCGGCGCCGTGTTCCCTTGCCAGCGGGATCACCACGTCGGCCTTGGCGCGCCCCGCCTCGAGGTTGACCGAGTTGACGATCGCCCGGCCGGGAATCTGCTCCAGCGCCGCCTTGATCACCTCGGGTTCGGTCGAGTCGACCTGGATCGGAGCCGGCTGGGTGAGCGAGATCCGCTTCACCACAGCCTTCATCTGCTCGTCCTCGTCCTGGCGCTCGGTCAGGGCGACGCAGGTGTCGAGCACGTGGGCGCCGCCTTCGACCTGGTCTTCGGCGACCTGCACGAGCCCGTCGTAGTCGTCGGCCAGCAGCAGCTCCTTGGCCTTTTTCGAGCCCTGCGAGTTGACCCGCTCGCCGACCAGGGTCGGGCGCGGCTCCTGCACCAGCGGCGTCGAGGTCATCATCGAGGAGAGCTCGATCGGCCCAGGGGCGGGGCGCTCGTCGGGGACGCGGCCGCCGACCCGCTCGCGGATCGCGGCGACGTGGGCCGGGGTGGTGCCGCAGCAGCCGCCGACGATGCCGACCCCGAAGCGCTCGACGAACTCGCCGAGCGTCGCCGCCAGCGGCTCGGGCTCTTCCGGGAAGATCGTCTCGCCGTCGGGTCCCTGGAAGGGGAGGCCGGCGTTGGGGATGCAGTGGACGGGGAGGGGGGAGGCCTCGCCGAGGAAGCGGATCGCGTCGCGCATGTCCTCCGGCCCGGTCGAGCAGTTGAGGCCGACCACGTCGACCTCGAGCGCGGTCAGGGTCGTCAGCACCGAGCGGATGTCGGTGCCGAGCAGCATCTTGCCGCCGTTCGGCAGCAGCGAGACGCTGCACTGGATCGGCAGCCGGCGGCCGGTCTGCTTGAAGGCCTCGCGGGCGCCGAAGATCGCCGCCTTCACCTCGAGGATGTCCTGCGCGGTCTCGATCATGATCAGGTCGGCGCCGCCTTCGACGAGGCCCTGCGCCTGCTCGGCGAATACCTCGACCAGCTTCCCGAAGCTGATGTTCCCGAGGGTCGGGTCGGTGGAAGCGGGCAGGAACCCGGTCGGGCCGATCGAGCCGGCGACGAAGCGGTCCTCGCCGGCGGCGCGGCGGGCGATCTCGGCCGCCCCGCGGTTGATCTCCAGCGTCTGCTCGCCGAGGCCCCACTCTTCGAGCTTCAGCCGCGAGCCCTGGAAGGAGTCGGTCTCGACCACCTCGGCCCCGGCCTCCAGCATCGAGCTGTGGACGCCCTCGATCACGTCGGGCCGGTTCAGCACCAAAGCCTCATGGCACTTCCCCTGCAGGCCTCCGTAGTCCTCGGCAGTCAACTCGAACTGCTCAAGAGTTGCCCCCATCCCGCCGTCGAAGACGACAACCCGCTCGCGCGTAGCGCCGATGTAGTCACGCTCAGCCATGAACCTAAAGAGGCTACCGACCCCCTCTCAAAACACCCTCAGCGCCGAAGCCCGAGTTTGCGGCGCCAGTCGCGGGCGTTGAAGAAGCGGACCAGCGGGGCGATCAGGCGCCGGCGGGACTTCGAGTAGGGGTACCAGCCCGGCTCGCGCTTGCCGCCGAAGCGGGTGATCACGAGCGACTCGCTGCGGCAGTACTTCTTGATCCCGCCTTCGCCGTGGCGGCTGCCGATGCCCGACTGCTTCCAGCCGCCCATCGGCACGTCGGTGGCGAAGTAGTTGACGAGGACGTCGTTGACGTTGATCGCGCCGCACTCGACCCGCCGGGCCACCTGCTCGGCCCGCTCGCGCTCGCCGAAGACCGAGCCCGAGAGGCCGTAGCGGGTGTCGTTCGCCAGCCGCACAGCCTCCTCGGCGTCGCCCACCTTCATCACCCCGACCACGGGGCCGAAGGTCTCGTCTCGCATCACCTTCATCGAGTGGTCGACGTCGACCAGGACCGTCGGCTCGAAGTAGTCGCCGGGGCCGGGGACGCGCTTGCCGCCGGTCAGCGCGCGGGCCCCCGAGGCGAGGGCGTCGTCGACGTGGTCCTCGACGATCTCGATCTGGCGCGGCGAGGTCATCGCCCCGACTTCGCCGTCCTCGGCGCCCGGCCGCAGGCGGCCGACCTCGGCGGTCAGCTTGCCGACGAAGGCGTCGTAGGCGGGCTCCTCGACGTAGATCCGCTCGACCGACATGCAGATCTGACCGGCGTTCATCATCCCGCCCCAGGCCGCGGCGTTGGCGGCGCGATCGAGGTCGGCGTCGGCGAGGACGATCATCGGGTCCTTGCCGCCGAGCTCGAGGCTGACCGGCGTCAGCGTCTCCGCCGCCCGCGCCATCACCTTGCGGCCGGTGCGGTCGGAGCCGGTGAACTGGACGAAGTCGACGCCGTCGACCAGCGCCCCGCCGGTCTCGCCGATTCCCTGCACGCAGTCGAAGACGTCGGGGCCGCCGATCTCCTGCTTCCAGGCTTCGACCACCTCGGCGATCCCCAGCGGCGTGAACTCCGAGGGCTTGATCACCACCGCGCAGCCGGCCTGCAGGGCGGGAACCGCGTCGCCGAGCGAGAGGATCAGCGGGAAGTTCCACGGGCTGATGATCCCGGCGACCGGGTGCGGCCGGTACTGGATCCGAAGCTTCTTCGCGGCGAGCAGCGGAGTGTGGGGCCGGATGCTCTCCTCGCCGATGAACTTGGCGGCGCGGGTGCCGTAGAAGTTGATCAGGTCGCCGAGGTAGGTGGGCTCGTTCTCGGCGTCGGCGCGGACCTTGCCGGTCTCGCGCTGCATCGTCTCCAGCACCCGCTCCTGGTTGTCGAGCAGCCAGTCGCGCAGCTGGCCGAGCCAGTGGTAGCGCCCCTCGATCCCCATCGCCTCCCACTCGGGCTGGTTGGCGCGCACGCGCGCCACGGTGGCGGCGACGGCCTCGGGGGGGTCGACGGGAAGGCTGGCGATCAGCTCGCCCGTCGCGGGGTTGTGGACCTCGATCGAGTCCGCGTCGCCCGATGCCCCGTTGGACTCGGTGTTTTCCGTTCGCGCTGCCGTTCCGCTCTCCACCGCTGCTCCCTTTCCTCGCCCGTTTGGCTGCTCAGCCAAATGTACCCGGGCGAGAGTGCGAAGCAACCCTCAGCCCAGGTAATGGGTGGCGAGGAGGCCGATCAGCCCGGCGACCAGCGTGTAGGTCAACCGGTCGAACTTCGCATCCAATTTGTCCCTGAGCTCTCCGAATTCGCCCTTCAGCTCCGCAATCTCCGTCTTCAGGTCGGTCCGGGTAGCCGCGATCTCTGTCTTGAACTCGGCGCGAGTGGCCGCGATCTCTGCCTTGAGCTCAGTCCGGGTGGCCGCGATTTCCTGTTGCAGCTCACCGCGGGTGGTTGCGATTTCCTGTTGCAGCTCAGTCCGGGTGGCCGCGATCTCCTGCTTCAGTTCGGCACGGGTGGCCGCGATCTCCTGCTTCAGTTCAGCACGGGTGGACTTGATCTCGGCTTTGACCTCGCGAAAGCCCTGATCCATGCCTTGCTTGAGGTCGTCGAGGCGCTCGTCGGTCCAGGCTTCTCTAACCATCGTCGTCGACATCAAAGCAACTGTAGACGGAAAGTTGCAACATGTGGCGCGCGAAAGTGGAAAATTTCAGTGCCTCCCCCCATGTTCAGAGCTGGGTTCCGATCAGGCCCATCAAGCCGACAAACATCGTTCCGATCAATCCGCCGGCGATCTGGAGCGTGCGGTTCAGTGCTGCGAAGCCGGCCTTCACTTCGCCCCGCAACTCGCCGACCTCTTCCCGGAGTTCGCCAACTTCTCCTTTCACTGAATCCAAGCCGGCGCGAAGTTCGCGGGCGTCCGCGTGCGCCTTGTCGAAGTTCTTATCCATGTCCTTCACAAGGTCATCGAGGCGCTCGTCGGTCCAGGCTTCTCTAACCATCGTCGTCGACATCAAAGCAACTGTAGACGGAAAGTTGCAACAAGTGGCGCGCGAAAGTGGAAAATTTCAGCGACTTACCGGCCTGGCGGGGCTACTTGCCCCGCTCGACTTCGACGATTTCGCCGTTGTCGGTTACTTCGGTTTCCGGCAGTTCTTCGTTGATCTCGGTCGTGAACGAGCCGCCGGGGGCGACGCCGCCGGTCGTCTTCGCCCTCGCCTCGCCGCTGAGGCCGGCATCGACCGTGTAGAGCAGGGTGTACTTGCCGGGGCGCACGGCGCTCAGCTTCCAGACCGCCTGCACCGTCTTCCCCGGGTTCACTTCGCCGAAATCGAAGGTCTTGCGGTTCGAGGTCGATGCTCCGCCCGGGCTCGATGAGCCATGCAGCCGCGGGTAGGTCTGGGCCAGGACCCATACCGGCCGTTCCGAGGCCGCCAGTTCGGCCCCCTGGTCGCTGACGCCGAACGGCAGCGAGGACTCGACGCCCCGTTTGCCGGCGACAGTGAAGGTCACGGTGAGGCCGGGCACGGTGCGCTTGCCGGTGTTGCGGACGCCCAGCCGCAGCAGCGAGGTCTGCCCCAGGTCCTGCTTGGAGGGGAAGGTCGCTTCGGTCACCTTGACGTGGAAGGTGCCGGTCGGTTCGCTGTCCGAGGAGCCCGAGCCACCGCAGGCACCGAGCAGCACCGCCGCCGCCAGCGCGGTCAACCCGATTGCGATGGCCTGGAGGCGGGTGTGCCGGGAATGTCGTCCGGTCCCCCGCAAAGCGGCCCGAACATAGCACGGGGTTTGGCGACTCTCGCAGGGATTTCCGAGGCCCACCGGGCGTTAGCGCGATCTCAACATGCGACCAACAGAGGCGGGTGGTTCATCCCCTAGACTCCCGCCCATCGGGTTGGGCGCCGCGTGCGTGCGGCGCCGCTCGGAGGAGGAGCAGATGGTCGGATCCGCGGTCAACAGGGCATTCTTGCCCGCCAAGTCTCTGTTTGAACAGGTGGGGGAGATGATGATCCTCACCGCGCGCACGATCGTCTCTGCAATCAAACCGCCCTACCCCTACGGGGAGGAGTTCATCGGCCAGTTCCTCTTCGCCCTGCAGCTCTGCTGGTTCCCGCTGCTGGTCTCGACCGTCGCCTTCGGCTTCGGCGCGCCGGGCCTGCAGGCAGCCAACTTCCTCTCGCTCTTCGGCGCGCTGGACCGCCTCGGCGGCTTCTTCGTCCTCGCCTCGATCCGCGAGTTCGCGCCGTTCGTGACGGCCGTCGTCGTCGCCGGCGTGGCCGGAACCGCGATCACCGCCGACCTCGGGGCGCGGAAGATCCGCGAGGAGCTCGACGCCCTGCAGGTTCTCGGCGTCGACCCGATCAAGAACCTGGTGGTGCCGCGCTTCCTGGCGCTGATGCTGATCACCGGCCTGCTCGACATCTACGCCCTCGTCTTCGGGATCAGCGGCGGCATCCTCACCGAGCTCCTCTACCACCAGCCGCTGGGCGGCTTCTTCGCCACGCTCTTCTCCAACGCCTCGATCACGGACCTCTGGGGCTCGGTGGTCAAGTGCACGCTGTTCGGCGCGATCATCGCCGTCGTCTGCTCTTACAAGGGGATGACCGCATCCGGCGGCGCGGCGGGCGTCGGCCGCGCGGTCAACGAGGCGGTGGTGATCGCCTTCATGGGCGTCTTCGCCTTCAACTACGCCTTCACCCAGACCCTGCTCGCCACCCACCCGGAGCTGCAGACGATCCGATGAACGCCTGGCTGGCGATACCGCGTGGCTGGCTCGACTCCTTCGGCGAGATCGCCCGCTTCAGCTCGCGCATCGCCGGGCTGGTCTACTCGGGCCGGGTCCTGCGCTTCTTCGGCGAGAGCCTGCGCCAGGCCGGGATCCTGATCCTCGGCTCGGCCCTGATCATCTGGGGCCTCGTCTTCATCCTCGGCCTCCAGTGCGGGATCGAGGGCGCCTATCTGCTGCGTGCCCAGGGCGCTCCCGCCTACGCCGGCGTCTTCTCGGCCTGGTGCGACCTGCGCGAGATCATGCCCTACGCCTTCGGCTACATGCTCGCCGCCAAGGTCGGGACCGGGATCGTGGCCGAGCTCGGCGCGATGCGGATCTCCGACGAGATCGACGCGCTCGAGGTGATGGGCGTCCAGCCCATGATCTACCTCGCCGCCACCCGCCTGCTCGCCGCCTGGCTCGTCTTCCCGTTTATGTACCTGGCGGCGATCGGGGTGATGTTCTTCGCCTCCTACCTCGCGGTGGTCGAGCAGATCGCCGAGACCTCGGCGGGCGGCTACACCCTGATCTTCTGGATGTTCCAGAACCCGCCCGACCTCTTATTCAGCCTGCTGAAGGCGATGGCGATGGCGACGATCATCGTGATCGTCGGCTGCTATTACGGCTACACCGCGTCGGGCGGCCCGGTCGGGGTCGGCACGGCGACCGCGAAGTCGATGGTCCTCAACATCGTCCTCGTCCACATCATCGGGATGATGGGAACGCTGGTCTTCTGGGGCGCGAACCCGCGGGCCCCGATCGGCGGCTGAGTAGCATCTGGACGACCTAGGCAGGAGGAGCGACGTGGCCGACGAG
>DASSOC010000057.1:0-35417 GCA_035700965.1 Solirubrobacterales bacterium
GGGCGTCGGCCGGGCCGTCAACCAGGCGGTGGTGATCGCCTTCCTGGGCGTCTTTGCGTTCAACTACGTCTTCACCCAGACGCTGCTCGCAACCCACCCCGAGATCCAGGTCATCCGATGAGCGGCTGGGTCGCAGGCACCGGCGAGATCGCCGGCTTCTCGGGCCGGATCCTCGGCCAGGTCTACAGCCTCCGGGTCTTCCGCTTCTTCGGCGAGGCGCTGCGCCAGGCCGGCATCCTGATCGTCTCCTCGACGATCGTCATCTGGGGCCTGGTGTTCATCATCGGCCTGCAGTGCGGCATCGAGGGCGCGTACTTCAACCGCGCCGTCGGCTCGCCCGCCTACGCGGGCGTGTTCGCCGCCTGGTGCGACCTGCGCGAGCTCGTCCCGTACGCGTTCGGCTACATGATGGCCGCGAAGGTCGGCACCGGCATCGTCGCCGAGCTCGGCTCGATGCGGATCTCGGACGAGATCGACGCGCTCGAGGTGATGGGCGTGCCGCCGGTCACCTTCCTCTGCGCCACCCGCCTGCTCGCCGCCTGGATCGCCTTCCCGTTCATGTACCTGGTCGGGATCGGGATCATGTACCTGGCCAGCTACCTCGCCGTGGTGAAGCAGATCGGCGACGTCTCCTCCGGCGGCTACTTCCTGATCTTCTGGATGTTCCAGAACCCGCCCGACCTGATCTTCAGCTTGATCAAGGGGATGTTCATGGCCACGGCAATCGTGATGGTCGGTTGCTATTACGGCTACACCGCCTCCGGGGGACCGGTGGGCGTGGGGACCGCGACGGCGAAGTCGATGGTCCTCAACATCGTCTTAGTCCACATCATCGGGATGCTTGGGACCCTTGTCTTCTGGGGAGCGAATCCCCGGGCGCCGATAGGAGGCTGACGTGTCGATCGACGAAGAAAACCGCTTTGAAGCCGAGGAGTCTCGGGAGGAAGAAGAGGCGCTGCGCGACGAGGCGACCTCGAGCGCGGAAGCGCCGCCGGAGGTCGCCGCCGACGCCGCGCGCGAACCGCGCGGCGAAGACCCTTACGTGAGCGAGGACGGCGCCGTGATGGGGCGCGACTTCGTCATCCCGGGCGTCAACCCGCGCGACCAGGATCCCTACAAATTCCACACCGGCGTCAAGCGCGACCACGGTGGCGAGGACGCGATCGAGATCATCGACCTGGTCAAGCAGTTCGGCCGCGCCCGCATCCTCAACGGCTTGAACCTCGGCCTGCCCGAGAACCAGGTTTCGATGGTGCTGGGGCCGTCGGGCACCGGCAAGAGCGTGCTGATCAAGCACATCGTCGGCCTCCTCTACCCCGATTCCGGCGACGTGCTCGTGCACGGCGAGTCGATCCCGAACATGACCGACGACGAGCTCTTCGAGGTGCGGAAAAAGTTCGGCCTGCTGTTCCAGGACGGGGCCCTGTTCGGCTCGATGAACATCTACGACAACGTCGCCTTCCCGCTGCGGCAGCACACCGACAAAGGCGAGGAAGAGATCGGCGAGATCGTCAACCGCCGCCTCAAAGAGGTGGGCCTCTCCGAGGCCACCTACAAGATGCCGAACGAGCTCTCCGGCGGCATGCGCAAGCGCGCCGGCTTCGCCCGGGCGCTGGTGCTGGAACCGGCGATCGTGATGTTCGACGAGCCCGACTCGGGGCTCGACCCGGTGCGCACGGCGCTGCTCTGCGAGCTGATCCGCGAGGTTCACGCCGAGAACGGCGGCTGCTACCTGGTGATCAGCCACGACCTCGGCACCGCCCGCCGCATCGCCGACTTCATCGCCGTGCTCTGGAGCGGCAAGATTGTCGAGTCCGGCCCCAAAGAGGAGCTGTTCGACTCGAGCAACCCGTTCGTCAGCCAGTTCCTCAACGCTGATGTAACCGGGCCGCTCTCGATGGACTGAGGTTGAGCGCGGGTCACTGGTTCGGGCGCGTCGCGGCCTGGGCGGCCGAGCACGCGCGGCCGCTGCTGGCGGTCACCCTGGTCGTGGCGATCGCCGCCGCCGCGGGGGCGACGCAGATCCCGACCGATGCCGGGCTGGGGACGCTCGCCGACTCGGACTCGGCCACCTACGCGGCGACGCAGCAGGTGCGCGCAGAGTTCGGCGAAGAACCCGTCGTCGTCCTCGTCAAGGGCGAACTGCCGCAGCTGATCCTCACCCAGAACATCTTCAGGCTGCTGCGCCTGGAGGGGTGCCTCTCGGGCAAGGTCCCGAAGGGGGTGAAGCCGATCCCGGGGCCGTGCACCGAGCTGGCGCGGATGCACGCGGTGGAGTTCCTCACCGGCCCGGCGACCTTCCTCAACGAGTCGGTGGTGCAGATCGAAACGCAGCTGCGCCACCTGGCCGAACACGTGCCCGCCCAGCGGTTCAAGGAATACCTGCTCGCGGTTGCGACCAGGTACGGGATCACCAGCGCCCCCAGCATCGACAACGAAGAATTCGTCGCCACCGTCGTCTTCGACCTCGCCCGGCCGCGGGGAACGCCGAAGGCCCGCCTCTCCTACGTCTTCCCCAACGCGAGATCGGCCCAGATCGTGATCCGGCTGAAGCCGGACCTGAGCGCGGCCGAGCGGCACCGGGCGATCGGCCTGATCGAAGCGGCGGCGGCGGAAACGAGGCCGAGGAAAGAGTGCAGGGAAGGTGGCAGGCCGGCGCCCTGCTTCGTCCTCGAAGGCGGCCGCTACGTCGTCTCCGGGGCGCCGGTGGTGATCGACGGGGTGGCGCGGGCGCTGAAGGACGCGCTGCTGGTCCTCTTCGCGGTGGCGGTGGTCGCGATGGCGCTCGTCCTCTTCCTGGTCTTCCGCTCGCGCTGGCGGCTGCTGCCGCTGGCCGTCGCGCTGATGGCGGTCGCGATCACCTTCGGGCTCCTCGCCCTCCTCGGCGGCAGCTTCACGATGGCCTCGATCGCGGCGCTGCCGATCCTGATCGGCCTCGCCGTCGATTACGCGATCCAGTTCCAGGCCCGCTTCGACGAGCTCGCCGAGCGCAAAGGCGCCTTTCCGAACCAGGAGTTGGCAAAAGCGACTGCCGCAGCCAGTGGCCCGACGATCGGCACCGCTTGCCTGGCGACGGCTGCGGGGTTCCTGGCGCTGCAGCTCTCGCCGATCCCGATGGTGCGGGGATTCGGCTGGCTGCTGATCGCCGGGGTGGCCGTCGCCTTTGCGCTGGCGCTGACGGTTGGCCTCGGGACTTTGGCGTTCCGGCGGGCGGCGCCCGTCGGCGCAGGGGCTTCGCCACCGAGGAGGCCTCGGGGCTGGTCCCTCCTGCGACGCCACCGGCCCCTGGACCGTCTGCTGGCCCTGGCGCGGACGTATCCGGAGATGGTCGTCAGCGTCGCCGTGGCGCTGGCCGTGGTCGGGTGGGCGGCTGGGACGCAGGTCGAAACGGTGTCGGACATCCGCTCGCTGGCACCGCAGGACATCGAGGCCGTGGAAGGCCTGAACGAACTGCAGGAGACGACGGGGGTCTCCGGCGAGCTCGACGTCAGCGTCACCGCGCCGGACCTGAGCGATCCGGCGACGATCGAGTGGATGGCCGCCTTCAAGGAACGGGTGCTGCGGGAGAACGGGTTCGAGGGCGAAGACCCGAGCTGCCTGCAGGCTGAAATCTGCCCCGGGCCGGCGCTCTCCGACTTCCTCGTCCGGGGGAAGGAAAAGCCGACCAGGAAGGGGATCGAAGCGACGCTGGCGGCCCTGTCGTCCTACGACCTGCGGCAGGTGGCGCCGCTCGACCCGCAGACGGGCGAAGTCGGGAACCAGGCGCTGATGACGTTCGGGATCCGGGCGCAGTCGCTGGAAGACCAGCAGGCGCTGATCGAACGGGTTCGGGGCGCAGTTGGCAGCCCCCCGCCGGGGGTCGATGTGCAGCTGGCGGGGCTGCCGGTGCTCGCGGCGCAGTCGGCATCGGACCTCTCCGCCAGCAGGTACTGGCTGACCCTCGCGGGCCTGGCCCTCGTCGCCGCGGTGCTGCTCCTCGTCTACCGCTCCTGGCGGCGGGCGCTGGTGCCGCTGGTGCCGACGGTGCTCGCGACCGGCTGGGCTTCGCTGCTGCTGTGGATCACCGGCATCCCGCTGAACCCGATGTCGGCGGCGCTGGGGGCGCTGACGATCGCGATCGCAACCGAGTTCGGGGTGCTGCTGGTCGGCCGCTTCCACGAGGAGCGGCGGAGCGGAGCCGGGGTCGAGGAGGCGCTGCGGCGGGCCTACTCGCGCACCGGCGCGGCTGTCGTCGCCTCGGGCGCCACGGCGATCGCCGGCTTCGCGGTTCTCATCGCCAGCGAAATCCAGATGCTGCGCGACTTCGGCCTCGTCACCATTGTCGACCTCGCCGCGGCGCTGGCCGGCGTGCTGGTGGTCCTGCCCGCGACCCTGTTCTGGCTGGAGAGGCGATGAGGGACCGCTACTCGCTCGCCGTCGGGCTGATCTTCCTCGCCGTGGTCGTCGTCGCCACGATCAACACGATCGAGGGGGGCGGGGGAGGGGAGACGCTCGGCCTCGACAAGCTCCCCGCCCGCTGGCCGCTGCCCGAGTTCGCGGTGCCGGAAGGAGCCGGCAAGCTCGAAGGCGACGCCAACGTCGCCCAGGACGACTGCGAAACCTCCTCGCTTCCCTGTCCCCAAGGCGCACGGCGGACCCCCGCCTGCCGGATCGGCACCGCCGAAGCGATCCGCGTCTGCGACCTCTTCGGCCGCCCCCTGGTGATCTCGTTCTGGTTCACCAAGGGGAATGGCTGCGCCGAACAGCAGGACGTGGTCGAGCGCCTCTATCGGCGCTACCGTGGGCGGGTGGGTTTCCTCTCGCTGGACATCCGCGACGACAGGAGCACGCTGCGCGAACTGATTCGCCGGCACGGCTGGAGGATGCCGGTGGGCTACGACCGCGACGGCGCCGTGGCCGCCCTTTACAGCGTCGGCGGCTGCCCGACGTTCGCCTACGTCTACCCCGGCGGCACGCTGCAGGACGCCAGCATCGGCGATCTCACCGACGGGCAGCTGGAAGAGCACGTGGAGCGGCTGCTGGCGGCGACGGCGCGAGCGGAGCGGGATTGAGATGCCGGGGGCGGCGGCGGAGAGGATGGGTTGGGTCCCGGCGCCGCAGCAGGGTTGGGTCGCCCGCCACATCGCGTCCGAGTTCCCCGGTCTCGGCGTCGCCTGGGTCGAGGTCGACGCGAAGCCCGGGAAGAGCCCCGATGCGGTGAGGCGGCGCCTGCGCGACCTCTCCGACCGCACCTACGGCTCGCACGCGATTCGCCTGCGCGAACGGCCGATCCCCTGGGCCTACCGGGTCTTCTTCCGCCAGATCGGCCTCGATCCCGACCGCACCAGGACCCCGATCGAGCAGCTCTCCCTGGACCGTCTATACGACGGCGGTTTCCGCAGCAAGGGCCTCCCCGCCGACGCGCTCGACATCGCGATCGTCGAGACCGGGGTGGCGCTGCGCGCTTTCGATGCCGACCGCCTCGAGGGGGGCCTCTGCATCCGCGACTCCGCGCCGGGGGAGTCGCTGGCGGGGCAGCCGGGAGAGATGGCGCGAGGAACGCTGGCGATCGCCGACGAGCGGCAGCCGGTGGCTCTCCTCTTCGGGCGGACCGCGGAGGACTGCGGAGTCGACGCCGCCACCCGGCGCATCGCCATAGCCGCGGTTCAGGTCAAGGGCGTGCCTCAGATCGCGGTCGAGGAGGCACTTTGGATGGCCGCCTCGACCTTGGAGGCCGGCTGACCTACAATTTCGGGTGGTGCCCGCTGTGCTGAGACAAGAGGATTACGCCGGGCTCGGGGCAGGAATCGACGAGAGCGGGGCGCGACTCGAGTTGCGCCGCCAGATCTCGCGCCTGGAGGCGGAGCTGGGCGGCCTCTTCGGCGAGGCCTTCGGCCACACCGAGATCCCGCACCGGGTCGAGGGCATCGGCCCGGTCCCGCGGCTGCTCGACCTCGGCGAGCTGGAGGCGATCCGCGACAGCCTCGCCGGCCGGATCGCCGAAGCCCGCTCGACCGTCAGCGACCGCTCGCTGGTGGAGACGCACAACCGCCAGCTGCTGCGGGAAATGCTCGACAAGCCCGAGCGCTTCAAATGGGTCCGGATCAGCCGCGCCGATGTCGGCGAGCCGGGTTGCGGAGCCTGGCACTCGCGTCCGCTGCTCGGTCCGATCGGGATGCTGATGGGCTGGTGGCGGATCAAGGTCTCCTCCGGATGCCCATTAGCCGGGCGGCTTGCGGCCGTTGAGCGTTAAGTCGAAGCCCGCGAAGCGGGTATCGGCACCCGACGAGCGACCGCCGGCCCCCTGGGGCGACGTCCCGCTGGCCGAGCTGGTCATCCTCGCCGGCATCGTCTGCCTGGCGATCGGGGCGATCGGCGGTCACCCGGTCCTGATCGGCGTCGGAGTCGCCTGCGCCGGCCTCGGCGGCCTCGAGGTGGCGGTCCGCGAGCACTTCGCCGGCTACCGCTCCCACACGACCCTGCTCGCCGGGGCGGTCTTCGTCCTCACCACCGGCCTCGTCTTCTACGCCGCCGGCCAAATCCTCGCCGTAGCCCTGGCCGTCGGCGCGGCCGTGTTCCTGCCCTCCTTCTTCCTCGCGCGCCGAGCCTTTCAACGCGCCTCAGGCGGCCTCAGCTACAGAATCAGCTCCCGCGGCTGAGCCCTCGCCGTCCACCGCCGACGCTCCTCCGGCGGGTGGCACGGTAGGGGGGACCCTCTCCTGGTAGTTCAGGAGAGGGTGGGTCCCCTGCCGTGACAGGACCCGCCGGTTGAAAGCCTTCGTCCCTAGGCGGTAAGCGCCTCGCGCCCCATCGACCGAGTCGCCAGCTCCTGCGCCAGCATCCGCCGCTGCCGTTCGGTCAGCGTCCCTAGCTGCTTGTTCTCGTTCAGCGACAGCGGCACCAGGAACTTGCGGGCCCGGGTCCGCCCCCAGCGGCGCTGGCTCGTCAGCAGCTCGGCGATGGTCATGCTCTCGGTCTCCCACGGGCAGCTGCGAACCACCTCCGCGGCATCCATGTCACCTCGCGCGATCGCGCGCTTCAGCTCGGCGCGAGCAAGGCGCACCATGTTGGCCCTCTCCAGTGCCCTCATGTGCTGCGGGGCCTCGGTTGGGGCAATGGTCGATGGTGGTGCCGTTGAGGCAGCTTCCACTGGACTCCTCCCTTCAGGAATCGTTAACTGGGGTATCGGGTCCGGGCCGGGCGACCGACGCCTCTCCCAAGGTCGTGGTCCTACCGAACCCTCTTCTCTCTCTTGCCGACCATCCGTGGGGGGCGATCAGCGAGGAAGCCAAGCTACGTCTTCGGAGTACCTGCCGTCAACCCGCCTGTGCCGAAATGGCGTCCGACCCATTCGCTAAGAGCAACAATTTCGGCCTCGTCTCCGACTTGTCCAGAATCGAACAAGCCTGAAACTACCCCCGGTGGGGGATGTCAAGAAACCGTTACCGAAGCGCTAAGCCCGCGGAAGGTCCGGGAAGTCGGCGCTGATCCGGCCGATCGTCTCCAGCGCCCGGTCGAGCTGCTCGCGCTCGTGGGTCGCCATCAGGCTCGTCCGCAGCAGCGCCCCGCCCGGCGGCACCGCCGGGTGGATGGCGACGTTGGTGTAGACGCCGTTGTCGAAGAGCGCCTTCCAGAGCAGCACCGCCTGCCAGTCGTCGCCGACCATCACCGGCACCACCGGGGTCGTGGCGACGCTGCCGCCGGGGAGCGTCCCCGGCTCGATGACCTTGAGGCCGAGGTCGCGGAGACCGTCGCGGAGGTAGGAGGCGTTGGCCAGCAGCCGCTCGAACAGGGCCGGCCCGTCGGAGCGGATCACCCGCAGCGCCGCCAGCGCCGCGCCGACGGCAGCCGGTACCGCGGAGGCGCTGAAGACGAACGAGCGCGAGGAGATCCTCAGGTACTCGATCACGTCCCTCGGCCCGGCGATGAAGCCGCCGCAGGAGGCGAGGCTCTTGGAGAAGGTGCCCATTCGCAGGTCGACCTCGCCCTCCAGCCCGAAGAGCTCTGAGGCGCCGGCGCCGCGGGCGCCGAGCACGCCGGCGCCGTGGGCCTCGTCGACCATCAGGCGCGCCCCGTAGGCCCGGCAGAGCTCGACGATGCGCGGCAGGTCGCAGAGGTCGCCCTCCATCGAGAAGACGCCGTCGACGACGACGAGGACGCCGCCGCCGTCCTCGGCCGCGCGCTGCAGCATCTTCTCCAGCTTGTCCATGCGGTTGTGGCGGAAGGGCCGCAGCTTCGCCCCCGCCAGCCGGCAGCCGTCGAGGATCGAGGCGTGGTCGCCGGAGTCGCAGACGACCGTGTCGGCGGGGCCGAGGATGGTGCCGATGCAGCCGACGTTGGACTGGTAGCCGGTCGTGTAGACGATCGCGTCCTCGGTCCGCATCCACTCGGCCAGCTCCTGCTCGAGTTCGAGGTGGAGCGGGGTGGTGCCGTTCAGCAGCCGCGAGCCGGTGACGCCGGTGCCGTAGGTCTCAAGGGCCTCGCGCGCCCCCGCCTTGACCCGCTCGTCCCCGGTCAGGCCGAGGTAGTTGTTGGAGCCGAGCATGATCGTCTCCCGCCCCTCCATCTCGACGACGGGGCCGGCCTGTGAGGTCAGCAGGCGGAAGTAGGGCAGGAGGTCGTGCTCCTTGGCGGCTTCGAGCTGCTCCAGCCGGTCATGGCTGCGGGCCTTCTCGAAGACGTCGACCGGAGCCTTCGCGGTCTCGCTCATCTGCAGAGAGTGTAGGTTCCCCGCCAATGGGAAGCCTGACGATTCGGCCGGTGAGGAGCAGGGGAGACCTCAAGCGCTTCATCGACCTGCCCTACCGCCTCCACGCCGGAACCCCGTGGATCCCGCCGCTGAAACTGGAGCGGCGCTTCTTCCTCAACCGCAGGCTCAACCCGTACTTCAAGCACGGGGAGGCGGAATACTTCCTCGCCCTCCGCGGCGACCGCGTGGTCGGCAGGATCAGCGCTCAGCTCGACCATGCCTTCAACGAGTTCCACCAGGAACGGTGGGGGATGTTCGGCTTTCTCGAGCTGGAGGACGACGAGGAGGCGATGAAGGCGCTGCTCGGCGCCGCCGAGGACTGGCTGGCCCAGCACGGCTGCGAGCGCATGGTCGGGCCGATGGACTTCTCGATGAACGAGGAGAGCGGGGTGCTGATCGAGGGCCATGAGCGCGAGCCGCTGATCCGCCAGCCCTGGCATCCGCCCTACTACCAGCGCCTCTGCGAGGGAACCGCGCTCGAGAAGGCGATGGACCTCTACTCCTGGGAGCTCGACATCGGCGACCGCGCCGACATGCTGCCGGTCCTCTTCGAGCTCGACAAGCGGGCGAAGGCCGAGCACGGGGTGACGATCCGCAAGATGTCGCGGCGGCACCTGCGCAAGGAGATGGACCGCTTCGCCGAGATCTACAACGCCGCCTGGGCCGACAACTGGGGCTTCGTGCCGTACTCGAAGGAGGACCTCGACGCCTACACGATCGACATGCACCTGGTCTTCGCCAAGGAATGGTTCATGGTCGCCGAAAGGGACGGCGAGACGATCGCGGTGGCGATCACGCTGCCGGATGTCAACAAGGTGCTGAAGAAGATGCGGGGGCGACTGCTGCCGCTCGGCTGGTGGTACTTCCTCAACCGCAACCGGATCTGCGACGAAGTCAGGGTCGGGTTCCTCGGCGTCAAGCCCGAGCACCAGCACACCGGCGTCGCCGCCTCGCTCTACGTCGAGCACTTCGAAACGGCGGCGCGGGTGCCGCAGAAACACGGCGAGGCGGGCTGGATCCTCGAGACCAACGAGGCGATGAACCGGGGCCTGGAAGCGATGAGCGGGGAGATCGTCAAGAAGTACCGTGTTTACGAGTTATCCCTGGCCGGGGGCGACGGGTCGGCGCGCTAGAGTCGCCACGGTGGAAGAGTCGCAGCTGGACGGCGAGGTGATCGCCGAAGAAGACGCCGCCTCGGGCGAGGCCACCGACCCGGTCCGCCCGCTTCCCACCGGCTATGAGGAGCCGAGCGGCACCTCGCTCGCGCTGCGGCCGGAGGTGCGGACCGCGGCGCTGGCCGCAGCCGGCGGGGTCCTCGCCGGAGCCGTCACCGTGGCCGCGGTGCGGGCCCTCAGCGCCGCCGCTGCGAAGGCGAAGCCGCGCCGCGGCATCCACGCTCGCAGGGTCGAGCGCCAGAACGTGATCGCCAGCCGCTCCTTCCTGGTCGACGTTCACCTGCTCGGCCGCTAGCAATGCCGACGGGCCGAAACGTCGCCCCCCTTCTGCCGACGGGACGATTTGACTCCCCGTGGGAGTCAAATCGTCCCGTCGGCATCCGCGGTCCGTCATTTCGGCCCGTCGAGGTCGAGGTGCGGCCGCCCTCTCCGTTCCGGCTGCCGCGCGGGAGCGCGGACCGGACGCTGCGGGTGCGGGGCGGGGTGGCGACGAGGCTGCTCCACGTAAGCGGCAGCCCGGTGCTCGTCCGCGCCTGGCAGCCGGCGCGCGACCGCGTGCGCCTGCGGGCCGAGGCGGTCGACCCCGCCGGCGTCTCGCGCCCGCCGATCGTCGCATCGCCGGCCGGCGATGCGGCCGGGCGGGAGCAGCTCGAGGAGGGGATCGAGCGGATGCGCCGTGCGCTCTGGGTCGACGTCGACCTGCGCGACTTCCACCGCCGCTTCGGTCGCGACTCCCTGGTCGCTCCGCTGATCCGGCGGATGCCGGCCTTTCGCCCGAAAGGGCGGCCGTGGCCCTGGGAGGCGCTGGCGGCGGCCGTCGTCGGGCAGCTGATCGAGGCCGACCGTGCGGCGCTGATCGAGCGCCGGATCGCCGGCCGCTGGGGCCCGCGGCTGGGCGATGGTCGGGATGCCCTGCGCGACGTGCCGGGCCCCGGTGCGATCGCCGGCCGGGCGCCGGCCGAACTGGAGCAGCTGGACCTGGTGGGCAAACGGGCGGTTGCCCTGCGCCGCCTCGCCCGCGGCGTCGCCGCCGGCAGGTACCGGATCGAGAGCGCCGACGGGGACGCCCACCTCCTGGCCGCGCCCCAGGTCGGGCCCTGGACGGTCCAGTGCCTCGGCCTCTTCGGCCGCAACGAGCTCGATTCGCTCCCCGCCGGCGATCTCGGCTACATCAAGCTGGTCGGCCGCCTCGCCGGCCTCGGCCGCCGCGCCACCGTCCCCGAGGTGGAGGAGTTCTACGCGCCGTACGCGCCCTATCGAGGACTGGTCGGTGCCCTGACTCTGGCCGGACTTCATCGCCTGGTCGCCCAGGGGGCGCCGCTGCGCCTGGCTGCCTAGGGATGCCGTTCAAGAAGCCCCGCTCGCGGTGCCGATAAGCGGGGTGCATGCACGTCCCCCCGGACAGGAACTGGCCTGAGCACGAGGTCCAGCGCTTCCTCGACGAGCTCGCCTCCGGCGGGCAGGACTTCCGCCGCCTGGTCGAGCGGCTGCCGGTGATCGTCTACACGGCCGAGCTGGGCGAGAACGGGCGCTGGCGCTACGTCAGCCCCCAGGTCGAGGAGATCCTCGGCTACCGCCCGGAGGAGTTCGTCCGCGACCCCACCCTCTGGGCGCGGCTCGTGCATCCCGAGGACCGCGGTCGGGCCTTGGAGCTCGAGAAAGAGGAGTACCTCGGACGCCGCGAGACCGCCCCGCTCGAGTACCGGATCCACAGGCGCGACGGCGCCGTTGTCTGGATCCACGACGAGGCGGTGCTGGAAGCCGACGAGGAGGGGGTGCCGGTCTGGCACGGGGTTCTCTACGACGTCAGTGAGCGCAAGCGGACCGAGCGGGAGCTGCAGCGGGCGCTTTCCCAGCAGGCCGTCGTCGCCCGGCTCGGCGAGCGGGCGCTGCAGAACGGCGACCCCCAGGAGCTGATGCAGGTCGCCACCGAGCTGATCGCCAAAGTCTCCGGCGTGCACAGCGCCTGCATCTGGGAGCTCGGGCGCGACGGGCGCCGGCTCAACCTCAGGGCGGGACTGGAGGAGGCGGTGACCGGCGCCGGGCGCCGGGTCTCGGCCTCCCGCGATTCGCATGCCGGCGCCGCGCTCGATTCCGGGACCCATGCGATCGTTGCCGACTGGGAGCACGAGACCCGCCACACGATGCCGCCGGTGCTGCGGGTCTTCGGCGCCGCCAGCAGCCTCGCGGTGGTGATCGACGGCAAGAGCCGGCCCTTCGGCGTCCTCGACGTCCACGCCACCGAGCCCCACCGCTTCAGCGCCAAGGACGTCCCCTTCGTCCAGGCGGCGGCGAACGTGCTGGCCGATGCGATCGAGCGCCACAGCGCCGACCAGGCGCTGCGCTACCGGGTCCTGCACGACTCTCTCACCGGCCTGCCGAACCGGCTCAGCTTCGTCGACGCGCTCGGCGACGCCCTCGGCAAAGCCGCCGTCTCCGGCTCGCCGGTGGGGATCCTCTTCCTCGACCTCGACCACTTCAAGCTGATCAACGACAGCCTCGGCCACCACGCGGGCGACGCCCTGTTGCGGGCGGTGGCGCCGCGCCTGCGCTCGCACCTCCGTCCCGGCGACATCGTCGCCCGCTTCGGCGGCGACGAGTTCGGGATCCTGATCGACCGCCTCGCCGACGAAGGCGAGGCCCTGGCGATCGCCGACCGGGTCGCCGCGGCGTTCGCCAAGCCGTTCTCGCTCGACGGCGTCGACCACTTCGTCAGCGCCAGCATCGGCGTCGCCGTCTCCCGCGCCGGCGAGGGCCGCCCGGTCAACGCCGAGCTGCTGATCCGCGACGCCGACGCGGCGATGTACCGGGCGAAGGAGGGGGGCCGCTCGCGCTCCGTCCTCTTCGACGCCGAGATGCGGGCGGGCGCGATGCGGCGGCTCGAGACCGAACGCGAGCTGCGCCACGCGCTCGACCGCGACGAGCTCGCCCTCTTCTACCAGCCGGTCGTCAGCCTGCGGACGGGAGAGATCAGCGGCCTCGAGGCGCTGGTGCGCTGGCGCCACCCCGAGCGGGGCCTGCTCGATCCCCCCGAGTTCGTCTCGATCGCCGAGGACAGCGGCCTGATCGAGCCGATCGGACGCTGGGTCCAGGAGCGCGCCTGCCGCCAGGCGCTGGAGTGGCACCAGCTGCGGCCGGATTCGCGGCCGCTCGACGTCGCGGTCAACCTCTCGGCCCGCCAGGTCGCCCACCGGGACTTCGCGGCTACCGTCGAGGAGATCCTCGCCCGCATCGGGATCGACCCGGTGCACCTGCGCCTCGAGATCACCGAGAGCGTCCTCGTCGAGGAGTCAGCGACCGCGATCGCCTCGCTGCAGCAGCTCAACGAGCTCGGCGTGCGGCTCGTCCTCGACGACTTCGGCACCGGCTACTCCTCGCTCGCCTACCTCAACCGCTTTCCCTTCCACGCGCTGAAGATCGACCGCTCCTTCGTCGACGCCCTGGGAGCCGAGCAGGAGGCGACGGCGATCGTCGAGGCGATCATCGGGATGGCGAGGGCGCTGTCGCTGGAGGTGATCGCCGAGGGCGTCGAGAGCGAGGTGCAGCTGGCCGAGCTGCAGCGGCTGGGTTGCGATTACGCCCAGGGTCACTTCTTCCAGGCGGCGATGCCCGAGCGGGAGGTGAGCCGCCTGATCGCCGAAGGAGCGCTGGTCTATTCGGGGATTTCGCCCGAGGGCAGGTAGCTGTCGTCGAGCAGTTCGCTCGTTCGCGGCAGCGAGTCGATCAGGCCGTTGTCGCGCATCCAGCCGGCAAACGCTTCCCACTGCTTCGGGTCCATGTAGCCGTAGGGGCGGCCGGAGGCGCGGGCGCTGAGATACGGCAGCGTCGCCTTCACCTCGGCGGCGGTCAGCTTCGGTTCCAGGTCGGGGTTGGCTTCGGTGATCGCCTTCGTCGCCGCCCCCGGGTTTTCGGCCGCCGCCTTGGTACCGCGCTGCAGGGCGGCGAGGAAGAGGCGGACCTTTTCCGGGTCTTCTTCCAGGGCCTTGCGGTTGGCGACGAAGACGAGCTCGTCGTAGGTGGGGACGCCGAGCTTGTCGACCGGAGTGACCACCGGCGCCTTGCCGCGTTCGCGCAGGTCGACCCCCTCGACGTTGGTGAAGCCGCCGAGCATCGCCTGGGCCGAGCCGCCGACGAGGGCGGGGAGGAGGCCGAAGCCGACGTTGACCGACTTGACGTCTTCGGGGGTGAGGTCGACGCGGGCGAGGATGGTTTTCAGGAAGGCGTCCTGATAGGGGATGCCGGCGGTGGCGATCGTCTTGCCCTTGAGGCCGCCGACGCCTTTGATCCCCGATTGCTTCAGCCAGATCAGCGAGGTGAGGGGGCGGTTGACGAGGGCGGCGACGGCGACGACGTCGAGGCCCTCTTCGCGAGCGAGGGCGACCTCGGGCTCATAGGAGATCGCCAGGTCGGTGCGACCGGCGGCGACCTGCTTCACCGGCGCCGCCGGGTCCGAGGGGGCGTCGATGCTGACGTCGAGGCCGGCTTCTTGGAAGTAGCCGAGCTTCTGCGCCATGTAGATCCCGGCGTGGTCGGGGTTCGGGTAGAAGTCGAGCGTCAGGCTGAAGGGCTCCCGCTGGCTTCCGCCTTCCTCGCTCTTCTCACCGCAGGCGGCGAGGCCGAGCGTCAGGGCGAGGACGGCGAGGGCGGCAGCCGCGATCCGGAGGCGCGTCATCGCAGGAGTTCTATCGCCAACGGACGACGCGCCGCTCGGCGAGGGCGGTCAGGCCCATCAGGACGAGCGCCGTCGCCGAGAGGACGGCGACCGTCGCGAACTGGCGGGCGACGTCGAAGTTGGCGGTGTCGGACTGGATCAGGTGCCCGAGCCCCGAGCTCGATCCGGCCCACTCGGCGAAGACGGCGCCGATCGGCGCGAACACGACCGCGATCTTGGTGCCGGTGAAGAGGTTGGGGAGGGCGGCGGGCGCTTCGACCCGCCAGAACCGCTGCCAGCGGGAGGCGTCGAGGCTTCGCATCAGCTTCACCGCCTCGGGGTCGACCGAGCGGAAGCCGTCGAGGACGCTGATCGTGATCGGGAAAAAGCAGACGAGGGCGATGATGAAGATCTTCGGCGGCAGCCCGTACCCGAACCAGACGACCAGGATCGGTGCGATCACCACCGTCGGGATCGTCTGCGAGGCAACGATCAGCGGGTAGGAGGCGTCGCGGACGATTCGCCAGCGGTGCATCGCGACCGCGAAGGCGATGCCGACGAGAATCGCGGCGAAGATGCCGAAGACCATCTCGCGGAGCGTGACCCAGGCGTTTTCGCTCAGCAGCGAGCGGTTCTCCCACAGCGATTGGGCTATTTCCGCGGGCGAGGGAACCAGAAAGGGTTCGACGTTGAACAGCTCGGCGAGCAGACCCGTCGATGCGGCCAGCTGCCAGAGGCCGATCAGGGCCGCGAGCAGCGCCGCCGGCAGCAGCACCCGCCTCACCGCGAGCCCTCCCGCAGCGCCCGCAGGGCCGCTTCACGGGCGGCGACGAAACCCGGGCCGGTGACCGCTTCGTCGCGGTCCTCGCTGCGGCGGAGCGGGACGCTGAACTCGCCGACGATCCGCGCCGGCCGGTCCGAGAGGACGGCGACGCGGTCGCAGAGGTAGAGCGCCTCCTCGACGTCGTGGGTGACGAGGACGACCGTGCGGGGATCGGTTTGCAGCGCCGCCGCCAGCCACTCCTGCATCTGCGCCCGGGTGATCGCGTCGAGGGCCGCGAACGGCTCGTCGAGCGCCAGCACCGGCTTGCCCGCGACCAGCGTGCGGAGGAAGGCGACCCGCTGCCGCATCCCGCCCGAGAGCTCGTCCGGACGCGCCGCCTCGAAGCCGCCGAGGCCGAAGCGGTCGAAGAGGTCGGCGGTGGCGGCGCGAGCGGGACCGCGCCGCATGCCCTGGTTGCGCAGGGCGATCGCCGCGTTGTCGATCGCCGAGTACCAGGGGAGGAGGAGGTCGCGCTGGGGCATGAAGGCGCAGCGCGCGAGCCGCTCCCGGGCGGCCGCGTGGCCCGCCACCGCGATCTCGCCGCTGCTCGGCTCGCGCAGCCCGCAGATCAGCTCCAGCAGGGTCGACTTGCCGCAGCCGGAGGGGCCGACCAGGCCGACCACGTCGTGCGGCTCGACCTCGAGGTCGAGTGAGGCGAGCGTCTGCAGCTCGCCGTAGGAGTGATGGACCGCGGACAGGGAGATGCCGCCGTCGATGTCGGGGGGGAACGGGGGAGGGGCTGCCATAATCTTGGTTTCCCCACTTTCGGGGCTCATGCTGGTATCCTGGCGCACTCCGCACTCCTGACCAAGAAGGTCAGGAAAGTCGAAATCAGGGGTTGTGCGGAGCCCGGGGAACTTCAATGGATCCGGCAATCGTCCTCTTCGGATTGGGCATCGGCGTACTGGTCGGCATGACCGGCATGGGCGGCGGCTCGCTGATGACCCCGCTGCTGATTCTGATCTTCGGGATCCAGCCGACGACCGCGATCGGCACCGACATCTTCTACTCGGCCGTGACCAAGACCGTCGGCGGCTGGCGCCACTTCCGGATGAAGACCGTGAACATGGAGCTGGTCCGCTGGCTCGCGACAGGCAGCGTGCCGGCTGCGGTCGCCGGGGTCGCGCTCGTCTCCTACATCCAGGGACAGGTCGGCGAAGACCGCCTGAACGAACTCGTCTACGCCGTCCTCGGCGGCACCCTGCTGATGGTCGGGATCATCACCCTCGCCCGGGCCCTGATCCTCCGCAACCTGATCGAGGAGCGCGACCGCTTCGAGGTCGAGCGGCGGCACAAGGTGGCGGCGATCGCGATCGGCGCCACCACCGGCTTCGTCATCGGCATCACCTCGGCGGGATCGGGAACGGTGATCGCGATCCTGCTCATCGCCATCTACCGGCTGGCGCCGAAGAAGGTCGTCGGCACCGACGTGTTCCACGCCGCACTCCTGCTCTGGGCGGCGGGCATTGCCCATTGGGTCGGCGGCAACGTCGACTTCGTCCTCGCCGGCAACATCCTCCTCGGCTCGGTCCCCGGCGTGGTGATCGGCGCCGCGTTGTCTGACAGGGCGCCGCAGGGATTCATCCGCACCTCGCTCGGGCTCGTCCTCATCGGTTCCGGCATCGTCACGGTCCAGAAGGGCGACCCCTCGGTCTGGCCGATCGCCGCCGGCGTCGCGGCCATCGGCCTCGGGCTGGTCCTCTACGCGCCGCACTGGCTCAACCGCCGCCGCGAGGCGCAGCGCGTCGAGGAGGCGGAGCTGGCCCGCCGGCAGGAGCTCGATCAGGCGCAGGCGCTCGGCCGCACCCTGCCCGCCGACTGATTTACTAGCCGCATGCGCGTTTCTGCGAAGGCCGACTACGCGGTGAGAGCCGCTGCTGAGCTGGCGGCCGCCGGGGACGAGGGCCCGGTCAAGGGCGAGCGCCTGGCCGAGGCGCAGGAAATCCCGCTGCAGTTCCTCGAGCACATCCTGCTCGAGCTCAAGCACCACGGCATCGTCCGCGCCCGCCGCGGCGCCAAGGGCGGCTACTGGCTGGCACGCCCGGCCGACGAGGTGACCGTCGCCGAGATCGTCCGCGCCGTCGAGGGCCCGATCGCCCACGTCCAGTCGACCCCTCCGGAGGACATCGCCTACCGCGGCAACGCCGAGCACCTGCAGGAAGTCTGGATCGCCGTCCGCGCCAGCCTCCGCACCGTGCTCGAGCAGGTCACCCTCGCCGACCTCGTCAAGGGCGAGCTGCCGAGCGTCGTCAGGGACCTCGCCGCCGAACCCGACGCCTGGGTCGCGCGGTAGCGGGCCCGCTCCGCCGCCTGCGACCGAGCGGACGCGCGAGACCCGCACCGTTGGTCACTCGAGCACAGGCTAGTGTGCCCAACTGACCGACGAAGGTTCGGGTGAGGGTCGTGGAAGCGCTGATCTAGGGTGACTTCCAGCGTGGGCAGGAGAGGGAAGATCCTGATCGCTGTCGGTGCGGTCCTAGCCGTGCTGCTGGCGATCAACACGTGGGTCGTCGAGGGGGAAACCAAGCCGGCGACCGTGACGGTGCCCGGCGGCCGGATCCTGCGCCTGCCGGGGGGCGGGATGCAGGTCCTCGAAAAGGGCCCGCGCCGGGCGCCCCCGATCGTCCTGCTCCACTGCTTCGCCTGCTCGATCGCCTGGTGGCAGCGGATGATCCCGCTCCTCGACCGCGATCACCGCGTCCTTGCGCTGGACATGCGGGGCTTCGGAGGGTCCGAAAAGCCGAGCTCCGGCTACTCGATCGAGGACCAGGCGGCGTTCGTGGCCGAAGCGCTGAGGCGACTGGGCGTGCATCGGGCCACCGTCGTCGGCCACTCCCTCGGGGGGACCGTGGCGACGGCGCTCGCCGAAGCCCCCGGCGACTACGTCGGCCGGCTGGTGATCGTCGACCAGGCCCCGGACGAAAGCTTCTCCAGGGGCCTCGGCTTCACCGCCGAAGTCAGCACCGCCCCGGTGATCGGGCCGGCGCTCTGGCAGGTGACGCCGGACTTCGCGGTCAAGGACGGCTTGCAGGTCGCCTTCGCGCCGGGATGCGAAGCGCCCGACCGCTTCGTCGACGAATTCAACCGCATGACCTACACCTCCTACGACTCCGACGACGCGGAGGGCGATTACATGGGCGCCGAGCCGCTCGACCGCAGGATCGAACGCACGGGCACCCCGCTGCTGGCGATCTTCGGCGCCGAAGACCAGATCTACGAATCCGAACGAGCCCTCGCCGCCTACGCGAAGGTGCCGGGCGCGCAGACCGCCCTGGTCCCGGGCGCGGGGCACTCGCCGAACGTCGAGAAGCCTCAGCGCACCGCTGCTCTCGTCCTCAGATTCGACCGGCCCGCGGTCGAGGGCCCTCAGGCGGGGCTCGGGTCGAGCCGGCACCGTTAGCCAGCGCTTAGGTTCAGGCGCGATATTTCTCCGGCCTTGCTCCTCCCCGATCCTCACCGGCCGGGCCCGCGGCTGCGCTTGCCCGGGCGCCGGGCGCCCCTCCGCGCGCGGCAGCGCGCCCGCTGGCTGGCGCCGCTGGCGGGCGCCTGCACGATCGCCATGGGCCTCGTCAACGTCGCCTCCGTCCTCACCCCGGGCCTGCGCTCGCGGATGCAGCTGCTGCTCGAACTGGTGCCGTCGGAGCTGCCGGTGGCGGCGCACGCGCTGGCGCTCTCCGCCGGGGTCTCGCTGACGATCCTCGGGATCTATTTGATGCGCCGCCGGCGCCGCGCCTGGGCGCTGGCGCTGGCGGTCCTCGCCGTGGCGGGCGCCCTCAACCTCCTCAAGGGTCTCGACGTCGAGGAGGCGCTCGCCTGCTGGGGCCTCGCCGCGCTCCTCGCCTGGGGCCGCGGCGCCTTCACCGTCGTGCACGAGGACAGTGGCTGGCGGGGGCCGCTGCTGCGCAGCGCCGCCGTCCTCGGCGGAGTGCTCGTCGCCAGCGTCGCCACGCTGCTGGCGGTCTCCCACTGGGGTATGCCGGGGCTGAACCCGGCGCGGACGCTGGCCGAGCTGACCGCGGCGCTCACCTTCTCTCCCGGCCCGGTCCATTACCGCGACCACTTCGAGTGGGTCCCCGGGGCGCTCGTCGTCCTCTGGACCGGTGGCCTCGCGACCGTCGCCTGGCAGCTGTTCCGGCCGCTGGCCGGGCCGCGCGGGCTGCCGCCGGGGGAGCTGCGGCCGCTCGCCCGGGAGCTGGTCGCCTCGCACGGGACGGACACGCTCAGCTTCTTCAAGCTGCGGACCGACAAGCACCACTTCTTCGACCGCTCGCACCGCGCCTTCGTCGGCTACCGGATCGAGGCGGGCGTGCTGCTCGTCTCCGGCGACCCGGTCGGCCCAGCCGAGGCGGTTCCCGACCTGCTGCGCGACCTCTGCGGCTTCGCCGAGGCGCGCGGGCTGGCGATCGGGGTGGTCGGCGCCAGCGAGGAGTTCGCCGAGCTGGCGAGCGGCGCGGGGCTCGGCTCCTTCTACATCGGCGACGAGGCGATCGTCGAGCTGGCCGGCTTCTCGCTCGAGGGGCGGCCGGTCCGCAAGCTGCGCCAGGCGGTGGCCCGGGTGCGCAAGGCCGGCTACACGGTCGCGCTGCGCCCGATGGGGGAGCTCTCCGAGTCGCAGCTGCGGGAGCTCGAGGGGGTTTCCGATCGCTGGCGGGGCGAGGAACCAGAGCGCGGCTTCTCGATGGCGATCGACGGCCTCCGCGGCGACCACCTGGACGAGAGCCTGGTGGTGGTGGCGCGCGACGCCGAGGGGGCGGTGCGCGGCTTCCTCCACTTCGCTCCCTGCCACGGACGGCCGGCGGTCTCGCTGGGGCTGATGCGGCGCGACCGCGACACCGTCAACGGTCTCACCGAGTACCTCGTGGTCAGCGCGATCGAGATGCTGCGCGAGCGGGGGGTGGAAGAGATGTCGCTCAACTTCGCCGCCTTCGCCCGCTGGCTGCGCAACCCGAGCGGCCTGGTCGAGCGCACCATGGGCCGGGCGGTGGCGCTGGCCAACCCCTTCTTCCAGATCGAGAGCCTCTACCGCTTCAACGCCAAGTTCTCACCCCGCTGGCAGCCCCGCTACCTGCTCTACGAGCGCGGCCCGCTCGGCTTCGCCCGTACCGGGCTGGCGGCGATGTTCGCCGAGGGGCAGCTGCCCTCGCCGAGCCTCGTCGCCAGGCACCGCATCCGATTTTTGACCCAGCGGGCTGTGCTCTAAGCCGGATGCGGCCCTGACGGCGCCGGCTTTCGCCGTGCGCGGCTCACTCGGAGGCGGGCGCTGCCCCGGCGACGACGTTGACGAAGTTCTCCAGGTGCTTGGTCGTCCAGCACTCGAAGGCGCCGTCGCAGTAGCGCTCGTAGGCGGCCATCACCGAGTCGCCGTAGTTCCAGTAGAGCCGCGGCTCGGGGTTGAGCCAGAACAGGCGCCCGGCGCGCTCGGCGATCTGGCCGAAGACCTCGGCGTGGGGCTCGCGGCCGTTGGTGCGGGCATCGCCGAGCACGATCACGGTCGACCGCGGGTCGAGGTCTTCGGAGATCTCGGTCAGGAACTCGAGCCAGACGCGGCCGTAGTCGGTGTAGCCGGAGACGTCGGCGACGCCGCCCTCGCTGGAGATCCGCTGGGCGACGGCGGCGAAATCGCGCTCGTGCTCGAAGACGTCGGTCACCTCGCTGATCCGCTCGATGAAGACGAAGCTGCGCAGCTTGCGGAAGGAGTCGTGGAGGGCGTGCAGGACCGAGAGGAAGAAGACGCTGGCTGAGGTGACCGAGGTGGAGACGTCGCAGAGGACGTAGATCTCCGGCCGCCGCGGCCGCTTCGGCCGGTAGCGCAGGCGCAGCGGCACGCCGCCGGTCTCCAGCGAGGCGCGCATCGTCCGCCGCACGTCGACGAGCTGCCCCTGGCGGCGGCCGCGCTGCTCGTGGCCGAGCGTCGCCAGGCGGCGCTTCATCTGCGAGACGGCGCGGTGGACGGCGGCGAGATCCTGGGTCGGGCTGGTCGGCAGCGCCCGGTCGAGCTCGGCCAGCGGCCGGGAGGGGGGCAGGGTCTCGGTGCGCTCGATCAGGTCGCGCTCGAGCTCGCGGCGCAGGTGGCGCTCGAAGCCGGTCAGCTGCTCGCGGTCGATCGGCGGCCGCTCGCCGCCGTCGGAGCCGGGCGGCTGCTGCCCAGCGGTGAGGCCGAGCGTGCGGCGGATCCGCTGCACGTCGACGCCGACCACGCCCGAGCCCTCGGCCCGCCCGAAGGCGGCGATCGCCAGCCGCGCCAGGTCGCGCATCGCGTCCTCGTCGCCGGCCGCCATCGCCTCGCGGATCGCCTCGCTCAGCTCCTCCATGTCGAAGCGCTCGCCGTCGCCGGCCGGCGGCCCGCCCTCGGCGTGCTCGGTGACGCCGCGCTGCACCGCCTCCGCCTCGGCGCTGCGGAAGAAGTAGCGCTCGAAGAGAAGCTCGAAGACGCGGCGGTCGTCCTGGGACTTGGCGATCGTCGCCGCCAGCGCCTCGCGGAAGTCCTCGCGTCTGGTCCAGCCGACCTCGCTCAGCGCCGCGAAGGCGTCGAGCATCTCCGAGGTCCCAACGGCAACCCCCTCGCCGCGCAGCTCCTCGCAGAAGCCGAGCAGCTTCCCCGCCAGGCCGGGCGGCCCGGCGTCAGCCTTCGGCCCGTAGGGGGTCGGCAAGTCTCACCCCGACCCGCTCGGCGACCAGGTCGATGTCGGTGCGGTGCTTGACGATGATCGACATCGACTGGGTGAAGGTCTCGCGGTCGATGTCCTCGGCGCCCATCAGCAGGAGCGTCCGCGCCCAGTCGATCGACTCGGCGATCGAGGGCGGCTTTTTCAGGTCGAGGTCGCGGACCATCCGGATCACCTCGACCAGCCGCCGCGCCAGCGTCTCGTCGAGCTCGGGCGCGTGCAGGCGGACGATCTCCATCTCGCGCTCGAGCTCGGGGTAGTCGAGCCAGAGGTAGAGGCAGCGCCGCTTCAGCGCCTCGGTCAGCTCGCGCGAGTCGTTCGAGGTGAGGACGACGATCGGCATCGTCGTCGCCTCGATCCGCCCCAGCTCGGGGATCGTGATCTGGAAGTCGGAGAGGAGCTCGAGCAGCATTGCCTCGAACTCCTGGTCGGTCTTGTCGATCTCGTCGATCAGCAGAACCACCGGCTCGGGGCTGGCGATCGCCTGCATCAGCGGCCGCTCGAGCAGGAACTCGGCGCTGAAGATGTCGTCCTGGACGTCTTCCCAGCCTCCCTGGTCGCCGCCGGCCTGGATCCGCAGCAGCTGCTTGCGGTAGTTCCACTCGTACATCGCCTTCGCCTCGTCGAGACCCTCGTAGCACTGCAGGCGCACCAGCTCGCGGCCGCTGGCGCGCGAGAGAGCCTTCGCCAGCTCGGTCTTGCCGACCCCCGCCGGGCCCTCGACGAGGACCGGCTTGCCCAGCTTCTGGGCGAGGAAGGAGACCAGCGCCGCCGGCTCGTCGGCGAGGTAGCCGACCTCGGCGAGCGACTGCTTCACATCTGAAACTGACCCGTTGGCCACGGGCCGATGATAATCACGCTCCCGTGCCCGACCTCGCCCTGCCGCTCGCCGCGCTGCTTCCCCACAGCCCGACGCCCTACATCGCCCTGATGCTGGCGGGCTTCCTCGTCGGCATCCTCGGCCACCTCGCCGGTGCCCGCTGGCTGGTCGCCGCCGGGGTTGTCCTGATCGCCCTGGGGGCCCTGCTGCTCCCCCTGGTCGCCAACATCACCACCGAGAACAAGCCGGCGCCGATCGAAGAATCGCGCGGGGACGCGGGCGGCCCCTAGAATCCGATCCGGTCCTGTTCCCTTTCGATCACTAGGAGCCCCATCTCTTGAGCCGTACTCGAATCCTTGCGTTGCTTGCAACCGTGCTTGCCCTGGCGAGCGTTCTCGCCGCCTGCGGTGGCGGTGGCGACAGCAGCAACGAAGACCCGCAGAAGGTCGTCGAAGAAGCCAGCCTCGAAGGCGTGAAGAGCGGCGAACTCGAAATGTCGATGCACGTCAAGGCCGAAGGCAAGGAAGGCGGCGAATTCGACGTCAACCTCTCCGGGCCGTTCGAAGCCGGGGCGAAAAACGAACTTCCGCAGCTGGAAATGACCGCCGGGGTCAACGGCTCGGCCCAGGGCGAAAACATCGATTTCGAAGGCAAGCTGACGATGCTCACCGACCGGGGCTTCATCGAATACGAAGGCACCCCATACGAAGTCGATCCGACCACCTTCGGGTTCCTCAAGTCGAGCTTCGAACAGGCCCAGCAGGAAGGCGGCAACGAAGCCGACGTGACCGCCTGCCAGAAGGCGGCGGAAGGGCTCAAGTTCACGCAGTTCGTGCAGAACCTCGAAAACGAAGGCTCCGAAGACGTCGGCGGCACTTCGGCCACCAAGATCAGCGGTGACCTCAAGGTCTCCAGCGCGATCGACGCGGTGATCCAGCTGACCGAAGATCCCGCTTGCAGCTCGCAGCTCGAAGCCGCCGGCCCGCTGCCGCTGAGCGAACTGGAAGAAGCGAAGGGCGAACTGTCGAAGGCGATCACCAAATCGCACGTCGAAATCGCCGTCGGCGACGACCACGTCATCCGCAAGTTCGCGATCGAACTGGGGATCGAACCGCCGCAGGCGAAGGGCGAAAAGGTCGAACTGGAACTGGAAGTCAGCCTCAGCGGCGTCAACGATCAGCAGAGCTTCGAAACCCCCCCGAACGCAAAGCCGATCGAAGAGCTGTTCCAGAAGCTCGGCATCAACCCGCTGGAACTGCTCGAGGGCGGCGGCAGCGGCCTCGGTGGTCTGCTCGAAGGCATCACCGGTGGCTCGACGGGCGGCTCCTCGGCGGAAGGCTCCGGGTCGCTGAACGCCCAGGCCGCGAAGGAATACGCAAAGTGCCTGCAGGGGGCGAAGAGTGCCGCCGATCTGCAGAAGTGCAACAAGCTGGTCGAATAGCTGAGCAGCTGACGCAGCCGTGAACCAGGCAGGGCCTCGCCTTGACGCGTCCTTCTTGCGGACGCCGATGGGCTGGCCCTACCTGCTGGCGCCCCTGATCCCGGTCGCGGTGGTCCTCGACCTGCTGGGGGCGCCGGCCACGGCGATCTTCGCCGCCTCGGCGCTGGGAATCGTCCCCACGGCGGCGCTGATGGGACGGGCCACCGAGGAGCTGGCGGCGCGCTCGGGGCCGGGCATCGGCGGCCTCCTCAACGTCACCTTCGGCAACGCTCCGGAGCTGATCATCGCCCTCTTCGCCCTCGGCCAGGGGCTGCAGGAGGTGGTCAAGGCCTCGATCGTCGGCTCGATCATCGGCAACATGCTGCTGGTGCTCGGAGCCGCGATGCTGGCCGGCGGGATCGGCCGCGACAAACAGCGCTTCAGCCGCACCAGCGCCAGCATCCAGACGACGATGCTGATGCTCGCCGGCGGGGCGCTGATCATGCCGGCGATCTTCGAGCTGGTCGAGGGCAGCGGGCTGCCGCAGCCGGGGTCGGAGTCGATCCACTACGGCGGCACCGTCGAGCACCTCTCGCTGGCGGTGGCGATCGTCCTCCTCGTCACCTACGTCGTCGGGCTCTTCTTCTCGCTGAAGACCCACCGCGACCTCTTCAACCCGGAGTACGAGGACGAGGACAGCTGGGGCTGGTCGACGCGGACCTCGGTGATCGTGCTGGCGATCGCCGGCGTGCTGGTCGGGGTGATGTCGGAGGTTCTGGTCGGCTCGATCACCGAGGCCTCGGAATCGATCGGCCTCTCGGAGTTCTTCATCGGCGTGATCGTGGTCGCGATCGTCGGCAACGCCGCCGAGCACTGGGTGGCCGTGCTGGTCGCGGTCAAGGACAAGATGGACCTGGCGGTGAACATCGCGATCGGCTCCAGCGCCCAGGTGGCGCTCTTCGTCGCTCCCGTCCTCGTCATCGCCTCCTTCTTCATCGGCTCCTATCCGCTTGCCCTCGTCTTCAACGGCTTCGAGCTGGGGGCGATCCTGTTGGCGATCCTGATCGGCAACCACGTCACCGCCGACGGCGAGTCGACCTGGTTCGAGGGCGTGCAGCTGCTGGCCGTCTATTTCGTCTTCGCGCTGGCGTTTTTCTTCGCTTAGGTGGAATCAGTCATCTAGGCGGGTGCAGGTAGCCTGCGGCGATGGACGCGCTGCTTCTGCTGCTCGCCTTTGCGGTCGTGCTCGCCGGGGCGCTGCTGTTCACCAACTCGGTCGAGTGGATCGGGCACAAGCTCGAGGTCGGGGTGGGGGCGGTGGGGAGCATCCTCGCCGCGGTCGGCACGGCGATGCCGGAGACGCTGATCGCGATCGTCGCCCTGCTCGGGGTGGCGGAGGGGTCCGAAGACGTCGCGGTGGGCGCGATCGTCGGCGCGCCGTTCCTGCTCGGGACGCTGGCGATGGGGCTGGTCGGCCTCTTCGCCTACCTCTACCGGGAGCGTCGCGACCAGGGCCTGCAGCTCAACATCCACCGGCAGACGCTGGAGCGCGACCTCGTCTTCTTCCTCGTCCTCTTCGCAATTGCCGGCCTGCTGGCCTGGGGGCCGCCGGCGGCGCTGCGGATTGCCGTCGGCGTCGTCTTCCTCCTCTCCTACGTCGCCTACATCGCGTTGACGCTGAGGGGTGGGGGCGAGGTGCAAAGCGATGAGTCACTCAACCCGCTGATCTTCGAGCGCCGCGGCGAGCGGCGCGAAGACCCCTCGATGCTGCTCTGCGCGCTCCAGCTCCTGGTCGGCCTCGGGGCGATGGTCGGCGGCGCCCACCTGTTCGTCGAGGAGCTGCTCAACCTCGCCGAAACCATCGGCGCCGAGCCGCTGGTGCTGGCGCTGATCCTGGCCCCGCTGGCGACCGAGCTGCCGGAGAAGGTCAACAGCTTCTTCTGGGTCCGGGAAGGCAAGGACGCGCTCGCGCTCGGCAACATCACCGGGGCGATGGTCTTCCAGGCGACGATCCCGGTCGGGATCGGCCTGATCTTCACCGACTGGGAGCTGAACTGGCATGCGGCGCTCTCGATCGGCCTCGGCTTCGCAGGCGGTCTGCTCGCTTACGAGAGCCTGCATCTCGGCCGCCGCTTCAAACTGCCGGCGGTGATCGGCTGGTTCGCCCTTTACGCCAGCTTCATCGTCGCCGTGGTCGTCAGCGCCTGATCAGGCGGCGGCGAGCTCGCCCAGCGCCTTCAGCACCAGCTTGTCGTGCTGTTTGGGCTGGACCTTCGGCAGAACCTTCGCGATCCTGCCGTCAGCAGCAACGATGTAGGTATTCCTCAGCACCCCCATGTACTTCTTGCCGTACATCGACTTCTCGCCCCAGGCGCCGTATTCCTCGGCGACCGCGTGATCGGCGTCAGCCAGCAGCGTGAAGTCGAGGTCGTACTTGCCGGCGAACTTGTCGATCGCCCCCACCTCATCCGGTGAGATGCCGATCACCCGCGCACCGGCCTGCCGGTAATCGGCGCCGCGGTCGCGGACCCCGCAGGCCTGCGTGGTGCAGCCGGGAGTGTCGGCGCGGGGATAGAAGTAGAGGACGACTGTCTCGCCCCTGAAGTCGGAGAGCTTGACCGGATCGCCGTTCTGGTCGGGCAGGTCGAAGTCCGGCGCCTTGTCGCCCTCGGCGAGCACGCCTACTCCTCGTCCTCGTCGAGCGGGACGCCTTGCGGCCGCTCTTCGGCTTCTTCGAGGTCGTCGTCGCTCTCTTCCAGTGCGCCCTCGGTCAGGGAGCCGGACTGGTTGCGGGTCTGAAAGGCCTCCAGGGCGCTGTCGCGCCCGTCTTCGTCGACCGGCACGTCGTCGGAGACGCGCACCCACTCGGCGCCTTCGTAGCCCTCGAGGTTGTTGAAGACCTCCTGGTCGACCGAGGCGGAGTCGTCGACGACGACGACGACCTCGCTCTGCGGGTTGAAGTAGGTCCCCGGCTGGTTGAGCATCTGCTCAACCTCGTAGACGCTGTCCTCGGGGGCAGCCATCAACTCGATCCTATGAGATCGGCCAGTTGCCGTTCGGTCTCCGCCTCGACGTCGAGCGGCGCCAGTCCTTCGCGCATCCGCCGTTCGTTGCGGGCGACGACGAGCGCTCGTACCTCGTCCCGCAGCTCGGCGTCCATCGCCTCGGTTCCCCGGGGCTGGTCGGCGGTGGCGAGCAGGCGCTCGGTCTCCGCCTCGACGTCGAGCGGCGCCTCGCCGCGCTGCCGTCGCCGTTCCGATTTCGCCTCCAGCATCTGCCGCACCTCGGCGGCCTGGATCGCGGGATCGACCTGCACCGGTGCGCCGCCCGCCCGGCTCCTGCGGGGGCGCTCTTCGAGAATCGCGAACGGCCCGCCGCCCATCGTCTCCCAGCCGCCGGCGAAGCGTTTGAGGACAAAACCGACCAGCGGCGCCAGGACGCCGGTGACGGCCAGCAGCACCCCGCCTTTCTGCAGCGCGCTCAGGGCCAGTGGGAGCGTCATCGCAACAAGGTTAGAGGCCAGTTCCCGAACCCGCCGTTCCGCGATTCTGCCTCGTCTCCCGCTCCGTCCGCTAACCTTGAGGACCGGTTGACTGACCAGTCAATCGGTGGAACGTCAGGCTGCGGCCGGCGCTCCCGCAAACTTCAGAAGAACCCGAAGAAAAAGGAGCACCGATCGGTGGTCGACTTCACCCTCACTGACGAGCAAAAGGACCTGCGCGAGCTGGCTCACAGCTTCGCTGACAAAGACATGCGCAAGGTCGCCTGGGAGTACGACAAGGACGGCACCTGGCCGCAGGACGTGATCGAGAAGGCCTGGGAGGTCGGGTTGATGAATACCCACGTCCCCGAGGCCTACGGCGGTCCCGGCCTCGACTACCTCTCCGGCTGCCTGATCGAGGAGGAGTTCGGCTGGGGCTGCTCGGGCATCGGCACCTCGCTTGCCGCCAACGGCCTCGCTTCGGCCCCGATCACCCTCGGCGGCTCCGAGCAGACGAAGAAGAAGTACCTGGGGATGCTGACCGAAGCCCCCAAGCTCTGCTCCTTCGGGCTGACCGAGCCCGATGCCGGCTCCGACGTCTCGGGGATGAAGACCAAGGCCGTCAAGCAGGGCGACAAGTACGTCCTCTCGGGCTCGAAGTGCTTCATCACCAACGGCACCTACGCCGACTACTTCACGGTCTTCGCCAAGACCGACCCCGAGGCCGGCCACCGCGGCATCAGCGCCTTCGTCGTCGACGCCGACCTCCCCGGGGTCTCGGTTGACAAGAAGGAGGACAAGATGGGTCAGCGGGCCTCGAACACCGCCACCATCTCCTTCGACGAAGTCGAGGTCCCGGCCGAGAACCTGCTCGCCGAGGAAAACAAGGGCTTCAAACTGGCGATGATGACCCTCGACCGGACCCGTCCCGGCGTCTCGGCGATGGCCGTCGGCATCGCCCGCGCCGCGCTCGAGTTCGCCACGGACTACTCGAAAGAACGGGTCCAGTTCGGCGTCCCGATCGCGATGCACCAGGCGATCCAGTTCATGATCGCCGACATGGCGACCAAGGTCGAGGCGGCCCGCCTGCTCATGTGGCAGTCCGCCTCGCTGCTCGACCAGGGCAAGCGCAACACGCTCGCCTCGTCGCACGCGAAGCGCTTCGCGGCCGACAGCGCGATGGAGATCGCGGTCGACGCCGTGCAGGTCTACGGCGGGTACGGCTTCATCAAGGAGTACCCGGTCGAGAAACTGATGCGTGACGCCAAGATCATGCAGCTCTACGAAGGCACGTCGCAGATCCAGCGGCTCGTCATCGCGCGCGAGGTACTGCTCCCGCGTCGCGTCGAGGAGCCGGCCGCCGCCACCGCGTAAGCGGCCTGGATCGACGGCGGGAGGCATCGGGAGGGCCGCCAGGGGGCGGCCCTCCTAGCATTTCGGGGGTGAGCGCAGACGAGCGCAGCCGCGAGGCGGTCCGGGAGGCCGTCGCGCACGTGGGTGGGGCCGAGGCCGCGGTCGGCCCGACGCGCAAGGCTCAGCAGGATCCGCTCACGGGCGAGCTGCGCCGGCGCGAGATCCTGCCGCTGCTCGTGCTCCACCTGATCGCCCAGCAGCCCTCGTACGGGAACCAGCTCATGGAGCGCATCGCCGGGATGACCGCGGGCGTGCTGAACGTGAACCCGAACACCATGTATCCGCTGCTACGGCGCCTCGAGCGCGACGGCCTGATCGCCGGCGAGTGGGAGCACCCCGAGCGCCGCACGCGCCGCTACTACTCGCTCACCGACGACGGTCGCGCCGAGTACGGGCGTCTGGTGGAGGACGTACGGCCGTTCCTCGACTCGGTGCGCTCCAGCATCGACCAGATCGTCCGAGAGGTGTACGGCGCATGAGCGGCGACCGCCGGGCTCGCGGCCGATGAGGTTCGCTCACGCCGAGATCGACGTGCCGCTGGCTCCCGCCGACGCGCTCGCGGGCCGCCAGGCGCTGCTCGTCGCACCCGGCGGCGACGGCGCGCGGGTGCGTCTCGAGCTGGAGTACACGCTGACGAAGTTCGGGCCGTTCCAGGCCGCCGCCGACCTGCTCTTCATCCGCCGCGCTCAGCGCGACGCGCTCGGTCGCACCCTGCGTCGCTTCCGCGTGGAAGCCGAGGAGGATGCCGGCTTGCGCGAGGCGGGGTCCCGATAGTCTGACCGGCTCCCGTTCGCGTTTCGGAGGTCACCGTTGTTCGTCTTCAAGGCCGCCGTCGTCGGCGCGGGCACCATGGGCGGGGAGATCGCCCAGGTGATCGCATCGGCCGGCATACCCGTCGTCCTCAAGGACGTCGAGCAGAGGTTCGTCGACCAAGGCCTGACCAAGGCCCGCGAGGTCACCCGGGCGCAGACGGGCGGACTCGTCGCGAAGGGGAAGCTCACCCAGGAGCAGGCGGACGCACAGGTCGAGGCCGTCCTCGGTCGCATCGCCGGCACCGTCGAGTACGACGGCTTCGGCGACGTCGACCTCGTCGTCGAGGCGGTGCCCGAGCGCATGGAGGTCAAGCAGGCGGTCTTCGCCCAGCTCGACGAGTGCACGCCGGGGCACGCGATCCTCGCGTCGAACACCTCGGCGCTCTCGATCACCGAGATGTCCGAGGCCACGTCGCGCCCGGACAAGGTGGTCGGCTTCCACTTCTTCTACCCGGCCGCGATGATGCGGCTGATCGAGGTCATCGAGGGCGAGGACACGTCCGAGGAGACGCTGCAGGCGGCCGCGAGCTTCGCGCAGGCGATCCGCAAGACCCCGGTCCGCTGCGGCGAGGTGCCCGGGTTCGTCGTGAACCGAATCCTCAACTCGGCGCTGGCGGAGATCTGGCGCGTGACCGAGGAAGCCGACCTCGACGTCGCGGCGGTCGACGCGGCGCTCAAGGACTCCGGCATCGTCCCCATGGGCCCGTACTACCTCACCGACCTGCTCGGGCTCGACACCGTCCTGCACGTCGCGGAGCACATGCGCGAGTCCTACGGCGAGCGTTTCTTCGTCTCGCCGCGGCTGCGGGAGCTGGTGGCCGCCGGCGACCTCGGCGCCAAGACCGGGAAGGGGTTCTATGAGCACGGCAGCTAGCGGCATCGACACCGTCGTCGAGCGCCTCAGCCTCAAGACGCTGATCGAGTCCTGCCTCGTGCTGGAGGAGGGGGTCGCGTCCGCGAAGGACATCGAGCTGGGGATGATGATGGGCGCCGGCATCCTGCCGGGACCGTTCACGCGTGCCGACGAGGCCGGTCTCGACGAGATCCTCGCCGCCATGGAGCGGGCTCATGCCGAGTGGGGGGACAACTTCGAGCCGCCCGCGATCCTGCGCCGGCTCGTCGCGCAGGGCCGGCTCGGGAAGAAGGCCGGCCAGGGCTTCTTCCCCTATCCGCGACCGGACGCGGGCGAGCAGCGCGACAACGTGCTGCTGGAGACGCGCGGCGAGGTGGCGATCGCGTGGCTGAACCGGCCGCCGGCGAACCCGCTGTCGCCGGACGCCGTCCGCGACCTGGCGGCGGTCTGGGAGACGGTCGAGGCGTCGCCGGTGCGGGCGCTGGTGATCGCGTCGTCGAACATCTTCACGTTCAGCGCCGGCGCGGACATCAAGGAGTTCACGCAGATGACGCCCGCCGACGGGCGCGAGCTGCTGCAGGCGGCCCACGGGTTGATGCGCGGCATGGAGCGGTCGCGCGTCGCGACGATCGCCGCCGTCAACTCGATCGCGTTCGGCGGTGGCTGCGAGCTGGCGATGGCGTGCGATTTCCGCATCGCCGCCGAGTCCGCGACGTTCGGCCAGCCGGAGATCAACCTCGGGATCATCCCGGGCTTCGGCGGCACGCAGCGGCTGCCGCGGCTCGTGGGGGAGGCGAAGGCGCTGGAGATGAACCTCACCGGCGAGCCGATCGACGCCTGGGAGGCGCACCGCGTCGGGCTCGCGAACCGCGTCGTGCCCGACCACGAGCTGCTCGACTCCGCGCTCGCGTGGGCCCGCAAGCTCGCCGGCCAGGCGCCGCTCGCGATCGAGCAGATCAAGCGCGTGTCGGCGCAGCCGGACCTCGACGAGGGGCTGACGGTCGAGGGGCAGGCCTTCGCCACGGCGTTCGGGTCCGCCGACGCGAAGGAAGGCATCGGCGCCTTCCTGGGCAAGCGCAAGCCGGAGTTCCGCGGCGAGTGACGCCCGGCCGCGACACGGCCGGGGCGCCGCCCGCCGGAGCGGACGCGCTCCGTAGCGGGGCGACCGCTGGCGGGACGGGCGCGCCCGGCGCCGCGACGTCCGCCGGCGTCCTCCTGCTCGCCGAGCTGCTGCGCGAGTCCCGCGCCACGGTCGTGCTCACCGGCGCGGGCATCTCGGTGCCGTCCGGCATCCCCGACTTCCGCACCCCCGGCACGGGCCTGTGGGCGAACGTGGATCCGATGGAGGTGGCGCACATCGACGCCTGGCGGGGAAACCCCGACCGCTTCTGGCGCTTCTACGGCGACCGCTTCGCGAGCCTCGTCGACAAGCGCCCGAACCGGGCGCACCATGCCATCGTCGAGCTGGAGCGGCTCGGCCTCGTGGACGGCGTGATCACCCAGAACGTCGACCGCCTGCACCGGATGGCCGGCAGCGAGCGGCTCGTCGAGGTGCACGGGTCGATCGAGTGGAGCGTCTGCATGCGCTGCGGCGGGCGCCGCCACATCGACGAGGTCGTGGATCTGCTCGCCGCGACCGAGGGCGCACCCGAATGCGCAGCGTGCGTCGAACCGCTCAAGCCGGCGGTGGTCCTGTTTGGCGAGCTGCTGCCCGCCGAGGCGCTCGAGCAGGCACAGCGGCTCGCGCGCGAAGCCGACCTGATCCTGTGTGTCGGTTCGTCGCTGGAGGTTCACCCGGTCTCCGCGCTGCCCGGTCTGACCCGCTCTGGAGGCGGAAAGATCGCCCTCGTCACGCAGGGTCCGACCCCCTACGACAGCCAGGCCGCGGTGAGGTTGGGAGGCGACGTGGTGGCCGAGCTGGAGGCCGTTCTCTCAGCAGTTCGTTGAGTCGGTTGCGGTAAGTACACCGTTCAACTAGCGTGCTCTCGTTGTCGAGGTTTCCGAACGCCGGGAAGCAATCCTGCTTGCCGGGCATCGGAGGCCGGGGAGAGCCGCATGCGTCGTGGAGCGTCATCGCCGGTCACGGGAGCGCTGCTCGGGCTTCTGCTCGAGCGGCCCGGGTACGGCTACGAGCTGGCGCAGCGGCTGAACGAGCGGATGGGGCCGACCTGGAAGCTCACGCCGTCGAGCATCTACCCCGTGCTGGAACGGCTGGAGGCGGACGCGCTCGTCCGCCGCACCGTGAAGGAAATGCCGGGGCGTCAGCGCCAGCGCGAGCGGGTCATGTACCACGCGACAGAGGCCGCGGCCGGCGCGTTCGAGGACTGGCTGCGGCGGCCGGCGCGGCGCGCGCCGATCCGTACCGAGCTGCTGGCGCGCATCGCCGTCGCTCGGCCGCAGGACGCGCCCCGGCTGCTGGAGTCGCTCGACGAGTATGAGCGCGACTGCCTCGCGATGCTGGCGGGGGAGGAGCGCGGCGTGCCCGGCGAGGGCGAGCAGCCGCGTGGCTGGAACGCGGTGCTCACCGACCTGATCGAGGCCGCGGCGGGAGGTCAGCTGCGGACCGAGCTGGAGTGGGTCGAGTTCGCCCGCCGCAGGATTCGCGGGTTTCTCAGCCCCTGACGCGGCGGCGCGAGCCCTTGGAGGGCTTGCCCTCCTCCTCGACGGCGTCGGCGACTGTGCGCGCCGCCACGCGGACGCGCAGGCCGAGCGGCGTCACCTCGTAGAGGTTCTCGACGGCACCGCGCGCCTGGCGGTAGCCGCGCTCGCGCAGCAGCCCGGCGTCGCGCAGAGACCGTACGTGGTAGGCGACGTTGGCCAGCGGCAGCTCGAGCTGCCGCGACGCCTGGACGGGGCTGGAGGCTCCGTCCACCATCGCATCGAGAATGGCCAGACGGTCTTCGCTGGCCATGCTTCGCAGAACCTTTTCGAGGGCACTCGCCATGTCACGTCCTTCGTCGACGCGTCGAGACCGCTCGCGGCATGCCAGCGGCCGTCGGGTTTATGGCAGCGGATGCTAGGGACGCCCGAACGTGAGGGAAAGGCCTAGCGCAGAAGCTTCATATCTGGCTATTGATGTGGGTCCGTTCACGTAGTCAAACGTCGATTACGCAAGCGACGCTCGAGTGCGTCGACGACCGCTGCCAGACGCTCCCGCCGCGACGCGTCGAGCGGCCCGCGGAGCGCCGCGCCGGCCGCCTCGGCGACCGCCGCCCGAGCGTCGGCGAGCCGGCCCTCCGGCTCGTCGTCGCCCAGCTCGGCGACCAGCGCCTCCAGCGCGATCCGGGCCTCGAGCGCCGCTTCGCGGTCACGCCCGGCGCGCAGGTCGGCCGCCGCGCGCAGCACCAGCTCCTCGCAGGCGAGCGCCTCACGACGGCCGCCCAGAATCGCCGCGAAGCGCTCGTCCGGGGCTTCCATCGAGCGCAGCCGCCTGCGGCGCGCGCCCGGGGGCAGCTCCCAGGCGCGGTCCGCCTCGCCGTCCGCAACCGCGACGCCCTCGCCGTAGCCGATGCGCGTGACCAGCGCTCGCGCGGCCGTCACCGCCGTGACGTACGCGTCGGCGGCGGCGATCCGGTAGGCCTGCACGGCGCGGTTGACGACGGCGAGCGCCGCGTCCGCCTCGGCGTGCGCCGCGTCCGCGTCGCCGCGCAGGTCGTCGAGCCACCGATCGGCGGCGCGGGCGTCCGCGAACGGCGCGGGTCGCACCACGGTCACGCGGGAGATCGGCACTAGCATCGGCTCGATCGCGTCGACCTCGCGCCCGCGTCGTCCGCGGAGGCGGTGGCGCTCCGGGGCGCCGAGCGTCCGCAGGACGAGGATGGCGTCGAGCGCCTCCGCGCCTCCCGCCGGCGCCGCGCTTGCGCCCCGCTCGCCCCGCTCCGCCAGCGGCGGCCGCACCAGGTAGCGCCCGTCCGGCGGCCCGAGCAGCCAGCCGAACTCGAGCTGGACGAACCCGAAGGGGCCGGTCTGCGCGGGAGGAGCGGCCGTGGCCTACTCGCCGCTGTGGGCGTCGCTCGCCGGCTTGTCGCCGGTTGGGATGGCGTACTTCGACGGCTCGGTCGGCACGACCGGGTTGTCGATCTCGCCGAGACGCTCGATCAGATCCGACCATTGGCCCGGCTTGAGCACCGTCAGGGCCTGCCGCGCCAGTTTGCGGTTCGCGCCGAACAGCGGCTGGAAGCCGACGTGGATGTGATCGGCGTGGTCGGACATCGCCAGCGTGTTCTGGCCGTAGTCGAGCAGCGAGATGATCTGGTGCGGGCGCATCGTGCCCTGCAGGAGCATCAGCCGCCGGACCGCCTGGTCGGTGACGCCGCCGGGCTCCTGGTGGCCGAGGATCGACACGCCGTTGATCTGCGCGATGTCGACCGCGTTGCCGGAGGAGTGCTCGGAGACGTTGCCCGATGCGGTCAGGTAGCTGTGCCCCGAGCGCAGCGAGGTCACGGTCGGCTCCAGGCCGGACTCGGCGAGGTACTCCAGCGTCGCCAGCACGCGCCGGTCGACTTGGCCGGCGCGGATGTCGTCGCGGCCGCCCGGGTAGACCTCGATGCGCTCGTCGGCGAGCACGCGGCGCTCG
>DASSOC010000058.1:0-3073 GCA_035700965.1 Solirubrobacterales bacterium
GATTGGTGCCTTCGGGAACCGTGAGACAGGTGCTGCATGGCTGTCGTCAGCTCGTGTCGTGAGATGTTGGGTTAAGTCCCGCAACGAGCGCAACCCTTGTCCTTAGTTGCCAGCACGTAATGGTGGGAACTCTAAGGAGACTGCCGGTGACAAACCGGAGGAAGGTGGGGATGACGTCAAGTCCTCATGGCCCTTACGGCCAGGGCTACACACGTACTACAATGGTCGGTACAGAGGGTTGCGAAGCCGCGAGGTGGAGCCAATCCCAGAAAACCGATCCCAGTCCGGATTGGAGTCTGCAACTCGACTCCATGAAGTCGGAATCGCTAGTAATCGCGAATCAGCTATGTCGCGGTGAATACGTTCCCGGGCCTTGTACACACCGCCCGTCACACCATGGGAGTTGGCTGCACCAGAAGCAGGTAGTCTAACCGCAAGGAGGACGCCTACCACGGTGTGGTCGATGACTGGGGTGAAGTCGTAACAAGGTAGCCGTATCGGAAGGTGCGGCTGGATCACCTCCTTTCGAGCAACTTCGCCACCGCAAGACGCCCACACAAGGCACCTGTATCCAGAAATCCGCCCGCGCGACGAGGCGGTGAACCGTCGATTGCGCAGGATTTTGGCTTGCTGGCAAGGTCCGCGCCGGAGCGAGCGAGGGAGCGTACATCAGGTACGTGACTGAGCGAGCGACAAGCGGGCCGCCGTCCAGCGAGTCAAAAGACAAGCAAGCGAGGGGCTGTAGCTCAGCTGGGAGAGCACCTGCTTTGCAAGCAGGGGGTCGTCGGTTCGATCCCGATCAGCTCCACCAGATTTGCCGGGTCTGTAGCTCAGGTGGTTAGAGCGCACCCCTGATAAGGGTGAGGCCGGTGGTTCGAGTCCTCCCAGACCCACCATTGAAGCCTGCGCAGATTCCTCTGCGAAGAGCAAAAGGTCAAAACCGCGACATCCCTGTCGCGGGCTTTCCGCAACAGCTCGCCCTGCGAAAGTTCTGGATAACTGTGCACACTAATTTGTTGAAACCGACGGGCTATGAAGCCCGCCTGGTGTTCATTGAAAATTCTGGATGTGACAAGTGTCTTGACTCTAATCGAGCCAAGATGTGTCGTTGAGGCAAGTAAGCGAATCGAAGCTTGGGACATGCAACACCCTCGCGCCACCCGCTGCACGTAAGGGCAGCCGGACAGGCGTCTTGGGGTTATATGGTCAAGCGATTAAGCGCATACGGTGGATGCCTTGGCGGTCAGAGGCGATGAAGGACGTGGCAGCCTGCGAAAAGTATCGGGGAGTCGGCAGCAGACTTTGATCCGGTAATGTCCGAATGGGGAAACCCACCTGGCAACAGGTATCCGTAACTGAATTCATAGGTTGCGGAGGCGAACCCGGGGAACTGAAATATCTAAGTACCCGGAGGAAAAGAAATCAACCGAGATTCCCCTAGTAGCGACGAGCGAACGGGGACCAGCCCAAAAGCACTCGATGTTTTAGTGGAACGCTCTGGAAAGTGCGGCCATAGATGGTGACAGCCCAGTACACGAAAGGGCATCGAGTGTGAAATTGAGTAGGACGGGGCACGTGAAACCCTGTCTGAACATGGGGGGACCATCCTCCAAGGCTAAATACTACTGACCGACCGATAGCGAACCAGTACCGTGAGGGAAAGGCGAAAAGAACCCCGGAGAGGGGAGTGAAATAGAACCTGAAACCGTATGTGTACAAGCAGTGGAAGCCCGCAAGGGCGACTGCGTACCTTTTGTATAATGGGTCAGCGACTTACTGTCAGTGGCAAGCTTAACCGTATAGGGGAGGCGAAGGGAAACCGAGTCCGAACAGGGCGCATAGTCGTTGGCAGTAGACCCGAAACCGAGTGATCTAGCCATGACCAGGGTGAAGGTGCGGTAACACGCACTGGAGGCCCGAACCCACGCCCGTTGAAAAGGTCGGGGATGAGTTGTGGCTAGGAGTGAAAGGCTAATCAAACTCGGAGATAGCTGGTTCTCCTCGAAAGCTATTTAGGTAGCGCCTCGTGTGAATACTGCTGGGGGTAGAGCACTGTTATGGCTAGGGGGTCATCGCGACTTACCAAACCATGGCAAACTCCGAATACCAGCACGTAATGCACGGGAGACACACGGCGGGTGCTAACGTCCGTCGTGAAAAGGGAAACAACCCAGACCCGCAGCTAAGGTCCCAAAGTCATAGCTAAGTGGAAAACGATGTGGAAAGGCATAGACAGCCAGGAGGTTGGCTTAGAAGCAGCCACCCTTTAAAGAAAGCGTAATAGCTCACTGGTCGAGTCGGTCTGCGCGGAAGATTTAACGGGGCTAAGCTATGCACCGAAGCTCGGGGTGCAAAGTTCTTCGGAATTTTGCGCGGTAGAGGAGCGTTCCGTACGCCTGCGAAGGTGTGTCGAAAGGCATGCTGGAGGTATCGGAAGTGCGAATGCTGACATGAGTAACGATAATGCGGGTGAAAAGCCCGCACGCCGAAAGCCCAAGGTTTCCTCGCGCAACGTTCATCGGCGCAGGGTGAGTCGGCCCCTAAGGCGAGGCAGAAATGCGTAGTCGATGGGAAGCTGGTTAATATTCCAGCACCTCACCGTAGTGCGATGGGGGGACGGAGAAGGTTAGGTTTACCGGGCGTTGGTTGTCCCGGAGAAAGGAGGTAGGTGTTGGCCCTTGGCAAATCCGGGGTCATTTACACCGAGCACCGAGACGAGTCCTTTTTGGACGAAGTAACCGATACCACGCTTCCAGGAAAAGCCCCTAAGCTTCAGCTACGGAAGACCGTACCGGAAACCGACACAGGTAGGCAGGGTGAGAATCCCAAGGCGCTTGAGAGAACTCGGGTGAAGGAACTAGGCAAAATAGTACCGTAACTTCGGGAGAAGGTACGCCCGTTTGTGTGGCTACATGCGTAGCTGAGCACGGACGGGTCGCAGTAACCAGGCCGCTGCGACTGTTTATCAAAAACACAGCACTCTGCAAACACGAAAGTGGACGTATAGGGTGTGACGCCTGCCCGGTGCCGGAAGGTTAATTGATGGGGTCAGCCGCAAGGCGAAGCTCTTGAT
>DASSOC010000059.1:0-28947 GCA_035700965.1 Solirubrobacterales bacterium
GAACCGCCCCGTGATGTAGCCCTCGGTGCGCGAGTCGGACGGCTGCGTGAACATCGTGTTCGTGTCGTCGAACTCGACCAGGTGCCCGACGCGCGACCCGTCGTCGTCCACGTCGGTGGTGATGAACGCCGTCATGTCGGAAGCTCGCGCCGCCTGCTGCATGTTGTGGGTGACGATCACGATGGTGTAGTCGCGCTTGAGCTGGTGCATCAGGTCCTCGATCGCCAGCGTGGAGATCGGGTCCAGGGCCGAGGCGGGCTCGTCCATGAGGAGCACCTCGGGCTCCACCGCGATCGCCCGGGCGATGCACAGGCGCTGTTGCTGGCCGCCCGACAGCCCCGAGCCGGGCTTGTTGAGCCGGTCCTTCACCTCGTCCCAGAGGTGCGCGCCGCGCAGCGACCGCTCGACGATCTCGTCCTTCTCGGCCTTCTTGATCCCGCGCCGGTTGAGGGTGAGGCCGGCCGCGACGTTCTCCTCGATCGACATCGTCGGGAACGGGTTCGGCTGCTGGAAGACCATCCCGATCAGCCGCCTCACCGCAACCGGGTCGACCCGGCCGTCATAGACGTCCTCGCCGTCCAGAGTGACCTCGCCCTCCACCCGCGCCCCCGGCGTCAGCTCGTGCATGCGGTTGAGCGAGCGCAGGAAGGTGGTCTTGCCGCAGCCCGAGGAGCCGATCAGCGCCGTCACCTTGTTCGGCTCGATCGTCATCGTCACCTCTTCGACCGCCTGGAAGTCGCCGTAGAAGAGGTTGACGCCACGGGTCTCGATCGTCTTCGCGCCGCGGCCGGAGACCGCCGCCGGCTCGGTCGAGGTGGCGGTTGCCGGACGGGATTCAGCCATCGTGTCCCCTCCCTGCTTCTCCCGCAGCTCGCTGCGCTTCGTTGCGGCTCCCAGCATCGATCTCAGCTTCCTTCCTTCCGCCATCTCTCAGCGGATCTCGGTCTTGTACCGCCGGTAGACGAGCCGGGCGGCAACGTTGAGGACCATCACGATCGCGATCAGGGTCAGCGCCGCCGCCCACGCCTTGTCGTATGAGGCCTGTTTCATCACCCCGGGCGAGCGGTACTCGTTGTAGGCGTAGACGGCCAGGTTCTGCATGCGGCCGTTGAAGGGGTCGGTGTTCATCGAGTCGACCACCCCGGTCGTGACCAGCAGCGGCGCGGTCTCGCCGACGATGCGGGCGATCGCGATCATCACCCCGGTGACGAGGCCGGCAAAGGCGGTCGGCAGGACGATCCTGGTGATCGTCTTCCACTTCGGCGTCCCCAGCGCGTAGGCGGCCTCGCGCAGGTGGTCGGGGACGATCTTCAGCACCTCCTCGGCCGAGCGGATCACGATCGGGATCATCAGCAGCGAGAGCGCGACCGAGCCCATCACCCCGAGCCGGATCCCCGGCCCGAAGAAGAGCTCGAAGAGCGCGTAGGCGAAGAGGCCGGCGACAATCGAGGGGATCCCGGTCATCACGTCGACGAAGAAGGTCAGCGCCCGGCGCAAACGCCCCTTGCCGTACTCGCTGAGGTAGATCGCGGCCATGATCCCGATCGGGACCGAGATCACGCTGGCGACGGCGGTGATGATCAGCGTCCCCATGATCGCGTGCGAGGCGCCGCCGGCACCGCCGATCGCCCCGCGCGCATCCTCGGTGAAGAATTCGGCGCTGAGGCCGGGGATGCCGCGCTTGGCGATCTCGAAGACGAGGGAGAAGAGCGGGATCATCGCCAGCACGAAGGCGCCGGCGATCAGCGCCATCATCACGGTGTTGACGCTGCGGCGGCGCCAGCCGAGGCCGCTGGCGAGCAGGCGCGAGGACGGCGTCGGGGCGAGGGACTGGACCGAGCTCTCCATCGGCCTATTCGTGGTTCTGCCGGGCGATGATCGCCCGCGCTCCCATGTTGGTGACCAGGGTGATCGCGAAGAGGACGAGGCCGGTGGCGATCAGGGCGTTGATCGCGAGGCCACTCGACTCGGGGAAGTTGAGGGCGATGTTGGCGGCGATCGTCGAGGGGTTCGCCTGGCCGATCAGGTTGAAGGTGACGGCGCCGGAGACCGAGAGGATGATCGTCACCGCCATCGTCTCCCCCAACGCCCGGCCGAGGCCGAGCATGGCGCCGCTGATCACCGAGGACTTCCCGAACGGCAGCACCGTCATCCGGATCGTCTCCCAGCGGGTCGCGCCAAGCGCCTGCGCGCCTTCCTGCAGCCGGCGCGGCGCCTGTGCGAAGGCCTCGCGGGCGACCGCGGAGACGATCGGCAGGATCATCACCGCCAGGACGAGGCCGGCGACCAGCATCGTCCGCCCGGTGACCGAAGCGGGGCCTGCGAAGACCGGGACGAAGCCGAGCTTTTCTTCCAGCCACTTCATCACCGGCACCGCGGCGGGGCCGAGGACGAAGATGCCCCAGAGGCCGTAGATGATGCTCGGGATCGCCGCCAGCAGATCGACCAGGTAGCCGAGCGTCAGGGCGATCCGCGGCGGCGCCACGTGGGTGATGAAGAGCGCCACGGCGACCGCGAGCGGGACCGCGATCAGCGACCCCAACCCCGCGGCCAGGACGGTGCCGAAGGCGAGCGGGACGACGTAGTCGAGGAAGGTCTTGCCCTCCGGCAGCTCGGAGGCACTTGCCGTCAGCGCGGGGAGACCCTCGAACAGGAGAAAGGCCGCCACCCCCGCCAGCAGGACGAGGATCGTCACTGCGGCGAGGGCGGCGGTGCGGCTGAAGAGCCGGTCGGCCACCTAGCCCGCTTCGATCGCTTCGACGGCGGGCATCACTTTCTTCGTCAGCGCCGGGGAGAGCGGAGCCGAGCCGGCCTGCCCGGCCGCCAGTTCCTGCCCTTCGGGGCCGATCACGTATTCCGCGTAGGCCTTCACGGCTTCCGCTTCGGAGGCCGAGCCGTACTTCGTGCAGGCGATCAGGTAGGAGGTGAGGACGATCGGATAGGTCCCCTGCGATTCCGTCTCGCGGTCGAGCTTGAACGCCAGCATCTCCTTGCCGGGGCTCAGTTCCTTGTCGAGAGGCGACTCCTCGAGGACTTTGGCCGCGGCTTCAGCGCTCGGTTCGGCCCATTCGCTGCCGACCTTGATCTTGGCGATGCTGAGTTCGCCGGCCTGGCTCGCGTCGGCGTAGCCGATCGCGCCTTCGCCGGCGCTGACGGCTTCGACCACGCCCGAGGTGCCCGAGGCGGCTTCGCCACCCCTGACCGGCCAGTCGCCGCTGACTTCGAACTTCCAGACGCCCGGCGCCACGGCGGCGAGGTATTCGGCGAAGTTCTGCGTCGTCCCCGACTCGTCGGAGCGGTTGACCGGGGTGATGCGGGTGTCCGGCAGCTCGACGCCCGGGTTGTCCCCGGCGATCGCCGGGTCGTTCCAGCTGCTGATTTCCTGGGCGAAGATCTTCGCCAGGGTTTCCGGGTCGAGTTTCAGCTCTTCGACCCCCGGCAGGTTGTAGACGATCGCGATCGGCGAGATGTAGTCCGGGACCTCGATCAGTTCGCCGGGTGCGCAGCGCCTTTCGGCCTTTTCGAGTTCGCCTTCTTCGGTCGAGAGCGCCGCGTCTGAGCCGGCGTAGGCGACCCCGCCGGCGATGAACTGTTCGCGGCCGCCGCCGGACCCGACCGGGTCGTAGGAGATCGTCGCGCCGCTGTTTTCGTTCTCGAATTCGGCGATCCACGCTTCCTGCGCCGCCTGCTGGGCGGTCGAGCCGGCACCGGCGATTTCGCCGCTGATTTCGCCGCCGCCGGACGAGGAGCCGCCACCGGTTTCGTCGCTGCCGCTGGAACCGCAGGCGGCGACACCGAGGGCGAGCACAACGGCCAAACCGCTCACCACAAGCCATCTAGAGCTGGACATCAGTCTCCCTTTGGAGTTGTTCGACATAGCTGAGGCGGAGGCTCTCAGCGGTCGACGTCCAGCTTGTTACCGCGCTGTGGCGAAGATGTGAAAAGGGTGTAAAGGGAGCGCTGCGGGTTATCCCGCGGTGAAGCTCTTGTGAGCCTGCGGTGAAGCGGAGGCGCGTTGCTCAGGAGCCGCAGGGGTGGGTTCGGCGCTCGGCGGCTCGGCCGGATGCAGCTCCTCCTCGACGATCCCCGCCGGTTCGGGCTCGAACCGGTAGCCGATGCCGAAGTGGGTGTGGATGTATGACCAGCTCGGGGAATGCCTCTCCAGCTTCTGGCGCAGCTTGCGGACGAAGACGTCGACCGAGCGATCGCCGTGGGCCATCGCGTAGCCCCAGACCCGCTGGTAGATCCTCTCCCGCTCCAGCACCTGGCCGCGTTCGTCGGCCAGCAGGTAGAGCAGCTCGAACTCGCGCCGGGTCAGGTCCAGCGGCTCGCTGCCGACGAAGGCCTGGAATCGATCGGGCCGGATCTCCAGCTCGCCGGCGCTGAGCGGCGCCGTCTCGGCCTCGCGGCGGCCGTGGTTGTGGCGGCGGGAGACGGCTTCGATCCGCGCCAGCGTCTCCTCCGGGTGGCAGGGCTTGGCCATCCAGTCGTCGACGCCGAGGCGCAGACCGCGCACGCGCTGGGCGACGGTGGAGCGGCCGGTGCAGACGACCAGACCGAGCTCGGGCAGCAGCGAGGCGATCCGCTCCAGGTACGGCCAGGCTTCCTCGCCCAGGACGGCCGGGTCGATCAGGAGCGCGTTCAGCTTCATCGCCACGAGGTCGCGCGGCGGAATCGGCCCGGCGCTGCAGCTGAGGTGCCAGCCGGCGACTTCGGCGCGCTTGCCGAGAACCGTGACGAAGCCGCTGTCGGTGTCGATCACTGCGATGCGGATGACCGAAGTGTATGCACCAGGGAGACGCGAATCGCCTGCTGTTCACAGGATTTTCACGAGTCCGCCCCGGGCCGCGCCGATTTTGCGGCAAGGTGCCCGCCTGCCGCAGCCGGTTCCTGACACAGCGGGCTGTGTCGAAAATCGGAACCGCTTCAGAACGTCGCCGGGCGCAGCCCGGCAGCGATGACCAGCAGCACGGCGGCCCCGGCCGCGTAGCGGTAGAGGACGAAGGGGCGGTAGCTGGTCGTCCGCACCAGGCGCAGGAGGAAGGAGATCGCCAGATAGCCGGAGACGGCGGCGGCGGCCGTCCCCACCGCCATCGGCCCGGCGACGCCGGACGGCAGGCCTTCGCCGAGCGCGCTGGCGGCCTTGTACAGGGTGGCGCCGGCGACCGCCGGGATCAGCAGCAGGAAGGAGAAGCGGGCGGCGGCGTCGCGGTCGAGGCCGAGCCAGCGCCCGGCGGTGATCGTGATCCCCGAGCGCGAGGTGCCGGGGGCCAAGGCCAGGACCTGGGCGAGCCCGATGCGCCAGCCGTCGCGCAGGCTCGTTTCGTGCAGGCGGCGGCGCTCCGGCATCCGGTCCGCGTATTCGAGCAGGAAGGCGAAGAGGACCAGCTGGAGCGCGATCATCCAGGGCTCGCCGAGGTGTTCGTCGATGAAGCCCGAGCCGAGGCCGCCGACGATCACCGCCGGCACGGTGCCGATCGCGATCGCCACCGCGAGGCGCTGCTCGTCGCTGCCGACCGCCCGCTGCCGCACCGCTGCGAAGAAGCCGCGGAGCAGCACCACCACCTCGACCCGGAAATAGGCGACCGCGGCAACCAGGGTGCCGGCGTGGAGGGCGACGTCGAAGGTCTTGTTGAAGGCGTCGTTCTCCTGCAGGAACGTGTAGTCCTGCAACCAGGGAACGAGGATCAAATGACCCGACGAGGAGATCGGCAGGAACTCGGTGAGACCCTGCACGATCCCGAGCAGCAGCGCCTCGGCGTTCGACATCGGCGGCCATCCTACGCGCGAGCCGCGACGCCCCTCCGTGCGCTAGATTCCGGACCCGTGAAGCGCACCGCCGCACTCCTGGTCTCGATCTGGGCCCTGATGCTGGTCGCCGCCCCGGCAGCCTTCGCCGAGGAGGGCGTCGGCCTCGCCGGCCCGACCACTGACAAGACGGTGACCTTCTTCTGCTTCGGCGTGATCGGCTTCTTCGCCGCGCTCGTAATCGTCCTCTCGCTGATCCAGGGCCGCCTGGAGAAGCGCAAGGAACAGCGCAAGGCCGACCTGGCGCGCTTCAACTAGCCAGGGCTCGCTCTGCGGTTAGAACACCTGACGGGCCCTCCGGGCTGCCTCGTTCGGCGACCGGCCACACACCCTGAAGGTCGCTTCCAGCAGCCATCGACGAGATCCGCCCCAACAGCTGCACCGCTCTTCGGATGGATCTCCTCGAAGGTTTCAAGCAGCCAACTCGTCCTTCGTCTCCTTGACCCCTGACTAAGCCGTTGAACTCGACTTCTCTCCCCCCTCGCCACCGCAAATTCCGCGCGAAGCCGCTGCTGATCGCCTTCGGCGCCGCGACCATCGCGTTCGACGTCGCGCTGTTCGTGCTCGACCACCACCTGGAAAAGACCGGTGGGCCGTCGATCCTCGGGCTCGAGTTCGCCGGGAGCGCCAGGCGGGTGGAGGCAATCGTCTCGGAATGGGGAGCGCATGGCGTCCACCTCGCCCGCCTCTCGCTCTCGATCGACTTCGGCTTCATGGTCAGCTACGGAGCGTTCTTCACGCTCGCCGGGCTGGCGACGCGGGACTTCGCGCGGGAGCAGGGGCAGCGGGCGCTGGCGGCGGCGGGACGCGTCGCGCCTTGGCTCGCCGTCGCCGCCGCGCTTCTCGACGCCTGCGAAAACGTCATCTGGCTGCTCGCCCTCGGCGGCCGCGCGGCTGAGCTGGCGCCCCTGGCGACCAGCTGCGCAATCGCGAAGTTCGCCCTGATCGCGGTCGCGATCGCCTACGCCGCCTGCGGCGCGATCGCCTGGCTGTGGTCGCTCAGGACAGCCGGAAGCCGCTGAGGAGACGCTTCTCGGTCTTGCCTTCCACCTTGGCGACGACTTCGAGCCTGCCCTCGAGCGGGGTGCCGCGGATCTTGGTGGCAAGGAGGTCGTCGACCTGGAAGATGCCGGCGGAGTTGTTGAGCTGGATCTCGACCCGCACGGGACGGTCCTCGCCCCGCTCGATCCGGACCTCGTCGATCGCCGCGGCGGAGATCGAGTGGATGCCCTCCTGGCCTTTCTCGAGCGGGATGCGGGTGCGGCCCTGGGCCATGTCGAGGGCGTCGGCGACGCGGACGACTCCGGCCTCGAGCGTGTAGGGCTCGCCGCGGCGGCGGTGGCCGATGATCGCGTGGAGGATCTCGGAAGCGACGACGGTGCGCTCGGGCTGGCGGTAGGCGTCGGAGAGCAGCCGTTCGAGGGCGCCGCTGGCGAGGAACAGCGAGTAGGCCTCGTGGTCGGCGCGGTGGATCGACATGCCGACGTCGTGCAGGAGGGCGCCGCCGGCGACCACGACCTCGGCGTCGCGCTCGCGCATGCTGTGGTCCGTGACCATCGCCGGCTCGACCCCTCCTTTGGCCAGCAGCCGCAGCAACCGCAGGGCGATGTTGAGGACGATCTGCATGTGGACCCAGGAGTGGTCCGACATGCCGAGCCGCTCGGCGTGGACCTGGTCCATGTACCACCAGGCCCGCACCTGCTCGTCGGAGTTGACCGCGTCGAGGAAGCTCTCGAGCTTGCGGTTGCCCCGGGTCGGCGCCCGCACCTTTGCCTCCGCGACCGCCTCTTTCGGCGGTTTGCGCTGCGGCCCGCTGGGATCGGGCGCCGGAACCTGCTCCTCGCTCACATCGAGGATCGTAGGGATGTAATCAGCGCCAACGGTGAGAACGCGCTTCTCTCCGCATAGCGGAAAGAAGTGCGTTCTCAGTCGCCCGGCGGTTCAGCCGCAGACGGGCCAGGGGCTGGAGCCCGACTGCGCGTACAGCAGCGCCGCGCGGTAGGTCTGCTCGGCTGCGCTCGCAGCGGCCGGGTCGCCGCTGCCGCCGACCGATTCCCAGGTCCCGTAGTCGAACTGGTACAGGCCGCGGTAAGTCCCATCCGAGGAGACCGCGGCGGGGTCGCCACCCGACTCGCAGGAGGCGATCGCTTCCATCGTCGCCGGGGAGACGCCGCCGGGCAGCGCCGCGAACTCTTCTTCGCGTTCGCGCTGCTGCTTGCGGGCGGCGGCGCGTTCCTCGGCCTCGATCCGGCGGGAGACGGTCTCGACCAGGTGCTGGAAGCGCGTCACCGGCCGCTGCAGCGTCGGGATCGGCACCACCTCGGCCGAGCCGACAGCCGGGCCGGTGCCCGAACCGCCGCCGGCCGCCAAGGCGGTTGCCGGGAAGGCGAGGAGGATGAACAGGATCGGGATGAAATATTTGCGTTTTGTGAGCAAGCGCGGAACCGTGAGGGTTTCCGCCGCTCCAAACTGTGCGCACGATCACAGAGGAGCCCCACCTAGCAACAATCTGCACAACCCCAGGCACGCAACGGACCTCCCCTCCGCTCGGCTTGGTCAAGATCTTGCGGCAACGCGGGGAGAGGGAGGTCCTCTCCAGACACTCAACTGCGAGCCATTGGCGAGCAGTGTCTGGAGAGGACCTCCCTCTCCCCGCTCCCCTCAGACGGCTCGAGCGACCAGCAACCGCAGGTCCGGCAGAGTCCGGAACGATTTCACCTCGACGCTGCCGTAGCCGCTCTCCGCCATCCATCTGGAGACCTCGTCGACCGTGTAGGTGTCGGCGCCGGAGGTCAGGTGGAAGAAGAGGCCGAGGATCGAGGCGGTATTCGCCCGCTGACCGCCGGGGCGGTCGTAGAGGTCGAGGACCGCGAGCGGAGAGCCCGGCCGCAGCACCGCCCGGATGCGCTGGAACAGCGCCCGGATCTGCTCGGGCGCGAGGTGATGGATGATGTTGAAGCTCATCGCGCCGTCGTATTGGCCGCCGTAGTCGACCTCGAACATGTCGCCGACGAGGTGGCGGACGCGCCCGCCCATCCCCGCCTCGGCGACGATCTGCTCCCCCACCGCGGCGCTGCCCGGCAGGTCGACGATCGTCGCCCGCAATCCCTCGTGGCGGCGGCAGAGCGCCATCGAGTACTCGCCGTGCGCGCCCGCCACGTCGAGGACCGAGTGCGCCCCCTTGGCGAGCGGGATCGACTTCGCCACTTCGGCGCTGGAGAGGCGCGCCAGCTGGTACTGGCCGCGGATGTAGGAGCGCCAGTAGGGGTCGTCGGGGTCCTTCGCGTGCAGCTCGGCGTGGGTGCCGTCGCGGACCAGGTCCTCGAGTCGCCCGTACCAGTCCCAGTATTCGGCGGTGTCGGCGAGGAAGTCGCCGAGGTAGGTGTCTGAGCGAGGGTCGAGCCAGGGCCGCGCGCTCTTGGTCATCTCGTAGCGCCCGTCCGGGTTCTGCCGGAGGTGCCCGAGCGAGGCGATCACGTCGAGGACGCGCGCCGTCCCGGTTGGCTGCAGCCCGAGGTGCTCGGCCAGCTCGCCGGGCTCGCGCGGGCCCTCGGCCAGCGCCGCCAGCATCCCGGTCCGCTGCGCGACCTGGAGGCAGCGGGCAACCGGCATCGCGAACATCGCCTCGCCGATCGGCGTCGGCAGCTTGTTGAGGAGCAGGCCAACGCGCTCCACCACCCCATCGGGAACGGCAGCTATCCGCATCGGCGCCAGCCTATCCGCGATGATCGGCGAATGGGAGACGCGCCGACCTCGCGCCTGCTGCTCGCCTGCCCGGATCAGCCGGGGCTGATCGCCCGCGTCAGCGGCTTCCTCGCCGAGGCCGGCCTCAACATCGTCGACGTCGACCAGCACTCGAGCACCGAGGGCCGTTTCTTCATCCGGATGGTCTTCGACCGCGTCCCCGGCAGGGAGCGCGAAGGGCTCGAAGGCCGCTTCGCCCGTGAGATCGGCGAGCCGTTCCGGATGGACTTCGAGTTCCACGACAGCGCGGAGAGGAAGCGGATCGCGGTGATGGTCTCGCGCGAGGACCACTGCCTCTCCGATCTGCTCTGGCGCTGGCGCAACAACGACCTCGGCGGCGAGATCGCCACCGTGATCTCGAACCACCCCGACCACCGCGATCAGGTCGAGGCGGTCGGGCTGCCTTTCCGCCACGTGCCGGTCGAGCCGGCGACGAAGGCCGAGGCCGAGCGGCAGATCCTCGACCTGGTCGGCGACGTCGACCTCCTCGTCCTCGCCCGCTACATGCAGATCCTCTCCGCGGAGTTCCTGCGCGGGCTCAGCGCTCCGGCGATCAACATCCACCACAGCTTCCTGCCGGCCTTCGTCGGCGCCGACCCCTACCACCGCGCCTACGAGCGCGGGGTCAAGCTGATCGGCGCCACCGCCCACTACGTGACCGCCGAGCTGGACGCCGGACCGATCATCGCCCAGGACGTCGAGCCGGTCGACCATCGCGACGGGGTCGCCGACATGATCCGCATCGGCCGCGACATCGAGCGCCTCGTCCTCGCCCGCGCGGTGATGGCGCACCTCGACGACCGCGTCCTCCTCGACGGCGACCGCACGATCGTCTTCTGATCGCCTGTTCCTTATCGCTGCATAGCGACGATAAGGAACAACTGGCTGGTTGGCCAGTCTTCCCGCTACGCTGGGGGAATGGAGCAGGCGACCCTCACCCGGCCCGGCGCCGCGACCAAGGGAGCGCTGCCGCCGGGCTCGCGGGCGCCCGCCTTAGCCCAGGCGCTGGCCTACAGCCGCGACCCGCTCGGGTTCCTGATCGGGCGCCACCGGCGTTACGGCGACGTCTTCCGGATCTCCTTCCCCTTCTTCCACAACCTCGTCTACGTCGCCGAGCCCGGCCTGGTGAAGCGGCTCTTCACCAGCTCCCCGGACGACCTCCACGCCGGCGAAGCGAACGCGACGGTGCTGGAGCCGGCGCTGGGGCCGAACTCGGTCCTGACCCTCGACGGAGCCGAGCACATGCGCCAGCGCAAGCTGCTCCTTCCCCCCTTCCACGGCGACCGCATCCGCCGCTACGGCGAGTTGATCGAGGAGATGACCCGGCGGCAGATGGAGAGCTGGCCGGTCGGCGAGGAGTTCTCGCTGCGCCCGCACACCCAGCGGATCACCCTGGCGGTGATCATGCGGGCCGTCTTCGGCGTCCACGACGAGCAGCGGCTGGTCCGCTTCGAGCGGCTGATCGACCTCTTCTCGGCCCGGATCAGCATGGTCACCTCGCTGCCGCCGCTGCGGCGTGACCTCGGGCCGGGCAGTCCCTGGCGCCGCTTCGTCGCCGCCCGCAACCGGCTCGACGAGTTCATCTACGAAGAGATCCGGCTGCGCCGGGCCGCCGCCGACCACGGCGAGCGCGACGACGTCCTCTCGTTGCTGATGAGCGCCCGCGACGAGGACGGCGGGGAGATGAGCGACGAGGAACTGCGCGACGAGCTGGTGACGGTGCTGGCGGCCGGACACGAGACCACCGCCACCGGCCTCGCCTGGGCGCTCGAGCGGCTGCTGCGCAACCCGGAGGCGCTGGCGCGGCTGCGCGACTCGCTGGCGGCGGGCGAGGACGGCTACCTCGAGGCGACCGTGCGCGAGACGCTGCGGGCGCGGCCGGTGCTGGTCGACGTCGCCCGACGGCTGACGGCGCCGCTGGAGATCGGCGGCTACGAGCTGGCCGAGGGCAGCTACCTGATGGCGGCAATCGCCGCCATGCACTACCGCGAGGACCTCTTCCCCGAACCGGAGCGCTTCCGACCCGAGCGCTTCCTCGACGCCAAGCCCGACGGCTACACCTGGATCCCCTTCGGCGGCGGCGTCCGCCGCTGCATCGGCGCCGCCTTCGCCGAATACGAGATGCGGATCGTCCTGCGTGAGATCGTCACCCGGGCGCAGCTGCGGGCGCCCGACCCGGAGCCCGAAAAGGTGCGGATCCGCAACATCACCTTGGCGCCGCAACACGGCACGCGGGTCGTTCTCGACAGACCCCTCGCCGAGGTCAGCTGACCTCGGCCTCGGCCTCGGCGCTCTCCCACTCGGCGTAGAGTTCCTCGACTTCGGCCTTCGCCTCCTCGTGGCGCTTGGTCGCCCGCTCGATGCGGCCGGGGCTCGACCAGGCGGCGGGATCGGCCAGCTCGTCCTCGAGCTCGCGCAGCTTCGCCTCGGCCTGCTCGATCCGCTGCTCCAGCCTGGCCGCCTTGCGCGCCGCTTTCTGCGCCGGCCTGGTCGCGCTGTACTTCTTGCCGGTGCCCCCCGAGGAGGCCCTCGCGGCCGCAGCCGCTTCCGTCTGCCGCTCGTCGCGCCGCCGCTGGTACTCGGCCCAGCCGCTCGGATGATTCTCCAGCCGGCCACCGTCGCAGACCAGGGTGCGGCTGCCGACCGCCTCCAGCAGCGCCCGGTCGTGGGAGACGAGCAGGATCGAGCCCTCGAACTCGGTCAGCGCGTCCTCGAGCGCCTCGCGGCTCTCGATGTCGAGGTGGTTGGTCGGCTCGTCGAGGATGAGGACGTTGGCGCCGGAGGCGACGAGGATCGCCAGCGAGAGCCGCCGCTGCTCGCCGCCGGAGATGTCGGCCAGCTGCTTCTCGACGTCGGCGCCGGAGAAGAGGAAGCCGCCGAGCAGCGCCCGCGCCTGATTCTCGTTGAGGCCGGTCTCGCGCTTGGCGGCGTCGAGGATGCTCCCCGAGCCCGCCGCGGTCTCGGCGTGCTGGGAGAGGTACCCGATCTTGACGTTGTGGCCGCTGCGGACGCTGCCGGCGGCGGGGTCGCGGCGACCGGCGAGGGTCTCGATCAGGGTCGTCTTGCCGGCGCCGTTGGGGCCGACGAGGACGACGTGTTCGCCGCGCTCGATTTCGAGGTTGGCGCCATCGAGCAGGATCCGTCCCGGCACCTCGAGCCGGCCGTTGACCAGTTTCAGCACCACCCGCCCGGGCCGCTCCGGCGGCTTGAAGTGGAAGCGCAGGCTGCGGTTGTCGCGGCGTTCGGCGCGCGGGCCGTCCCGCTTCTTCTTCTCGATCTGCTTCGCCCGCGACTGCGCCTGGCGCGCCTTCGTCGCCTTGTAGCGGAAGCGCTCGACGAAGCGCTCCATCCGCGCGATCTCCGCCTCCTGGCGCTCGATCGCCTTGCCGAGGGCGATCTGCCGTTTTGCCTGCTCCTGGCGCCAGGCGTGCCAGGGGCCGGCGAAGAAGCGAGCCCGCTGCGCCTCCAGCTCCAGGACCGAGGTGCCGACCGCCTCCAGGAACCAGCGATCGTGGGCGACGAGGACGACGGCGGCGTCCATCTCGACCAGGTAGCCCTCCAGCCACTCCAGCGAGGGGATGTCGAGATGGTTGGTCGGCTCGTCGAGCAGCAGCAGGTCGGGCCTGGTGGCGAGAGCGCGGGCGAGCGAGGCGCGGGTCAGCTCGCCGCCGGAGAAGGTCGAGAGCGGCCGCTCGGCCTGCTCGGCCTCGAAGCCGAGCCCGCGGAGGACCGAGAGCACCTCGTCGCGCCAGCGGTAGCCGCCGCCGGCTTCGAGCCGCTGCTGGGCGGCGGAGTAGCGCCGCATCGTCTCCTCCTCGCCGTCGCCCATCGCCGCCTCCAGCCGCGCCAGCTCGGCCTCGGTCTCGAGCATGTCGGTGCGCCCGGAGAAGACGTATTCGCCGAGGGTCGCCTGCGATTCCCGCGGCGGCCGCTGGTCGTGCAGGGCCACCCGCGCCCCCCGCTGCACGCTCAGCGAGCCGGAGTCCGGCCGCAGCTCGCCCGCCAGCACCCGCAGCAGCGTCGACTTGCCGGCGCCGTTGCGGCCGGAGAGCGTCATCCGCTCGCGCGGCTCGAGCTTGAAGCCGACGTCCTCGAAGAGCAGCTTGCCGCCGACGTAGACGTCGAGCGAGGTTGCGGTCGCGATTGCCATGACAGGACCCAAGGTAGTGACCCACGGGCGGACGTACCCTTGAGCCATGGCATGGCCCAAAGTCGTCTCGCAATGGGGATCGACGGCCGAGGAGCGCGCCCGCGCCTATCCGTGCGACCGGCTGGTCGACGGCCCGCACCGAAACCTGTACCGGGCGGTCGACGTCGCCGCTCCGCAGGAGGTCGTCTTCCGCTGGCTCTGCCAGCTTCGCGCCGCCCCCTACAGCTACGACAAGCTCGACAACTTCGGCCGCCGCAGCCCGCAGGAGCTGACGCCGGGACTGGAGCGGCTGGAGGTCGGCCAGCGGGTGGCGACGATCTTCCGGCTGGTCGAGTTCGAGCGCGGCGAGTCGCTGACGATCCTCCATCGCGGACGCGTCTTCGGCGAGGTCGCCTGCACCTATTGGGCGAAGCGGGTCGGCGGCGAGCACTCGCGGATCGCGGTCAAGCTGTGCTGGGCACCGGCCCGGGGTCGAGTGCTTGGCTCGCTGGAAAGATTCGTCCTCCCGCCAGGGGACCTGGTGATGATGAGGCGGCAGTTGCTCAACCTGAAGGCATTGGCGGAGCGAACCGCGAGAGGTCCGAGCTTCCGCCCCGATGCGGCCGTAACCTGAGTCGATGGACAGAGACGAACTGCGCGCGGCGCAGACTCCGCTGAAGGAGCGCTACAGGGACAACCCTGAGAGCGCCGTCGTGACGCTTAAGGCCGACGGCGAGCTGGGCGACGGGATCTCCTGCTCGGTGAACACCGGCCGGGCGCTCGCCGAGGCCGGCCTCCGCCCCGCCTCCGGCGGCGACGGCTCGCTGCTCTGCTCGGGCGACATGCTGCTCGAGGCGCTCGCCGCCTGCGCCGGGGTGACCCTGCGGGCGGTCGCCGCCTCGCTCGGGATCGCGGTCGGGTCGGGCCGCGTGCACGCCGAGGGCGACCTCGACTTCCGCGGCACCCTCGCGGTCGACCGCGAGGCGCCGGTCGGCTTCAGGGCGATCCGGCTTTGCTTTGAGCTGGAGACCGACGCCGACGCCGAGCAGCTGGCGACCCTGCTGAAGCTGACCGAGCGCTACTGCGTCGTCCTCCAGACCCTGGCCCGACCGCCCGAGCTGACGGCGACGATTGGCGAGTTGACCTCGCTATAGGCAAATCAACTCGCCACCGGCACCCCGGATCAGGCCTTTGCGGCGATCTGCCGGACGGTCCCCATGGTGCGAATCGTGCCGGGGCCGAGGGCGGCCTCGATCGGCTTCCAGTCGAGGCCGGATTCGCTGATGCCGCCGCTGGGCAGCCAGTAGAGCTCGCGGCCCTCGATCGCCAGCAGGTCCTCGTCGGTGGAGAGGGCGAGAGCTTTCTTCTTCGCTTCCGGCTTCGGTTTCCCGGTCAGGAAGGAGACCTGGAGCTTGCCCTTCGACTTCGCCACCAGCTGCGGGCCGAACGGCTCGCGCGCCGCGACCGCCGCCACCTCCTCGACGCTGCGCAGGAAGACCGGAACCTCGTACCCGAGCCGCTCGCCCAGCTCCGCTTCGACCCGGCGCGCCAGCCCGCTCTCGGCCTCCCGCCCGGCCGAGGAGAAGATCACGTTGCCGCTCGCTCGAAGGGTCGCAACCTCCTCGAACCCCATCTCCGCGAAGTGCCGCCGCAGCTCCTCGTTCTTGATCCGGCGGCCCCCGAGGTTCATCCCGCGCAGGAAGGCGACGTAGCGGTTCATGGTCTCGACGATAATCGGCCGGATGAGCGAGTACAGCGCCCTCCCTCCCAACCTGCCGCCCCCCGTGGACGACGGTGCCGCCAGCCACCTGCCCGGGACGGAGCTGCCGCGGCTGTCGCTGCGGGCGACGAGCGGCGATGGCGACCTCGGGGCGCTCGCCGCGAATTCGCTGGTCGCCTACGTCTACCCGCGCACGGGAGCGCCCGGAGTGCCGCTGCCGGACGGCTGGGACGACATCCCCGGCGCCCGCGGCTGCACCCCGCAGAGCTGCTCCTACCGCGACGCCTTGGCCGAGTTCGGGCGCCTCGGCGCGTCGGTGGTCGGTATCAGCGCCCAGCGCCATGAGGAGCAGGCGGAGTTCGCGGCGCGCGAGCACATCCCGTTCCCGCTGCTCAGCGACCCGGGACTGCGGCTTGCGGCGGAGCTGCGGCTGCCGACCTTCGAGGTCGGCAGCCTCGCGCTCTACAAGCGCCTCACCCTGATCGTCAGCGCGAACCGGATCGTCAAGGTCTTCTATCCCGTCTTCCCGCCCGACCGCGATGCCGCCGAAGTGCTGGCCTGGCTGCGAGCACGAGATCCTGCAGGAGGTCTTTGAACCCCTGGATCCGTCCGGCGCCGGCGCCACCATCGAAGCATGTGGCAAGTGACCGTCGTCTGCTCGTCCTGCGAAGAGGAAAACGAGGTCGTCGTCGAGAACCTCGACGCCGTAGACGGCGAGGTCTGCCCCTGCGGCTACAGCTACGTGGTCCTCTCCGTCGCGACCTTTGAGCCGATCCGGGCCGAGGGGGCGGAGATCCACCAGCTGCCCCAACGGCCCAAGCTGCCGAAAGCAGCTTGATTCGACACAGAAGGCCGCGCCCTCCTGGGAGGGACGGCCTGCCGATGGAGGCGCCGAGATTCGAACTCGGATCCGCGGACGCGGTGCGAGGGTGTCTACAGGTTTAGCCGGCGCTTGATTCTCGTCTCCCGGGGTCCGCGCCGGCGGGCACTGCGGGAGATAGAGCCCTCTTCGATTTCCCCTGGCGGACGGGGCGATCCGCCCGGGTGAGCCCGCTTCTGAAGCCGGTGCCCCTTCCCGCGGGCGAGGAAGGACCGACTCTCACAGCGCTTAGCTATTAACTAAGCGGCGAGGGCGAACTCATGGTCCGCACGTATTGGTTTGTGCTGGGGTTTAACGAGGCCTCCAGCAACCTCGACCTGCAACCGTTCGCACGAGTCGACCACGTCGAAGCCTGTCGCCCCCGTGCTTGGGAATGCCTGACGATTGTAAGTGATCCCCGGTAGGTGATCCGGGGTAGGTGATCCGGGCTGCCGGGCCGACGGTGCCGACCTGAAAGGATGCGCCCGGTGAGCGAGCGCCGCTACGACGCGATCGTCCTCGGCGCCGGCCCGGCCGGCGAGGTCTGCGCCGGCCGCCTCGCTGACGGCGGGATGCGGGTGGCGATCGTCGAGCGCGACCTGGTCGGCGGCGAATGCTCCTACTACTCCTGCATGCCCTCGAAGGCGCTGCTGCGGCCCGCCGACGTGCTCGCCGAGGCGAAGCGGATCCCCGGGGTGCCGACCGGGCACGGCGAGCTCGACGCCCAGGCGGTGCTCGACCGCCGCGACGCCGTCGTCCACGACCTCGACGACTCGGTCCAGGTGCCCTGGCTGGAAGAACGGGGCATCGACCTCTTTCGCGGCAGCGCCCGCTTCCGCGGCGAGCGCCGGATCGGGGTCGGCGGCAAGGAGCTGGTGGCCGAGAAGGCGGTCGTCGTCGCCACCGGCAGCAAGGCGGCGATGCCGCCGATCGAGGGGCTGGACTCGGTCCGCGCCTGGAACAACCGCGACGCGACTTCCGCCAGGCACACCCCCGAGAGCATGATCGTCCTCGGCGGCGGACCGGTCGGCAGCGAGCTCTCGCAGGCCTGGGCAAGCCTCGGCACCCAGGTGACCCTGGTCGAGGGCGGCCCGCAGCTGCTTTCGCGCGAGGAGGCGTTCGCCGGCGAAGAAGTAGCCGAGTCGCTGCGCGAGAGCTTCGGCGTCCAGGTCCGGACCGGAGCCATGGTCGAATCGATCCGCTCCGGCGGCCCCGGCGTGGTCGCCGAGCTGAGCGGCGGCGCAAGCGTCGAGGCGGCGGAGATCCTCGTCGCCGTCGGCCGTGTCCCCCACACCGCCGACCTCGACCTCGGTTCCGCCGGCATCGAGCCGAACGGGCACGGCTACCTCGACGTTGACGACAGGATGCGGGTCGGCGGCAGCGAGTGGCTGTGGGCGATCGGGGACGTCAACGGCCGCGCCCTCTTCACCCACATGGGCAAGTACCACGCCTGGGTGGCGGCCGAGAACCTGCTCGGGCGGAGGGTCGAGGCGGTTGCGGAAGGGCTGGGCTCGCCCCGCGTCACCTTCACCGATCCGCAGGTCGCCGCGGCGGGGAAGACGCTGCAGCAGGCGCGCGAAGCGGGGATCGAGGCCCGCGCCGTCGACGTCCCGACCGACGGTACCCCCGGCGCCAGCTTCCAGGGCAAGGACACCGGCGGCACCTCCCGCATCGTCATCGACCTCGAGAAGCAGACGATCATCGGCGCCACCTTCACCGGCTTCGAGACCGCCGACTTCCTCCAGGCGGCAACCTTCGCGATCGTCGGTGAGGTCCCCATCTCTCAGCTGAGGCACGCAGTCGCCCCCTACCCGAGCCGCAGCGAGATCTGGCTCAAGCTGCTGGAAGCCTGGGAAGAAGCCGGCTGAGAGAAGTTGGCTGGGGCCGGGAGGGGTCTCCCGGACGCTCCCCGCTGTTGTCCGGGAGATCCCTCCCGGCCCCAGCACCGCCGCCGGACTCCTCCCCCGGCCGCACGTCAGACCGCGGAGCGACCCTTCAGATCGTCCAGCATCTCGGTGGGAAATCCCGCCACCTGATCGAGGTCGTCGGCCGACTGAAAGCCGCCGAGGCGCTCGCGGTGGGCGAGCAGGCGGGTTGCCTGGGTCACCGAGAGGCCCTCTTCGCGCAGCTGCTCGAAGGTGACGGAGTTGAGGTTGATCTGACCGCCACCACCCCGGGGCGCAGGGGGTGCCGGAGGCGGCGTCGGCGGGTTGAACGACTCGGCCGGAGGCGGCGGCGTCGACGGGAAGGGCTCCGCCGCGGCCGGCGGCGGCGAGGCCTGGAACGGCTGCGTCTCGGCCGGCGAGGGTGCGGTCGGCGGCGCAAACGAGCGCTGCGGCTCGGGGGCCGGTGGCTGTGCCGGCGGAGGCTCGGGGGCAGGCGGCTGCGGAGCGGGCGGCGGCGCCGGCGGCTCGTAGGCAGGCTCAGCGGGGGCGGGCGGGGGCGCCGGCGCCTCGAAGGGCGCTGACGGCGGTGCTCCTCCGCCTCCCTGGACCGAGCGCAGGGCGGCCTGCTCGGCCTCTTCTGCCCGGCGCTCTGCCTCGCGGGCACGCTGTTCGGCTTCGGCGACGCTGCGGCGCATCTCCTCGAGACGGCGGTCCTGCGCTTCCTCTTCGGCCCGCCGCTGCTCCAGCCGTTTCGCCTCGGCGGCGCGTTCTTCGGCGGCTTTGGTCCGCTCCTCGATCTGGCGCAGGCGCTCCTCTGCTTCCTTCATCTCGCGCTCGCGGGCGGCCCTTTCCTCCTCGAGCCGCTGCTCGGCACCGCGGAGGTCGACCGCTGGCGAGGCCGCCCCCTGCGGGGCGGCGGGCTGGGCGTCCTGGATCGGCTGCTGCCCGGCGGGAGCCCCGGCCTGCTGCTGCATCTGCTCGGCTGCCTGCAGACGACGCTCAGCCTCGGCGCCGATCCGCTGCTGCTCGCTGCGCACCTCGGCGACTTTGTCGCGCACCCGCTGCTGGGCTGCGGCAGGGTCGTATTCGCCCGGAGCCGGCGAACCGCCGGGGACCGGCGGTGGCGGCACCGGGGGCACCGCGGCGAACTCGCCGGTCGGCGGCTGCACCGTCGTCGCCTCCTCCCAGGGAGCCAGCTGTCCCGAGGGCGGCGCCTGGCCGGCGGCCTGCGCTGCGGCGATCGCCCGTTCGTTCGCGGCGCGTGCCTCGGCCAGCCGCTGCTCGGCCTGCGCCGCCTTGCGCTTCTTCCCGCCGCCGAGCTTGAGCCCGAACAGGCTCATCTCGGTGAACCCCTTCTTCGCAGGCTGCGGTTCGGGGGCGGGAACCGCAGCCGGCGCGCCGGGCACAGCCGCGGCGGGCGCCGCGGCAACCGGTTCGCCCTTTCTCTGCGCCTTGCGCTGCGCCTTCTCTTCCTTGCGCCGCTGCAGCTCGGCTTTGCGCGCCTCGCGCATCTGCGCCCGCTTCGCACGCTGTTCCTCGCGCTGGCGGCGCTTGCGGTCTTTCGGAGACTCGTTGGCCGGCGGCGGGGCGGCGCCCGGTACGGGCGGCGGCGCCGAGGCGCCGGGTGGTGGAGCCGACAGCCCCGGCGTCGGCGGCGTCTGCCCCGGAGTCGGCGGCATCTGCCCCGGTGCCGGCGCCGGCGCCGCGGCTGGCACGGCGGCCAGCTCGGCGGTCTGCGGAGCGGGGTACCCGGCGCCGGCGGGCGGAGCGGGGGCGGGCGGAGCCTGCGGCGGTCCCGGCCTCGCCCCCTTTTCCTTCGCTTTGCGCTGGGTGACGCGAACGATCAGCAGCAGGATCAGGATCGCCACCAGCAGGGCGCCGACGAAGTAGGCGGTGTGGTCGCTCACGTAGTTGCTCGCCTTGTCCGGGAACGATTCAGCATTGGCCTCTGCCGGAGCGGCCATGACGATCGCGATGATCCCAGCACAGGCGGCGGGCAGGCTCTTCCTGGAACGCATCGACGTGAATCCTCCCATCTCATCCTTCACTTTCAACCTCAACGCATCCTTCCTTTGAACTCGCGCTCGACCTCGCGCCGGACGTCGCGGTCGGCGATCTCCCGGCGACGGTCGCGACCCTCCTTGTTTCGCGCCAGGGCGAGCTCCACCTTCGCCCGCGGCCCTTTGAAATAAATCCTGGTCGGAATCAGGGTTAGCCCTTTTTGAGCGGTTTTCCCGATCAGCCGCTCGATCTCCTCCTTGTGCAGGAGCAGCTTCCGCGGCCGCTCGGCGTCGTGCGCGTCGACCGCCGCGTACTCGTACGGCGGGATATGCAGCTTGCGAAGCCAAACCTCGCCACCGTCGACGACGGCGTACGCATCGGTCATCTGAGCTTTTCCTCCGCGCAGCGCCTTCACCTCCGAGCCCCGCAGGACGATCCCCGCCTCCATTTTCTCGACCAGCTCGAATTTGTGGCGAGCACGGCGGTTGGTGACGACATCGCCTGAGGCGGGTTCTCTTCGCTTCTTGTTCTTTTTACTCATTCTGGCCTGCTCATTCGGTTGACCCCACCGCAAGCTCAAGCTCCGCGCGGCCACGGGACGGATCGACCCCCGCCACCCGGACGGATATCGGATCGCCGAGGTTGAAGCGTCCCCCCGCCCCGCGGCCGACCAGGGCAACCTCGGCGCGGTCGAGCTCGTAGCGGTCGCCGGGCAGCCGCCGCGCCGGCAGCATCCCCTCGTAGACGTCGCCGAGCTCGCCCTTGAAGGAGACAAAGGCGGCGGAGCGGATAACGCCCGAGATCTCGCCCTCGAAGACCGCGTCGAGGCCGCGCTCGCCCAGCTCGCGGGCGAGCAGGTAGGCGCCGCAGGCGTCGTCGGCGGCGCGCTCGATCTGCGCCGACTCCCGCTCCCGCGCCGAGGCCTCGGCGGCGGCGTCGCGGGCCTCGGCCAGGCTCGGCGCCTCCTCCCCCTCACCGAGCAGCGCCAGCAGCGCCCGGTGGCAGACCAGGTCCGGGTAGCGGCGGATCGGCGAGGTGAAGTGACAGTAGGCAGGCGAGCCGAGGCCGGCGTGGCCGATGTTCCGCTCGCTGTAAGAGGCCTGCTTGAGGGAGCGCAGCACCAGCGAGGTATACGCATCGCGCCCGTGCCCGCGCCGCTCGGCCTCGCGCCGCACCATCCGGCTCGCCGCCGCCGCCATCGCTCCCGCCTCGCGCGGCGCCAGCCCGCCTTTCAGCGGCGGCGTCGGCACCCCCAGCGCCGATAGCTGCTCGAGCAGGCGCTCGATCCGCGCCGCATCGGGCTGGGCGTGGACGCGGTAGATCGCCGGCACCCGCTCGCGCTCGAGCAGCTGGGCGACCTGCTCGTTGTTGAGGATCATCAGCCGCTCGATCAGGCGGTGGGCCTCGGTCTGGGGGACGCCGTGGGCGCCCACCACGTTGCCCTCGGGGTCGAACTCGAACTCGGGCTCGAAGGACTCGACATCGAGCGTGGTGGCGCCGCGGTCCTCGCCGAGGCCGGCGGCGACCGCGCGGGCGGCCGCCAGCGGTTCGGCAACCTCGGCGGGCGGCCGGCGCCGGCCGGCGAAGATCTCGTCGAGCTGGTCGTAGTTCAAGCGGGCGTCGGAGCGGATGCGGCTGCGGTAGAAGCGCGCCCGCCTCACCTCCATCCCCGGCCCCAGCTCGACCTCGGTCGTCACCGCCAGCCGCTCGACCCCCGGCGCCAGGCTGCAGGCCTCGGAGCTGAGGGCGTGCGGCAGCATCGGCTCGACCGCCCCCGGCACGTAGGTGCTGTTGCCGCGCCGCCGCGCCTCCTCGTCGAGCAGCGAGCCGGGCTTGACGTGGGCGGCGACGTCGGCGATGTGGATCCAGACCCGCGCCCCGTTGCCCTCGCGCTGGGCGGAGACGGCGTCGTCGAAGTCGCGGGCGGTCGCCGGGTCGACGGTGAAGGTGGCGAGCGCGGTGAGGTCGCGCCGGGCCACGCCCTCGCGCTCGGCCCAGGTCACCGCTTCGCGCGCTTCGCCCTCGACCGTGGGACGGAAGCCACGGAAGCCGAGCTGCTCGCGCAGCAGCTCCTCGACCGCCTCCCGAGCCGGCTTGGGAGCTGCCGGCCGCGGTCGCTCCCGCGCACGGCGCCGGCGCGCTGCTCGCGGCATCAGCCGGCCTGGCCGGCGAGGACGCCGAGCGCGCGCTGCTTCGCCTCGTCAGCCGGCGTCGCCGGGTCGTCCTGCGCTTTCACCTTGGGATGGATGCCATGGCTCTGGGCCAGGTTTACCCCGTCGGGAGTGAAGAACTCCCCGACCGAGAGCTTCAAGGCACCGCCGTTGGCGAGGTTCTGCTCCTCCTGGAAGAGGCCCTTGCCGTAGGTGCGGGTGCCGACCACGGTCGAGCCGGCGTCGTCGTGCAGCGCCGCGGCGAGGATCTCGGCCGCCGAGGCGGTGCCGCCGTCGACGAGGACGACGACCGGCAGCTTGGAGATCGGCTCGCCGCTGGTCTTGTGGACGCTGTCGCCCTGGGTCCGCGAGCGGGTGCGGACGACGACTTCGTCCTTCGGCAGGAACACGTTGGCGCTGAGAACCGCCTCGTCGAGCAGCCCGCCGGGGTTGTGGCGGAGGTCGAGGAGGATGCCTTCGGCCCCTTCGCCTTCGACCTTTTCGACGGCCTTCGCCAGCTCGGCGTGGGCGGCTTCGCTGAAGCTGAGCATGCGGACGTAGCCGAGCTTCTTCCCCCGCACGGTCTCGACGCTGCTGCTGACGTTCGGCAGCGTCACCTCGGCGCGGGTGATCTGGAGCTGCCGCACCTTGCCGCTCTTGCCGTCGCGGACCCCGAGCTTCACCTGCGTCCCTTCCGGGCCCTTGATCTTCTCCGTCGCTTCCGCGCTCGACTTGCCGGCGATCGATTCGCCTTCGACCGCGACGATCACGTCGCCCGGCTCGATCCCCGCCTGCTTGGCCGGCGAGCCCGGGAACACCGTCGCCACGCCGAGGCCCTTCTTCACCGGGACGACGCTGAGCCCGATCCCCGAGAAGCGGCCTTCGATCTGCTGGTTGAAGCTCCGCAGCGCTTCTGGGGAGAAGTATTCGGAGTAGTGGTCCTCCTCGTTGCTCTGGCGCAGCCGCTTGACCATCCCCTGCAGCGAGGCGTTGCTGAGCTCGGTCTCGCCGACCGAGCGGTAGTAGTTGTCTTCGATCGCTTCCGCGGCTTCGGCGCTGAGGCCGCCGGCTTCGGCGACGAAGAGTTCGCGCAGCGGTTCGGGCAGGTCCCCCGGATGCCCGCCGAGGTACAACCCCGCCGCGAGGAAGGCCAGCAGCGCGACGGCCACCGCCACGGCCCCGCGCCCGCTCACGCCGGCCTCAGACCCGGAGGAAGCGGCGCAGGGTGACGCCGGAGCCGATCGTCGAGACGAGGATCGAGGCGCCGAAGAGGATCGCGATCAGAGCGGGGAAGGCGAGCGTCGAGTTGTTCTGCGCCGCGAGGACGCCGATCGAGTTGCTGAGGGGGTCGACGATCGTGATCTTGCCCAGCCACAGGATCAGTATGGCTATGAGCCCTCCGGCGAAACCGACCACCACGCCCTCGATCATGAACGGCCAGCGGATGAACCAGCGCGTCGCCCCGACCAGGCGCATCACCTCGACCTCGCGTCGCCGCGTGTAGATCGAGAGCCGGATCGTGTTGCCGACGAGCATCAGCGAGGCGAGGATCAGGAGGACGGTGATCACCGTGAGGACGATCTTCAGCGCGCTGGTCACCTGCTCGATCTGCTGCGATTCCTGCTGGCGGTCGAAGATGTCCTGGATGATCGGCGAGATCGGCTGCGGCTTGCCGTTGGGGCCGGGCGGCGTCACCGCCGCCCGCACCGCGGCCAGGTTGGCGGGGTCATCGGCCTTGATCTGGAAGTTGGCCGGCAGCGGGTTGTCGTGCAGCTGGGCGAGCAGATCTTCGCTCTTGCTCTTGCCTAGGTCCGCTTCGAGCTCTTTGAGCGCCTCGGCCTTGGTGACCAGGGCGACCGACTCGACGTGCGGGATCGCTTCCAGCTCGCGTTGCAGGGAAGCGGTTTCGCCTCTGGTCGCGTCGTCGTAGACCGCGACCCGGAACTCAAGGCTCTCGCGGATCTCGTCGCTCTGTCCCTGCGCGGTCTGGAAGACGGGGATCAGCACCCCGAGCAGGATCACCGTGGTCACGGTGGTGACGATCGCCGCCATGCTCGGCGCCGCGTTGCGGCGCAGCGCCCGGAATGCCTCCCTGATGAAGAAGAAGAGCCGTGACATCTAGAAGAGCGAGTCGTGTCCGTTGGTCTGGCCCTCGGGGGCGACGCCCATCTCGGCCCGCATGCGCACGCCGAACTCGGTCGTCGACTCCTCGGTGTAGCCGCCGCTAACCTCGTCGCGGACAACGCGGCCCTCGTAGAGCTCGATCACGCGGCGGCGCATGTTGTCGACCATCTCGCGGTCGTGGGTGACGACGACGACGGTCGTGCCGGTCTTGTTGATCCGGTAGAGCAGCTGCATCACCCCGATCGAGGTGACCGGGTCGAGGTTGCCGCTGGGCTCGTCGGCGAGCAGCAGGGGCGGGTGGTTGACGAAGGCGCGGGCGATCGAGACGCGCTGCTGCTCGCCGCCGGAGAGCTGGTCGGGGTAACTGTGCAGCTTGGTCGAGAGCCCGACGAGGCGCAGCGTCTCCGGCACCTGGGCGCGGATCTGGGCGCGGCTGGCGCCGATCACCTGCAGCGCGTAGGCGACGTTGTCGTAGACGGTGCGGTCGGGCAGCAGCTTGAAGTCCTGGAAGACGGTGCCGATGTTGCGCCGCAGCTGCGGGATCTTCTTCTCCGGCAGGACGCCGATGTCGCGGCCGGCGATGCGGACAGTGCCGTCCGTAGCCGCCTCGTCGCGGATCAGCGTCTTGATCAGAGTCGACTTGCCACAACCGGTCGGGCCGACGAGAAAGACGAACTCGCCCCGGTCGATCGCCAGCGAGACGCGGTCGAGCGCCATGTGGCCGCCCGGGTAGACCTTGGTCACGTCGCGCAGTTCGATGATCGGCTTGCCACCGGCCCGCCGCTGCGGCTCCTCCACACCCTGCTTTCGCTTTCTCGCTCTGGCCATGCCCGCGGTCCCTTCTGCGGATACAGGGTGACTCCTGCGCGCCAGGCGGCGCGCAACTCCCCGCCCATCTAAGGTGAGCGAAAGACTAGCGGATTGTTAGCGAGCGTTAGTAATTGCTCGCCGCAGCGCTCGTCTCCAGCGCTTTCTCGGCGGCCGAGACGATGTGGGGCGCGTCGATTCCAGCCGCGGCCAGCAGCGCCTCCGGCGGCCCACTGCCGGGACGCTCGCTGACGGCGAGACGGGTGAGGCTCGTGCCGACGCCGTTCTCGGCGAGGACGGCCGCGACGACGTCGCCGATCCCGCCCTCGGCCCAGTGATCCTCGACCGTGACGATCGCCTGCGTCTCCGCAGCCGCGGCGAGGATTGCCGCCGCGTCCACGGGCTTGACCGAGTAGAGGTCGATGACGCGGACGGCGATCCCCTTCTCCGCCAAGTCCTCTGCGGCCGTGAGGCATTCGTGCAGGGTGATGCCGGCGCCGATCAGAGTGAGCGCGTCGTCCTCGCCGGAGCGCAGCGTGCGGCTGCCGCCGATGCGGAAATCCTCGTCCGGCGCGTAGATGACCGGAGTCTTTTCGCGCGTCGTGCGCATGTAGCTGACGCCGCGGTGCTCGCGCATGGCGTCGAGCAGGACGACGGTCTGGTTGGGATCGCTCGGGTAGAGGACCACGCTGCCGAGCACGGCCCGCAGCGAGGCGATGTCCTCCAGCGCCATTTGCGAGGGGCCGTCGGCGCCGATCGAGACGCCGACGTGGGAGCCGCAGAGCTTCAGGTCGGCGTCGGAGATGGCGCCCATGCGGACGAAGTCGTAGGCGCGGCTGAGGAAGGCGCCGAAGGAAGAGGCGAAGGGCTTCCAACCGCGCGTCTGCAGGCCGATCGCGGAGGCGACCATCTGCTGCTCGGCGATGTACATCTCGAAGAAGCGGTCGGGGTGCTTTGCGGCGAAGCGCTCGGCGTAGGTCGAGTTGCCGACCTCGCCGTCCAGCGCCACCACCTTCTCGTCGATCGAGCCAAGCCAGGCGAGGGCGTCGCCATAGGCGCCGCGGGTGGCGACCTTCTCGCCGAGCTCGTAGGCCGGCCGCTCGACCGCCGTCCGCTCGATCTCGAACGGCCGCGGCTCGGGCGGCGACTGCACCGTCACACTGGCCTCGCGGAGGCCGCCCAGCTCCTCGATCGCGGCCTCCGGGTCGGCGAGCGGCTTGCCGTGCCAGCCCGGCTGGTCCTCCACGGCGGAGACGCCGGAGCCCTTCTTGGTGCGGGCGAAGATCGCGGCGGGAAGGTCGCTCGCCAGAGCCTCTGCGTAGGCCGCCTCGATCGCCTCGAAGTCGTGGCCGTCGATCTCCTGCACGTGCCAGTCGCAGGCGGCGGCGCGCGCCGCCAACTTCGAGGTGTCCCACTCGTGCATGGTCGGGCCGCGCTGGCCGAGCCTGTTGACGTCGACGATCGCGATCAGGTTGGAGAGCCGGTTGTAGCCGGCGTGCTCGAACGCCTCCCACATCGAGCCCTCCGCCATCTCCGAATCCCCGCAGAGCGTCCAGACCCGCAGGTCGGAGGACTCGAGGCGGGCGGCGAGGGCGATGCCGACGGCAATCGGCAGCCCCTGGCCGAGCGAGCCGGTGGCGACGTCGACCCAGGGCAGTTCCGGCGTCGGGTGGCCCTGCAGGCGGGAGCCGAACTCGCGGAAGGTGAGCAGCTCCTCGTCGTCGATCGCGCCGGCGGCCTTGTAGAGCGCGTAGAGCAGCGGCGAGGCGTGGCCCTTGGAGAAGACGAGGTGGTCGTTGGCCCTGTTCTCGGGGGCGGAGAAGTCGTAGCGCAGGTGGTTGGAGAAGAGCACCGCCATCAGGTCGGCGGCCGACATCCCCGAGGTGGGATGACCGGAGCCGGCGGCGGCACTGGCACGGACCGCGTCGACGCGCAGCTGCTGGGCTAGCTCCTTCACCTGCCGGACTTTATCTTCCGTTGCCGGGCGCCGCCTCCTCCGCTCCCGCGCGGGCGCGCTCATCACACCCGGCGATCTCGCGCCCGCGCTTCCGCGTCCGGGGGCGGCTAACCGATCGCGACCATGCGCTCGATCGGCAGCCTTGCCCGCTCGGCGATCTCGGCCGGCACGCTCACCTCGAACTTCATCTCGCGCAGGCTGTCGCGCAGCTTCGGCAGCGTGATCATCTTCATGTACTTGCAGAACGCCATCCGGTTCGCCTCGATCAGGTTTGCCCGCGGGGCGGCCTGCTGCAGCGGGTAGAGCATGCCGTTCTCGGTCGCGACGATGTACTCCCCCTCGGGGTGCTCCATCACGTGCTCGAGCATCCCGCCCGTCGAGAGCATGTGGACGCCCTCGGGGTCGACGTCGCCCGAGGCGACGTACTCGAGCGCCTGGGTCGAGCACCCGCACTCCGGGTGGATCAGGAACTCGGCGCCCGGGTGCTCGGCCCGGGTCTGGGCGATGTCGCCGGGACGGATGCCGGCGTGGACGTGGCACTCGCCGTCCCAGACGTGGAAGCGAGCGCGCCGCTCGCGGTCCTCGTGGAGCCCGGTCTCGCGCTCGACGAAGGCGCCCAGCCACATGTCGGGACCGAAGAGGATCTCGGTCTCGGGACCGTGCTCGGCCCAGATGTGTTCGACGACCTTGACCGCGTTGGAGGAGGTGCAGCAGTAATCGGTCTCCGCCTTCACCTCAGCCGAGGTGTTGACGTACATGACGACGAGGGCGCCGGGGTGTTCGGCCTTCCAGGCGCGCAGCTGGTCGGCGTCGATCGAGTCGGCGAGCGAGCAGCCGGCGTCGAGGTCGGGGATCAGCACCGTCTTCTCGGGGGAGAGAATCGAGGCGGTCTCGGCCATGAAGTGGACGCCGCAGAAGGCGATCGCGTCGGCGTCGGTCGCCGCCGCCGCGCGCGAGAGGCCGAGCGAGTCGCCCATGCGGTCGGCGACGTCCTGCACCTCGGGCAGCTGGTAGTTGTGGGCGAGGATGACGGCGTTGCGCTCGGCGGCGAGCGCCCGTATCTCCTCGCTCAGGGCAGCGATCTCTGCGGGCGAGAGAGCGTCCGGTGAAGTGGGTTGGATCGTCGGGAGCTCTTGCACGAGCCCTTCCTTTCCTGAATGTTCGCTGGCCCGGCGCGGGCGCCTTCAACCAGTCGAATGAACGTGGTTCAAGTCTACCCTCTTGGCATGCCCGAGTTGCCCGAGGTGGAGATCACGGCGAGGCGCCTGCACGCGGCGGCTTCGGGAGCGAGGGTCGAATCGGTTCTGGCGCCCGGGATGAACGTGATGAAGACCTTCGAGCCGCCGCTGGAAGCGCTCGCCGGGCGCGAGCTGACCGCCGTGCGGCGGGTCGGCAAGATGCCGGTGGTCGAGTTCGGCGACCTGGCGCTGCTGATCCACCTGATGTCGGCCGGGCGGCTGCGCCTGTTCGAGAAGCGGGCCTCGCTCAAAGACCGAGCCTCGCGCGTCCTGATCCGGCTCCAAGACGGACGGGAGCTGCGGCTGCGCGAGTTCGGCACCAAGCAGCGCGCCTGGGCGAAGCTGCTGCCCACCGAGGCTGTCGGCAAGGACGAGGCGGTCACACGGCTGGGGCCGGAAGCGTGGCCGCCTCCCCCGCTCGCGGAGTTCGCGGGGCTGATCGACCAGCCGCGATACCTCCACCCCCTGCTCCGCCACCAAGGAGACATCGCCGGCATCGGCCGCTCCTGGATAGACGAGATCCT
>DASSOC010000060.1:0-37910 GCA_035700965.1 Solirubrobacterales bacterium
CGCGACCTCGTCGCCTCCATCCGCACCTGGATCACGAACTGGAACGAGGAACCCAAGCCCTACGTCTGGCATAAGAGCGCAGACGAGATCCTCGACGGCCTTGCGGCCTACTGCAAGCGGATCAATGACTCAGGTCACTAGCTACGGCGCTTCGTCGGCTTCGTACCAATCGATCCAGCCGTTGCACGCCCGCGACAGCGGCACGATCCGGTGCGGCTTGGCCGGGACCGCGACCAGCTCGCCGATGTAGGCCTTGCCGTCGTAGCCGCTCAGGCTCTGCAGCCAGGTCGGGTCGGCGCTGGAGATCGTGAAGCGGGTCTTGCCGCCCCTGCTCCGGTAGCGGCCGGCGGGCCAGAACTGGCCGTTGTTGCCGAGGCTGATCGTGTTCGGCCGCTGGCCGTCGAGGGCGGCCTTCAGCGTCTCGCTGAAGCCGGGGGCCGAGAGGGTCAGGTCGAAGGGCGAGAAGTACTGGAGCGAGAGGTTCCAGCTGCCCGGTGGCAGCCGCAGGGACTGCGAGGTCTGCGAGCCGGTGCCGAGGATGCTGCCTTCCTCCCAGGCGGCTTTCTGGCCGATCACGGCGCCGGGGAAGAGCGAGGCGCGACCGCGGTTGCCGAGGAGGATGCGGATCTCGGGAGAAGCGCAGCCGGCGTAGGCGCCGGCCTCGGTCCCCTCGAGCAGGACGTTGCGGTGCTCCGGCGTCGGCCCGGTCCGCTTCCAGAGGACGTAGGAGGGGGTGGAGGCGATGCGCTTGAAGTTCGGCGGCGCCTGGCTGTTCCAGGCGGCGCGGCTGGTGATCACGTAGGGGAAGCGGTCGAGCGTGCCGCGCGAGAAGGAGTCGAAGTCGACCGGGCTGTAGGCGTCGCCGGTGTCGAAGGGCTTCTCGGGGTTGGGCGAGACGGCCGGGTCCGGGAACTCGACCAGCGGCACGTGGGTGTCGGCCCCCAGCAGCTCGTAGGCGGCGTAGCGGTCCTGCCCCGCGTAGAGCACCGGCTGCCCGTGCAGGATCGGCAGGAACGCCTTCAGCTCGGAGCCGTGGCCCGGCGGCCCGACGGGAGCATCCCGCAAGGCCAGGAAGCTCGAGTACACCGCCCCCACCACGAAGACCACCGCAAGAACCACCCACCCCGCCCGCAAAACCCCCGCCGACGGGCCGATTCGACCAAATCCAGCTGCCGACGGGCCTATTTGTCTGCCTTGGATGGACTGATCGTCCCGTCGGCGGAGGGGAGTCGACGGATCGGCCCGTCGCCTCCCGAGGCGGGGGAACTCTTCGAGTAGCGGCCGGATCGCGACCAGCATCGCCAGGGGGGCGATGATGACCAGGGCCTTGGCCTGGGCGTAGTCGCCGCTGGTGGGGAGGGAGGCGAGGTAGAGCAGGCCTCCGGCGCCGAGGGCGATCGGGATCGGCAACTCGCGCCGGTTCGCCCACCAGGCGACGCCGACGAGAAGGGCGATCACCGCGATCGCCCCCGCCAGGCCGGGCAGGTGGGCGCCGCCGACGGCGTCCAGGCGGTAGTTGGCGGCGGGCCAGATCCCCAGCGCCTCGATCGGCGAGACGGGGCCGTAGGTGTTGGTTCCCGCGACTTTGTTGAAGCTCGAGGCGAAGCCGAAGGGGCCGACGACGGTGACGAGGACGGCGATCGCGGCGAGGACGAGGATCGTGACCAGGGTCAGCGGCCGCAGCAGGAAGCGCAGCAGCGAGCGCGGCCGCAGCGCCGCCCGCACCGCCGGCAGGGTGAGGCTCCAGAGGACCAGCGCCGCCACTGGCCAGGCGACGCCGGCAAAGCTGTAGGAGAAGAAGATGCCGCCGGCGAGGGCCAAGGGGGGGAGGCAGGCCAGGAGTGCTCCCCCTCCAGACACCGCTCGCCGCGCTCGCGGCTGAGTGTCTGGAGGGGGGCCACTCCTGGCCTGGTCCGCAGGCTGGTGGGCGGCATCCAGGGTGATGAGATGGAGCCAGGTGGCGAAGGCGAGGAAGAGGAGGGCCTCGGCGAGCTCCTTGAAGGCCCCCTGGGCGTAGTAGGAGGCGCCGAGGTAGGAGAGCGCGACCATCGCCGCGGCGATGGTCCGCCGCCCCGCCGCCATCGTCCGCAGCGCGCCGAGCGCGGTCAGCCCGGTCATCACCCCGATCGCGACGATCTCGCCGAGAAAGGCCTGCCCGAGGTTGAGGCCGGGTACCGCCGCCACCGCCACCGCGAGCCCGTGCGGGCCCAGCGGGTAGCCGGGGTCCGGCGCCGGCCCGAAGCCGCTGCGCAGCCACTCCGCCCAGGCGAGGTGCAGGCCGAGGTCGTTGTTGAAGCCGACCCCGAGCAGGCCCCAGCGGCCGCTGACCGCGAACGGGATCGCCAGCGCGACCAGCACCACGATCGCCACCGGCAGGCCCTCCCGCCACGCCCGCGGCGCCCCGTAGTCGAACCTCCACACCACCACCGCCGCAACCACGATCAGCAGCACCAGCGCCAGCGTCGAGGACTTGCCGTGCCCCGGTGCCCGCGCCACCAGGCCGGTCGCCGTCAGCACCGCGCCGAAACCGACCGCCGGCTCCAGCCAGGACCATTCGCCCCGCCCCGCCAGCGAGAGGATGGCCCGGCCGACCAGCAGCGAGATTGCGGAGATCAGCGCCGCCGAGGCGCAGGTACCGATCATCAGGCGCCAGAACCTATGGCAGCGGGCGCTTTCAGTACTTCTCGGCGGCCCGCTCGAGCGTCTCGCGCAGGTTCTCGCCCCGCAGCGGATGCTCGTGGCCGGCGCCGACGACCCGCGGATCCAGCGCCGCCAGCTTCCGCACCGCCTGCTTCGCCTTGCCGTGGTCCCAGGCCCAGGCCGGGTGCGGGACGCTCGCCTCGCCGTCCGGCAGCGGCTTCAGCCGCGCCGAGTCGACCAGGTAGATGACGTCGGAGACCAGCGCCACCCGGTCGCTCTCGCGCCACAGCCCGATCAGCCCCGGTGCGTGGCCGGGGAAGTGGAGGACCTTGAAGCCGGCGACCTCGTCGCCTTCGATCACCGTGTCGGCGATCTTCACCGCCCCGCCGTCCCAGCGCCGCAGCAGGAACGGGTAGATCCAGCGCACCCACGCCACCGGCAGCTGCGAGAGGTCCATGTAGGGGGCGATCGCGGCGCCGCTTTCGGCATCGGCCCTTTCGTCGGGATGGCAGAGCACCGGCACGTCGAGGTAGGGAGCGGTGCCGCGGTGGTCGGCGTGGGCGTGTCCGAGCACCACCCGCTTCAGCCCGCCGAGCTCCTCGGCGGCGGCTTTGGCCTTCTTGCGCATCGACTTGGTCCCGGCGTCGAACTGGACGACGCCGTCGCCGTCCTCGATGAAGTAGATGTTCATCGCCCCGCGGAAGTCCCCCCGCAGGAGCCAGACTCCGTCGGCGACCTTCTCCAGTGCCATCGCCCCACCTTAACGCGCCCCCGCCGGGCTCCCGCTTCGGATGGCTAGGGTCTGCACCGTGCCACTGGTCTGGAAAGCCTCGATCGCGATCCTCCTCGTCTGCCTCGTCGCAGCGATGGCGATCGGGATCGTCCGCCTGGTCGAAACGCCGACCGAAATCCTCGGCGACGGCTTCCGCGGCCTGCCGGCCAAGCAGCACGAAACCTCCGCGGGGCAGCGTTAGACTCGCCCCGTCCAGCGAGCGAAGGAGACGGCGTGTTCAAACGGATCGTGGTCGGGACCGATGGCTCTGAGACCGCCGCCGCGGCGGTTCACCAGGCGATAGAGCTGGCACGGATGACCGACGGCACCCTCAGCATCGTCAGCGCCTACCAGCCGGCTCCCAGCCGTCGCGTCAGGGCCGAGCAGGAAGGGGCGCCAGCCGACGTCCACTACGAGATCGGCCCCCGCGAGGACGTCAACCTGATCCTCGACGCTGCCGCAGCCGACGCGAAGAAGGCGGGAATCGAGGTGCAGACGCACCCCGTCGAGGCCGATCCGGCCGATGCGATCCTCAACGTCGCCGAAGAGACGAAAGCCGACCTGATCGTCGTCGGCAACAAGGGGATGACGGGCGCCCGCCGCTACCTGCTCGGGAGCGTCCCCAACAACGTCTCCCACCACGCGCCGTGCAGCGTCATCATCGTCCGCACGACCTGACGGCCTCTGACGCTTCGCATATCGGCGTCCTTGGTCGGTCATGTGCAGAGCACACTCCCTCCCGGCGTCCTTGATCTGCTCGGTCAGAGACCGTCAGGGGGGCGCCGGGGTTGGGTTGCGCGGCCCACGTCGATCAGGCCCGCGCCCTGCTCGGTCGACGGCAGGCCGAGGCTGCGGGCGGTGCTGCGCAGTCGCCTGGTGACCACGTCGACGATCCCGCGGTGGCCCTCCAGGCTGCTGTTGACCGTGCCGCTGGCGAGGACCATCGCCGCCGCGCCGGAGACGTGGGCGGCGGCCATCGAGGTGCCGACATAGTTGCCGGGAATCGCGAATGACGCGGTGCTCCCGGGCCGGAAGGTGACCTGGTAGATCGGCCGCGCCAGGATCGACGGGCAGCCCGGTTTCGGCCTGCCGCCGCCGGGCGCCACCAGGTCGATCCCCTTGCCGGCCAGGGAATAGGTGCCGAGGCAGCCACCCTCGGTCGTGCCCCCGACGCCGATCACGCGCGGCCCGGTGGCCGGCTCGGATACGCAGCCCTCGGAGCCGAGGTTGCCGGCGGCGGCGACCGTGACGATCCCCGCTTCGTAGGCTTCGCGCAGGGCTTCGTCGACGAGCGGCACCTTCTTGCCGCAGGAGAAGTTGAAGCTCATGTTGATCACCTGCGCGTGGTGCCCGATCGCGTAGCGGATCCCCTTGGCGATCTGGACCGCGTTGCCGCGGCCTTCTCGGTTGAGCACCCGGACCGGCATCAGCTTCGCCCGGTAGGCCAGCCCCGTCAGCCCGAATCCGTTGTCGGTCTTCTCGGCGATCGTGCCGGCGACGTGCGTCCCGTGCCCGTTTTCGTCGAGCGGAAGGCGGTCGCGGCCGACGAAGTCGTAGCCGGGCACGAACTGCCGCCTGGCGAAGTCCGGGCTGCGGCGGAAGCGGCTGCCGAAGGAGCGGTAGGCGACGCCGGTGTCGAGGACGGCGACGACGACCCCCTTTGCCCCGGGGTGCCCGGCTTCGCTCAGGTAGCGCCAGGCATCGACGGCGTCGATGCCGCCGGGGGAGGTCGGCAGCCGTTCGGTCCCGGTCCCTTCCGGGGAGAGGAAGTTCCACTGCCTGAAGGCCCAGCCGCCGAGTTCGCCCGCCCCCGCCGCCGCGAGGGTGCCGGGGTCGTTCGGGTCGAGGGGTCCGCCCATCGCCGAGGCGGTGGCGAGGTAGTTCGGCTCGGCGTAGGCGACGCGCGGGTTGCGACGAAGCGCTCGCGCGGCCTGCCGGACACCGGAGCCCGGCGGCAGCGCCACGGACCGCCCGAGCTTCTGCCCGTCGAACTTGACCACCAGCTGGCGCGGTGCGAAAGCGCGGGGGGGAGCCGGCCCGCTTGCGGCATGCGCCGCCGGTACGGCGCCGGCCGTCGCCGTCGTGGCGAGGAGTGCCAGGAGGCTGCGAAGGAGTCGGTTCATGCGTGGTCGGTTTTGCCCGACGAACCCCCCGCCCGCCGGCTCCCAAACAAACACGGGGATGCCCCGGAAGTCGTGGGGGGACATACTCCCGCATCGTGGACACCGGCAGCGCTCCATCTCACGATGCCGCGATGGAGGCTGCGATCGAGGAGGCGCGCAGAGCGGAGGCCCATGGCGACGTCCCGATCGGCGCCGCGATCTATCGCGAGGGCGAGCTCCTGGCCCGCGCCGGCAACGAGCGCGAGCGGCGCCGCGACCCCACCGCCCACGCCGAGCTCCTGGCGATCCGCGCCGCGGCCGAGGCGCTCGGCGGCTGGCGCCTGCCGGGCACGACTCTCTACGTGACCCTCGAGCCCTGCGCGATGTGCGCCGGCGCGATCGTCCTCGCCCGCATCCCCACCGTCGTCTTCGGCACCGCAGACCCCAAGGCGGGCGCCGCCGGCAGCGTCCTCGACGTCCTCGCCGAGCCGGCGCTCAACCACCGCCCGCAGGTGATCGCCGGCGTGCGGCAGGAGGAGTGCGCGGCCCTGCTGCGCGCCTTCTTCGGCAGTCGCCGCGGCGGGTCCGCCGATACCCTGTAGCCGAACCGGAGAGGTGTCCGAGTGGCTTAAGGAGCGCGATTGGAAATCGCGTGGGCGGGGTTAACCCGCCTCGTGGGTTCGAATCCCACCCTCTCCGCTCGGGCGGGGGAGAAGTTGCGGCGATTCCGCTCAATGGGGAGAGCGCGCTCCAAGGGTCCCTTCAAATACTTGAGTACAACTCTATACTCAAGGTCGTGATGGAGTGTCTTGAGTCGCCTCCGTTACGCCTGAGGGGGTCGGCATTTCTTGGCCGATGATGCCGGCCCTCTCCCCTCGGTTCAGCGAACTGCGCTGTTGGTCAAGAGTAGCGATCTAAGGCTGACGCAGGGCCGGAACCGGTACCTGGATCGGCGCCGGCTGCGGCTCGCGGTAGTCGTCGAGCGAGACGACGATCGCCTCGCCGGCGCCCGGCTGGGCGGCGGGGCGGCGTCCGCGCAGGCGCGCGTGGGTGCAGACCACGTAGCACCACTCCATCAGCCGCAGGCGTGCGTCGGAGTCGATTTCCACGATCGTCGCGCCGACCAGGTATTTGCCTTCGACCTCGCGACAGCTCCGGACCTGGACTTTGACCGCGACTTCGTGCAGCTCGCCGCCCGCGTCCGCCAGCTGCAGCAGCACGGCGGGTTCGCTCTCCAGCTCCAGCGCTGCCTCGGCGACCAGCCCCACTCCCGCGGCGGAGGCGTCGACCAGCCGCGCCGGGGTGGCGCCCTCGCCGTCGTAGACGTGGGCCTCGGCGTCGCCCTCGAAGCGGTAGACCAGCCGCCGCTGGCGCCGGCGGGCGACGGTCCAGCTGGTCGCCACCAGCCGCCGCAGCTCATACAGGCCGAAGAGCGGCACCACCACAGCGGTGATCCCAGGCAGGTCGGGCAGCGGCCCGACCCCGGCGAGGTCGAGGATCCGCATCAGCGTTCCCGTCGCCAGCAGGACGGTGCAGAAGAGGACGAGGTGGAGCTTGCGCAGCGCCTGCAGGCCGCCGCCGTCGCGGCCCTGCTTCGGCGTCACCTTGAACCTGGTCCTGCCGGGGCGGATCGCGCAGCGCAGGGCACGGGTGTAGATCTCCATCGTCAGCAGCTCGTAGTGGGCGCTCTCGGGGATCCGCATGTAGCCGCGGGCGAGCGCCGCGCCGGCGCTGAAGTTGAGTGCCACGGAGGGCAGCCAGAGCGCGCCCAGGGCGACGAGGCTGATCTTCATCGGCAGCTCGCCGGTCCACAGCACCAGTCCGAGCGTGAGCAGGAGCAGGAGGCGCATCGGCGGCGCCAGGTACGCGAGCAGGCTGGCGAGGAAGGAGAGGCGCTGCTTCACGCCGAGCGTCCGTGCCCGCAGCGGCGACTCGGGCAGGGTGAAGACCGCGAGGTTGCCGCGGGCCCAGCGGTCGCGCTGCAGCAGGTAACCGTCGAGGTCGTGCGGCGCCAGTCCCTGGACCAGGACCTCGTCGTGGTAGCGGCTGCGCCAGCCGTGCCGCAGCAGCCGGATCGTCGTGTGGAAGTCCTCGGCGATCGTCTCGGTCGCGGCGCCACCGATCTCGAGCAGCGCCTCCCGGTTGATCAGCGCCGCCGAGCCGCACCAGTAGGCGGCGCCGTGGCGGTCCTTGCCGGGGCAGATGACCCGGTAGAACATCGACTGCTCGTGCCGGCCGACGACGTAGTGCTGGACCGAGTCGTGGTTGAAGAAGTCGTGGGGCGTCTGTACGACCGCCATCCGCTCGTCGTCGAAGTACCCGACCAGAGCGTCGAGGGCGTCGGGCATCGGCACGTGGTCGGCGTCGAGGACGAGGACGAGCTCCCCCGCGGTCCGCGGCAGCGCCGCGTTGATGTTGCCCGCCTTGGCGTGCGAGTTGTCAGGGCGGACCAGGTACTCGGCTCCGGCAAGCGCGGCGATCTCCCGCATCTCCTCGCGGCGGCCGTCGTCGAGCAGGTAGGTCGTGTGCGGGTAGGTGAGCGCGCGGCATCCCGCCAGCGTCGCCATCACCACCTCCGCCGGCTCGTCGTAGGTGCAGACGTAGACGTCCACCTTGCGCCCGGGCGTGGCGGCGGGACGCTGAGCCGGCGGCCGCGACCAGGAGAACCAGGTGAGGATCGCCAGCGCGTAGAGGCCGTAGACCTCCGTGGCCAGCAGCATCGCGAAGGCGACCGGGCTCGCCCCTTCGCCGCTCCAGCCGACGCGCCAGGTCAGGTAGCCGAGGCCCCAGAGCAGGGCGGCGAGCGCCAGCGACCGCAGCAGGCGGGGGTGGCGGTCGAAGAACCGCCCGAGCTCGGTCTGCTCGCTGGCCACACAGGTCTTTCGGCACCCCCGCCCCGACCTTTAGGAGCGGCTGCTCGCCACCGGCCGGCGAGCAGCCCTAGAATCGTCGTCCCGTTGTTTCGCCTGGAGGGGTGCCGGAGTGGTTGAACGGGGCGGTCTCGAAAACCGTTGGCCCTCGTAAGGGGGCTCGTGGGTTCGAATCCCACCCCCTCCGCCATAGCTTCAGAGTGTCCGCGGCCGTGAGCTTTCGCCCCTAACCGAGGGGGTCGGCCGCGTCGCGGAGAAGGGCGAGGGCCGGCGAGTACATGCGGGCCTTGATGGTGGCGAGGGTGTCCCCGGCCTTGCCGGCCTGGGCTTGGGCGATCTCCAGGGCCGCCGCGCGGACCAAGTCCTCGCTTAGGGCGCGGTCGACGATCCCGGCGGCCTCGGCGTCGCTGCCGCCGTAGCGGCGGCCGGTGACCATCGCCTCGTGAGCGGTCTGCGGCGTCAGTCGGCCCTGGATCAGGGCGGCCATCGCTCGGGTGAACGGAATGTTGATGTCCACCTCGGGCAGGCACCAGTAGCCGCGGTCGGCGCGCATCACGCGGAAGTCGTGGGCGAGCGAGAGCATCGCGCCCGCCGCGAAGGCATGTCCCTGTATGGCCGCCACCGTGATCACCGGCAGCGACAGGACGCGCGCGAAAAGCTCGTGCGCGGAGGCCACGTAGCCCTGCAGTTGATCGGCGTTGCTCGACACCCACTCGAGGTCGAGGCCACCGGAATAGAACTTGCCGGTCGCCGCCGTCACCAGAGCCCGAGGACCCTCGGCCTTCTCCACAGCCTCCAGGGCGTCGTTCACGGACGCGATCCAGTCCGGGTGAAAGCGGTTCTCGTCATCCCCGAGATCGAGGAGGAAGATGTCGTCTTGGCGATCGAGTGTCGGCACGGCAGCTCCTTGGTGGTCGTGATCGTAGGGCCGATGCGCGGTTGCTGAGTTGAACCGCCTATAGCCGGGTCAACTCAGCAACCGTCGCCCCGGGAAGGGACGGGGCGCCCCGTGCTTTCCCTTTGGCGAGCGATAGCCTCGTGGGAGGCGGAATGGCGGAGTTCGTACCAGCGGTCTGCGACGTGCTCGACGCGATCGAGCGGCGAAACTGGGACCGGCTTCGGCACCTCCTCCACCCCGAGGTCCACTGGACCACCGCCGTGGAGGAGCAGCTGCACGGTCCCGAGGCGGTGATCGCCTGCCTGTCGGGGGACCCGCCGCCGGCCCCTCCCGCCTATCACGAGCTGCTGGACGGGCGGGTCATCCGCTGGATCGACACGCCCGGCTAGCGGCCTTGGGCGCAGCCGGGCCGTGCTACAACAGACCGCATGCACGGTCCGCTTCGAGCCGAGGCGGAAGCCTTCCGCCCGGCAGCGAGGAGTTTGGCGGTTTGCGCGGTGGTTGCGCTGCTCTTCGCCGGCTGTGGCGGCAGCGCAGGTCCGGGCGGCGGGGGGGGCCCAGGCGGCGAAGCGAGCGAGAGTGGCGTGCGGCTGTCGATCGCGCCGGTCGACGGCACGACCGACAGCCGGCCGGACCGGGGCATCACGGTCAGGGCCGCGGGTGGGAGGATCAGCCGGGTGGTCGCTCGCGCCGGGGGCGAGCGCATCAGCGGCAAGCTGAACGCGGCGGGCACGGTCTGGCATAGCGCCTGGGCGCTGGGGGTCTCGCGCCGCTATACGGTCACCGCCACCGCCGTGGGGCGGTCGGGCGATCCGGTCACCCGCAGCAGCAGGTTCCGGACGTTCACGCCGTCCAGGACGTTCTCGACGCAGATCATCGAGGGCTACAAGCAGACCTACGGCGTCGGGATGCCGATCATCCTCTACTTCAGCCGGCCGGTCGCCAACCGGGCCGCCGTCGAGCGGGCGCTCGAGGTCAAGACCTCGAAGCCGGTGGTGGGCGCGTGGCACTGGGACAGCCGCTGCAACCTGGCGGCGGTCTGCCTCTACTTCCGCCCGCGCCGCTACTGGCCGGCGCACACGCAGGTGAGCTTCACCGCGCACCTCGACGGCGTCGAGGCAGCCCCCGGTGTCTACGGGGATCACACGCTCACGCAGCGCTTCGAGATCGGTTCGCGGCTGACCGTCGTGGCCGACACGGCAAGCCATTACATGGACGTCTACCGCGAAGGGAAGCTGTTCGCGCACTGGCCGATCAGCAGCGGAAAACCCGGAGACGAAACGCCCAACGGCACCTACCTGACGATCGAAAAGGGGAACCCGGTCGACATGGTCGGCCCCGGCTACGACATCGAGGTGCCCTGGTCGGTCCGCTTCACCTGGAGCGGCGACTACCTGCACGACGCCTACTGGTCGGTGGGGGATCAGGGGTTCACCAACGTCAGCCACGGCTGCATCAACATGTCTCCCGCCGACGCCGAAACCTTCTATGAAATGGCGGTCCCGGGCGATCCGGTGACGATCATCGGCAGTCCGCGCACCGGTGTATGGGACAACGGCTGGACGATGTGGTTCCTTTCCTGGAAGCGATGGCTGCGCGGCAGCGCCCTGGGGATGGCGGTGCGATCCGGGCCGGGCGGCAGCCGGTTCGTCAGCCCCTCCGCGCTCGGCCGCCGTCAGGCCACGGACCAGAAGAGCAGGCGCAGGGGGCCGGGTTTGGAGAAGGGCAAAAGCGGGAACTAATGGTGGTTCGATAAATGGACTGGCTGGCCAGCAGGCCAGTTTCAAACGCGGGGAAATGGCTCCAGCCAGGCTTCTTCGGGGATGCCGAACCTCCCACCTGGGCTGTACTTCCTGTCCAATTTTAGTAATCTAGACTTAATTGACCGCGAACGCTTCACCGGCTGCGTCATGCCCCTCGTAAGGGAGGACGACGAAGTACATCAGCGAGGGCAGAAGGCTCTCGAGCTGGTCGTGTTCGTGCTTGCAGAGGCGCGAGTAGAGAACGGATTCAACGCCGCCGACGACGCCCGCCGCCGTGACCTGGGTCTGCTTGGGAGCGGGAAGCAGCTCGCGCGCCTGCGCATCGAGGCAGCTCGCCAAATCGTCCATCAATTCGACCCGTCGCATCACGGCGGCGGCGCTGGCGGCCCGCGCCTCGACCACCATCGCCCGGGCGATCTCGGGCTCGCGAGCGGCGAGCCGCAGCAGTGCCTCGAGCCCATAGCGGACCCGGTCGCGCCAGACATCCCCGCCCTTGCGGACGGCGTCGCCGAGCTTCTTCACCAGCCGTTCGGCACTGGTGTCGAAGGCCGCGAGGAAGCAGTCTTCTTTGTTGGAGAAGTGCTCATAGAAGGTCGGGCGGGAAACGCCGGCGCGGTCGATCACGTCCTGGACGTTGGTCCCGAGGTAGCCGAGTTCCGCTACCGCGCTGAGCATCGCCACGATCAAGCGCTCACGCTGGATCGCCTTGATCAGGTCGGCGGGAAGCTTGCGCACCCCCGAGTGAAACCTGCCGCTGTTGGCCAGCAGATCGAGCGCCGCGTCGATCTGCTCCGGGGCCCACTCATCGCCGATCGCGGCGCGAAGGGTGCGTTGGCTCAGCTGGACTCGCTCTGGAGGCATCGAGAAACTCTCAAGTCTAGATTAAAAACAATTCAAGTTTCCTTAAGGTACCAGAATAAAGGCAGGTTGCGCGGGCAGTCGGGGAGCTCGTCCGGCGCTTCCCACGCCAGAGAAATCTCGGGAGGGGCATGATGACGATTCGACCCGAGTTGCCGCGCGAGTTTGTTGCCGGGCACAAGCGGCGCCGGATGATGGACGCGATCGCCGAGCTGACCGCCGAACAGGGCTACGAGGCGACCAAGATCGCCGACATAGTCCGCCGGGCGGCGGTGGCTCGAAAGACGCTCTACGACAACTTCGACGGCAAGGAGGACCTCTTCCTCTCCGCTCTCGACACCGCTCAGACGGAGATGCGGGTGGCGCTCGAAGAAGCGTGTGAAGGGTCGAGCTCGCCGGAGGACAGGATCGTCGCCGCCCTCGAGGCGCTGCTCCAGCACGTCGCCGCCAACCCCGCCGCCTCACGGATGTTCATGATCGAGGCGATCTCCTCAACCCGCAGCTCGGCTCGGCTCTACGACGCCGGCATCGGGCAGTTCGTCGAACTGCTGCGGAAGAACGCGCCCGAGCGGACCGATCTGCCGGAGACGATCGAGGAGTCGCTGGTCGGCGGAGTCGCCTGGATCCTGCAGCAGCAGATCCGCCGCGGCGACGCAGCGAGCGCCCCGGAGCTGCTCCCCGAACTGTCGCAGTTCGTCCTCGCGCCCTACCTCGGCGCGGGCCGGGTGGAGGCAGCCGCAAGGCGAAAGTAGCAGTACGGTGGCAGACTTCATTAGGAAATGGAGAGGTTGCCACGGGGACGCCACGGGCTCTCGCCCGAGTATGTCGCGGCCAATCAGCGCGGCCGGCTGATCGCTGGCCTGATCGAGGCGCTCTACGAGGTCGGGTACCAGCGGACCACCGTTTCCCTGATCGGCCAGCGGGCCGCGGTCTCCAAGAGCGATTTCTACAAGCACTTCGAGAGCAAGGACGATTGCTTCCTTGCCGCCTATGACAGCGCGGTCGAGCGGATCCGCGAGGGCGTGGGGGCCGCCTGCGCGGCGGCCGGCGGCCAGTGGGCGGATCGGGTCGCCGCCGCGATCGGCGCCCTCCTGGACCTGTTCACCGTCGAGCCGGCGCTGGCGAGCATTGCCCTGGTCGAGGGCATCCGCGCCGGCCGCGGCGTCTACGACCGCTACCAGACCGCCCTCGACTTCTTCGTCGACAGGCTCGGCGAGGGCGCGCCGCCGAACCCGGCCGGGGAGGAGGTGCCGCGGGCGACGAGCGAAGCCGTCGTCGGCGGCGTGGCGGCGATGCTCGGTCGCCGTGTCCTCGCCCGCGAAGCGGAGCAGCTCCCGCGGCTATTTCCGGAGATTCTCGAGTTTGTCCTCGTCGCCTACCTCGGCGCGGGAGAGGCCCGGCGAATAGTCTCCGCCAGATGAGCGAGGCGATCAGCGGAGTCCTGCCCTCACAGGCGCTGAACGAGGCGATCGACCGCGAATGGATCAGCTCGGGGGACTACCGGATCCGTCCCGAGGCGGTGCAGCCGGCCAGCATCGACCTGCGGCTCGGCGACTTCGCCTGGGCGCTTCGCTGCTCGTTCCTGCCCGACGTCGACTCCACCGTCGAGGAAAAGATCGATGGCCTCGCCTTCCAGCGGGTCGACCTCCGCGACGGCGCGGTTCTGGAGCGCGACCGCCCCTACCTCGTGCCGCTGATCGAGGAGCTGCACCTGCCCGAGGACATGCGCGGCAAGGCCAACCCGAAGAGCTCGACCGGCCGGCTCGACGTCTTCACCCGCGTGATCACCGACCGCCACCACCGCTTCGACGACATCCGCAGCGGCTACGACGGCAAGCTCTACCTGGAGATCGTCCCGCGCTCGTTCGCGATCCAGGTGCGGGCCGGCCTCTCGCTGAACCAGCTGCGCCTCGCCCGCGGCGAGGTGCGCCTCTCAGACGGCGAGATCCGCGACCTGCAGGACGAGTTCCCGCTGCTCTACCTCGACTCGCACGCGCTGCGCCAGTCGGAGATGGCGGTCAGCGACGGCCTCTTTCTCAGCCTCGACCTCTCCGGGCCCACCGACCGCGTCGTCGGCTACCGGGCGAAGAAGAACAGCCTGCCGGTCGACCTGGCGCGGATCCGCGCCTACCGCTGGACCGACTACTGGGATCCGGTCTATCCCGAGCCGGGAGGGAGGGTGGTGCTGGAGCCCGAGATCTTCTACCTGCTGCTCTCGGCCGAGGGGGTCTGCATCCCGCCTCAGATCGCCGCCGAGATGATGGCCTATGACCCGACCGCCGGCGAGCTGCGGACCCACTACGCCGGCTTCTTCGACCCCGGCTTCGGCTACGACCCCGACGGCGGCCGCCACGGCAGCCGCGCCGCGCTGGAGGTCCGCGCCCGCGACGTCTCCTTCATGGTCGAGCACCGCCAGCCGGTCTGCAAGCTGGGCCTGGAGCGGATGGCGGCGCCGGCCGAGCGCCTCTACGGCAGCGGCCTCGGGTCCAACTACCAGGGCCAGGTGACGATGCTGAGCAAACACTTCGAGGAGCAGACGGCTGGGGCAGGGGGGGAGGCGGAGGCCCCTCTCGAAACGCGCGCCTAACGGCGCGCTTGAGTGTTTCGAGAGGGGCCTCCCCCGCCCAGCGCGCCGGGCTCCGCCTCGCGGAGCAGGTGCCGGACTCGCCGCCGGCGTGCCACCAGCTCCGTCTCGAGCTCGGCGATCTCCTCGCGCCGGCGGCGCACCAGCTCGAGCTGGCGGGCGATGTAGGCAAGCGATTGCTCGAGGATCTGGCGGCGGCGCACCGGGTCCTCGACGCCGCCGTGCCACTCGCGGCGCAGCTCGGCGCGGGCGCCCTCGGCCTCGACCAGCTCCTTCAGCTCCTCCAGCGAGAGGCCGAGCAGGCTCTTCAGGCGCAGCAGCTCGGTGAGGCGCTCGACGTCGACTTCGGCGTAGGTGCGGTGGGCGCCCGGCTGGCGACCGCCGCCGGACGGGAGGAGGCCGATCTCCTCGTAGTAGCGGATCGTCCGCGGCGTCGTCCCCGCCAGCTTGGCGACCTCGCCGATCCGCAGCTCGCCGCTCACGGCGTCGCCCGCACCTCCTCGGCGAGCGCCTCCTCGAAGGCCTCTCCCGGCTGCAGGCGGGATGCCGGGGCGCTCTCGTCCTTCGGCCGCAGCAGGGAGACGCCGGCCCCGACCACCGAGGTGGCCGCCAGCACCCACAGCGCCGTGTGCATGTTGTGGATGAAGGGATCGAGCTGGACGCTGGAGAGGCCGGAGGCGAGGCCGGAGAAGATCGCGAAGAGGACCTCTTTCGGGATCGAGTTGGTGACGACAGCCAGCACGAAGGCGATCGAGATCACCGCGCCGGTGTTCTGCAGCATCGTCCGCGCGCCGGCGGCGATGCCGCGGCGCTCGACCGGGACGGCGCCCATCATCGCCGCGGTGTTGGGCGAGTTGAACATCCCGGAGCCGATCCCGACCAGGCCCAGCCAGACGCCGCTCTCCCAGTAGGGCGAGTCGGCCTGGAGGGTGGTCATCAGACCGAGGCCGACGGCGGTGACGAGCATCCCGGCGGCGGCGAGGGTGCGGGAGCCGTGGCGGTCGGCCCAGATCCCGGCCAGCGGTGAGGAGACCAGCATCCCGATCGCCATCGGCGCCAGCTTGATCCCGGCGGTGATCGGGTCGTCGCCCTGGGCGCCCTGGAAGTAGAAGACGAAGATGAACATCAGCGCGAAGCGGGAGAGGCCGTTGATGAAGGCGGCTCCGGTCGCGGCCGCGAAGAGGCGGTTGCGGAAGATCTCCAGGTCGAGCATCGGCGCCGAGCCACGGTGCTCGATCCAGACGAAGAGGGGGAGGAGGAGGACGGCGAGGACGAGGCCGCCGATCACCAGCGGGTCGTTCCAGCCGGAGATGCCGCCGCGGGAGATCCCGTAGACGAGGCCGGTGAGCCCGACGACGAAGGTGAGCGTGCCGGCGAGGTCGAGGCCGCGGACGCTGTCGCGGCGGGCGAGCTCGCGGAGGATGACGGCGCCCCAGAGGCCGCCGGCCAGGGCCAGCGGCACGTTGAACCAGAAGACCCACTGCCAGGAGATCGAGACGAGGGCGCCGCCGAGGACGGGGCCGACGACGAGGCCGATCGCGGCGACCATCGTGTTGGTCCCCATCGCCAGCCCGAGTTGCTCGCGCGGGAAGGCGTCGGTCACGAGGGCGGGCCCGTTGGCGAAGATGAAGGCGCCGCCGACCCCCTGCAGGATCCGCCAGAGGATCAGCTGGGTGCCGTTGGCGGCGAAGCCGGCGCCGAGCGAGGCGGCGGCGAAGATGACGAAGGCGCCGACGAAGGCGTTCTTGCGCCCGAACAGGTCCGAGAGCCGGCCGGCGGTGAGGACCAGCACGGTCGAGGAGATCATGTAGGCGAGGATCACCCAGACCAGTTCCAGCAGGCTCGTCCCCAGCGCCCGCTCCAAGTCCGGCAGGGCGATGATCAGCGTCCCCGAGTTGGTCGCCACCAGCAGCATCCCCAGGCTCGTACACGAGAGCGCCCACCACTTGTAGTGCTCGTGCGAAGCGTCGACCCCCGCCCGTCCCGAAAACCTCTTTCTTACGTTCACGTCAAATAGCGTAGCACCACGAGCAGCGCCCTGGTTGCCGTAGCCGACTTTTGGCACAGCGGGGTGTGCCGAAAACCGGATGCGCTTCCGCGGCTGCTCGTAGTCGTCGCTTGCGTGTGCGAACATGTGTTCGTATGAGATGGGACGAGCAGCGAGTCGAGAACGACCTGCGCCTGCCGGGGGTCGGCGACGGCACCGTGGTCCGCACCTTCGACGCACCGGAGGCGATGGGGATCAACTTCCACGAGGTCCGCGCCCGTTCGGCCCTCAACCGCGTGCCCGGCAGCCGCTACGGGTTCAGCTGGACGGTCAACCCCTACCGGGGCTGCACTCATGCGTGCAAGTTCTGCTTCGCCCGCCGCACTCACAGCTACCTGGACCTCGGGCCGGGGGAGGACTTCGAGCGGGAGATCGTGGTCAAGGTCAACGTGCCCGAGCTGCTGCGGGCGGAGCTGGCGCGGCCGAGCTGGCGGCGGGAGCTGGTGGCGCTGGGGACCAACACCGACCCCTACCAGTGGGTCGAGAGCCGCTACCGGATGATGCCCGAGATCCTCGCGGCCCTGGAGGCGGCGGAGACGCCGGTCTCGGTGCTGACGAAGTCGCCGCTGGTGCTCCGCGACCTCGAGCACTTCGAGCGGATGGCGGCGAAGGGTCTGCCGGTCTCGGTCAACCTCTCGGTGCCGACGCTGGACGAGGAGGCCTGGCGGGCGACCGAGCCGCACACCCCGAGCCCGGCGGCGCGGCTCGACGCGGTCGAAGAGCTGCGGGCGCGGGGCATCGATTCCGGCGTCCTGGTGGCGCCGCTGATGCCGGGCATCAACGACGACCCCGCCCAGGTCCAGCCGATCCTCGACCGAGCCAAAGCGGCCGGTGCCACCTTCCTCGGCGGCGTCGCCCTCCACCTCCGCGGCGAGGTCAAGGACGTCTTCTTCGCCTGGCTGGAAGAAAAACGCCCCGACCTCCTGCCGAAATACGAACAGCTCTACCGCGGCCGCGCCTACATGCAACCCCAACAGCGCCGTCATGTCACTCGCGCCCTCAAGGGCTGGGGCCGCTCCCGAAGTACGGCGTCCCGGCAAGACGTTCCTCGGACGGGTGGCACGGTAGGGGGGACCACCCCGGAGGAAGCTTTAGCTACCGGAAGGGGTGGTGGGTCCCCTGCCGTGACAGGACCCGTCCGCCACAACGCCCCCGTCCAGCAGAGCTTCTTCTAGCCGCCTTCGTCCAGCTGCTCGAACCGGCACTCCTCGGGCGCTTTGTCGTCCCGGAACCGATGGAACCGAGCCCCGTGCCGGATCCGCCCCGAGGCCGCGTGGTCGTAGCCGACCTCGATCACCAGCTCCGGCCGCAGCTCCACCCACTCGAGCACGCGCCCGCCCGTCCACCTGCTCGGCTCGGCGGAGCCGCTCTTCCCGGTCTCCAGCGGCGCCAGCATCGCCCGCATGCTCTGTTTCGCCGCTTTCGAGAAGCCGGAGATGTGACCGACCGTGCGCAGATCGCCGCCGTCGTAGAGGCCGAGGATCAGCGAGCCGACGGTGCCCTCCTCTTTGCCGGGCCGCCAGCCCATGACCACGCAGTCGATCGTCCGCTCGCGCTTCACCTTCGCCATCCCTTTGCGCTTGCCCTGGACGTAGGGCGCGGTCAGGTCCTTGGCCATCACCCCCTCGATGCTCGCCAGCCAGCGCCCGGCCTGGTCGGCGCCGGTGGTCAGCGGCGTCAGCTCCAGCCCCGCCGTCGCGGCGATTGCCTCCAGCCGCTGGCGCCGCTCACGCAGCGGCCGCTCGCACAGCACCTCGTCTCCCTCCGCCAGCAGGTCGAAGACGATGTAGCTGGCCGGGATCTCCTTCGAGAGCAGTTCGATCCGCGACTGCGCCGGGTGGATCCGTTCCTGCAGGGTGTCGAATTCGAGGTTTCCCTCGGCATCCCGGATCACCAGCTCCCCGTCAAGCACCCAGCGCCCCGGCGCGAAGCTCAGCTCGGGGAAATACCGATTCAGGTCTTTCCCCCCGCGCGACTGGATGTAGGCCTCCTCCCCGTCGACGAAGACGATCGCTCGAAACCCGTCCAACTTGGGCTCATAAGCCCACTCCTCCCCGACCGGCAGCTCTTTCCGCGTCAGCGCCAACTGAGGCTTGATCGGTGGAGCCAGGGGTAGGGACATCCACCCGAGCCTACGACAGGAGGGGGTGGGTCCCCTGCCGTGACAGGACCCGCCGGCCTAGGTGTAGTTCCTAACCACGTTGTTCATCCGGGCCTCCTTGAAGGCTGGGGGTGCGAGCCACCCACCAACAAGGAGGACACCGGATGAAGCTCCACGGTAATGCGCCCTTCGGCCCAAAGGGCAGGGCGACGATGGTCAAGCGAGTGGTCGAGCAGGGGTGGTCGCTTGCAGAGGCGGCCGAGGCCGCCGGAGTGAGCGAGCGCACCTGCTCGAAGTGGGTTGGCCGCTACCGCCGGGAAGGCGAGGCCGGCCTTTGGGATCGCAGCTCGGTTCCCCGCTCGATTCCTGGGCGCACCCCTGAAGACCGCGTCGCGGCGATTGCCGCCCTGCGGCGGGTACGGATGACCGGCCCCGAGATAGCCGAGTGCCTGGGCATGGCGCTCTCCACGGTCTCCGCCGTGCTCGCGCGGATCGGCCTCGGCAAGCTCAGCCGCCTCGAGCCCCTGGAGCCGCCCAACCGCTACGAGCGCCAGCGTCCCGGCGAGCTGATCCACATCGATGTCAAGAAGCTGGTGCGGATCGAAAAGGGAGCCGGGCACCGGATGACCGGCAAGCGCACCAAGCAGGCCGAAGGTGCCGGCTGGGAGTTCGTGCACGTCTGCGTCGACGACGCCACTCGCCTGGCCTACGTGGAGGTCCTGCCCAACGAGCGTGCGCAGACGGCGATCGGCTTCCTGCGCAGAGCCATCGCCTACTACGCCGCCCACGGGATCGAGGTGGAGCGGCTGATGACCGACAACGGCAACGCCTACCGCTCTTTCGCCCACGCGCTCGCCTGCAAGGCGCTCGGAATACGCCACATCCGCACCCGCCCCTACCGGCCGCGCACCAACGGCAAGGCAGAGCGCTTCATCCGCACGATGCTCGGCGGCTGGGCCTACGGGGCGATCTACCGCGACTCCCGAGAGCGCACCGCCGCCTTATCCGGCTGGCTGGAGTTCTATAACTGGCGCAGACCGCACGGCTCCCTCAGCCACAGGCCACCCGGGGCTCGGCTCGCCGAGCTGAACAACGTTGCTGGGACTTACAGCTAGGCCGTGGTCTGTCGCCGTTCCCGGCTCTCCTTCGGGTCCGGAATCGGCACCGCCGCCAGCAGTTTCTTCGTGTAGTCGTCCTTCGGGTGCTCGCAGACCTGGTCGGCGCTGCCCTGCTCGACGATCTTGCCGTGGTTCATCACCGCGATCCGGTCGGAGATGTGGCGGACGACGCCGATGTCGTGGGCGACGAAGAGGTAGGTGAGCCCGAGCTCGTCCTGGAGGTCGTCGAGCAGGTTGACGATCTGCGCCTGGATCGAGACGTCGAGCGCGGAGACCGGCTCGTCGCAGATCACCAGCTTCGGCTTCAGCGCCAGCGCCCGGGCGATCCCGATCCGCTGCCGCTGGCCGCCGGAGAACTCGTGCGGGAAGCGATTGAAATGCTCGCCGGAGAGGCCGACCCGCTCCAGCAGCTCCTGCACCTGCCGCCGCAGCTCAGAGCCCCTGGCGACACCTTGGCGGCGCAGCGGGTCGCCGACGATCTGGCCGATCCGTTTGCGCGGGTTGAGCGACGCGTAGGGGTCCTGGAAGATCATCTGCATCTCCCGGCGCAGCGGCCGCATCGCCCGCCGGCCCAGGCCGGCGATCTCGCGGCCCTCGAACCGCACCGATCCCGAGGTCGGCGCGATCAGCTGCAGGACCGCCCGGCAGGCGGTCGACTTGCCGCTGCCCGACTCGCCGACCAGCCCCAGCGTCTCGCCGCGGCTGACCGCGAAGCTGATGCCGTCGACCGCCCGCACCCGGTCGACCTCGCGGTCGACGAGGACGCCGCGCTTGATCGGGAAGTGCTTGACGAGGTCGGTGACCTCGAGCAGGGGCTCGCCGCGCGCCGTCGTCTCGCCGTTCACGCCCGCCGCGCCTCCGCCGGCGCCTCCAGCCCGATCTGCCCTTCGACCTGGCGCTTCTCGCGCTTCTCCGCCCGCGTCAGCCAGCAGCGGTCGCGGTGGCCGGCAGCCGCGGGCAGCCGCGCCTCCAGCTCCGGCAGCTGCGGGCACTTGGAGAACTCGTGCGGGCAGCGGGGGCGGAAGGGACAGCCCTGCGGCAGCTCCAGCAGCGAGGGCGGCGAGCCGGCGATCTGCGGCAGCCGCTGCGGCCGCGGCCGGTCGAGCCGGGTCAGCGAGCCGATCAGGCCCCAGGTGTAGGGGTGCTGCGGGTCGTAGAAGATCTCGTCCAGCGTGCCTTCCTCGACGATCCGGCCCGCGTACATCACCAGCACCCGGTCGGCCACCTCGGCGACGACGCCGAGGTCGTGGGTGATCAGGATCGTCGCCAGGCCGCGTTCGCGGTTGAGGTCCTCGAGCAGGCGCAGGATCTGCGCCTGGATGGTGACGTCGAGGGCGGTGGTCGGCTCGTCGGCGATCAGCACCTCCGGCTCCAGCGCCAACGCCATCGCGATCATCGCCCGCTGCCGCATGCCGCCGGAGAACTCGTGCGGGTAGTCGTCGACCCGCCGCTCGGCATCGGGGATCCCGACTGCGTCGAAGAGCTCGACGGCCCGCCGGCGCGCCTGCGCCTTGTCAACCTTCTCGCCCCGGTGGGCGCGGATCGCCTCGACGATCTGGGCGCCGAGCCGGTAGACCGGGTTGAACGAGGTCATCGGGTCCTGGAAGACCATCCCGATGCGCTCGCCGCGCAGGCGGCGCATCGTTGCCTCGGAGGCGTCGACCAGCTCCTCACCGGCGAGCTTCACCGAGCCCTCGATCCGCGAGTTCTTCGAGCGGGTCAGCCCGATCAGCGTCTGCGCGGTGACGCTCTTGCCCGAGCCCGACTCGCCGACGATCGCCACCACTTCGCCGGGCCGCAGATCGAAGCTGACGCCGTCGACCGCCTGCAGCAGCCCCGCTTCGGTGGCGAAGCCGACGCGCAGATCGCGGACCGAGAGCAGGGCCGCCGGGCTCACCGGGCCGAGGCCCCCAGCCGCACCCGCGGGTCGAGGTAGGCGTAGGCGATGTCGACCAGGGCGTTGACGAAGACGACGAAGAAGGCGCCGTAGAGGGTGACGCCCATGATCGGCGGCAGTTCGACGTTGCTGATCGCCTGGGCGGCGTAGTTGCCGACCCCGTTGATGCTGAAGAGGACTTCGGTGATGATCGCGCTGCCGGCGATCGTGGCGCCGAAGTCGAGGCCGAAGAGGGTGACGATCGGGATCAGCGAGTTGCGCAGGACGTGGTGGGTCATCACCCGGCGCTCGCTCAGCCCCTTCGCCCGCGCGGTGCGGACGTAGTCCTCGTTCATCGCGTCGAGCATGTTGGAGCGCAGGACGCGGCTGTAGAAGCCGATCGAGAGCACGGCCAGCGTGAACCAGGGCAGGATCAGGTGGGTGAACCATTCCCAGGGGTCGCTGGTCAGCTTCACGTAGCCGCCGTTGGGGAAGATTTCGAGCTTGTAGGTGAGGAAGTAGATGAGGACCGGCGCCAGCAGGAAGACCGGGATCGAGATGCCCGCGATCGCGACCCCGGTCAGCGCCCGGTCGAGCCAGCCGCCGGCCCGCGTCGCCGCCAGGTAGCCGAGCAGCAGGCCGAAGCCGAGCCAGATGACCGCGGCGCCGATGCTGAGCGAGAGGGTCGCCGGGATCCCTTCGGCGATCTGTTCGTCGACCGGGATCCGCGGTGAGTAGGAGGTCAGTTCGCCGGTGAAGACGTTCTTCATCATCGTCGCGTACTGCACCGGCAGCGGTTCGTCGAAGCCCCATTCTTCTTCGATGCTCTTGACCAGGACCGGCGTCGCGTTCTTGCCGGCCAGGCGCTGCGCCGGGGGCGAGTTGGGGATCACGTTGAAAACCAGGAAGACGAGGATGGAGGCGACGAGCAGGACGATCGCCATCCCGACCAGGCGCCTGACGATGAAGCGGAGCACTAGACCGCGGCCCCCTCGGGCTCGGCCATGCCGGTGCGGGCCTCGAGCCGCACTTTCGAGCGCGGATCGAGGGCGTCGCGCAGGCCGTCGCCGACGATGTTGAGCGAGAGCACCGTCAGCATGATCATCACCCCGGGCACGATCGCCAGCAGCGGCTGCGTCTGCAGCAGTTCGCGGCCGATCGCGATCATCGTCCCCCAGGAGGAGTTCGGCGGCTGCACGCCGGCGCCGAGGAAGGAGAGCGCCGCCTCGAACAGCATCGTGTTGGCGATGTTCAGGGTGAAGAAGACGATGATCGTCGAGGCGAGGTTGGGGAGGATCTCGGCGAACATCAGCCGCAGCGGCCCGGCGCCCTGGGCGATCGCGGCTTCGACGAACTCTTTCTCGGAGAGGGCGAGGACCTCGCCGCGGATCGGCCGCGCCACGTAGGGGATGGTGAAGATGCTGATCACGAAGATCGGCACCCAGACCGAGCCGCCCGATAATTCGACGAACCCGATCTTCAGCCCGCCGATCGCCAGCGAGATGCCGAGGGCGATGCCGAAGAGGAGGACCGGCAGCGACCAGAGGACGTCGAGCGTCCGCGCGATCACCGTGTCGACCCAGCCCCGGTAGTAGCCGGCCAGCAGACCGAGGATGACCGCGAGGGTGGTGGTGATGAGGCCGGCGACGACGCCGATGAAGAGCGAGATCCGCCCCCCGTACATCAGCCGCACCATCTCGTCGCGGCCGAGGCGGCTGTCGGCGCCGAGGAAGAACCTGCCGTCGGCCCCGAGCCACTGCGGCCCGATCGGCTTGCCTTCCGGCGTCACCACTTCGCGGACTTCGCCGTCGACGTGGAGTTTTTCGACCGTGTGGGTCTGGTTCGGCCCGGTGTGGGCGACGTGATGCGCCCAAAGCGGCGCCGCCAGGACGAAGGCGACGATGAGGAAGAAGAGGACCAGGAAAGCGACCGCGACGCGGTTGCGCAGGAAGCGGGTGAGCGCCAGCCGCCAGGGGCCGGGCTCACCCGCCGCGCTGCCAGGCCTATTCGTTGAATTCAAAGCTGGTCAGGTACTGGAAGAACGTCGGGCTGGAGATGACGTTTTCGAGGTTGATCGCGCTGGAGACGAAGGTGTCCAGCGTGCGCTGCCCGTAGGGCGCCCAAGGCGCCAGTTCCATGTACTTCTTGTCCAGTTCCGAGTACTTCTTTTCCTGTTCGGGGCCGAGCTGTTCTTCCTGCAGCTTCCTGATTTCTGCGTTCAGAGACGGCTCGTCGATCTGGGCGAAGTTGCCGTTGTTGGTCTGCAGGATGCTTTCCCCCGCCAGCATCGGCTGGAAGAAGTCGTTCGGGTGCGGGTAGTCCTGGAACCAGTCCGACCAGCCGGTGTCGAGGTCGGGGGTCGAGCGGTTGCCGATCACGGTGAAGTAGTTGTCGGCGTTGATCACTTTCAGCTTCGTGTTGAAGCCCATTTCCTTGAGCACGCCTTCGTAGTATTCGCCGGCTTCTTTGTTCGGGGATTCGTTGTCCGTCCAGACCGTGATGTCCTTGTCGGACGGGTTGGCTGCGGCCAGCATTTCCTTGGCTTTGGCCATGTTGTGCGGGTAGAGGTCGAAGGGTTCGTGCCCCGGCATCCCTTCCGGCAGGATCTGGTGCGCCGCTTTGATCTGGCCGGAGTAGATCCGTTCCAGCGCCGCCGGATCGACCGCGTAGTTGACCGCCTGGCGGACTTCGGGGTCGTTGAACGGGGCCTGCGTGGTGTTCATCCAGAAGTAGTAGGTGCTGATCGTTGGATCGACCCTGAACTGGGTGCCTTCGAACTTTTCCTTGACCTGCGCGTACCGCGAAGCCGGCACCGGGTTCTGCATCCAGTCGTACTTGCCCTGTTCGATGTCGTTGACCTGGGCTTCGTCGTTGCGGACGACGGTGACCTTGGCGCCGTCGAGGGTCCCGGTCGGGTATTCGGGCATCGCCTTCGAGTTGGCTTTGGCCCAGAAGGGGTTGCGCTTGTATTCCCAGCCGTTCTTGCCCTGCACGTTGGTGATCATGTAGGGGCCCGTGCCGGGGGGCGGGTTGTCCGAGAGGTCTTCCTCCGGCGTCCCCTGCGGCACCGGAGCGACGAACATCAGCGCCAGCTCGTTGGTGAAGGTCCCGCGCGGTTTTTCGAGTTCGATCTGGATTTCCCCGGTCTTGTCGTCGGTCTTGATCCCGGGGATGCCGCCGCTCTTCGTTTTGGCGAACTCTTCGCCGCCGACGATGCTCGTGTAGAAGACCGAGCCGCCGGAGTTGAGCTTGAAGCAGCGTTCGACCGCGTATTTGAAGTCGGAGGCCTTGACCGGCTTGCCGTTGGAGTATTTGAGGCCGGGCCGGAGGAAGAGCGTGTAGGTCCTGCCGCCGTTGCTGATCTTCGGCATGTCCTTGGCCAGGCCGGGGACCACTTCCGCCCCTTCGGCGCCTTCGGCGTGCTTGTAGGTCAGCAGCGGGATGTAGACCTCGCCCATCGCCGTCCAGCCTTCCGCCGTGTAGGAGAGCTGGGGGTCCATGTAGTCCGGGAACGATTTGTAAGTGGCGTTGAGGATCCCCCCTTCCTTGCCGCCTCCGCCGCTGGAGCCGCCCCCGCCACCGCACGAAACCAGTGCAACCGCTGCGACCGCTGCAACGACCAGAACCGCGATCAACCCCCGAAGCTTTCTCAACGTCCCTCCTCAGTAGACGGCTTGCCTGGTATTCCCCCGGGCAGCAACTCCACCACAACGTCATTGTGGCCGTCAAGCTCCGCGGCGGGGATTTCATCGCGCTCTGACCACGCTGAGCCCAGTATCGGCGCCATCACGACAACTATGGCGATTACCCCGCAGCCGGCGATGAAAAACGCCGCCCGCGGCGAGACCAGAGCCGCGATCACCCCGCCGAGGGCAAAGCCGACGCCGGGCATCGCCGCCCCGATCGACTCGAGCACGCTCATCACCCGGGCCTGCATCGCTTCGGCGGTCAGCTCCTGGACGGCGCTGATCGCGACGACCCACTGGATGCCGTTGCCGGCGCCGCCGACGACCGAAGCCGCGCAGGCCAGGGCCAGCGTAGGTGCGAAGCCAAGGCCGAGGTAGCCGGCGGCGACCGCCAGCGTGCTGAACAGCAGCTGATACGGGAGCGACGTCTCGCGGATGCGGGCGAAGACGAGGCTGCCGAAGACCATCCCGACCCCCCAGCTCGCCAGCATCACCCCGTAGCCCGTGTCGCCGGTTCTCAGCGTTTCCTTCGCGTAGACGATCTCGACGGGGAGCACCGCGGCGAAGAAGACGAAGGCGGCGCCCTGGGCGGTGAGGATCCGCCGCAGCACGGTCTGTTCGCGGATGTAGGCGACCCCGGCGCGGACCCGGTCCCGCATCCGCCCTGGTTCCGGCTCCGCCTGGGGCATGTCGCCGGCGCGGAAGAGGATCCAGGCGACGGCGTAAAAAGACACGGCGTCCAGGAGGAGCGCCGATTGAACCCCGAAGCCGGCGACGACCAGCCCGGCCAGCGCCGGGCCGACGGCGGCGCCGCCGGTGAAGGCGACGTTGAGGACGGCGTTGCCGGCGCGCAGCTCACCGGTCGGTTCCAGCGCGGTGGCGACGACCGCCCGCGTCAGCGCCCGCCCGGTCAGCGCCAGGGCGCCATCCACCGCGGCGAGGACGACCACCGGGGCGAGGGCGAAATGCCCGGCCAGGAGCGCGAGGGCCGCGAAGGCGGCGGCCTCCCCGCAGTAGATGACCGGGAGCGCGAACCGCGGCGGTGGCCGCTCGGCGTGGGTGACGAGGATCGGGGCGAAGAGGGCGGGGGCGAAGCGGGTGCCGAGGAAGAGGGCGGCGGTGGCGAGGGCGCTCTCGGTGCGGTCGAAGACCAGAACCGAGAGGGCGATGATCCCCATCCAGTCGCCGAGCTCGTTGACGGCATAGGAGGCCGCGAGACGCCGGAAGAGCGGCCTGCGGAGTGGATCGATCAGTCGTGGCTCATGCATAACTGGCCATGCGTCTTACTGCATTTCTGCACAACTTTTCCTGCAGATGCACAAGTTTTCGCCAACCTGTGCTACAAAGTCCCCACAAGTTGTTCATTTCCACGATGCAGCGCACAACGTTGCGGGCTTCAACGACTACGGAAGGGGCAAGAAACATGGGCTACCGTCACTAAGCTTTCCCAGCAGGCCAGCCAGTCAACCCCGGCCTGCACCAAACTTCTGCAAAGGGCGCCATTTGGCGCCCTTTGCTGTTTTTTCGCTGAGAATCGATCCTGGGCGAATTTGGCCATGCGGCCGAATCTCCTTGCCGCTCTCCCATCACGCCTCTAACGTAGAAGTTCCCAAATAGCGAGTGGCCGCCGCCTGGCGGCGCACGCAGGGAAAGGGATGCCGCCCCGGAATGGTAGGTGGCGCCCTAATGACCGGTAACGGATAGGTCGATCAAAACAACGATGGCTCAGCCCCGCCCCACTCCGACGGCGATAGCGACGATGGTCGTCGGCCTCGTACTGGTGGGCGCGGCCGGGGTCTGGCGTGCCTCGACGGCAAGCTGGGATCTGCCGCTGTTCTGCATCCTGCTCGGCTTCTCCGTCTTCAGCGACCTGACCGCGATCAGCACGACCTCGAAGGTCAAGATCTCCGGCAGCTTCCTGGCCCTGGTCCTGGCGATGGTCTTCCTCGGCGGTGCCCCCGCGGCGGCGATCGGCGTGCTGACGATCCTCGCCGGCTGGCTGCGCTGGCGCGACGAGGGCCACTACCTGCTGAACAACATCCTCACCTACGCGACGTTCCCGCTGCTGAGCGGGATCCTCTTCCACGAAATCGTCGATTCCGGTCAGGTGACCGAGAACGACGCTTCCTTCTACGCGCTGATCTTCGGCGTCTTCCTCGTCGCGCTGGCGATCAACTTCACGATGATCGCCTCCTACTCCTGCTACCTCGACCGCAGCTCCTTCTTCGCCAAGGTCCGCACCGCGCTGTTCCCGCTGCTGCCCTCGGAGCTGGCGGCGGCGCTGATGGCGGTCGGCGTGGCCTATCTCTACGTCCAGCTGGGGCTGGCGGGGGTGGCGATGTTCGGCGTCGTCCTGGTCACCTTCCAGTACCTGCTCGGCGCCCTGCTCGTCTCCCAGCAGCGGGCGGAGGAGCTGGAGCTGCGCTCGAAGCAGCTGGCCAGCTTCCAGGTCGGGATGCTGAGCGCGATGCTGCGCACGCTCGACCTGCGCGACCAGATGACCGCCCGCCACAGCGCCGCCGTCGCCCGCTACTCGCGGGCGATCGCCCAGCGCGCCGGCTACTCGCGCCGCGAGGAGGAGCTCGTCCACATCGCCGCGCTCCTGCACGACATCGGCAAGTTCATCCTCCCCGACCGCATCCTCAAGGCCAACGTGCCGCTCACCGACGAGGACTGGATGCTGATCAAGCGCCACCCGCAGCAGGGCGCCCGCGTCGTCTCCTCGCTCGACGGCTACGGGCCGGTGGCGGAGATCATCCTCGCCCACCACGAGCGGATCGACGGCAAGGGCTACCCGCGCGGCCTCGCCGGCGACGAAATCCCCGAGCTGGCGCGGATCATCTCGGTCGCCGACACCTACGACGTGATGACCGCCCGCGACTCCTACCGCACGCCGATGTCGAGCTACGACGCGATCGTCGAGCTGCGCCGCGTCGCCGGCAAACAGCTCGACGCCCGTTTCGTCGAGATCTTCATCGAGCTGCTCGAGGGCAAAGACGTCTCCTTCCAGCACGGCGAGGCGGCCGACTTCGAGAAGGAGCTGGCGCTGGAGTCGCGGATCGAGGAGACCGCCAGCCCGGGCGGCGAAAAAAGCCGCTTCCAGGTCGCCGGCGTCAGCAGCTGAGCGGCTATCGTTGCGCGCCTGATGCGCGCCGTGACCTTTCAAGCGCCCGAGCAGGTGCGGGTCGAGGAGAAGCCCGATCCCCGGCTCGGGGCGGCCGACGACGCGCTGGTGCGGGTCGAGGCGAGCGGCATCTGCGGCTCGGACCTCCACATCTACCACGGCCGGGTCCCCGTCGAGCCGGGCTTCACGATCGGCCACGAGTTCGTCGGCACCGTCGTCGCCGCGGGTGACGAGGTCGAACGGGTCGCCGTCGGCGATCGCGTTCTCGGCACCTTCCACACCGCCTGCGCCACCTGCGCTTCCTGCCTGCGCGGCGACTACCACCGCTGCCGCAACGGCCAGACCTTCGGCCACGGGAAGAACCTCGGCGACCTGCAGGGAGCGCAGGCGGAGCTGCTGCTGGTTCCGCGGGCGAACGTTGGCCTGCGGCGCGTGCCGGAGGGGATGTCCGCCGACGTCGCACTCTTCGCCGGCGACGTGATGGGCACCGGCTACCACGCCGTCGCCCATGCCGAGATGAAGGCCGGCGACACCGTCGCGGTCCTGGGCCTGGGGCCGGTCGGGCTCTGCGCGGTGCAGGCGGCGATGGCCGGCGGCGCGGTCGAGGTCTTCGCCATCGACACCGTCGCCGAACGGCTGGCGATGGCCGAGCGCTTCGGGGCGACGCCGCTGCACCTGAGCGAGGACGAGCCGAAGAAGGCGGTGCGGGCGGCGACCGCAGGGCTGGGCGTCGACGTCGTCGTCGACGCGGTCGGCGACCCGGGGCCGCTGGCGCTGGCGGTCAGCCTCGCCCGCGACGCCGGCACCGTCTCCGGAATCGGCGCCTACGCCGGCAAGGGCGAGGTGCCGCTCGGTCTCGCCTGGCTCAAGGGCCTGCAACTGCGGCTGGGGCTGGCGAACGTGATCGCCCACGTCGACCGGGTGCTGGCGCTGATGGAGGCGGGGAGGCTCGACCCGAGCCCGCTCGTCACCCATCACATGGCGCTCGACGAAGCCGCCGAGGCCTACGAGGTCTACGACAACCGCGAAGCGCTGAAGATCGTCCTCACCCCTTAGCTGGGGGGGGAAGGGGTTGGGGAGGTCCCTCCGTCGCAATATGGGAAGGCTTCTCCGGGGCCTCCCCAACCCCGGTCCGCTGTTTCAGTTGCTCCGGACTGTGGATAGAGATAGTGTGTGCCTCGATGGCACAGTCGGGACCGTTGAGCAGGGGGTACGGGATCTTCACGGGCGTCTTCACCGAGGTGGGGACGATGATGATCCTCACCACGCGGACGATCGTCTCCGCGGTGCGGCCTCCCTATCCCTACGGCGAGGAGCTGGTCGACCAGTTCTACTTCGCGCTTCGCCTCAGCTGGTTTCCCCTGCTGATCTCCACCTTTGCGCTCTGCCTCGGGGCGCCGGGCCTGCAGGCGGCGGGGCCGCTGCAGATCTTCGGCGCCCTCGACCGGCTCGGCGGCTTCTTCGTCCTCGCGGCGATCCGCTGGATCGGGCCGGTGGTCACCGCGGTGGTGGTCAGCGGCATCGCCGGCACGGCGATCACCGCCGATCTCGGCGCCCGCAAGATCCGCGAGGAGCTCGACGCCCTTCAGGTGCTGGGGGTGGACCCCGTCAAGAACCTGGTCGTGCCCCGCTTCCTGGCGCTGATGCTGGTGACGGCGCTGCTCGACATCTTCGCGATCGTCTTCGGCCTCAGCGCCGGGATGACGGCCGAGCTGCTCTACCACGAAAAGCTCGGCGGCTTCTTCGCCACCCTCTTCTCCAACGCCTCGGTGACGGACCTATGGGGCTCGGTCCTGATGTGCACGATGTTCGGCGCGATCATCGCGATCGTCTGCTCTTACAAGGGGATGAGCGCCTCCGGCGGCGCAGCCGGGGTCGGGCGCGCGGTGAACCAGGCGGTGGTGATCGCCCTGGTCGGCGTCTTCTTCTTCAACTACGTCTTCACCGCGGTGCTGCTCGCCACCAACCCGGAGCTGCAGACGATCCGGTGAGGACGCGATGAACGCCTGGCTCGACGTCCCGCGCAGCTGGCTCGACTCCTTCGGCGAGATCGGCCGCTTCGGCGCCCGCGTCGCCGGCCTCGTCTACTCGGGACGGGCATTCCGCTTCTTCGGCGAGGGCTTGCGCCAGGCCGGGATCCTGATCCTCGGCTCGGCGCTGATCATCTGGGCCTTCGTCTTCATCCTCGGCCTCCAGTGCGGCCTCCAGGGCGCCTACTTCTTCCGCGCGCAGGGGGCGCCCGCCTACGCCGGCCTCTTCTCGGCCTTCTGCGACCTGCGCGAGGCGATGCCCTACGCCTTCGGCTACATCCTCTCGGCCAAGGTGGGGACCGGGATCGTCGCCGAGCTCGGGGCGATGCGGATCTCCGACGAGATCGACGCGCTGGAAGTGATGGGGGTGCCGCCGGTCACCTTCCTCTGCGCCAGCCGCCTGGTCGGCGCCTGGATCGCGCTGCCCTTCATCTACCTGGTCGGGATCGCGGTGATGTACGCGGGCAGCTACCTGACCGTGGTCAAGCAGGTCGGCGACGTCTCCTCCGGCGGCTACGAACTGATCTTCTGGATGTTCCAGAGCCCCACCGACCTCATGTTCAGCGTGATCAAGGGGATGGCGATGGCGACCGTGATCGTGCTGGTCGGCTGCTACTACGGCTACACCGCCTCGGGCGGACCCGTCGGCGTCGGCACCGCCACCGCCAAGTCGATGGTCTTCAACATCGTCGCCGTCCACATCCTCGGCATGCTCGGCACGCTGATCTTCTGGGGCGCGAATCCCCGCGTCCCGATCGGCGGCTGAGTCAGCCTTTGAGGAGGATTCCACGACCGACGGCTGGTCAGTTGAGCACAGGATGGTGTGTCCAAGTGACCGGCGAAGGACCGGCTCGATCCGCTTGTGGGGAGCTTCTGTAACGAAGCCGGGGCTTACCGGTGGCGATGGCGACGGAACGTTTCTTCGACCCACCTGTAGCCGGGGCGGTGGCTCAGCTCTCCGCGGAAGCGGTCGAAGGCCGCGGGGCGCGGGAGGTCGGGCGAGAGCGGCCCCTCCGGCGGGACCACGAGGGGGTAGAAGAGGGAGGCGGCGGTGACGTCGGCGACGCTGAGCTCCTCGCCGACGAGGAACTCGCCCTCGCCCCTGGCCAGCTCGGCCTCCAGCTTGTCCAAGGCGACGACGATCCCCTGGCGTGCCCGCTCGGCGTCTCCGGCCTTGTCGGCGCCCCAGCGCAAGCTCGTGTAGATGCGCCCGTAGGCGCCGACGAGCGGCTTTGCCTTCGCCAGCGGGCCGGGGACGTTCTCGGCGGCGACGGCACCGAACAGCTCTGGCTCCTGGATCAGCTCGTAGAAGGGAAGCAGCCGCGCCTGCGGACCGAGGTTCTCGTCGAACCAGTCCTCCAGCTCCAGCGCCCGCAGCCGCTCCTCGGGCTTCGGCGGGTAGAGCGGGCGGTCGAGGTATTTCGCCTCCAGGGCGGCGATGATCGCGGTCGAGTCGCCGATCGTGCGGCCGTCCATCTGCAGGACCGGAAAGGTCGGCTGCCCGCCGCGGGTGAGGAAGAGCGCGATCGGAATGTGCGTCCCCGGCAGCGGCGCCCGGCGGACGTGGTCGATGCCCTTGTACTCGAGCGCCCAGCGCACCTTCTCGCTGTAGTGCGAGATCTCGATCTGCCAGAGGACCGGTTTCGTTTGCGCCGCCATCGCCGGCCTGCCAGCATAGGTGCGTGGCGCTGCTGAGCGATGCCGAGATCGAGGAGCGGCTGGCCGGACTCTCCGGCTGGCTGCGCTCCGGCGAGGCGATCGAGAAGAGCTTCGAGCGCGGTGATTTCGTCGGCTCGGTCGAGTTCGTCCGCAGCCTGGTCGAGCCGGCGGAGGCGATGGGCCACCACCCCGACCTCTCGATCTCCTGGGACACCGTGAAGGTCACGATCTCCTCCCACTCCGAGGGTGGCCTCACCGCGGCCGATTTCGAGCTGGCCGCGAAGATCGACGCGCTCGCGTAGCCGTGGCGAAGAGGAGGAAGCAGCGGCGCCCGCGGGAGAAGGCGCCGACGGTCGATTACACCGACCCGGAGGGGAACGTCCTCACCCTGCGCCAGACCCTCAGCGCCGGGACGATCGCCAAGGTGGGGGAGCCGCCGGCCGGGCAGGCAGCCTCGCAGGACGACGCCTGGCGCCGTCGCTCGGAGGTCCTCTTCGAGCGCCTCGCGGTCCGTTGGGAAATTGCCGGCCTGCCGCTGGAGGACCAGAAGATGCTGCTCGGCCGCTACCGGATGGCCGATGCCGGGACCCAGCGCTGGGTGCGGCAGACGATCGCCCAGCACCTCGAGCAGCACATCCCCGATCTGCCAGGCTGACGTGGCCGATGAGCTGCGGATAACCGAGCGGCTTTCGCTGCCGCTCGCCGAGATCGAGCTGCGGACCAGCCGCTCGTCGGGCCCCGGCGGCCAGCACGCCAACGTCACCGCCTCGCGGGTGGAAGCGGTCTTCGACGTCGAGGCCTCGGCGACGCTCGACGAGCGGCAGCGGGCGCGCCTGCTGGAGCGGCTGGGCCCGGTGGTCACCGCCGTTTCGCAGGAGACCCGCGGCCAGGCCCGCAACCGCGAGCTGGCGCTGCGAGGCCTGGCCGAGAAGATCGCCGCCGGATTGCGGACGCGGCGCAAGCGGCGCCCGACGCGGCCGTCCCGCGCGGCCAGGCAGCGCCGGCTGGAGCGCAAGCGGCAGCAGGGCGAGCGCAAGCGCAGCCGCCGGCGCCCGTCGCCGGACGATTAGATGGGCACGGCTGGTTTCGAACCAGCGACCTCTCGCGTGTGAAGCGAGCGCTCTCCCACTGAGCTACGCGCCCGGGAGTTAGGTGGCGATTGTAGGGCTCGCGGCGAGAGGTGGCGCGGGTACGGCATTCGTCCAAAGGCCGGCGGGACTACTAAGTAGTGGGTAGCTCTGCGGCAGCGATCCTCTATTTGGAGAGACGACCAGGCCCTCGAAAGGAGCTTCCGATGCGACGTTGGAAAGGACGGTTGGGGCTCAGCTGCGCCCTGTTTGCCCTGCTTCTGGCAGCGGTTCCGGCACAGGTCTCCGCCGCGGTGTTTCCCGCCGGCGGGGGTCAGTTCAACGGCGGCGCCGAAGCCTGGCAGGTGACCGCTGCCAGCTGCGACGTTCCGGCCCTTTGCTCGGCGAGCGGCGGCTACGACGGCGGTCACGGCAACCCGAGCGGATCCCTCAGCGCCGACACGACCATCGACCTCAACCTGCTCACTCTCTTCCATGCGACCGTGACCCTGCAGTCGCCGGACTTCGTGGCCGGCGAAGGCGGTGCCGCGACGCTCCACCTGGAACGTGAATTCGATCCGGGCTCGCTCGTCGACCTGGCGCCGCGGGTCGAATACAGCGCCGAGCTCGTGGACCGCAGCGCCGGCAAGCGCTCGACGGCGATCTCGGAAACCGTCGAAAGCAGCGCGGGATGGCGCGGCGTCGACGGGGCGGCGACGATCAGGAGCGGAGACACCTACGCGATCGTGCTCACCGCGCGCACCTCCTCCTCGACGCTCGGCACGGGCTTGCTCTCCGGCTCGACCAGCGCCCGCTTCGACAACGTCGCCCTCACGGTCGGCTCCGACTCCTCGGCTGGCGCCGGCGGGGCCGGCGCCGGTGGCGGCGGGGTGAAGGGAGCTGGCACCGGCAACGGAACCAGGCCGCCGATGAGCGACGCCCGCCTCGCCTCGCTCGCTCCCGCCACCATTGCCGGCTCAGCGCGGCTGCGGGGCAGGCGCCTATTCGTCAAGGCACGGTGCCCGAAGAGGATCGGGCGGGCCTGCCGGCTCTCCCTGGTCGGTCTCCTGGGCAAGCGGAAGCCGGCAACGACGCGGCGCACGGTCAAGGTGGCGAGGGGAAAGACGAAGCGGCTCGCCCTCAGGGTGAAGCCGCGAGCGAAGAAGAGGGTCTCCGGGCGCCGGCGGCTGCTCTTCAAGCTGCACCTGAGGGCAGGCGCTGCCAAGGCCACGACCTACAAGCGCCTGCGGCTGATCCGGCGCCGGCGCTAGCCGACCAGCCCCGGCTCTGGCACCGGTCCCTCTCCCGCGGGGAAGGGGCCGGTGGGCTCGGGCCGTTCCGATCCGTCCTCGAGCGCGTCCTTGCGCAGGGCGATGGCGATGAAGGGGAAGACGAGGGTCGAGAGCATCGCGGCGCCGACCAGGCCGGCGGCGGTGGAGGATTTCATGTGGCCGAGATCGACCGCGATGGTGGTGATCGCAACCACGAGGGGGAGCTCGGTGGCGCTGTAGAAGGCGAGCGCGACGCGGTCGCGGAGGCCGAGGATGCCGCGGTAGAGGAGCAGCGCGGGGAGGCCGCGGACGACCATGAAGAGGACGAAGAAGAGGCCGAGCTTGAGGAGCGCGGCCGCCGAGCCGAGCGCGGCGAGGTCGAAGGCGATTCCGCTGGTGACGAAGAAGAAGGGAACGAAGAAGCCGAAGCCGATCGCCGTCAGCTTCGACTCGAAGACCGAGAGCTCGTGTCCCTTCAGCGCCAGGCGGACGATCAGGCCGGCGACGAAGCCGCCGAGGAGGATGTCGAGGCCGAGCTTGCCGGCGAGCAGGACGAGGCCGAAGATCAGCAGCACCGTCACCCGCACCGCCAGCTGGCTGCTGGCCTCGAAGGTGCGCTCCAGGGCCGGCCAGCCCCGCCAGGCAAGTCGCACCGAGACCAGCGCCACGGCGATCGCCAGGACCACGAAGGCGAGCAGGATCGCCGCCTCGTGGAGCGGGTGGTCGGTCGAGAGGAAGATCGTCACCAGCAGGATCGGTCCGAACTCGCCGGCGGCGCCCGCTCCCAGCAGGTAGGTGCCGAAGCGGGTCGAGAGCTCGCCGTTGTCGCGGAGGATCGGGATCAGGGTGCCGATCGCGGTCGTCGCCATCGCCGAGCCGACGTAGAGCGCCGAGAGGACGATCCCGGTCGCTTCCAGCGCCACTCCGATCACGTGCGCGAGCACGATCGAGAAGGCCCAGCCCCAGGCGCCCAAGCGCATCGGCCGGCCGCGGATCCGCTGGAAGTCGATCTCGTAGCCGGCGAAGAAGAACAGCATCCCGAGGCCGAGGTTGGAGAAGAATTCGATGAAGTCGTCGATCCGGGCGATGTCGAAGACGTGGGGCCCGACGAGGATCCCCAGCCCCAGCTCGAGGACCACCACCGGCGGGGCGAGGCGGCGCGGCAGTATCGCGGCGAGGATCGCGGCGACGGCTGAGACGACCACGACCACCGAGAAGGACTCGGTGTCGACGCGGATCGCGGCGAGGGCGGGGACGACCACGGCCGTCATCCTAGGACCGGCCCGCTACGATCTCCAGCGGACCGTGCTAGGTGGGGAATCAGCGGTGCCCTGTCACCCGAAATCCGCTTAGCGGGGCCGACTACCGTTCCGAGGGGCTGGCCGTCGGGGTCAGTGCCGTCGCGGCGGCGATGACGGCCGGGTCCTGCGCGACGTGGGCACGCGAATCAGGTCAGGTCCGGAAGGAAGCAGCCTTAAGCGGATGCCGCGGGTGCCGCAGGAGAGCCCGGCTCGAGCCTGAAGCGACGGACACGCCCGGTGACCTCGCTTCGAAGGACGGGCGCACGGTCCACTCTTCGTCGGCGTTCGTCCTTTTCGGGGCATATGCCCATAAAAGGACGAACGCCGCGTTCAGTCGATCAACCGCGCGCGCATCCGCTGGATCGCGACGCGCCAGGTCACGAGTGCGAAGGCGACGAGGAAGGCGAAGCGGGCGATGTCGCCCCAGGCGAAGCCGAAGGCGCCGCCGCGGACCAGTTCGACGAGCTGGTGCAGGGGGTTGAGCTGCGCCACGACCTGGAACCCCTCGGGCAGGCCGTCGATCGGGAAGAAGGTGCCGGCGACGAGGAAGAGCGGCGTCACGCAGAGGGCGGTGACGTAGTTGAACTGATCGATCTTGGACACGACGGCCGCCATCGCCATCCCGAAGCCGGCGAAGCCGAGCGCGGTGACGAAGCAGAAGAGCGGGACGAGGAGCATCCCCGGCGCCGGGTCGAGGCCGAAGGCGATCGTGACCAGCAGGGGGATGCAGCCGTAGGTGCCGGAGCGGATCCCGATCCAGAGCATCTCGGCGCTGACCAGCTCCTCGACGTCGACCGGCGCTGCCAGGATCGCGTCGTAGGTGTTCTGGAAGCGGTGCTTGACGAAGGTGCCGAACATCGCCGGCAGGGCGGAGGAGAAGATCACCGCGGTCGCCACCATCCCGGTGCCGACGAACTGGACGTAGGGGACGCCGTTGACTTCGTCGACCAGGGTGGCGCTGAGGCCGAGGCCGAAGGCGAGCAGGTAGACGATCGGTTCCAGCACGCTGGAGAAGGTCGTCCCCTTCCAGTAGGTGCGGAAGTTGGCGACCTCGCGGCTCATCACTCCCGCGATCGCCGCCGGTTCGAGCCGGCGCATCTGGCGCGTCGCGGTCGCGACGGTCATTCGCCTGTTCCTTTTGCTCGCTGTGCAGGCATAAGGAACAACTACTCCGCCTCCTCGCCGGTCAGCAGCACGAATACGTCCTCCAGCGAGGCGGCGCGCGTTACCGCGTCCTCGGGGATCGCGCCGTTCCCGGCCCGCTCGGAGCCGACGATCGCGATCGCCGGCCCGGCCGGGCGCACCGCCAGACCGTGCGATTCGGCCGCGGCGCGGGTCTTCGCGAGTCGATCCGGCGGTCCGTAGACCTCGGCGGTGAAGCGGCCGGCGTGCTCGCTGATCAGCTCCACCGGGCGACCGCGGCTGATCACCTTGCCCTGGTGCATCACCGCCACCTCGTCGGCCAGGCGCTCTGCCTCCTCGATGTAGTGGGTTGACATCAGGATCGAGGTTCCGCGCGATTTCAGCTCGCCGATCAGCGTCCACAGCTCCGTCCGGATCTGCGGGTCGAGGCCGACCGTCGGCTCGTCGAGCAGGACCAGGCGCGGCTCGTGGACGAGGCCGCGAGCCAGCAGCAGCCGCCGCCGCATCCCGCCCGAGAGCTGGTCGACCGCGTCGCGGCGGCGGTCGCGCAGGCGGGCAATGTCGAGCGCTTTGTCAACCGCGGCGGCGACGTCCGGCACCCGGTAGAGGCGGGCGAAGATCGCCAGGTTGTCTTCGACGGTGACGTCGACGTCGAGGTTGTCGAGCTGGGGGACGACACCCATCAGCCCGCGGGCGGTCTTCGCTTCGGCCGGCAGCTCGTGGCCGAGCACCCGCAGCTCGCCGGAGTCGGCGATCGCCTGCCCGGTCAGCAGCCGCATCGTCGTCGACTTGCCGGCGCCGTTGGGCCCGAGCAGGCCGAGGCAGATGCCCTCGGGCACCTCGAGGTCGAGACCGTCGACGGCGGTGATCGGCCCGAAGGTCTTGACCACGTTCCTGAGCTCTATCGCTCCCATCCACCCGATGGTTTCACGGCCGGCCCTTTTCTTCCGTGAGGGGTGTGGTTGAGCTTTGTGGTGCTATCCGCCACAAAGCTCAACCA
>DASSOC010000061.1:0-155174 GCA_035700965.1 Solirubrobacterales bacterium
GCCGCGCGCCCTCGAGCACGTTCGAGACGTAGGGCGCGCCGGCCATGCCGCCGCCGCAGCGCCGGCAGCCGATCGTGACGACGCCCGACAGCGCGGCCGTCTCCAGGTAGTCCGAGGCGGCGTGCCCGCCGCCGCGCGAGAGCGCGAGCAGGTCGTCGAGCGTCGGCGCGACCTCGGCGACGACGGGCTCCGCCGGGCCGCCGCGGCCCATCGAGCCGACGACCACGTCGCGGTCGCGCGCGAGCAGCCGCGCCACGTGGCCCGTCACGGCCGTCTTGCCGACGCGCTTCCCCGTCCCGATCACCGCCAGCGACGGCAGCTCGAACGGCGCGAACGCGGGCGGCTCGAAGCGGAAGTCGGCGCCCTCGTAGCGCGCCCCGGCCGCCAGCGCCCGCGAGGCCCAGGCGAGCCGCTCGCGCGGCGAGAGGACGGGCTCGTCGGACAGGTCGACGACGACCTCGGGCCGCGCCTCCTCGATCGACTCGACGAGCGGCACGCCGTAGTCATCCCCGCCGCGCAGCTTCTCGACTCCTCCGAGCAAGAGCGCGCCGACGACCTCGTACGGCAGCGCCGCGAGCGCGTCCCGCACGACCGGCGCGTAGTGCTCGCCGTCGATCAGGGCGAGCGCCCGCGTCATTCCCGCCCCGAGACCTCGCTCTCGATCCGGGCCGTGTACTTCTCGTACTCGTAGGTCGCCGTGTCGAACTGGATGATCCGCTCCTGCCCGTGGAACGGGTAGCGGCGCCAGATGTCGACGTGCGTGCCCGAGACCTCGATCACGTTGTAACAGGGCCGCGTGTGTCCGCGGAGGCGCAGCGACGAGACCGTGCCCGTGTTGACGACGAACATGTTCTCGAGCCGCCACGCGTACGGCACGTGCTTGTGGCCGGAGAGGACGAGCTGGACGCCCGAGCGGAGCAGGCACTCGATCGCGTCGCCGGCGTCGTAGACGACGTTCCGCTCGCGACCGGTGCCCGGGACGGGCAGCAGGTGGTGGTGGAGGACGAAGATCTTCAGCGCCGGCTCGCCGCGCGCGAACTCCTCCTCGATCCAGGGGTAGCGGCCGCGGCCGATCTGGCCGTGGTCGAGGTCGGGCTCGGTCGAGTCGACCGCGACGACGGTGACGTCGTCCTTGCGCAGCACCGAGTTGCGCGAGCCGAAGAGATCCTCGAAGTGGACGTAGCCGACGTTGCGCGAGTCGTGGTTGCCCGGGATCACGACCAGCTGGTCGCTGTCGAGCCGGTCGAGGTAGCCCTTCGCGGTCGCGTACTCCTCCTTGTAGCCGAACGTCGTCAGGTCGCCCGAGCAGACGACGATGTCCGGGCGCATGTCGTTGATCTCGACGATCGCGCGCTCGAGCAGGTTCGGCAGGAAGTACGGCCCGCCGCAGTGGATGTCCGAGATGTGGGCGATCAGGAACGGCCCGCCGTCGCGTCCCTCCGGCATGCGCAGGAGTCTAAGTAAGCGTGTAAGAGCCTGCGGCGCGGGCAGGAACGGGGCGTCCGAGGCCGTTGCTACGCTTGCCAGGTTGCCGTCAGAAATACCGGATTTCCAGGCATATCGCGGGTCAGAGCCACCCCGGTTCGCGCACGAGGCGGAGGTGGAGTACGCGAAGATCCTCGACTACCACGGCGTGCCGTGGCTCTACGAGCCCCGCACGTTCGTGCTCGAGCAGGACGAGGACGGCCGGGTGCTCGAGGCGTTCACGCCCGACTTCTACCTGCCCGAGCAGGACCTGTTCGTCGAGGTGACGGTGATGAAGCAGTCGCTCGTCACGCGCAAGAACCGGAAGCTCCGGAAGCTGCGGCAGCTCTATCCCGAGGTGCGCGTGAAGCTGTTCTACAAGCGCGACCTGGAGCGGCTCGCGCAGCGCTACGGGCTGAAGCTGGCCTCGTAGCGTGCTCGGCGACGAGCGGATCGGCGAGATCTACCTGGGCGCGGACGAGATCTCGGCGCGCGTCGTCGAGCTCGGCGCCGAGATCGCCGCCGACTTCGACGGGCGGGAGCCGCTCCTCGTCGGCTCGCTGAAGGCGGGCGTCGTCTTCACCGTCGACCTCTCGCGCGCGACGGCGATCCTCCACCACCTCGACTTCGTCGAGATCGCCGGCTACGGGCCGAGCCAGGACACGGGCGGCCACTCGCAGATCCGCTTCCTCAAGGACCTCGACGAGGAGATCGAGGGGCGGCACGTGCTGCTCGTCGAGGAGGTCGTCGACACCGGCCTGACGCTCAACTACCTCGTGCGCAGCTTCCAGCTCCGCTCGCCGGCCTCGCTCGCCGCGGTCGCGCTCTTCGACCGGCCCTACCGGCGGCTCGTCGAGGACCTGCCGCTCCGCTACGTCGGCTTCACGATCCCGGACGAGTTCTTCGTCGGCTACGGCTTCGACCTCGAGGAGCGCTACCGCAACCTGCCCGACGTGCACGTGCTGCGGCCGGCGGCCGCGACCGGCGCGGGAAATCTTTAGCCCTGTCTAACAGTTTAGGCTAGGCTAAATCGTGTGATGGCAACACGCGTGGAGGCGGGGCAGCAGCGGATCGACGTCGGCGAGCGGATCCTCCGCGGCGGCGCGCGCTTCCGGCTGCTGCCGTTCCTCGGGCCGGCGTTCATCGCGTCGGTCGCGTACATCGACCCCGGCAACTTCGCGACCAACATCGCCGGCGGCGCCAAGTTCGGCTACCTGCTGCTGTGGGTCGTCCTCGCCGCCAACCTGATCGCGATGCTGGTCCAGACCCAGTCGGCGAAGCTGGGGATCGCGACCGGCCGCAACCTCGCCGAGCTCTGCCGCGAGCGCTTCAGCCGCCGCGCCTCGATCGGCCTCTGGCTGCAGGCCGAGCTGGTGGCGATGGCGACCGACGTCGCCGAGATCGTCGGCGCCGCCCTCGGCCTCCACCTCCTCTTCGGCATCCCCCTGTTCCCGGCCGGGATCATCGCCGGGGCCGGCGCCTTCACGATCCTTGCCCTGCAGCAGATGGGCTTCCGCCGGCTCGAGGCGGCGATCACGGTCCTGGTCGGGATCGTCGTCGCCTCCTTCGTCTTCGAGCTCTTCGACTCCTCTCCCGACGGCGGCGAAGTCGCCCGCCACCTGCTCGTCCCCGGCTTCGACGGCACCGGGAGCCTGCTGCTGGCGACCGGGATCATCGGCGCGACGGTGATGCCGCACGTCGTCTACCTGCACTCGGCGCTGACCCAGCGGCGGGTCGTCGGCCGCGACGCAAGCGAGCGCAAGCGGATCCTCGGCTTCGAGAAGGTCGACGTGGTGATCGCCCTCTCGCTGGCCGGCCTGGTCAATCTCTCGATGATGATCGTCGCCGCGGCGCTCTTCCACGGCAGCGGGCTGACCGGGGTGGAGACGATCGACGGCGCTTACGAAGGACTGCAGCAGCTTGTCTCCGGCAGGGCGGCGACGATCTTCGGCGTCGCATTGCTGGCCTCCGGCTTCGCCTCCTCCTCGGTGGGGACGATGGCCGGGCAGGTGGTGATGCAGGGGTTCATCGAGCGCCAGATCCCGCTCTTCCTGCGCCGGGCGATCACGCTCGCCCCGGCCCTGCTGGTGCTGGCGATCGGCCTCGACCCGACCGATGCCCTCGTCGGCAGCCAGGTTGTCCTCTCCTTCGGCATCCCCTTCGCCCTCGTCCCCCTGCTGGTCATCGCCGCCAACAAAGAGGTGATGAAGGAGCTCGCGAACCCGCGCTGGCTGACCGCGCTGGCGGGGACGCTGGCCGCCCTGATCATCGCCCTCAACGTCTTCCTGCTGTTTCAGGTCTTCTTCGGCTAGTCCGCGCTCAAGCTAGGCTTCCCACGTGGCCCTCGTCGCCGACTTCGAGCAGATCCTCGACACCCTGCCGCCCGACTGGACCGACCTCGAGGTCGACCTGCGGATCGAGGACATGTCGCAGTACGTCGATACCGCGGTGGCGATGAGCCAGGTCAACGCGCAGGTCTACCAGCACCCCGAGGCCGACGGCTGGCACTGGCGCCTGATCGTCGCCAAGAGCTTCGGGCACGCGGCCGCTGCCGAGACCGTGCGGGGCGTGCTGGAGAGCCTCGACGCCGATCGCGTCGCCGGCGAGCTGCGGGTGGCCGAGGTGCGCGAGGGGCGCTCCGAGGTCGTGCAGATGTGGGGCCGGCCGGAGAGCGTCCGCGAAGAGTTCCGCCAGCGCCGCGCGCTGTAAGGCGGGGCGGGTAGGGCGCGGCATGGCGCGAGTCCTCAGCATCGCCGCCGACCTGATGCTCGGCTCCAGGGTCGAGGCCCAGCTGGGCGCGGCCGGGCACGAGGTGACGACGGTGCCGGCGATCGAGGAGAGCAGCTGGGAGGGCATCGACCTGATCGTCGCCGACCTCGAGGTCGAGAACCCGGGGGCGCTGGTCGGTCTCGGGGTGCCCGTCCTGGGCTACTACTCGCACGTCGACGTCGAGACCAGGGAAGCCGCCGAGGCGGCCGGCGTCGACCTGGTGGTGCCCCGCTCGCGGATGGCGCGGGAGCTACCGGACCTGGCGAAACGCCTGCTGGACGGCTAGCGGCTTCGCCAGCAGGTGGTGCTCGAGGTCCCAGGTCGCCCAGGCCCGGAGGACGGGTCGGTCGAACGGCCGCGGGTGCAGGGCCGGCAGCAGCGCCTTCAGCTGAGCCGCCTGGTCGGCGCGTTCGAGTTCGGGGTTGGCGGCGAGGAGGTCGTCGAGCGCTGCCTGGGAGTGCGCCGTGGCGAAGGCGTAGCCGCGGCGGGTGGCGGCGACGACCGCGTCGACCAGCGCCGGGTTGCTTTCGAGCAGATGCTCGGAGGTGCAGAGCACCAGCTCCGGGTAGGGCGGGGCGCCGAACGCGTCGACCTTGAAGACGCGGACCGGCACGCCCTGGCGCTCGAGGGCGATGGCCTCGGCGTTCCAGAAGCCGGTCGCCGCCGCGATCTTTCCGGCTGCCAGCGAGGGGACGGCGGTGAAGCCGATCGTCACCTCGTCGACCCTGGCCGGATCGCCGCCGTCGGCTTCGACCTCGGAGTCGACCACCGCTTCGTCCGAAGGCAGTCCGCTGACGCCGACCCGCTGGCCTTCGAGGTCCCGGGGGCTGTGGACGGGGCCGTCGCGGCGGGCGATCACCGCCGCCAGCGGCCGCTGCACGATCGGTGCGACGCCGACGACGGGGATTCCCCTCTCGCGGGCGATCCCGAGGTCGTGGATGTCGAGGATCGCGAACTCGACCTTGCCGGCGCCGAGCAGCTTCGGTGCGTCGGTCGATTCTCCGGGCGACTGTACGTGCAGATCGACGCCCGCCCCTTCGTAGAAGCCCTCGGCCTGGGCCGCGTAGATGCCGCTGTGGACGGCGTTGGGGCTGAAATCGAGCACGAGGGTCGCGCCTTTCGGCGCGCCCGGTTCAGCGCCGCTTCCCCCGCAGCCGGCGGGGCCGGCGAGCGCGAGAGCGGCCGCCAGCAGCGCGACAGCGTTTCTCATGCGGTCGCGAAACCTAATTCATCCAGCGAATGTGAGTACACTGCCGCCGCTTACCTGTTCACGGGAATCGAGGAGGGAAAGAGTGCAGGAGAGAGGTCTAGCCGCATATCTGGCTGAGCTGATCGGCACGTTTCTGCTGGTCTTCTTCATCAGCAGTGTCGTCGTCCTGTTCGTGTCCACCGGCGGCCAGGCGCAGTTCGGCTCAGACTTCGCGGTCGTCGGCCTCGTCCACGCCTTCCTGCTGTTCGGACTGGTCGTCATGTTCGGCGTCGTCAGCGGCGGGCACTTCAACCCCGCTGTCACCCTGGGCGCGCTGGCGATCCGCCGGATCCGGCCGCTCGACGCGGTCATCTACATGCTCGCCCAGCTCTCGGGCGGTGTCCTGGGCGCCCTGCTGACCAAGGGCCTGCTGCTCGACGAGGGCCGCCCCACGCATTACGGCGCCGCTCAGGTGAGCGGATTGCTCGGCAGCAACTTCCGCGGCTCGATCGTCGAGGCGGTCGGGACGTTCGTCCTCGTCCTCGTCATCCTCACCGCCGTCTACTCGGAGAAGAGCTTCAAGGAGTGGGCGCCGCTGGCGATCGGCACCACCCTGGGCTTCATCGTCATGGTCGGCGGCCCGCTGACCGGCGGCTCCTTCAACCCGGCCCGCTGGTTCGGCCCGGCGCTGGTCGGCAACACCTGGGGCGGCGTCTGGCCCTACCTCGCCGGCCCGATCGTCGGCTCGCTGCTGGCGGCAGCGGTTTACCGCTTCGTCCTCGAGCCCGGTGGCCTGCCCCCGACCGAACCGCCGGAGCACGTGCGGCCGCCGGTCCCGAAACGGGCGACGCCGACCAGCGACAAGCCGGCGGACTGAGACAGGCCGCAAGAACCTCGAAAGCGCCACCCGACCGGGTGGCGCTTTTGTTTCGGGGGCAGGATCCAGGCGCGGTGGTGCCTGCCCACTGCGCCCGTGCAGTAGCTTGAGCCCGTGCGCCGGGTCACCTTCTCCCGCAACTACACGCTGTCCCTCTCCCGCACCTGCCAGTGCTACTGCAAGTACTGCGCCTTCGCCACCCACCAGGCCCACGTCCACGCGCCCGAGGAGGTCGAAAAGCAGCTCGACGAGGCGCTGAAACGGAACGCCAAGGAGCTGCTGGTGCTGACCGGCGAGCGGCCCGAGGTCAACCCGGTCGTGGCCGAGCGGCTGCAAATCTGGGGCCACGAGGACTTCACCGGCTACGTCGTCTGGACCTGCGAACGGGCGCTGGAGCGGGGGATGCTGCCGCACACGAACATCGGCGTCCTCGGCCAGGGGGATCTGGCCCGCCTCCGCGAGGTGACTGCCTCGCAGGGCCTGATGCTGGAGTCGATCAGCGAGCGCCTGATGGACACCGTCCACGCGGGCTCTCCGACCAAGCACCCGAAGGAGCGCCTGGCGACGATCGAAGCCGCCGGCGAGCTGAAGATCCCGTTCACGAGCGGCATCCTCGTCGGCATCGGCGAGACCGAGGACGAGCGAGTCGAATCCCTCGAAGCGCTCGCGGACGTCCACAGCCGCTACGGCCACCTGCAGGAGGTGATCCTGCAGAACTTCGTCCCGCACCCGCGCTACTACGGCGCCGAGGTGGCCGAGATCGCCGACGAGGCTTCCCGCAGGCGTTGGGAAAGCGGCGGGGACCCCCCTCCGGGAGCAACAGATGGGGAGGCTCCCGGAGGGGGGTCCCCGCCGTCCCTTCCCGCCTGGGCGAATCCCGTCTCGATCGACGAGATCAAGCGGTTGATCCGGGAGTGCAAGCGGCTGATGCCCGATGTTGGGATCCAGGTGCCGCCTAATCTTTCGGAGTTCTGGCCCGAGCTAGTCGAGGCCGGGGCGACGGATCTCGGTGGGCTCTCGGCCAACGGCGACCACATCTCGCCCGAGGAGCCGTTCCCGAGCCCGCATCAGGTGCGGAAGGAGCTGGCGCCGCGGGGATACGCGCTGACTGAGCGCCTGTGCGTCTACCCGCAGTACATGGACCCGGAGTGGATGGAGCAGGGGGTCCTCGACGTGATCAAGCTGAAGTACTGGTCGTTCATCCCGCGCCGGGGTTCGGGGCGCCGCTCGGAGGAGACGGTCGCGCCGTGGCTCGCCGAGAAGGCGATCGCCAAGGGGCGCGAGGGGGTGATGCTCTCCGAGGATGAGCTGACGGCGCTGTTCGCCGAGACGCGGCCGGAGGTGATCGAGGAGATGCGGGTCGCCGCCGACGGGCTGCGGGCGGAGCTGGCGGGCGACCGGGTCACCTTCGTCGTCAACCGCAACATCAACTTCACCAACGTCTGCATCGTCGGCTGCGCCTTCTGCGGCTTCGGCCAGGGGCGCCGCTCGCCCGACGCCTACGAGGTCGCCGAGGAGGACTTCGCGGCGCGGGTGCGCGAGGCGGTCGAGTTCGGCGCCACCGAGCTCTGCATGCAGGGCGGCATCCATCCCGACCTGACGCTGGAGGAGTACGGGCGCTGGCTGCGGCTGGCGAAGGAGGTGGCGCCGCAGCTGCACCTGCACGCCTACTCGCCGATGGAGATCAACTGGGCCTGCGAGCGCTCCGGCAAGGAGCCGCTCGAGGTCTTCGAGTACCTGCTCGAGTGCGGGCTCGGCTCGACGCCGGGCACCGCGGCGGAGGTGCTCGACGACGGCGTCCGCCAGCGGATCTCGCCGAACAAGCTGCCGGTCGAGCGCTGGGTCGAGATCATCGAAGCCTCCCACCGCGCCGGCCTGCGCTCGACCTCGACGGTGATGTTCGGCCACATCGAGGAGCCGCGCGAGCTCGCCCGCCACATGCGGGTGGTCCGGGCGCTGCAGGAGCGGACCGGAGGCATCACCGAGTTCGTCCCGCTCAGCTTCATCCCTTTCAACACGATGCTCGGGCGGACGCACGGGATCGAGGAGATCTCGATCCGGGAGAACCTCAAGCACACCGCCGCCTTCCGGCTGGCGCTCGGGCGCAGCATCCCCAACATGCAGGCGAGCTGGGTGAAGATGGGCCTGGAGGGGGCGACCGAGGCGCTGAGGTGGGGCGTCAACGACCTCGGCGGCACGCTGATGGAGGAGAACATCTCCCGCATGGCCGGCTCGCAGCACGGGGTGCGGCTGGAGCCCGAGCAGCTGATCGCGGCGGCGCGGGCGGCGGGCCGGGAACCGGCGCAGCGGACGACGTTGTACGAGGTCGTCGAGACCTACGCAGCCGCGCCCGCGGCGACTCCCTAGGCGGCGAGCGGTGCGGGCGATGGTGCTGGAGCGGCAGGGGGAGCCGCTCCGGCCCGCCGATCTGCCCGAGCCGAGCGCCGGTCCCGGCCGGGTCCTGCTCGAAGTCCGCGCCTGCGGTGTCTGCCGCACCGACCTCCACATCCTCGACGGCGAGCTGAGCGCGCCGAAGCTGCCGCTCGTCCCCGGCCACCAGATCGTCGGCGTCGTCCGCGAGGCGGGGGAGGGGGTGGAGCGCTTCGCGCCCGGCGACCGGGTCGGCGTGCCGTGGCTGGGCTGGACCGACGGCGAGTGCGGCTACTGCCGCGGCGGCCGCGAGAACCTCTGCGACAACGCCAGGTTCACCGGCTACGACGTCGACGGCGGCTATGCCGAGCTCGTGGCGGCCGACGCGCGCTTCTGCTTCCCGATTCCCAATGGCTACCCCGATCTGCAGGCGGCGCCGCTGCTCTGCGCCGGGCTGATCGGCTACCGGGCGCTGCGGCTGGTCGGCGAGGCGGAGCGGATCGGCCTCTACGGCTTCGGCGCCGCCGCCCACATCCTCTGCCAGGTCGCCGTCCACGAAGGCCGGCGGGTCTTCGCCTTCACCCGCGGCGGGGACGCCGAGACGCAGGCGTTCGCCCGCGAGCTCGGCGCCGAGTGGGCCGGCGGCTCGGGGGAGGCGCCGCCGGAGGAGCTCGACGGCGCGATCGTCTTCGCCCCGGTCGGAGCGCTGATGACGGCGGCGCTGCGCGTCAGCGCGAAGGGCGCGCGGATCATCAGCGCCGGCATCCACATGAGCGACATCCCCTCGTTTCCCTACTCCGACCTATGGGGGGAGCGGTTGATCGGCTCCGTCGCCAACCTCACCCGCCAAGACGGCGAGGAGTTCATCGCCCTGGCTCCCCGGGTCCCCGTCCGCACCGAGGTCTCGGTCTACCCCCTCGAGCAGGCCAACCGGGCCCTGGACGATCTGCGGGCGGGGCGGTTTCGCGGGGCGGCGGTGTTGCAGGTGAGCTAGGGGCTGGCGAGGGTGAACCGCATCAGCGAAAGAGGTCCTCCGAGGGAGGGCGGCGGAGGGCGGCAGCACCCGGCCCGTCCTCCGAGGAGACATAGCGCCCGAGGCCGCGGACCACGACCGCGGGCACGCTGCTGTCCTTCCCCCGCACGAGGTCGGCAGCCGCCGCAACCTCATCCGCAATCGCGATAACGGTCGCGCTCAGCTCGCGGCCGTTCGCATCCCGCCGGCCCCGCCAGTCGTCCACCGGGACCAATCCGGCGCAGCCGATCGCGACCTCGGCCTGGCCGACTCTCCACGGCCTTCCGAAGCTGTCGGCAATGACGACCCCTCGGTCGCGACCGTCAATTCCATGCGGATGCGCCGGGCCGATGCGTCAGGGTCCTGCGGTAGCAGGCAGACGGTCCCGCCGTCCGCAAGGTTGGAGCTGTCTATGCCGGCATTTGCGCAGACGAAGCCGTGGTGGGTTTCCACGATCAGCACCCGTTCTTCCCGCAGCACCTCGCGGCTCTCGGAGAGCACCAGCTCCACGAGCTCAGCCTCCTTACCCAGCCTCTCTCCGATCTCGCGCGCCCGCTCGGACGGAGTCACCTCGGCGAGCCTCCGTACCTGTCCCTCCGCCTTCGAGACGACCTTCTGCGAGATGACGACGATGTCGCCCTCTTCGAGCTGGGCCCGCTCGGCGATCAGCTCGCCCACCTTCATTCCCTCGGTTACCTCGGGCATGCCTGCGACCGGCAGAACCCGAAGTTCGTCGCTCATATCCCCAGCGCCCGTGCCGTCCGCTTCGCTCGGCCCCTCCGGTGCTCCAGCTCGCGGGTCAGGGCGATCACGTCGGCGGGGGTGTCGAGGTCGAGTTCGATCGAGGGCAGCTCCTCGATTCCGAACGCGATCCCCGCCTGCCGCGCGGCTTCGACGTGGCGCTCGCGGCTGCCCTCACCGAAGGCGGGGACGATCGCGCCCGGCGGGCTGAGCAGAAGCGCGTTGGTGCCGGTGCCGTGGCGGTCGGGGACGATGCCGACGTAGCTGCCCGGGACTCCGGTCAGCAGCCGGTCGAGCTCGCGCGGGTCGAGCAGCGGGCAGTCGCCGGCGAGCAGGACCACGCGCTCGGCGCCCTCGGCTTCGGCCCTGGCGATCCCTGCCTGCGCCGCGGCGACGTGTCCGGCGTCCTCGGGGTCCGGGACCACCTCGGCCCCGGCCTCGGCCGCGAGCTCCTGGGCGATCGGGTCGCCGCTGACGACGATCGTCCGCTCGACCGCGCGGGCGCGGTCGATCGCCTCCAGGACGTCGCCGACCATCGCCTCTGCGAGGTCGCGGCGCTGCCCGCCCGTGATCCCGGCCGCCATCCGCTGCTTCGCCGCGCTGAAGCGCTTCACCGGTAGGACCGCGGTCGCGTTCAAGAGCCGAGCGTAGCGGCGTAGTCGAGCACGGTCCGCGCCAGGCGCACCCGGCCGGCGGCGCCGTCCATCAGCGTCGGTGCGGCGAGGGTCGGGATCCCCTCGGGCGGCGGGTCGGGGTCCTCCTCGTCGACCACCATCGCCTCGATCAGCCCGGTGTAGAGGGAGGCGACGCCGGCGGCGGTGGTCGGGCGGCCGAGGCCTTCCATGAAGCGGTCGGTCGGGCCCTTGACGACCCGGCCGGCGACGTAGGGGCTGACGGCGAGGACGGGGGCGGGGGAGGCGAGGATCGCCTCGCGGATGCCGGGGACGGCGAGGATCGGGCCGATGCTGATCACCGGGTTCGAGGGGCCGATCACGATCGCGTCGGCGCCGCCGATCGCCTTCAGCACCTCGGGCGTCGGCTCGGCCGCGTCGATCCCCTCCAGCTCGACCCCGAGCACCTGCGGCTGGCCGCCGTCGAGGATCAGGTACTCCTGCAGCGCCCGCGTGCCGCCCGGGGTCTGGATCCGGGTGCGCACCGGCGAGTCGCACATCGGCAGCACCTGCGCCTCGATGCCGAGGCCGCGCGCGATCTGCGCCTGGGCGTCGGTCGGGCGGCCGCCCTCCTCGAGGAACTGGCGCCGGTAGAGGCAGGCGGCGAGGTCGCGGTCGGAGAGGCCGAACCAGCTCGGCGCGCCCAGCTGCTTCAGCCGGTCGAAGACGGTGAACTCGTCACCGGCGATCCCCCAGCCGCGCTCCTCGTCGATTTCGCCGCTGAGCCAGTAGGTGACGAGATCGGGGTCGGGGGAGACGTGGACGCCGAGCGCCTCGACGTCGTCGCCGGTGTTGGCGATCACGGCGAGGTCGGAGCCGAGCTCCTCCTGCATCCCGGCCGCGAGCTTGGCGCCGCCGGTGCCGCCGGCGAGGAGGGCGACCCGCACCGCTAGGCGACCCGCCGGCACCGCGACCGCGGCGCCCGGCCTTCCGGTCGGCTGAATGCCCGCGCGGCCGTCACGTCCAGTGGTCGCCGTCGGGGAGGCCGGTGAGGCGGATTCCGGCGTGGGTCTTGTAGCGGCTGTTGACCGAGATCAGCATCGGGGTCAGCTGCTCGACGATGCGCGCCATCTCGAGGGCGCCGGCGTTGACTGCGCGCAGGCCGGGGATCGCCTCGATCAGCCGCGCGACCTGCGCCTTGTCGGCCTTCTTGTCGCCGCAGACGAGGACGTCCTCGCCGAGCTCGGCGTCGAGGTCGGCGAGGGTGGGGGCGGCGAGCGTGTGCATCGCGGCGACGACGGTGACGCCGTCGGGCACCATCTCCTGCGCCTGCTGGGCGGCTGAGCCCTGCCAGACGCCGAGCGAACGGGTCGCTTTGCCGCTGACGGCGGCGGCCAGGGGGACCGTGCAGTCGACCAGCAGCTGGCCGGGGCGCAGCGCTTCGCGCAGGTTGTTGAGGTTCTCCGACTGGGCGCGGAAGGGGACGGTGAGGAAGACGATTTCACCCCTGGTCGCGGCGTCCTCGTTCTGGAGGCCGGTGACGTCGGCGCCCGGTATCGCCTCGCGCACCCTGGCGGCAGCTTCCTCCGCGCGGTCGGCGGCGCGCGAGCCGATCACGACCGCCGCCCCCGCCTTGGCCCAGCGGCGAGCCAGCCCGGCGCCGAGCGCGCCGGTCCCGCCAATGATCGGAATCGGTTCGTTTGAACTAGCCAAAATTTGAGAAAGTCAAATTTAGAGCGCTTCAAGTATTGGGCGCTCGAAGGGTCTGGCCGGGCAGTCTATGCTCCTGACCCCATGAGGCTGGAGGGACGCAAGGCGCTGGTGACCGGCGGGGCGAGCGGCATCGGTGCCGCGGCCGCTGCCCGGCTTGCTGCCGAGGGCGCCGAGGTCTGGATCGGCGACCTCAACCTCGAGGGAGCCGAGCGGGTGGCCGGCGAGATCGCCGGGCACGCCGTCGAGCTCGACGTCACCGACCTCGAGGCCGCCCGCCGCGCGGTCGGTGCCGTCGGCGACCTCGACGTCCTCGTCAACAACGCCGGCATGGACAACTTCGGCTTCTTCGTCTACGTCACTCCCGAGCAGTGGGGGCAGACGCTCGAAGTCAACCTCGGCGGCGTCATGAACTGCACCCACGCGGCGCTGCCGGGGATGCAGGAGCGCGGCTACGGCCGCATCGTCAGCATCGCCTCCGAGGCCGGCCGCGTCGGCTCCAAGGGCTCGGCCGCCTACTCCGCCGCCAAGGCGGGCGTGATCGGCTTCACCAAGGCGATCGCCCGCGAGGCCGCCCGCTACGGCGTCACCGCCAACGCGATCGCCCCCGGCCCGATCGAGACCCCGCTGCTGATGGGCGCCAAGGAGTTCGGCGAGATCGGCGAGAAGGTGATCGAGACGATGAAAAGCGCCACGCAGATGGGCCGCTTGGGCCAGCCCGAGGAGGTCGCCGCGGCCGTGGCGTTCCTTGCCTCCGACGACGCCAGCTACGTGACCGGCGAGACCCTGGGCGTCAGCGGCGGCCTCGGCATGGTCTGAACCGCCCCAAGTTCCACAAACAGCAGCAGGGCAGGGGGGAGAGTTCCGGGCGCTCGCTGACTTAACCTCACTATGGCGAGGTCAACTCAGCAGGCGCTTGACGAGCGCAGGCGAGAAAGGGCTCTGATGGCGCAGCGGGCCTGGAATCTGGCCCTAAATCAGCACGGGGTCGTCTCCAGCGAGCAGCTGCGCAAGATCGGATACACGCCCCAGGCGATCTACCACCGGATCAGGACTGGACGCCTGCACCCGCTGCATCGCGGGGTGTACGTGGTGGGCCGGCCACATGTCACCGACCACGGGCGCTGGATGGCTGCGGTCATCGCTTGCGGCGATTGCGCTGTGCTCAGCCACTCAAGCGCCGCGGCGCTGTGGCGAATCGGGCCTGAGGACCATGACGTAGTGGAGCTCTCCTTACCCAGCCCTTTTCAACGACGTCGTCCCGGCCTTCGGATTCACCGTCGACCGTCCCTTGCACCTCCCGATGGCACCACCGAGTACGGCATTCCGGTCACCACGCCGGTCCAGACGCTGATCGACCTCGCCCTCCGCCTCGACCGCCCTGGCATCGAGCGGATGATCAACGAGGCCGACAAATACAACCTCGTGCATCCGCCGGGGCTGCGCCATGCGCTCGAGGCCCGCCGAGGCGAGCCGGGCACCGCCAGGCTCCGCTTCATCCTCGACCGCCGCACCTTCCGGCTCACCAAGGAGGAGCTGGAACGGCGCTTCCTGCCCCTCACGCGCAAGGCCGGCCTGCCGACCCCGCTCAGCGGCCGGTGGGTGAACGAATTCGAAGTCGACTTCTTCTGGCCTGACCTCGGCCTGGTCGTCGAGACCGACGGGCTCCGCTATCACCGCACCCCGGCCGAGCAGGCACGGGACCGGCTGCGCGACCAGACCCACACCGCCGCCGGCCTGACGCCGCTGCGCTTCACGCACGAGCAGGTGCGCTACGAACCCGAGCACGTGCTGGCGGTCCTGCGCGCGACCGCAAGGGTCCTCGTGGGACGGGCGGCCGTGGCCGCCACCTGACTTCCACGGCAAGCGGCCAGCACGGAATCCCTCCGAAGGAAGCGGAAGAGCGTGCTCAGCCGGCGAGCCGTTCCGCCATCGCCGCGAAGTAGTCGAGCGCCGTCGGGTTGGCCAGCGAGTCGCGGCTCGCCGCCTTCTCCACCGGCGTCCCCGTCAGGATCCGCTTCACCGGCACCTCGAGCACCTTGCCGCTGAGCGTTCGCGGGACCTCCTCGATCTGGAAGACCTCGTCGGGAACGTGCCGGGGCGAGCACTGCTCGCGCACCCGCCGGGCGATCTCCCGCGGCAGCTCCTCGTCCAGCTCGGCCCCCTCGCGCAGGACGACGAACAGCGGCATCCAGCCGTCGGTCCCCGGGCGCGGCAGGTCGACCACCAGCGCGTCGACGACCTCCTCGATCCCCAGCACCGCGCGGTAGATCTCGCTCGTCCCCATGCGGATGCCGCCGCGGTTGATCGTCGAGTCCGAGCGTCCGTAGATGACCGCCGTCCCGCGCCGGGTCAGTTCCAGCCAGTCGCCGTGGCGCCAGACGCCGGGGAACATCTCGAAGTAGCTCTCGCGGTAGCGGCTGCCGTCCTCGTCCCCCCAGAGGTAGAGCGGCATCGAAGGCATCGGCTCGGTCACGACGAGCTCGCCGACCTCCTCGACCACCGGCCGCCCGTCCTCGTCCCAGGCCTCGACCGCTGCCCCCAGCGCCCGTGCCTGCAGCTCGCCGCGGTAGACCGGCAGCGTCGCGACCCCGCCGACGAAAGCGGTGCAGAGGTCGGTGCCGCCGCTGGTCGAGAACAGCCAGGTGTCGGAGCCGACGTGTTCGTAGATCCAGTCGAAGCCCTCGGGAGAGAGCGGTGAGCCGGTCGAGCCGATCGCCTTCAGAGCGCTGAGATCCCGGCCGCTGCCCGGTTCGACCCCGGCCTTCATGCAGGCGCCGATGTAGGCGGCGCTGGTGCCGAACATCGTCACCCCGGCTCGCTCGGCCAGGTCCCAGAGGACGCTCATGTCCGGGTGGCCGGGGTTGCCGTCGTAGAGGACGATCGCCGCCTCGGTCAGCAGGCCGGAGACGATGAAGTTCCACATCATCCAGCCGGTCGTCGTGAACCAGAAGAGGCGATCGCCGGGATGGGCGTCGACGTGGAGGTGGAGCTTCTTCAGGTGCTCGAGCAGGATCCCGCCCTGGCCCTGGACGATCGCTTTCGGCAGGCCGGTGGTGCCGGAGGAGTAGAGGACCCACAGCGGGTGGTCGAAGGGGACGCGCTCGAAGCGCAGCGGCGCGCCCTGACCGCGGGCGAGCAGGTCCTCCCAGGCCAGCGCCTCGCGCAGCGGCGAGAGGTCGGGCTCCGCGCTCAGGTACGGGAGGACGATCGTGCGCTCGAGGCTCGGCATCGCCTCCTGCAGCTGCGCCACCACCTCGCGGCGGTCGAAGTCCTTGCCCCCGTAGCGGTAGCCGTCGACCGCGAAGAGGACCTTGGGCTCGATCTGAGCAAAGCGGTCGATGACGCTGCGCGGGCCGAAGTCGGGCGAGCAGCTCGACCAGACGGCGCCGATCGAGGCGGTGGCGAGGAAGGCGACGATCGCCTCGGGGATGTTCGGCAGGTAGGCGACGACGCGGTCGCCGCGCCCGACGCCGAGCTCGCGCAATCCCGCCGCAGCCGCCGCGACCTGCCGCCGCAGCTCACCCCAGCGCAGCTCGCCGAGATCCCGCAGCTCGGAGGCGTGGACGATCGCCACCTCGTCGTCGGCTTTGCCGCGGAAGACGTGCTCGGCGTAGTTCAGCGCGGCGTTCGGGAACCACTCGGCGCCCGGCATCTCGCGCGAGCCGAGGACGGGGGCATGCTCCCCGTCGGCCTGCACCTCGAAGAACTCCCAGATCGCCGACCAGAACCCGTCGAGGTCGTCGACCGACCACTGCCAGAGCTCGTGGTAGCCGCCGAAGGCGAGGCCGCGCTCGCGCTCCAGCCAGCGGGTGAACTCGCGCAGTCGCGAGCGCTCGACCAGCTCGGCCGACGGCTCCCACAGCAGCTCCCCCGAGGCGACGTTCACGGCGTCAGCCTAGCCGTGCCGCGGCGATGCCGGAGGTGGGATTCGAACCCACAAGCCCGCAAGGGCAATCGATTTTGAGTCGATCGCGTATGCCAATTCCGCCACTCCGGCTCCGCCTGAACGATAGAGCGGGATCAGGCAGGCTGGGGGGCGCTGCCCGGGGCGCCGGCACCGTAGTCCTCGCCGGAGCCGATCGGTCGCTCCTCCTCGACGTGCCACTCCTGGTTGAAGGCGTAGAGGGCGGCGGCGATGAGGACGATCTGCAGCAGGCCGAGCAGGATCACCAGCAGGCCGATCAGCGACGAGTTGAGCACGGCCGAGTCGAAGCCGCTGCGGTCGCGGTTGAACCAGCTTTCGGCGCCGACGGCGCAGAAGATCGCCAGGATCATCGAGAGCGCCGCCGCCACCGGCAGCACGCCGCGGTTCCAGCGGGCGACGATGATCGCGAAGAAGGCGTAGAGGATCGCATAGACCGCGCAGACGATTCCCATCCCGCTGCCGCCCTTCAGCAGCGACCAGCCGCCGATCGTCACCAGCGCCGCGAGCGCCGAGGTCGCCGCCAGCAGCAGGACGACGACGAACTTGGTCGTCACCGAACTGGCTTTCTCCCGATTGGGTCGCCACAGTTCGTAGCCGGGCCTCACCTCTCCTACTGCCACGGTCCGATCATAGAATCTGTCAGCGACGCGCCGCAGTTGGCCGCGCGTTAAGGGCCGCACGGCCCAGCCACGCGGGCGTGGCGGAATTTGGCAGACGCGCCAGGTTTAGGTCCTGGTGGGCTTCGGCCCGTGGGGGTTCAAGTCCCTCCGCCCGCACTTCGCCGGTACGATCAGTGCTGCTGGGGCAATGGCCAAATTGGTAAGGCACCGGTCTCCAAACCGGGCGGATCCGATTGCGGTCTCTTGTCACCCTCAGGTTGCTATTCGGCATGGGACGGCGGAATCTGGCTCTAGGAGCGGGATCGAGCGGTGTCCGTGCCTCTTCGGCCGGAGGGTCAATCAAGGTCAGCGAGAGTCCGCGAAAAGCTGGTCTTCGTACCCTTCATTCCCCCGACATTCCCCCCGGCGGGGATCCACAGAGGCCGGGGCAGCCTAGATCCGCTTCGTGGCGGTGCATCGACGGTCGAGTCGGCCGATGCGCTTTTGACCCAGTGGTGTCGACGACCAAGACCGCCGAACGCACGGAAAGACCCCCGACCCGTTTCTCTGCGGGGTGTGCCGGCGATCGGGGCTCACCTGGGTCAATCGTTACCCATGCCGATCAAGCTGGACCGCGAGCTCATCACAAAGAACTGCGACTTCGTGCAGACGACTGATCGCCGCGAACGCGCCGTCCCAGTCGCAAGCTAAACGCCCCGAGCGGGCTTCGGCGACTCCCTCTTTGATCCGCTTCCACTTGGCCTCGATGTCTTGGTCCGGGCGTGCACCGTCGCCGCCCGCGCCCGATGGCGAATCGCTTCGGACGAGCTCGTTCCTGCGCTTCTCGAGCTGGGCGACCAGTTGCCCGACGTGCTTCTCGGGCCCTTCGAGGAGGGCCCTGATCAGATGTTCCTCCGCGCTCGACAGTTGGGCGCCTTGTTCGGCAGGCGTCAACTCGGTGCGTGCGACCAGGACGGAAACATGGCTGAGGAAGTCCAACAGCTGCGCGGAGGGAACGTCGATAATCGATTCGGTCTGAAGTTCGAAGAGCCTCGTCGCGCCGACCACGTCCGCCACGCGCTCGCCCAACAACTCCTCCAGTTGGCTCGCCCGGTCTGAGGACGCATTGAAGAGCCCGCTGTCTGCGACTAGATCTTCCCCCGGTGGTTCGCTGTTCTCGTTGCGACGTTCGACCGCTCGTCCCAAAGCAGCCAGGACCGTGCGCAGGCCATCTTCGAAGTCACCACGGAAATCGGCCCAGATCCGGGATTCGAGCTCGGCCGGGATGGCGGTCTCGTCGATCCGTGCCGCGATCACTAGCAGCTTTCCCCCGATCATCTGTCCCGTCGCTATCTGGAGCTCGTAATCGAACCACTTCGACTCGACCGAGTCCCGCGAGATCACGGCGATGTAGGCGCCGGCATTCATCAACGCCGCACTCACCCGGGCCGGGAGCGCGTCGCCCGCGAACATCTCGTTCTCGTCGATCCACGTCCGATATCCGCAGGCCTCGATCGATGCCTTGAGGCGCCTCACGAACGGCTTATCGGGGGAGCCGTGGGAGAGGAATACGTACCAGTTGGGTTCCGCCACGAGAACGATGCTATCTCCGGTGAGCCCGTTCCCTGAGTCAGTTCCTCGAGCTCTTGGAGGCCTCCTCTCCGGCGGGCTAGGATCGATCCATGGCGCTGAAGGAAGGAGAGACGCTCGGGCCCTGGCTCCTGGGCGAGAAGCTCGGCGAGGGCGGCAATGCCGTTGTCTTCAAAGCGACCTCGGATGAGTATCCCGAGCCGGTCGCGCTCAAGATCCTGAAGAGTCGAAAACCGGGCGGTGAGCCCTATCGCCGCTTCGCCGCCGAGGTGGGGGTGTTGGGCGATATCGGTGACTTCAAGGGCATCTTGCCGCTGCTCGCCGCCGATCTGCCAGAGGATCTCGCCGCTGGCGCTCGCCCCTGGCTTGCGATGCCGCTCGCCGAGAGCATCCGTGTCGCCCTCGCGGAGGCCCCACTCGACGCGGTCATCGAGGCGATGGCCGACGTGGCCGACACTCTCTCGCGGTTGGCGGTCGACCACCAGCTCGCTCACCGCGACCTGAAGCCGGCAAATCTCTACGGCTCCGACGGCGGGGCACTGGTCGGTGACTTCGGTCTGGTCGCGCTTCCCAACGCCGAGGAACTGACCCGCGAGGATCGCCCTCTCGGTCCGGTCCACTACATGCCTTACGAGATGCTGAGCAACCCCGCCCAGGCCGACCCCTTCCCGGCCGACGTCTATGCCCTCGCGAAGACCGCCTGGGTCCTTGGCTCCGAACAGGCCTATCCGATCGAGGGCCACCAGCCGCAGGGCTCCCGCGGCTACTCTCTCGCCGACCTCCGCCCCCACTCCAAGGCCGCCACGCTCGACCGGCTGATCGACCGTGCGACCCGCCTCGATCCCTCCGCCAGGCCCACGATGACCGAGATGGCCACGGAGCTACGCGGTCTCTTCGAACTCCAGGACGCCTCGATCGCCTTCGAACCGGGCGATGTGGCAGGCGAGATCCGCCGTCGCCTAGCCGAGGAGCTCGCCGGCGAAGACCGTCGTCAGGACATGCTTGACGCCTTCTCCGCATCCATCAACACTCTCCGCGAGCTCACCACCCCCATCAACGAGGGCCTGCGCGCCGCCCATCCCGGCACCGATATCGAAGGCTCTCCCGACGAGCTCACCAGGAACATCCTCCTGCTCGAGGAGATGGGCCGTCCCGAACTGCTGAAGACCTGGCGTCGCACCACCCGACTCGGGGTCGGACCCCACTACAACCGCTACGAGTTACGGATTGCCAGGGCTCTTGGGATCGATGAGGAGGGCGGGCTCAACCATGCGGCGTTCGTCGACGTCGGCGATCCGGAGACCTCGCGCACCGACTACATGTGGGGTCCCGAGGAGCGCTCGGCTCCGGTTGGCACCGTGGAGGCGGACGCGATGCTGCGTGACGCCACCGAGGAGGTCGGCAGAAGGGCCGCCGAGGCCCTGGCCGTGTTCCGCGACGCCCTGCCACCCGAGGGCAACTAGACCGGGTTGCCGCAGCTCAGGCAGTGGACCGGGCCGCTCCACTCTTCGAGCACCTTGATCGGCTCCTTCGGGTGGCAGGCCGGGTCGACCCGGCGCATGTCGTCGGGCTCGTCGGGGAGCGGCTCGGGCTCGGGTGCCGGGTCGTGGGTTACCGAGATCTGAATCGGGCCCGCCCTCCGCTCGAGGCCCGAGAGGCTCTCGCCGAACTGCTCGGCGACGCTGCCCATCACCATCGTCTGGACAAGCTCCCACTGCGCCTTGGTGAAGAAACTTCCCTTCTCCGCCGGCACGGCGCAGTAGGGGCAGAAGTAGTCCTTCTCGCCGGGCTCGGCAGACTCCACGCCCTCCTCGGTGATGCGCCACTTGAACTCGCGCTCGCAGGTCGGGCACTCCCGTCGTATGAACCGTTCCGAGTCGACCGGGATCCGCATGCTGAATTCCTCCTCGCTCATCGCCACGAAGATACCTCCACGAGGCGTTCCTCTCGGCGACCCGTCTACCTCTCTCCGGCGCCTTATCGATCAGGTAGGAGGTCGGGACCACCAGATGTCCAACACACCCGGAAGCACCGACCTCTCGGCCAGACCCTCCTCCGCGGTCAGCCCTCTTCGAATCTGTCGATCGGCTCGGTCGAGAGACCGAGGCCGTTGAGGAGGACGCGCAGCAGTTTGCGGCCCACCCGATCTGCCTCCCGAAGTTCCTCGATCCCGATGCCGATCGGCCGATGGGCCAGCTCGTTCCGTACCCGCAGGACCAACTCGATCTCCTCGCGGAAGACTACGTACCACCGATCGACGACCTCTTGCTGCTCCTCGGTCAGGGCGGCCATCCGCTCCCGCGGATCGACCTCGCGCATCCGCGAGATCGTCGCGTACTGCTCGATGTTCTTTGCCAGATAGAGCAGCTGCAGGGTCAGCGGCTCACGATCCTTGGTGCCGGCCTCGATCGCCCAGGCGCCGAGCTTCTCGTCGTCGCCCTCCTCGGGAGGCGCGCTTGCGTCTCCAACACCACCACCGCCACCATCTCCCTCCGGTGGCCGATCCGTTGGTGCGCCGCCGCCTTCATCCTCCTCGCCGGGCGTCTCCTCCGGCTCGCTGGGAGGCGGGGGTTCGGGCTTTGACTGCACGACCAGGACATCGCCTACCCGGTCGAGCCGCTCACTGGCCAGCATCAGCTCGATCTTGGCGCTGGCGTTCTGGGTCTGCTTTTGCTCCACCCGCTGCTCGACCCTTACGAGCTCAGACTCCAGGCGATCCTGGCGGGCGTCCTGCTGACCAAGCCTGCGCCGGATCGAGAGGAGGCCGGGAATCGCCAGCTCGCTTAGGTCCGGCGTGAGGAGCACGGCTATCACCAGCACGAAGGGGAGGAGCTGGGTCAGGCCCGGCGCCCCGCAGACCTTCACGACCTCCGGGCTGGCGGTCGCGACCGACCCGTGACAGAGCGTCTCTTCGGCACCGCCCACCAGCATGTAGGCGGCGCCTGCGATCGCCACGGCAAGGGCCGCGAACCAGCGGATGTATTGGCCAGTCGAGTACCCGCCGCCATCGTCCTCGGGTTCCCCGCCCCCCGGTGGGTTGGCCCCTGAGCCCTCCATCTCCTCGCTCCCTATCCCTGCTTTGTAATCACGCTTCCCATTGCCACGATATCGCCAGGTCTCGCCCACTGCGCCCTGCCGCGTTCTCTCGGCGGTTGCGGTGTCGTCCGACCGCTTTGAATTCGGGGAGGCGGGGTTCGTTCGATGCTTCGGGATTACGTAACGCCTCCTATGAGGCGACGTGCCATTGCTGCCAGCACAGGACCGGGGCGGTCGCCGCCGTGGCCGTGGCTCGCCTGGCTAGTTCTGTGCGCGGCGAGCTGTAACGCCCATCTGTGAGTGCCATGGAAAAGCTCGGACTACGGTGGCGCCCGGAGTCCCCCTGCGGTTTTGACGAATCGGTCATGGCCTTTCCCGTGGCCTAGCTTCTTGACTGCCCGGGCAGGCAGGAGCGAGTCGCGTCGATCCGAAATCTGAGCCGGCAGTCGCACCTTCCCTGCCTTCGCGAGCTGCCGGGGCGAAAACGCGATGTAGGCCATTTCTAGTCTGTATGAGGACGCGGCCGGACCTAGGGCATTTCGATGTAGGCGCTGTATGTGCGGCGGGTCGCGGTCTCGCATCGGGATTCCCTTCGCGATTTTCCCGCGCCCTCTCGGACGCAGTCGCTCAACCGATGCCCGTGGTGAGGCGGCTGGCGAGCTGTGCCCTGGCCTGGGCCGGGCGCGGGCTTGTCGCTTCGGGAATCCCGATGCAGACGCTCATAAAAATCTCAAGCCGCCGGTCGGGCGGTGACCCCTGCGGGCAAGGGGAGGGGCGCTGATGGCGCTCCGCCTTCTAGTCACCCGCAAGGAGGCAGCGCGGGCACTCGGCGTCAGCCTGAGTCACTTTCAGCGCCACGTCCAGCCTCACCTTCCATGCGTGTACTCCGGGCAGCTGCGGCTCTACCGACCGGCCGATCTCGAGCGCTGGATCGAGGGCGAGGCATCTGCTCCGGTGCTTGCGAGGAGGTGAGTGACTGGTGCCCGGCATCGACACCAGAACGCGCTTCCAGGGCGTCTTCAAGCGCCATCAGGAGGGCTGTATCGCCGAGACCGATCGCAGCAAGTGCAACTGCAAAGGCAAGTACTGGGGCAGCGCTTGGGATCGAGAGAAGGGGCGCACGCGGAAAACCGAGCGGCTCTCGAGCGCCAGGGCGGCCAGGGAAGCCCGCTGGAAGCTTCAGAAGCAAGTGGAGCGCGGCGAGCTGCCGAGCGGCCCCGGCCTGACGCTCCGCGAGCTTCGCGATCGCTTCCTCGCCGACGTCGAGGAGGGCGTCGCCCTCAACAAGCGCGGTCGCCCCTATAAGCCGCGCTCTGCCGAAGACCTGCGCCAAAGCCTCGCTCATCTGCCCGAGGATCTTCTTCGCCGCAAGGCCGACAAGGTCCGCAACGGCCAGATCCAGGTCCTCGTCGACAAGAAGGGCAAGCATCTCTCCGGCTCGCGGGTGCGCTCGATCGTCAACGCGATCCGCTCGATGTATGCCTACGGGCAGCTGCGCGAACTCACCGGCCACGATCCCGCCCAGCGAGTCCGTCTCCCCGCCCTGAACGAGTCGAGCGAGAGTCGCGAGCGGATCGCTCCGCCCGACGAGTTCGCCGAGCTGCTGCGGTCGCTTCGTCTTCCTACTCCCGAAGAAGAAGAAATGGGCAAGACGCGCTCTGCCCGTGAGGCGCTGCGCGATTCGATCCCGCACGCGCTTGCCGCCTACGGCACCGCACGGCGCCAGGAGATCAAGCACCTCGCCTGGCCTGACGTCGATCTCGAGCTTGGGGTGATGGAACTTGCGGTGGACCCGACCGCCCGGAAATCAGACTCTTCTCGTCGGGTCGTCCCCCTGGTCGCCCCGCTCTGGAAGCTTCTGCGGGAAGAGTGGCTGGCGCAGGGGCAGCCCACCGAGGGCGCGGTGGTGGAGCCGCCTCGTAAGCGCGGCAAGGGCAAGCTGTCCATCGAGCGGGTCGGCGAGCGGATCCGCGACCGCTGGCTCGCTCTCGGGAAGGAGCCGATCGGCTTCCAGCAGTGCCGGCACACGTCCGCGACCTGGCTCGACCACGCTGGCGTCACTCCGAAGGTCGCTTCGCAGATCATGGGCCACCGGACGCCGGAGTTCCAGGCCGGCGCTGCGCGGATAACGCTGCAGCGCTACACCCACGTCCTTCCTGGAGAGCTCGAACGCGCCAGGGAGCAGCTCGACAAGTTCCTCATCGAGCGCTCGACCACGGTTGAGAAAGAGGTCCCTGGCTGCAACGGCTAGAAGCCGACGCTCGGAGCCCGCGAGCCGCTACTTTTCTCCCACGGGGCAGTGGCCAAACTGGCTAAGGCGTCGGTCTCCAAAACCGAAGATTCTAGGTTCGAGTCCTAGCTGCCCCGCTCGACTCGCCTGACCTCCAAGATATAGCCCGAGGAGGGCCACGGTTTGAAGCCGTCGCCCCTCCTCGGCACCGCTCACGCCAAAGTGCCTGTGTTGGCGCCAAAGTGGCGCTACACTGATTTCCGGAGGTTTCACCATGCCGAGCGTCCAGATCAAGAACGTCCCGCCCGATGTGCACCGGGTCCTGCGCAAGCGGGCAGCCGCCTCAGGGCAATCGCTGCAGGAGTACCTGCTGGCCCAGCTGACCCAGGCGGCCAAGGCTGAGACGCTGGAAGAGGTTCTGGACCGAGCAGGTGGTCGCGCCGGCGGCTCGCTCGGCTTTGACTTCGCCGTCGAGAGCCTCCGCGCAGATCGCCAGCGCGCAGCGTGATCGTCGTCGACGCATCCGTCCTCGCGCCCGCCCTCGCCGATGACGATCGCGACGGCGACCGTGCCCGCGAGCGCCTCCGCGGCGAGCAGCTTGCAGCGCCAGAGCTGGTCGACTTGGAGGTCATCTCGACCCTGCGCCGGGCGGCGAGGGCGAAGAGACTCGATGAGCGCCGGTCGGCGCAGGCGCTCACGGACCTCGCCGCGCTTCCCCTCCGGCGCGTCCCGCACCTGCCGCTCCTCGCCAGAGTTTGGGAGCTGCGCGACAACCTCAGCGCCTACGACGCCTCCTACGTTGCCCTCGCCGAGGCGCTCGACACGGTGCTGCTGACCGCCGATGGGCGGATGAAGCGTGCGAGCGGCATCAACTGCGAGATCGCGGTTCTCAGCTGATCCCGCAAGTTCGCGGGTTCGCGAAGCACGCCCGTAGCGAGCTTTGAGCTCCACTGACCAGTCTAATCCAGGGATCCATTTTCCAAGTTGACGAGCACGAAAGTGCGATTTGGCTTCAGCCTTATCCGACCTCCCGTCTTCGGCGGAGTTTGGAAACCTGAGGCCGACACTTCGAGTAGGAGCTCGGGCTCAGGTGGGTTCCAAAGCTCGATTGGGTTCTCGCCCCAATTGACCGCGAGGGCTAGGCTCGCGTTGCGCTTCTTGCTCTTGCGCACGTAGCCGAAGCACTTTGGGTCACTGGGCTCAGGGACCCAGAACTCATAAGTCCAAGTGCGGTCAATTTGCAGCATCGTCCGCAAACGCGTCAGCCGCTGGTAGAGCGCAGGGAGGCATGCAACTGCAGGGCCGTCGAGCAAATTGCCCGGTAGCTCATCCCACGACAGCGGGACATCATTGAACAGCCCCCGCACATCTGATCCAAGGGTGCGACGCAGGGTTCGCAGTTGTTGCGTGGTGTTGAGCCCAAACTCCGGATTCGTGATCGTCTGGGCGTGCCACTCTGAACCAGAGAAGATGAGAGTTACTGCCCCTGGGAGAAAGGCGTAACACGTGGATAGGAGCGCAGCGTACTCGGGCAGGACAGACATGGTGTCGTGGTTGGCAAGGCCGGCTAGATAAGGATTCTTGCCGCTACGGGAGGCCAGCAGTTGCAGGTGGTGGCGCAGGGATTCCACGAGCACTGCTGGGTTATGCGTATGGGCGCTGACGCAGTAAGGGAGAGGGCCGACCACGGCGTCAAGGCCGGTGTTCTTCGCATCGAAGCTCCAAAGCTCCTCTCCAATGAAAGTGGCGTGACCGCCGGCTCGGGAAATGCGAGAGCGTGCACCATCGAGCAAAGAGGGGGGAATGTTCGCACTCAGATCGACCAGAAAGACATCCTCCCCGAACTCTGCGTGACGCCACTCGATGATCCGTTCCATCAGCGAGCATGCGGGACGAGAGGTGTCGAAGATCGAGTGGGTGTCCGCTCCTCCAAAGTACGGGTACCGTAGCGACGTGTAGTTGAGCATCGCCACATCCGGCCAGACAGCGTAGTCACTGTCATCTGGATGAACATCGGTGAACGCGTTCGCCACGGTTACGGAGCGACCGTCCTGGGCACGGCCGACCAGGAACCTTTCGTCGTCTCCAAGGCACACTTCCCGCACCGGCGGCTCCGGAGGATCGGAGAAGCGGCGCCTCGTCACCCGAGGGTTGTGCGGCAGGAATCGAGGGATGGCTGCAGTCTCTCCGGCATCCCACGGAATCGTCGAAAGGGGTTCGCGGGGATCCGCCTCCCACCAGAAGGCGAGATGAGGGTCATCGCGTACCAGCGGACTGTCAATGGATAGCGTTGCCGTCGGCACGATCGACCCGGACCTCATGCCTAGGAGTTGGCATGCTTGCGTGAGCGCTCGATATTGCTCGTGTGCGGATATCTCTGGGATCAATGGGTCGCCGAGCGAGGGATCGGTTGCGAAGGGGTCGGCCAAAGCGAACGGGGATCCGCGTCTTCCGCGGCGGTTGGCGCGGCCGATTGCGCCCGTTGGCAGTGAGATGAAGGCGGTCGCGCCGAGAACGTCGTGTATGAAAGGGAGAAACGCAATCTGGCTGAGCGCGCTGCCGATGCGCTTGTCCAGCGCCGCGAAGCTCCGAATGAAGGAGAGGTAGACCACATCTCCCTCGGCAAGTCCACGCGCACGCGAGACGCTCGTGGGGGCGCTTTCAAGAATTCGATCGCACGCATCGACATAGAAGCGATAAGGATCGCCCACGTCCTGTAATTGAGTCCTGTGGCTCTGGCCGAGCAGGAAGGCAGGTACTTGGTAGGCGCTTGGCCGTGCCCCGCCTATCCTCTTTCGCAGGGCGGCACGAAGCTCTAAGAGAGCAGTCGTCTCACCCGCCGGGGAATCCACCGACCACCATGTTAGTGTGCGGCTAAATGAACCCAGTCCCGCGCGATCAGGCCGCAAGGGAGCAAGGGTCTCCAGACCTAGCTGTTGAAGCGATGATCGCCGAGTTCACGGCTCTCCGCAGCGAGATCACGAGCCGTATCGGATCTCAACTGACCCTCATCCTCGGGGCGGGGACGATCGTGAGCGCGATCATCGGAGTTGTCGTCTCCAAGCAGGCCGATGTCTCGCTCCTAACTGTCGTGCCGCTGGTGACGAGCGTGCTCGGGTTCGTTCACACCGATAACGCCCGCTTCATCAATTACATAGCGAAGTACATTCGAGACGAGCTCTGGCCAGCGATTGCAGAACTGGCTGGAATCGAGGAGCTGCCCAGCTGGGAGCGCACGGTGAGTGCGATTCTCTGGGATGGCGATGCGGGACTACGCACTCAGAACCTTCTTGTGATGCCGTTCGCGTACGGTTTCTTCGGTGTGGTTCCGAGTGCTTGTCTCGGCTATCTCGCGGTTACCCAGTTCTGCCAGCTAGATGGGATGGGCCTGGCCGCATTCATTCTCGGAGCGGTGCTGACGATCCTCTATATAGGGGTGGCAATCCACGTTAATAGGCAGTTCTCATGGCCTTTGCGTCGGCTTGTAGGGCATCGAAGCTAGGTGCTACTTCTTCGCCAGCGCCCGCGAACCGCGCGATATCACGGCGAGCTCGCTCGACCATCTGGCGTCCGCCGAAGGTGAAGCATCAGCGTGGCACCACCCCCGGTAGGCAATGGAGTGGCATCACCCACGATCGCCGTCTGGCATCCGCCTGACGTTCGTTCCCGGGGTGTTCCCCGTGAGAAGGCGTCCCGGCCGAGGTGGGAGGCACCTGCGGATTCATCCTTCGGCCTGCTCGACATTTAGCCGTCGAACGGATGGCTGAGATCCGGCGGGTCTACGCGCTCGACCCCCTGTAGTCGCTTCCCATAGAGGCGTACAAGCGGACTGAGGAGGGTTATCGGATGCCGTTGGTCCACCGACGTAAGCGCTTCGCAGACCGCACCGAAAAGCCCGTTGAGACGCGCCGGTGGGGAGGCATCGAGGGCCGCAAGCAACTGCGCGAGTGGCTGTTCCGCGTCGAGATGACCGGCGACGGAGTTGCGAAGGCCCCGTAGCCACTGTATGTCGGCGTCGCGCAAGCGCGAACGCTCGAGGCGCAGCTCGCCGGCCTCTTGATAATTCGACGGGATCAGGTCGACCAACGGCTCGAAGTAGTTCTCAGGGGCGCGGCCGCCTGGGACTTCGAAGACGAGCTCGATGATGTTCGCCGCCTCGAGGATTGCACTGCGAAGCGCCGCTCGCCCGAACGGCAGTTCAGCGGTGACGCACTGGCTAATTTCGGCGAAGCAGTTGAAGGCGTTGATCGTGTCGCCTATTTCGCGCAAGCGTTGCCCGACCTCACCGCCTTGCAGCGGGCTGATCGTCGCTGCGATCGTCTCGCCGAAGCTGCCGGAGGCGATCGAGACTCCTTCGCGCGGCTGAAAGCCCGGCGCCTGGGCGAGCGCCGCGGCAGCGGCGGGGGAAAGCGCTGGCGCGGCAAATGGCGCGCCGCCACAGTGCGGTGCCAGCATCGCGTAGATCGTCGCCATGTCGTCGCAGAGGACGCCGATCAGCGGCGCGTCGATCTCTGCCCATAGCTCGTTTGCGGCTGCCCAAGCACCGACGCCGTCGCTGTCGAGCGGTTGGCGATGGGCGCTGAGCCGGTCGCGGAGCGGACCGTAGGGGCCCCAGTCGCGATCGGCGAGTTCGTTTAGGGATGCCTTGGCTTTCGCAAGGTCGGAGCGATTCTGTTTGCTGGTGGGGATCGCGTTGCGGGTCTGTCGGGCCAGCGCCAAGAAGGAATCGAGGGCGACGAAGACACCGCTGGCGGCGAACCGCTTGCCAGCCGGGTCAGGAATGGCGTCCGCCAGAGTGGCGGCCGCATGGGCCTGTTCGACCAGAAAGTTGAGCTTCGGCACGCCGTCGACGATCTTCGCCATCACCAGCACGGTACGTGGCGAAGACGGCGGCACGTCGGTGGAGCTCGGATATTGTCGGGCGATGCGGGAGGTACTTCGTTCGTTTCCGGCGCGCTTGTCGACGCCGGGCGTCGTCTACGACGCGCTGATGCTCGAGGCGCGAGTGCGGGTGTCCTGATGCTCGAGGTTGCCTTCGACGAGAGCGGCAATAGCGGCGAGAACCTCCTCGACCCCGCCCAGCCGGTCTACGCCCTAGCCTCGGTGGCGCGACCGGAGGCGGAGGTGGCCGGCCCGGTCGCCGCGCTCCTCGACGGTACCTCCTATGCCGAGCTCAAGTTCTCCCGGCTGCGGACGAGCCGGATGGGACGACAGATCCTTGCGGAGATCTTCGAGTCAGGACTACTGGACCCTCAGAGCTCCCGTGTCGTCCCCGTCGACAAAGACTGGATGGTCGCCGGAAAGATGGTCGACTTGCTCTGGGAGCCCGGAGCCGCAAACACCCACCAGTTCTACGCCACGGGCATGCACCGCCAGCTTGCCTCTGGCCTGCAGCGCCAAGGCCCCGGGGAGGCTGGCGAGGAGAACTGGAAGCGATGGCAAGATGCCTTCATCGCTGCCGTGCGTTGGCCCGAGCAGGAGGAGCGGATTGTCGAGCTGGTCGCCGCGCTCGCCGCGGTGAAAGCCTCTGCCGCGGGTCAGCCCGTCGGCATCCTGTTTGAGCCCGTTCCGGATGATGCAGCCTCCCTCACCGAGCTTGTCAACGCTGGAAGGGATGCGCTCGAGCCGGCACTGACCGGCCTCGTCGAGCAGATGCACCACTGGTCCCAGCGTTTGCGGGAGCCATTCCGGGTTGTCCACGACGATTCGGGAGTCGTCCGCCGCTGGCACGAACTGCTGCTGCGCTTCTCGGATCGGGAAATCGAATCCAGCACCTTCGACGTCGGCGACGTGCACTTCGAGTACCCGCTCCATGGAGAGGAGATCGAAACGGTCGACTCTCGCGATTGCGTCGCGGTGCAGTTGGCCGACGTGCTCTCGGGGGCGGTTATGTGGTGCCTTCGTGAACGAGTCCGAGGCGCTGAGGTGCCGCCAGAGTGGCAGCGCTGGGATCGCGGGCGCTTCATCGACCACTTCCAGGGCGCCGACGATTTCCTGCTCGGCCTGGTCGATCCGGAGCGTCCAGAAGAACCGCCGCCACAGGCTTGATCCGGGTGCGGTTTTGTCCGGCTGCTACTTCATCCTCTCCCTATGAGAACCATTCAAGAGGGGCCGGTTGGGTTACCGGCCACCGGGGATTCACACGACTGCCTCTGGAAGCTCGCGTCGGAGATAGGCGAGCGAGAGAGCGTCCGCTTCGCCGTGACGGGCTCCGCCGCCGCATCAGCGATCGAGGCCCTACCGGGTCGCGTACGTGAGGCGATCACCACCGACGGGCGCTCCGAGGTCGAGCGGGTGCTCGGATGGAGCGAGCCGCCGAGATGCATCGAAGCGGGAACCGCGTGGATCACCCTGCATCATGGCGATGGAACCTTCTCGCGTGTGGTGAGGACGCCAGGGGATCACGGTGATTGGCGCGGCTGAACAGTCCTCGATTACGCTTTCGTATCGCCAAGGGGTTGCGATCGAGTACCGCTGCGCCAACGGGCATTGGACGGAAAGCCGCTTCCAGAAGGGACGTCTGCGGGTGGGACCCGACACGCTGCAGTTGCGGGATGTGCTGGGACGCCTGCGCTCCGAGAGCGAACGCGAGTGGGCTTGTGCCATCGATCCCGCAGGCGCCGCCGCACTGCGCGCGAGAGAAGATCCCTCTAGCGCCTAGGCGCGGCGGCATCACGATGGGCTACCAGGCCGATCGGGAGGCCGCGTGATGCGGCAGACGCATCGGAGTTGGAACGCATTCGGGGGCGCCGCTCGATGCGGGAACATCACTGCAGCGGATGGAGGTCAAGCAACGTCCATATTTGGAGGCCGACGGAGATGAGGTGGATTGCGCCTATTTCCTCAACGAGTCCGAATACGCCAGCGGCTTCCTGCGCCTTCCCAACCCGTCTGACACCGGCCGGGTCCGATTCCTTGAGGACGTCCCCGACCTTGCCCGACTCCAGAGCGAGCCTTCCCTAGACCCCATAGGGGTCACCTTGTCTGACGGCAAGGGCGGCGGTATCGACGCTTGTCTGCTCGACTCGTTCGTAAGCTCGACCCGCTTCAGCGCCCCGCTGCAGCCGCAGTTTCCGATCACCCTCACGGTCAACAGTGTCGTCGTCGGTAGCTCGGATCCTGGACGCGCCTACGAGGAGGCCAAGCTGCGCTGCCCCGAGCTAGTGGGCTTCTTCGCGGGCCCCGATTTGAGGCCTGAGCGGGCCGTCGAGCTCGGCTCTAGAGGTGCCCTTCGCTCGGCCGCTGAGACCGACGCCCTGCGGCTGGACCTCCGCGAGGGGGTCGAAGTCGACGATGGAGGTTCTCCCGAGGTGAGACTGCGCTGGTACGGCGAGCTCGTCCTTGCGGGAGCGCCCCGCCCGCTCGCCGAGTGGGCGGGGCTCCTGGTCGAGCATCTGTGCTTGTTCGCCTTCTTGTGTGATCAGCCCCTTCGACCTGGGCATATCTACGCGGATGGCAACCCTGACCGGGTGGATTTCTATGCCAGCTGGCCTGAGCCGGCGGCGCCTGGCCGCACCCTCCCGCTCGCGCTGCTTCCCGAGATCGAGGATCGTGTCGAGTCGATCGTCACCGGCTGGAGTGCATTGCTTGAAGGAGCGCACGATCTCGTCGATCACGTCGTCAACTTCCAGCTCTTCCGCGAGCAGGGCACCTGGACCGACCATCTTCTTTCCCTCTCGCGTTGCCTTGAGCTGTACTTCGACTACAGCTCGCGATTCGACTCGAAGTACCGACCGACCGCCGAGCACCGCATCCTCGTGGACGAAGTAACCGATCTGCTGCCACCCGAGTTCGATGAGGAGCATGGCGAGTGGATTCGAGGTGCCTTGTTCAACGCAAATCAGAAGCGGCTTGTCGCCCAGGTAGAGGCAATTCTCGCCGCCCTCGGCCCGAACGTGCTCACCGCCTGCGAGGTTGGGGAGGCGATCGAGTTCGCTAGGCGCGTCAAGGCCGCTCGCAACCATTACACCCATCCGAACGGACCACCGGACGATGACGTTCCCGATGGCCGGGACCTCGTAATTCACATGAACAAACTCTGGTTCGTCGTGAGGGCCTGCATCCTCCAAGAGCTCGGCCTTGGGAGCGATGAGATCGCCACGCGACTCGCTCAATCAGCGCGGCGATACTTACTGAAGTAGAAGCCCTTTCCCCGTGGTTGCTCCGCCCGGATGAGATCTCGCGATTCGGACTCGGTGATCGATCCGCCTCGAAGGTCTGTCCTTCCGTGGAAGGTGCGGAGCGCCGACGCACTGCCGGAGCGCCTGAGTGTTTCGCAATCGCGCTCGCGCTCCCCTTTCTGGAATGCTCGGGCGGTGACCGACGTGAGCTTTCGCCGGCTGTCGATGGCAGACCTCGATGAGGAGTCGCTGCGCCGACTCATCGCTGAGGGCGAGTCTCTCTTTGTCGAGCGAAAGCAGCAGGAGCCAAAGGGGGGTTTCGGACCCGCGATGGCATCCTTTGCAAACACGCTGGGCGGCTGGCTCTTAGTGGGCGTCGCTGATGATGGTGCGCTCAAAGGCTATGAGCCAGGAGCAGGAGATTTCACCGACAAGATCCGGCACAAAGTGAGCCGTCAGGTTGATCCCCTTCCCCCGTACGCGGCGGATATCCGCGAGCTCGACGGCCTGAAGATCGGGGTAATCAGGGTCCTTGAGTCAGCCGACACGCCTCATATCGTGATCGGCGACGGGTCGGTTCCGATTCGGGAGCCAGGCGGGCTGCGTCGCATCCAGTCCCACGCCGAGTTATTGGAGCTGGCGAAGCGCGGCGAGCACGCCCGCCGCGATGCTCGTGAGCGCCTGCACACCTTGCCTTATGCCCTGGGGGAGATCGAGCCTGTCGAAGCTGAGTCGAAATCACTTGACCTGACGCCCAAGCCCCGCCAGTTCGTCGTTCGGCTGGCTCCTTTAACCCGACCGGAGGGCTTCGCCGACCGGCTCTTGGCGGTCCAGTTCGGACGTGAAGCGCGGGAGGCGTCACGGGAACTCTTTGATGCTCCGATTCCGCCCAACCCTGCCTATCGCCATAGCGAGGGCGAATTTGATCAACGCGGATTCAAGTTCACGACCACGCAGGTAGGGATGGGGGAACAAACCTCGGTGATCGCCGATGCAGGGGGTGTCCTCGCAACTCGGATCGAGTTCGCTCATGCTCAATCAACGACGCTTAGGCCCGAGTTAGTCGAAGAGACGATCGAGTCGTTGCTCTCGGCGGCTGCCAAGCTCTTTCGAGGGCTCGGAGCGCACGGACGGGCGGTCGGTCATGTCTTGGTTCGTGGCTTTCAGGGGGTCGGACTTACTCATCAGCGCGCCGGCAGTCGAGCAGTACCCAGCGACCACATTCAAATTGGCATCGAGTTGACTCTTCCGCCCGACAAAGACGAGCTTTCTGAGGTTGCTCACCGAGCTGTCAATGAGCTTGCTCGTGCGGCCGGTTTGGAGGCGTGGCAGGACTTGCCGCGATAGCTAAGGCCATCGTCGTCGGATGCTGTCGGGCGAGCTTGAGCGCTCGCCCGAGTCCTGTTCGACAAGTTCCTTTCGAGCGACCCTCCGCCGGCGATACCCCCCTCGCCAGCAATTAGGAGTACGAAGCTGGCGGCCTCGTCTTTGGTTTCGCTTGGAGTTCATTCCCCCTGACGTTCTCCCGAGCTGCAAAAGCGCAAATTTTCGGCTCTGTAGAGCCAGTCACCAGCGCGAGGCACCGGTCTCCAAAACCGGCGATTCTAGGTTCGAATCCTAGTTGCCCCGTTGCCTTTCGCTGCCGATCGGCCCGCGGTTGCGGGCAGGCCGCAGCGGGTAACGACGGTTCGTACTCTGAAGAAGGGAGCGAGGATGGCGGCCAGGATCGGCAGCGCGGAGTGGAGGGGTGACCTCAAAGGCGGCGGCGGCACCGTCACCGTCGGCGACGGGGTCTTCGAGGGGCAGTACTCGTTCTCGTCGCGGTTCGAGGAGGGGGAGGGGACCAATCCCGAGGAGCTGATCGCGGCGGCGCATGCCTCTTGCCTGGCGATGGCGCTCAGCCTCCTGCTGAGCGAAGAGGGCCACCCGCCGGACTCGGTGCGGGCACGGGCGGCGGTGCAGTTGCGCAACGTCGAGGGGGCGCCGACCATCGCCCGGATCGACCTCGAGGTCGAGGGCGCGGTGCCGGGGATCGACGAGGAGGCCTTCCGCTCCTACGCGCAGAAAGCCAAGGAGGGCTGTCCGGTGTCGCGGGCGCTGGCGGGGGTGCCGGAGGTCGAGCTCGAGGCGCGTCTGGCCTGAGCGTCCGGCTGGGTGGCTGAAGGGCGGCGGTAGGAGTTCGGGCTTCAGGCCCCGCTGCCGGGTCCCGATGGCTCGGCTGCCACCGCCGGGCTGATCCCGAGCCGGTCGGCGAGGGTGAAGAAGGCGGCGGCGAAGGGGCTGTGCGCCGTGCGCTCGCGCAGCGCCGCCCAGTCGATCTGCTCGCGCAGCGAGCGGCTGATCAGGATCAGGTCGCGGTAGTCGGCGCTGTGCTCGTCGAGCGCCAGCAGCTTGGTCGTGAGGATGTCGCCGAGGTCCATGACGCGGACCTGCATCGCCATCACGCTGATCTCCTCGCCGCGGCCGATGGCCTCGTCGTCGATCCGCATCCCCGAGGGTTCGTAGATCAGGTCGACGAGGATGTCGCCGTCCCAGGCCTTGCGCAGCCAATGCTCGGGCGGGGTCTCGGGGCGCATGCCCGCCTCGGCCAGCGCCTCCTGGGCGCGCTCGGCGTCCTCGGGCTTGACCATCAGGTCGATGTCGTTGGAGGAAGGCGGTCCGCCGCGGGCCCAGCAGCCGAGCCCGCCCCCGAGCAGGTAGGGGACGCCCCGCTCCTCCAACGCCGCGACTGAGCGCTTGAGGCTCTCGGTCAGCTGGTCGGCGACCTCGTTCTTGCCAAGCCCCTCAGCCATGCCCCCTCTCGCTGCCCCGGCGGGCGCCGCGGTAAACGTTTCGCAAACCCGGGTAGGGAAGCCGACGATGGCACCCGAGACCGGCGACGGGCAGCTGCGGATCGCGGCCACCGCTGACATCCACTGCCGCGACTCCAACCGCGAGGCGGTGGTCGAGTCCTTCGCCCAGCTCGGCGACGACGTCGACCTCGTCCTCGTCGCCGGCGACCTGACCAGCCACGGCCGCCTCGAGGAGGCCGAAATCCTCTGCGAGGCGGCCGCCGCGACCGCGGTGCCGGTCTACGCGGTGCTCGGCAACCACGACTGGCACGCCGACCAGGCCGAGGCGATCCTCGGGCGGCTGCAGGCGGGCGGGGTGGAGGTGCTCGACCGGCGCGCCGCCGTCTGCCAGGTCGGCGAGGTCGAGGTCGGGATCGTCGGCGTCAAGGGGTTCGTCGGCGGCTTCGCGCCGCGTCACCTGCCGGACTTCGGCGAGCCCTCGCTGCGGGCGGTCTACGCCGAGGCGAGCGCCGAAGTCGAAGCGCTCGACCGGGGGCTGCGGGAGGTCGAGACCTGCCCGCTGCGGATCGTCCTCCTCCACTACGCGCCGATCGAGGCGACGCTGGAGGGGGAGCCGCGGGAGATTTGGGTCTTCCTCGGCAGCGACCGGCTGGCGGCGCCGATCCTCGAGCACGGGCCGGACCTCGTCCTCCACGGGCACGCGCACGCCGGCTCGCCCGACGGGATGATCGGCGAGACCCCGGTCCACAACGTCGCCCAGCCGCTGATCGGCGCCGACTTCCGCATCTTCGACCTCGAGCCGAGCGCGGTCCAGAGCCCGATCCGGTAGGTCAGCGCCTGGCCGGTTCCAGGCCGATCAGGTCGTAGTAGCCGACCAGGAAGAGGCGCTTGCCGTCGGAGACCATCGGCGTGTAGCCCGCCTGCTTGATGTGGAAGACCCTCTTGCCGGTGCGGGCGTCGAGCCCGGTCGTTTCCCGCGTCTTGAAGCTGGAGGTGTAGACGGTGCGGCCGATCACGGTCGCCGTGCCGGGGATCGGGCCGCCGACGTCGTAGCGCCAGCGTGGCTTGCCGGTGCGGGCGTCGAGGGCGAAGAAGCGGCCGTCTTCGGAGCCGATGTAGACGCTCGGCGGCGTGCCGGGGACGCGGGCGACGGCGGGCGAGCCATAGGCGGAATCGCCGGTGTCGAAGGACCAGTCGACCTTGCCGGTCTTCTCGTCGAGGGCGAAGACGGTGCCGTCGTCGCGGGCGGCGTAGACGCGGCCGAAGGCGACGGCCGGGGAGGAGAAGAAGCCGCCGCTGCCGTAGGGGGGCGCCTTGCTCGTGTTGGTCCGCCAGGCCACCTTGCCGGTCTTCGCGTCGAGAGCGTACATCGAGCTCTGGTAGTCGGCGGCGAACACCTTGCCGTCGTCGTAGCTGGGGCTGGATTTGATCGCGCCGGGGGAGTTGAAGCTCCAGACCGTCTTGCCGGTCTTCGCGTCGAGGGCGGCGAGGTTGGTGGTGTCGGTGCCGAGGTAGAGGAGCCCGCCGACGGCGAGCGGAGAGGATTCGAGGTGGGCGTCCAGCTTCCGCACCCAGAGCTTCCTGCCGGTGGCGATATCGCCGGCGGCGACGTGCCCGTCGAGGAAGGCTCCGTAGATCGCCCCGTCGTAATAGGTAGGGGCGGTGACGAAGTTCGGCTTCCCTTTGTCGCTGGGCCGGATGTTCAGTTCCCACAGCACCTTGCGATCCTTGAGCCGCACCGCTTTGCCGTTGCCGTACTTGTTGATCACGTAGGCGACGCCATCGTGGATCGCCGGCGGGAACTCGATCAGCGCGTGCGTGTTGATCGACCACGCCTGTTTCAACGGCGGATCCAGCGCCCGCTCGCTCTCCGGCAGGTAGTGCGTGCGAGCCGGGACGCGCCCGAACTGCGGCCAGTCGACGTAGCCGTTCGAGCTCGACTCAGCGCTCGGCCCCGGAGGGGTCGTGGCGGAATTGTCCGAACCGCAACCGACGAAGATGAAGGCACCGACGAGGAGCGCCATTGCCCCGGTCGCTTTCCTCCGGCATGGCGGGGGGAACGCACCACGTCTCATTCTTGCCACGCGCATCGGTGTCCTCATCGGCAGCACAGAGCGATGTCTCAACGCCCCGCTGCGCTTATTCGTCTAGGTCCCGAAGAGAGCGGCGGACGGGACTTGAACCCGCGTCATCGCCTTGGAAGGGCGAGGCTCTACCGTTGAGCTACCGCCGCACGGCGGAAGCCGCCCCGCTTTGCGGTGCGGCGCCGATGACAGTTTGCACAAACTACCTCGCACTTTGCAATCTCGTCGAGGACGTCCTGCCGGCGGCGGCCCTGTAGACCCTCCGAAATCGAGAATTTCTTATCCCGCAGATGGTCGAACTCGAGGACGATCGGGTCGCCCTCTCCGCAGTCGACGCAAGGATGCTCCCCATAGGCATCCGCTCCGCCGATCCGTCAGAATGAAAGACCCACGGGGAGTGGCGCAGTCTGGTAGCGCACTCGGCTGGGGGCCGAGCGGTCGCAGGTTCAAATCCTGTCTCCCCGATTTTCCAGAGCCGGCTTGGGAAGCGAGCGCGCCGTGAAGGCAGGCACCGAGAAGCAAGATGGACGGGAGGTTTGGTACCGCCCTTGGTGCCGGACCACGCGTTAGGCGGGGCAGGGATCGTCGACCCCAGAGCCGCATGGCCGAGAGAGGGCAGAGCGGCTGGCCGGGGAACGGGAATCGCTCATCAAGTACCCGCACGGGTCGGGGTTGTGGGCGAAACCTTTAGCTGCCTTCCAGAATCGCCGATCCCTCCTCTGGTCGGGACTCCGCCGTCATTTCTGCTCATCCTCCGCGTCCTCGGCAGGCTCCTCCAACCACGGTGACTGAAAGAACAAGAAGGCCCAGGTACTGGGGATGCCTTCCTTGCGAGACTCTTCTACGCGCTTCCTAGCCCTCCTTTCGGCGGAAGCCGTCTTGTGGGCGGCTTTGCGGTAGATCTCAGCGATCTCCTTCCAGCCCTCGTCATCGAGGAGTTGTTTGTTCCAGACCAGGAATCGTTCGTTCCTCGCATCGAAGGTGCCCATAGCCATGGCGTCTGACACCCTCTTGAGGACGTTGCCGAAGGTATCGCCGCTCCACTCTTCCTTGACGCTCTGCGGCAGGTTGTCCCAGCACCTCCCGTCGAATAGGGCGCGGCGCGTCGCTTTGTAAAAGTGTTCGACAGCGCCCCGCACCTTTTTTTCCGCTACGACCTCGACACATTCGTATTTCTCTAGCTGGCGGAAGTGGTAGCTCACGTTCGGCAGCACGAGATCGTGTCGCTGTGCAAACCGTTTTGGACTGAGTACCCCTTTGTTCACTTCCGCGAGGATCAGGACACGGACAGGGTGCGCAAGGGCCCTAGCCATGTTCTCATCGACGTAATCCGAGTTCGACGGATCTTTGCCGCTCACCTGCCAAACCCCCTTTCCTCCGTTGCAGTTGAACCTCTGACCAATGCAATGTTAGGCAGTAAACACTGGGCTAAACCACAATCCGAATCTGTATCGCTGTCGATCTCTTTAGCAATGGGCCATCCTCCCTTCGTCCACGAGCGACGAAGGGAGGTGGAGACCCATGCAGCTCATGCAGATGCAGAACGCGCTACCCGCCGCGATGAGCAAGAACGGCTAGGTGCGCATCAAGGGTGGAGCCGTCCAGAGTTAGGCGGCTCCGCTCGTTGCCTTGTGGAACCTCTATTCGGCATGTCCTCGGCGCTCTGGGTGTTCGCTCGCAGGGAGTGGTTGGGTGCCGTGGAGTACACCAGTCAGAGTGGCGATCTAAGTTGAAGCAGAAGTCTCCGTGGGGCCAGCTTCAATGGTCCCACCAGACTCGCAAACGCTATTCAAACGATTAGTGATCTCACAACGTGTAGTAAATAGGGTGTTACAAGTGGGGATACAGCACAAGTTTGACGGTGACGGACTCAACAGGAGATGTTCGGTATGCACCGTCGCCACAAGGAGGATCTATGCCGCGACCAGGACCCGACCGTCGCCGTCTCGAAACTGTTCAAACACACGCGCTGAACCACCCGCTCAGGCTTCGCATCCTGGAGATGCACAACCTGATGAAAAGCCAACCCCTATCGGTGGAGACACTGACCTTGGCACTCAGGCAGACCCGCGAGTACAGGGACGTCAAGCAAGCCGAAGTGAAGTACCACCGCGACCGCCTGCTCGACGCCGACCTCTTGCCGGTTTGAGGTGCCCCGTCAAATCTCTCTCTCACGCTTGCGGACGCCGACGCTCTACACCTTCGGCGAGGCGGAGCTTCTCGACTTGGACGACCGTACCGCTCATGTCCTGCGGATGCGCTCGGGCATGCTGGATGGCCAGCTCCACGCGCTGCACGAGGTCGGGAACGAGATCGGCGTCACCAAGGAGAGGGTGAGGGTGATCCAGAACGAGGGGCTTCACATAATCCGCATCGTTCGCGAAGCCCAGCGGCACATGAGGGGCGAGCCGACTCGGCGCCAGTACCGATTCGGGAGGCGATGGTGAAGGTCGCTGAGGTCGGGCGGGTTGCCGCCCTCATCTACAAGTCGGCATGACGATCAGGCCCGTAACCGAACGGTACGAAGAACGGCTCTGGGAAGAGTTGAACCTGCTCCTCGCGGACGCGGTGCCGGACGGCGCCAGTCGGGAGGCAGCGGAGCGCGCCGTACTCCTCGCCGTGACAGGCCACGATGCCGAGATCGCTGACCTCTACTGGCAGGTTCGGCGGCTGGCCCGAACTGAGTGGGGATTCCTCCGTGAGCGGCTGGAGGAGGACAACCCGGTGTCCGCGGTGGGGCGCCAACTCGCGGGGGAGCGGGCGTGACGGGCCTCGTGGTCGCGGACTGGTCGTCTGCGGTGCCCGCCACGCCTGTTTCCCCGAGGTCGGGCTAGGTGCAACTCGGTTAGTCACCGAGCGGTCACAGTGCCGATCGGAGTGCCGTCGAGGCCGTTCCGGAAGCCGAGTGGAGCATCACGTCGATCCGGTCTCATGTCCTTTTGGTACCGCACGTGGTACCGAGAGCTATTCGGAACGCGGCTTCGATCGAGGAGATTCGCAAGCGAACCGGGACCCGGGCGATGACGCCGACTGAGTCTGAGGAGTTCTGGCGCGAGGACGGGCCGATGATGCAGCTCCCCGACGGCGAGGGGTAGTCGATCAGCGACAGGGCGGGGGGTACCCACTTCGATCTGCGTTGACGAGAGGGCTCTCGCCGAGGATCTTGGGCGCGCGAGTGAAGCGACGCGGGCGGCTATTGAGCCGGCGGTCCGCAAGCTGCAGGCCAACGGCGTCGGGGTTGACTCGCTGCGCCTGTGCGAGGCCGAAGCGCGCGACGGAACCCCGGCTCGGCGGATGCGTCAAGCACTACATTCCTCAGCCCGATGGTCGCTGGGGAGCGATATTCAGCATCGACCGCCAAGCGTCAAAGCCGGCGCCCCCTCAGTAAGTCGCGCGAATCTATGCACGCCGGACAGCTGACCGAAGCTAGGCCGGGGGCCTAAAGTCAAATGCTGCCGGGAGCTGGGGATTAGAAGTACCATCGGACGCATGACCTCGCGCCAGTTCCGCATCGGGGGGATCGTGCTTAGCGGGGCCTATGCCGCCCTCGGCATTTGGGCATTCGCTGAGGCCAAATACGGCACCGGCGCGGTCTGGCTTGGCATGGGCGCCGCGTGGCTGCTGCTTGCCTTCCTTAGGGACAAATTCCTGGCCGCCCGGAAACGACGGCGCGCTGACCTCCCGGACTGGACCCGCTCATAAAGCGTGTCGGGGCGAGGTCGGCGCCGCCGGGCCAGACGGCGGTCCTGGCCTTCCAGTCGGTTTCGACCCCGGCGAAACGCTGATTTCAGGGGTTAGACCCGTTCATCTCAAAGGCTCGATGTCAAGACGGCTGGGGGTGCCCGCGGGTCCAGGCGCGGACGCCCAGGCCGAGGGCGATCCCGAGGAGGAGGAAGCCGCCGAGGATCAGCAGGCCCTGCCCGGCCGGGTAGCTGTTGCCGGCACTTGCGAGCGCCTTGACGGTGGAGGCGTCGCTTTCGCCTTCGGGCGTCTTCTCCTTGCCCTTGTCGTTCGAGCCCGGCTGGCGGGCCGGCGAGGTCCCGGCGCTCGCCTCCGATTTCGGGCCGGCTTGGGAGCCGCCGACGCCGACGCCGAAGAGGGGCGCGGCGATGCCCGTGCCTCCGCCGCCGCCTCCTTCGTCACCCTTGCCGGGGCCGCCGAGCGCTTCGTTTCGCGCCTGCTGCAGGGGCAGCGCGTACTCCTTGCCGGCCGGGCTTTCGGGGTCGAAGTGGACACCGCCGGCTCTGGCCTGCGCCGCGAGCACCAGACCCATCGCGGCGAAAAGGACGAGGACCGCGGCGGCTACTATCCGCGTCTTCGTAGGAGTTTCGGTCACGGCAGGCATGGCAGGGGGACGGACTTCGGTGGGCCAAACTGTAGAGAGTCGCTGGGCCGGTGCCTTGAGGTGCGTCCTGCTTGCGGCGGCGGCCGTCGCGGCCTTCCTCTCGCTCGGTGGCACCGCCGCGGCTGCGCCCGATACCCACAAGTTGATCTGGGGGCCCGCCGACGCCAAGGCCTTCGATACATACGCAGCTCTCGGCGCCGGCCTCTACGAGATCACGATCAACTGGTCCCGCGTGGCTCCGACCCGCCCGGCCGACCCGACCGACCCCGCCGATCCCGCCTACCAGTGGACCCCCGCGGTCGAAGAAGCGATCGAGAACGCGCAGGTTCACGGCATGCAGGTCGTGGTGGAGGTCTCCGGCGCCCCCGGCTGGGCAAACGGGGGCCGCCCCTGGCGCTGGGCGCCGAAAAACCCGCAGAACTACGCCGACTTCATGACCGCGGCTTCGAGGCGCTGGCCGCAGGTGCACTATTGGGAGATCTGGGGTGAGCCCTCGCGGCGGGCGAACTTCATGCCGCTGGCGGCCCACGTCGAAGGGACCAACCTCACCCCCTGGCAGCGGCGCGGGCCCGAACTCTACGCGCGGATCCTCGACGCCTCCTACGAAGCCCTGAAGGCGGTCAGCCCGACGAACCTGGTGATCGGCGGCAATACCTTCAGCGGCGGCGACATCCGCCCGCTGGCCTACATCAAGGGGCTCAAGCTGCCGAACGGCAAGCCGCCGCGGATGGACTTCTACGGGCAGAATCCGTTCGGCTACCGCCGTCCCGACCTGACGACCGGGCTGATCAACCCGACCAGCGGGGTCGCCGACTTCTGCGATCTCGACGTGGTCGCCGAATACCTCGACCGCTACCTCTCGCGGGCCGGGCGCAACCCCGGCAGGCTGCGACTCTTCCTCTCCGAGTACTTCCTGCCCACCGATCACGCCAACTTCGAATTCAACTACTGGGTTTCCAGGAGGACGGCGGCACACTGGCTCACGGATGCGCTGAAGATCACCCGCAGCTGGCACCGGATCTACACGCTCGGCTGGTTCGACCTCTACGACGAAGCCCCGAACCCGCAGGGCGACGAGGTCAACCGCGGGCTGCTGACCTGGAACGGGCATCCGAAGCCCGCCTACTACGCCTTCAGGAACGGCTGACCTGGAGGCTCAGGCGGGGCGCCGGCCGGAGACGGCGACCGGCACCTCGTGGCGGCGGACATCCTCGAGCCCGGCCTCCCGAAACCAGCCTTCCACCTCCGGCCAGTCGTGCTTCCACTGGTACTTGGGTGCGTACCAGTCGAAGGTGTCGAGGACCCGCCATTCGGGATCCGGATGGTGGGAAACGGGCAGCAGGGGCGAGAGGTAGCGACCGAAGCGCGTGCGGTAGAAGCCGCCGACCGGCGCCGCCGCCCGGCAGAGCCGCAGCAGCCGCTCGTCGTCCATCTTCGTGGTGAAGCGGCGGTAAAGGTCGGAGGCGGCATAGCCGACCCGGCGTTCGCTGGTGTAGACCCAGATCACGATCCGGCCACCCGGCTTGAGAAGTCGCGGCAGTTGCAGGAAGGCGCCGCGCGTATCGGGCGTGTGGTGGAGGACGCCGATCGAGTAGATCAGGTCGAAGGACCCCTCGCGCAGCGGCAGGTCGAAGACGTCGGCCTGCACGAAGGCCGTGTTGGGTTGCACGCCGAGGTTGCCGTGGGCGGCGTCGACGGCGGCGGAGAGATCGACCCCGAGGACGTTGGCGCCGTAGGAGGAGGCCACCTCGGCGAACCGGCCCATTCCGCAGCCGACGTCGAGGACGGTCTTGCCCGCGAGGTCCTCCGGTTGCAGGCCGGTCTTTTCGGCGAACGTCTGACGCGACTCGGTCCGGTTGTCAGCCGGGCGGTCGAGCTGCGTCTCGTTGAACCAGTTCCACTCGCGCCCGAAGCTCTGCGCGTAGGAATCGGATTCGACGAAACGCAGGACGCCGCGCACCCGCGGTGCGAGCAGCCGCTCCCCGGCGTGGGCGCCCGCGGCGTCGAGCCGCAGCGCCGCGCCGCCGTCCGGGTCGGCCAGCAGGTCCCCGAGCCAAGCTGGATCGCCGGCGCCGGCGATCGAGGTTTCCGATGCGCTGTTGGTTCCCATGCCGGCGAGGAGTCTTTCAGTTGCGGTCGCCGTCACGGCGGCGCGTCCCGCGGCCGCGGGCAGGGGCCGATCCGGATACCCTTGCCGGGATGAGGGTCCTGGTCACGGGAGGCGCGGGTTTCATCGGCTCGCACTTGGCGCATCGGCTGCTCGCCGACGGCAACGAGGTCCGAGTGCTCGACAACTTCTCCACCGGCAATCGGGCGAACCTCACCCCCCTGGACGGCGAAGTCGAGATCGTCGAGGGCGACATCCAGAGCTACGAGCGCGTCCATAACGCCGTTCGCGACTGCGAGGTCGTCTTCCACGAGGCGGCGCTGCCCTCGGTTCCGCGCTCGATCCAGGACCCGCTGACCAGCAACGCCGCCAACGTGATCGGCACCCTCAACCTCCTCCTTGCCTCGCGCGACAGCGGGGTGCGCCGGGTCGTCTTCGCCTCCTCGTCCTCGATCTACGGCGCCGACCCGACGCTGCCCAAGCGGGAGGACCTGGCGCCCCAGCCGATCTCCCCTTACGCGGTGGCGAAGCTCGCCAGCGAGGGCTACTGCCGCAGCTTCTCTCGGGTCTACGCCCTGGAGACGGTGGCGCTGCGCTACTTCAACGTCTTCGGTCCGCGCCAGGACCCGCTCTCCCAGTACGCCGCGGTGATCCCGAAATTCATCACCGCCCTGCTCGAAGGGAGGCCGCCGATCGTCTTCGGCGACGGCGAGCAGTCCCGCGACTTCACCTACATCGACAACGTCGTCGACGCCAACCTGCTCGCCGGAAGCGCGGAGGGTGTCTCGGGGATGACCTTCAACGTCGCCTGCGGTGAGAGGATCTCCCTCAACCGGCTGCTCGACGATCTGCGCGAGATCACCGGCGTCGATCTGCAGGCCAACTACCTCGACCCTCGTCCCGGCGACGTTCTCCACTCGCTGGCCGATATCTCCCAGGCCCGCGAGCAGCTCGGCTACGAGCCCGCGGTCTCATTCGGCGATGGCCTGCGCCGCACCGTCGAGGACCATCTCGCCCGGCTCGGGGCGGGCCACGCCGAAGCTTCCACCCGCGCTTAGATCCCCGGCGCCGTGCGCCTGGCGCTGAGCACGGCGACGACCATGGCGACCGGCACCGAGAGCTGCGGGACCGGCAGCGCCTCGACGAAGACGAGCCCGGCCGCGGCGGCGGCGATCGCCCCGACCGCGGCCGTATCCGCCGTCGTCCTGCCGGCCCGCCGGACGCCGCCGACCACCGCCACCGCCAGCAGGCCCACCAGCAGCAACCCGACCAGGCCCAGCTCGGCGGCGATGGAGAGGTACTCGTCGTGCGCGGCGAGCTGCCCGTAGTCGAGGTGTTCGTTGGAGTATTCCGGGAAGGTGCCCCAGCCGATGCCCCACAGCGGACTCGACCCGAAGGCTTCGAGCGCCAGCTTCGAGGCGTCGAGCCGCGAGCGGACGTAGCGGGCTTCGGCGTTTTCGACGGCCGCGACCATGTGGGAGTAGATCGATCCCCGCAGCTCGTCGGGGACGTCGACGAGGTGCGCCGGGCGCCCGGGCGCCCGGGCGCGGACACTGACGTCGCTGAGCACGAAGCTCGCGCCCGCGCGCGAGTGCTGCCAGACATAGAGCCGCGCGTGCGGAGCCCGCCGCCGGGGGTGCCAGCGGAGCGCGAACCAGCGGGGGCGGGGGCCGAGGAGCGCCTGGCTTGCCGGGCCGCCGCCGCGGACCGCGTCGCCGAGGGCGAAGGAGATCGACACCGCCTTCGCCCTTCCCGCCGATGCGCGGAAGCGGAGCTCGTAGCTGCCGCCGGCCGCGGCTTCTCCCCAGCCGTAGCTGGCGCCCTCGCCGCCGCGGCCGGTGGAGACCATGAAGCCCCCCGGTCGGTTGCGGAGACGTGAGGGTCCGGCGGGGATGGGCCCGATCGCGCGGCTGTCCCAGCCGCTGAGGTCCCGTTGATCCAGCGGCCGCAGAGTCGCCGGCACCTTTTCGAAGCTGACGTCTTCGCGCTCTCGCTGGAAGACCGAGTAGAGCCCGGCGCCGATCAGCGCCACCGCCGCTGCGCCCGCCAGGATCATCGCGACGTGCCGGCGGGAGCCGCGCCAGCGCCAGAGGCCGAATGCGACCAGGCCGCAGGCAGCGGCGATCACGGCGCCCCGGGAAAAGGTGAGGACCAGAGCGACGGCAAGGACGAGGAGCGAAGCACCGGTGAGGAGGCGGGCTCGACCCCGCGCCGCCACCGCGTAGGCCGCGGCGATCGGGATCGCCACCGCCACCGCGAAGCCGAGTTCGTTGGCGTTGCCAAAGGTGCCCGAGAGCCTGCCGCCGGTCTGGGTGAGGTCCACGGTGCCGGAGTTGATGCTTCCCACCCCCAGCAGCGCCAGGACCGCCGCCAGCGTCAAGCCCGAGAACGTCGCGCCGATCGCCAGCCGCCGCAGCCGCGGTTCGCAGGAGATCGCCGCCAACGCCAGCAAGCCGACGAGGGCAAACTCGGCAAGGCCACCCAGCTTTCCCTCGCAGTTGCAGCCCCAGATCGCCGTGTTGACGAAGACCCAGGCGATGAGGCCGGCGTAGGCGGCTCCCGCCAGCAGGCCAGGGCGCGCGAGGACGAGTGGCCGGGGCCGGGACCGGAAAAGGTCCAGCGCCAGCAGGATCGCAAAGGCCGCCGCGACCGCCCGGCCGAGCGTGAGCGAGCCGATCAGGCGGGTGGCGGAGAACGGGGCGAGGAACCCGGCCGCGGCCAAGCCGATCCCGCTGCGGCGGAACGGTGCCGTGGAGAAGTTCACGAACGCGAGCCGTGAACCGACCCAAGCAGTCCGCGCTTTCGTCCCCCGCTCACAAGGCGCATGAACATATACTCCCCGCGTGCTGATCGGCAGGGAATCCCATCTCGGGCGCCGTCGGCGCCCGCGAATCCGTCTAGCTGCTTGCGTGTCCCTGGCTACCGCGCTGGCGGTGCTGCTCTCCTCATGCGGCGGCGGCTCTTCGGAAGCGAGCACGCGCCCCGCCGCCAGCAACGTCGTCACGGCGGCTGAAATAAACCGGTACCCGGCCGGCAGCGTGAAGAGAAGCTTCCTCAACTACTGGTCGGACCTCCAGTTCCAGTCGTGGGCAGACGTCGCCGCCTACTACGACCCCGCCCTGCGGAAATTCATCGGCACGCCTGTGCTCATAGGTGCCAAGCGCCTCAACGCATCGGTCTACGTCCTCGTGAAGCCGGAAATCACGCGGATGAAGGAAGAAGACGACACCACGACCATCTACTTCTCCGTCCGTCTGCCTGACGGGACGCAGGAACTTGCCTCCACCACGTGGAGAAAGATCCAAGGCAATTGGGAGATCGTCTACGACTCCCGCCTCGACGCGGAGCTGAACCAGTTCGCGCGCAACCGAGCCGAAGTGCAAAAGAACGGCTCCATCGCGACGGATTCGAGCCAGCCACCCGACCCCGCGGTCGTACAAGCCGGGGAAAGGGCCGCTCAGATGCAGGCGCGGTTCCTCGAACTGGAGCTCCACGCCGAAAAGCCCTAGCCGGACCCGATCGCTTCCTCGATCGCCGCCAGGTGAGCATCCGCGGAACGGGCCGCGTCGTAGCGATCGACGGCGCTCCGCCTGGCTCCTTCGCCGAGCCGGCGCCGCAGCTCGGGATCTTCGATCAGCTGCTCGAGGGCGGCGGCGATCGCGGCCGGATCGTGGGGGACGAGGAGCCCGGCCTCGGGGCGGACCACCTCGCGGGTGCCGCCGGCGTCGGTCCCGACCAGCGGTCGGCCCAGCATCGCCGCCTCGATCAGGACGTTCGGGCTGCCCTCGTCGTCGGAGAGGAGGACGGCGACGTCGTGCTCTTCCCAGAAGCGACGGACGTCGGCGACCTGGCCCAGCGCCGAGACCCGGTCGCTGAGGCCGCGGGCGGCGATCGAAGCCTCGACCCCGGCGCGCATCTCGCCGTCGCCAGCGAGGTCGGCGCGCCAGGGGGTGCGGGCGTCGAGCCGCTCGAGCGCCGCGAGGAACCGCTCGTGCCCCTTTTCGGGCCGGTAGTTGGCGAGGTAGCCGAGCGCGACCGGCTCGGCCTCGCGCGGCGGCAGCGGCTCCACGGCTGGATGGCCGTTCGGGACCAGGCGCACTCGCCCGGCGTCCACTCCCCGCGCCTCGGCCTCGGCCACGACCGCCAGCGAGTTGCCGGTGACTATCCGGGCCTGGCGCTCGGCGAGGCGGATCGGGATGCGGTAGACGGCCAGGTCTTCGGCCCCCGAGCCGCAGACGCTGCGGCGGGCCACCAGCAGCGGCACCCGCAGCGCCCAGGCGGCGGGCGCGACGGTGGTCGAGGCCTCCTCCAGCCAGGCGTAGACCGCATCGGGCCGGACCCGCCGCACCGCCGCGAAAGCGCGCGGAACCGAGACCGCCGGCCGCGCCGCGCGCGGAAGCGGGGCGGGGGGGAGCTGGACCAGCTCGACGCCGAGCTCGCGCAGCTGGGCCGCGTGGCCGGGGTCGCAGACCGTCGAGAGCGTGAGGACGGTGGCGCGCAGGCGGCCGGGGTGGGCGGTTGCGATCAGCTGCATCAGCTGGCGCTCGGAGCCACCGCGGCCGAGCCCGCCGATCGCGAAGAGGACGCGGGGCGGCTCAGCCATCGACCCAGGTCCGGTGCCACAGCTCGAGCACGGCGAGGTTCCAGAGGCGGTAGGTGTGGTCGGCGCTGCCGTCGAGGTGCTCGCCGACCAGCCTCCGCACCCGCACCGGATCGAAATACCCGCGCCCCAGGCTCGCCGGCTCGAGCAGCAGGTCCTCCAGCCATGGGCGCAATGGGCCCCGCAGCCAGGTTCCGACGGGCACCCCGAAGCCCTGCTTGCGGCGATTGACGAGGTCCGGCGGCAGCCCGCGCTGGGCGGCGAGCTTCTTGAGCGCCCACTTCGTCGTCCTCCCACGCAGCTTCAGGCGCTCGGGCAGCGCCGCCGCGAACTCGTGCACGCGGTAGTCGAGGAACGGCGAGCGGACCTCCAGCGCGTCGGCCATCGACATCCGGTCGACCTTGAGCAGCAGGTCACCCGGCAGGTAGGTGGCGGTGTCGAGGGCCAGGTAGCGGTCGACGCCGTCGAGCGGCGGCGGCGCCAGCGTCTGCCGCCAGGCGCTCCACGGGTCCCCTGCCGCAGCGAGGAAGTCGGGTGTGCAGAGGGACTCCAGCTCCGTCGGCGCGAAGTGGGACATCATCGAGGCGTAACGCTGCGGCGGCGGCAGCGCGAAGGCGTCGATTGCCCGGCGCAGCTGCCGCGCCGCCGGCGGCAGCTGCCCTGGCAGGCCGCTGCGCTGCAGCAACCGGGCGGCGGCCGCAGCAGGACCGAGGCGCTCGGCGGTGCGCGCCACCAGGTAGCGGCGGTACCCGGCGAAGGCCTCGTCGCCGCCGTCGCCGGAGAGGGCGACGGTGACGCGCTCACGGGTCATCCGCGAGAGCAGCAGCGTCGGGATCGCCGAGGAGTCGGCGAACGGCTCACCGGCGAAGCGGACCGCATCGGCGACGAGCGGGACCATCTGCGGTTCCAGCACCCGCTCCTCGTGCTCGGTGCCGTAGATGGCCGCCACCCGCCGGGCATGCTCGCCCTCGCTGAACCTCGCCTCCGGGAAGTCGATCGAGAAGGTGCGGACGCGGCCGCCGGCCTCCGCCATGTAGCTGACGACGAGGCTGGAGTCGATGCCGCCGGAGAGGAAGGCCCCGAGCGGCACGTCGGCAACCAGCCGTTCCCGGGTGGCCCGCGCCAGCAGCTCGTCCAGCTCCTCCAGGGCCTCTCGATCGGAGCCCTCCCGGCGCCGCTCGAAGTCGAGCTGCCACCAGCGCTCGACCGTCGCCTCCCCGGCGGCGAAGACGAGCCGCTCGCCGGGGGCGAGCTTGTGGATGCCCGCGAAGCCGCTGCGCGGCGGCGGCACGTACTGCAGGGTCAGGTATTCGCGCAGCGCCGCCGGATCGGGCCGGGGCTCGACCAGGCCGCTGGCGAGGATCGCCGCCGGCTCGCTGGCGTAGAGGATGCCGTCCCCGACGCGGGCCCAGTAGAGCGGCTTCACCCCGAGCCGGTCGCGGGCGAGCAGCAACCGCTCGGCCCCCGCGTCCCAAAGCGCGATCGCGAACATTCCCTGCAGCGCCTCCAGGCACCCGGGCCCGCGCTCCTCGTAGAGGTGGGCGACCACCTCGCTGTCGGAGCGGGTGGCGAACGCGTGGCCGCGGCTGCGCAGCTCCTCGCGCAGCGGCGCGAAGTTGTAGATCTCGCCGTTGCAGGTGACGTGGACGTCCCCGGCCTCGGCGGCGATCGGCTGGTCGCCGGTCTGCAGGTCGATGATCGCCAGCCGCCGAAAGCCGAGCCCGACCTTGCCCGGGACGACGTGACCGCCCGCCGCGTCGGGTCCGCGATGGGCAATCGCGGCACACATCCGCCTCAGGGTGTCCTCGCCGGCGCCGACCTCGCCGGCCCAGCCCGCGATCCCGCACATCGGCTAATCGACGACCGCGCCGCCGCGGCGCCGCAGGCGGGAGAGGAGGTGTCGGGGTTGTGGTGGCAGGACGGCTCGCTTCATCGGCACGTTTCCGTAATGGGAGAGCAGGACGAGCATCAGGACCCCCGCCGCCCAGTAGGAGAGGACGGAAGCTATCGAGGCGCCGGCGATGCCGATGGCCGGTATCAGCGCGAGGTTGAGAGCGATGTTGAGGACGACCGCGACCGACGAAGCAGCCGAGATCGAGAGCGGCGGTGCGATCCGCATCAGCATGTTGCGGGCCGGGTCCTCGACGGCGAGGGCGACCACCGCGGGCATCAGCAGGGCGAACGGCAGCACGCTCCCCTGCCAGGCGGAGCCGTAGACGAGCACGACGAAGGGGTAGGAGACGGCGGCTCCGGCGAGGGCGAGAACCGCTGCGAGGAGCAGGTTCTGCCCGATGAAGCGGCTGGTGAAGAAGATCGCCTCCCGCGTCCCGGCCGCGGTCTGCCGCTCGAGCGCAGCCAGCCCGATCGTCGAGACGCTGACGAAGACGATGTCGGCGAGGTTGGCCGAGAGGGAGTAGAGGCCCGCCTGGTGAGCGCTGGTGAGAAGCCCGACCAGCAGGAGGTCGATCTTCAAGTTGAGCCAGAGGGCGATCGAAGACGGCTGCAGCTGAATTCCGATCTGGAAGCTGGAGCGCAGGAGGTCGCCCCGTGCCTGCGGCAGCAGCGCCCGTGAGCCGAGCCGCCGGGCGAGGGCGGCGGCGAGCGCGATCGCCGTCAGCGCGATCGTCGCCAGCGCCGCCGCCATCGCGCTCTGCGGCGAGAGTCCGGTCCCGGTCTCGATCGCGACGACGAGCGCGAGCTGCAGGACCGCCCCGGCGGCGATGATCCAGCCGTAGGGGCGCAGGCAGCCGAGCCGCAGCAGCAGCGCCGTCGCCAGCTGCCCGGCGAGGGTGAAGGGGATCGTCGCCGCGGCGAGGACGACCGTCGCCGGGGCGGCGCCGCCGAGCAGCTGGTCGCGCAGCGCCAGCCCGAGCGCCAACGCGAGTGCGGTTCCCAGCAGTCCGAGCGTCAGGGTGAGAAAGGAGCCGAGGCGGCTGAGCTCCTCCGCGCTCGCCTCGCGCCGGGCCAGCATCCGCGCGATCGACTGCTCGGCGGAGAAATGGGAGATCACCCAGACGACCGTCGCCAGGTTGAGCGCCAGCGCGTACTGGCCGCGGCCGCTGGGGCCGAGCGCGCGGGTGGCGACGAGGTTGAGGCCGAAGAGGAAGAGGAACTGGACGGCACGGAAGCCGAGCAGGCGCCCACCGCCCCGGAACGAGGAGACGAGCGCCTCCGGCTCCTCCAGCGAGGCTGGTACGTCAGGCATCGACCGCGCGCTTGTAGCCGAGCGCGCACCAGTAGGGCGGTTCGCTCGAGATCTCCACCCGCTCCAGCCCCGCCGCCTCCATCATCGCCCGCACCTCCTCGGCGCTGAAGCGCCGCTCGAGGCGGGTCCCGAAGCGGTCGAGCGCGTCGGTCCGCATCGTGTAGAAGCCGGCGCGCCGGTAGGTCGAGAGCGGCAGGGCGTCGACGTCGCGCCCGGTGCGCTCGAGCAGCAGTGCGAGCCGCGCCAGCGGCAGGTAGACGAGCGCCGCGATCGTCGCGGTGACGGCGAGCTTGGCGCGGTGGGGGAGCCGGCTGATCGCCCGGCGGCCGAGGTCGGCGGCGCGCCAGAGTCCGCGAAACCAGGCGGGGCGCTGGTCGAGCGCGTAGTAGAGGTAGAGCAGGAGGGGAGCCCCCGGCTTGAGCGGCGCGACGCAGGCGCGGATGCCGGCGGCGGTGTCGGGAACGTGGTGGAGCACGCCGAGGCTGTAGCCGAAATCCATCGAGCCCGGCGGCAGCGGCATCGCGTCGACCGAGGCGACGTGGAAGCCGCAGTTGTCGTGGCCCCGCAGCGTTCGTTCGGCCACCGCCACGGCGGCGGGGCTGGCGTCCACGCATTCGAGCCGCCCCACCCGGGGGGCGACGGAGCGGGCCCAGCGCCCGCTGCCGCAGCCGAGGTCGAAGCCGACCGCCTGGGGCGGCAGCGCCTCCCACGGAAAGAGGCGGAAGTACTCGTCGAAGCGCTTCTCGAGCTCTGCCTCCGGCAGGGCCGACTGATCGAAGCTCGTCCACTCCCTGCCGAAGCCCGCGACCGTGGCGGCGTCGAGGTTCCCTCGCTCCCGCGTCTCCAGCAGCTGCGAATAGAGCTCGTCGAGGTCGCCCAGCAGCCGCTGCGCCGCGTAGCGCTCCCGCACGTGCTCGCGGGCGCGGGCTCCCATCTGCCGGCGCCGGTCGCGGTCGGCGGCGAGCGCCGCCATCGCCGCGGCGATCTCGTCTTCCTCGCCGGCTTGGGCAAGCAGGCCCGTACCGGCGAGGACGATGTCGGAGACCCCGCCGACGTCGGTGGCGACGGCGGGACGAGCGGCCGCGGCGGCCTCGATCAGCGCCACCGGAGTTCCCTCGTTGTCGGAGGTGAGCAGGGCCGCGTCGGCGGCGGCGAGGACCCGCGGCAGGTCGGTCCTGTAGCCGAGGAAGTCCACGGCCTCGGCACAGCCCAGCTCTGCGGCGCGCGCTTCGAGCCGGGCCCGGTCGACCCCGTCGCCGACGACCGCGACCCGCACGGGCGCGCCGGCGGCGCGGGCACGGGCGAGGGCGCCGAGCATCACGTCGGCCCGCTTGATCTGGGCCAGGCGTCCGGTGAAGGTGAAGAGCACCTCCTCCTCGCCGACCCCGAGCTCGCGGCGTGCCCGGGGGTCGGGCTCGGGGTCGAGGTCGAGAAAGCGGTCGAGGTCGAGGCCGAGCGGCACCACCTCGAACTTCGACCGCGGCGCCACCCGGAGCTCGACCAGCTCCTCGACGGTCGCTCGGCTGACGCCGATCAGGCGGTCGCTTCGCCGCGCGAGCAGGCGCTCCAGCCAGGTGAAGGCGCCGCTCTTCAACGGCCCGAAGTACCCGCGCAGGACATGGCCGTGGTAGGTGTGGACGACGATCGGTCGCGGCCGGACGGCCATCGCCGCGAGGCGGCCGAGCATCCCCGCCTTCGCCGTGTGCGTGTGGACGATCGCCGGGCGGTAGGCGCGGATCGCTCGGACGAGCGAGACGAGCGCGCGCAGGTCGCGCACTGGACGAATTTCCGGTCCCAGTTGATCCAGCCGGAGTAGAGAGAGATCCTCGGTGGCGTGCTCCTCCTCACCCGGCCCGACAGCACCGGTGACCAGCAGCGTCTCGTAGCGCCGAGGGTCGAGTCGCCCGCTGAGCAGGGTGACGTGGTGGGCCGGGCCGCCGAGGTTCATCCGCGCGATCACCCGCAAAACGCGGAGGCGAGATTTATCGGCGGGCATTGAGGTTATTATCGCGGCGGCGGCAGGAAGGCGAACGTGTTCGTCTGCGAACCGCAGTGATGCCACCGCGGGGGAAAGGGACTCGGCTTTGCGATATTTGATCACCGGGGGAGCGGGTTTCATCGGCTCCCACCTCGCCGACGCCCTCGTTTCCCGCGGCGACGAGGTCCTCGTGCTGGACGACCTCAGCACGGGCAGGTTGGAGAACCTGGAGCTGTGTATGGGGACGGGTTCCATGGAGTTCGTCGAGGGCTCGATCCTGGACGAGGAGCTGGTCGATCGCTGCACCGGCGAAACGGACGTCTGCCTCCATCTCGCCGCCGCGGTGGGGGTCGAACGTATCCTCGAACGGCCGCTCGACTCGCTGATCCGCAACGTCCGCGGCAGCGACGTGGTCATCTCCTCCGTCGTCCGCAGCGGCGGCAAGATCCTCGTCGCCTCCTCCTCGGAGGTCTATGGCAAGAACAACAGCGGCCCGCTGGAGGAGACGTCGGACCGGATCCTCGGTCCGCCCTCGACTTCGCGCTGGGCCTACTCGACCGCCAAGGCCTTCTCCGAGGTGCTGGCCAACGCCTATGCCTGCGAGCAGCAGGCCGAATCGATCGTGGTCCGCTTCTTCAACACGGTGGGGCCGCGCCAGACCGGCTCCTACGGGATGGTCCTGCCGCGGTTCGTGCAGCAGGCGCTGTCGGGGGAGCCGCTCACCGTCTACGGCGACGGGACCCAGACCCGTTGCTTCACCCACGTCAGCGACGTGACCGCGGCCGTCCTCAGCCTCTGCGGGGAGGAGGCGGCTGTCGGCAAGACCTTCAACATCGGCTCGCCGAACGAGATCTCGATCCTCGAGCTCGCCCAGCGCGTGCTGGAGCGGACCGGCTCGGGGTCGGAAATCGTCCTCGTCCCATATGAGACGGCCTACCCGGAGGGTTTCGAGGAGATCGGGCGGCGCCACCCCGAGCTCACCCGCATCGGCCGCATCGCCGGCTGGGCGCCGCGCCACACCATCGACGAAATGATCGACGACGTGATCTCGCACTGCGCGAAAAGCGCCTCCGGCATGGCGATGGATCTCGGCGAGGCCGCCTAGTGAGCGAGGGGTTGCGGGTCGCCCTGGCCCTGGCCCTGCCGGCGCTGCTGACGCTCGCAACGGTGCCGCTGGCGATCACGGTCGCCCGACGCACGGGCTTCCTCGATTCCCCCTGCGGCTACAAGGCGCACCAGCGTCCGACCCCCTACCTCGGCGGCGCCGCCGTCCTCGCCGCCGCGCTGCCGGCGGCCGCCCTGCTCGGGGGTGACCTGGTGAGCCGCTACTGGCCGCTCCTCGCCGGCGCCGTCTTCATGGCGGGGATCGGCGCCTGTGACGACCGCCTCAACCTGCTGCCCTCGCTGCGCCTGGCGGTAGAGGCGCTGGTCGGCTGGTTCCTCTGGCACCGGGGGCTCGGCTGGGGATTCCTCGCAAGCGATTTCCTCAACCTCCTGCTCACCGCCTTCTGGGTGATGGCGATCGTCAACGCCTTCAACCTGATGGACAACCTCGACGGTGCCTGCTCGAGCGTCGCCGCGGTCTCCTTCGCCTCGATCGCCGCCCTTGCCGCGCTCGGCGACAACCTGCCGCTCGAGATCCTCACCCTCGCCCTCTGCGGCGCCGCGATCGGGTTCCTGCGCTTCAACCTGGCCCGGCCCTCGCGGATCTTCCTCGGGGACGGCGGCAGCATGCCGATCGGCTTCCTGGTCGCCGCCTGCCTGATGTCGGTGCCGATGGGGGAGGCTTCGGGATGGGGAACCGTCGTCGCCGCGGTCCTGGTCGCCGGGCTTCCGGTCTTCGACACGACCCTGGTCGTGATCTCGCGCCGGCGGCGGGGGGCGCAGGTTCTCTCGGGCGCCACCGACCACACCACCCACCGCCTGCTCGCCTTGCTCAAGACCCCGCTCGCCGTCGCCGGCGCCCTTGCGACGGCGCAGGCGTGTCTCGGCGCCCTGGCGATTGAGGCAACCCGGCTTGGAGAGGCCGCGCTGACGGCGGTCTCGCTCTGTGCGTTCTTGCTCGCGGCGGCAACCATCGTCATCGTCGAGGGCTCCGGATGGACGCCCGTCTCGGACGACTCCTGAGCGCCCCCGCGACGGGAGACCTGCGCCTAGGGGCTGCGCCCCGCCGGGTGCTGCTCGCCCTGGCCGGGCTCGGCTGCGGCCTCAGCCCCGCCTTCTACGGGTACTTCGACCTTTCCGTCTGGGGGCCGCTCGGCCTGGCGCTGGTCGTCGCAGCGGTTGCGCTGCTGTTCGCCCACCCGGCGGTGCCGACCGGGATTCGCGCGGCGGCGGTCGTCGGGTTGCTGGCCTTCGGCGCCTGGTGCCTGCTATCGATCGGCTGGGCGGAGTCCGGCGACCGGGCCCTGGTCGAAGGCGACCGCTGGATGGTCTACGGCCTCTACCTCCTCGTCCTCGTCCTCCTCGTCGCCGACCGGGCCGATGCCGAGGTCCTGCTCGCCGCCACCGCGGCCGGCGTGATCGGAATCGCCGGTTACGACGCCGTTCGCCTCCTCGGCAGCGACAACCGGGCCCTTTTCAGCGGTACCCGCCTGGTCGAACCGCTCGGCTACGTGAACGGGCTCGGCGGCTTCTTCCTCCTCGGCTTCTGGCCGCTGATCGCGGTTGCCGAGCGGATCCGGCAGCCCCTGCTCGCCGGCCTTGCCGCTGCCGGGGCCGCGCTTCTCGCCGCGCTGGTCGTCCTCACCGACTCGCGGGGAACGCTTTTCGCCTTTGCCCTGTCGGGGTTGCTGCTGCTCGTCCTCCTGCCCGGCCGCAACCGCCGCGCGTGGGTGCTGCTCTTCGTCCTCGCCGGCGTTGCGGCGGCTTGGGGCCCTCTCACCGACGTCACCCAGGCGCTGCCGAGCCCGATCGCCAATCCCCCCAGCGCGACGATTGAACGCGGGATGCGCTCGGCGCTGCTGGCGGCCGCCTGCGTCGGGGTGCTCTGGGCGCTCGCGACCTGGGCCCTCGAGCTGGTTCGTGCCCGGGAGCCGGCGCTGGGCGGGCGGCTGGCGCGTGCGTCGGCTGCCGTGCTCGGGGCCTTCGTGGTCGCCGCGCTCCTCCTGGCGGCAGCGACCGTGAGCGATCCGGTGGGGCGCGTCTCCGACCAGTACGAAGCGTTCACCGAGCTGGAGCCGACCGTGAACGGAGCCTCGCGCTTCACCTCCGGTGGCGGCAACCGCTACGACTACTGGCGCATCGCCTGGCACCAGTTCACCGACAACCCGCTCGACGGCCTCGGCGCTGGCAACTACGACCGCACCTACTTCCTCGAACGGCAGACCGACGAGGACGTGCGCCAGGCCCACAGCATCGAGCTGCAGACGCTGGGCGAGACGGGTTTGGTCGGCGCCCTCCTGCTCGGGTCGTTCCTCCTCGCGGTCTTTCTCGGCGCGTGGAGATGGGCGGGCGTCGCGCGCCGGGCCCCGGCGGAGATCGGCGTTGCCGTCGCGGCGCTGGGGACGTTTGCGGTCTGGCTGGGGCAGACCAGCGTCGACTGGCTGCACCTGATCCCCGGGGTGACCGGCATCGCCCTCGCTGCCGCGGCGGTCCTGCTGCGGCGGCGGCCGGGAGAGGGGGGGAGTGGAGCCGGGCTGCGGCCGCTGCCCGCTCTCGGCCTGGCTGCCGCTGTGCTCCTCGCTGCAGCCGCCGTCTTCTTCGTCGGGCGGCCGACCCTGGCCGAACACCTGCGCTCGAACGCGCGGGGACAGCTCGATTCGAATCCCGCAGCTGCGCTGGCCTCGGCCGACGAATCGCTATCCCTCAATGCCGATTCGCTGCAGGGCTACTACCTGAAGGCGGCCGCATTTGCCCGGCTCGGCGACTACCGCAGAGCGAAAGGGGCGCTGCTCGAAGCGACGCGGAGGGAGCCGCACAACTACGTCACCTGGGGTCTCCTCGGCGACCTCCTCACCCGGCGTGGGGCGATCGACGCGGCGCAGCGTGCCTACCGTCGCGCCTCGATCCTGAACCCGCGGGACCGCGGGCTGCGGCTGCTGGCAGCCAGGCCGCGGCTGGTCGAACGCCTGCACCGTCACCCCGAACGGGCTGCGGCGGTGATCGAAGCGGCGAGCTGAGAGGCTATGAATCGATGTGGATTCAGCGCCAAATCCAGCTTGCGCCGGTGCCGCGCGGCTTTCACCTCGTCACCGCCCAGGTTCTCGACGCGCTGCCCGAGCTCAGCGAGCTCTCGATCGGGATTCTGCACCTGCTGATCCAGCACACCTCGGCCTCGCTCGCCTTGAACGAGAACGCCTCGCCGGAGGTGCGGCGGGACTTCGAGAGCTGGTTCAGCCGGGCGGTGCCGGAAGGCGCGCCCTACTGGACCCACACGCTCGAGGGCGAGGACGACATGCCCGCGCACATAAAGGCCGCCCTGCTCGGCCCCTCGCTGACGCTGCCGGTGCGTGACGGGCGGCCGGCGCTCGGCACCTGGCAGGGCATCTACCTCTGCGAGCACCGCGACGCCGGCGGCCCGCGGTCCCTGGCCGCGACCGCCTGGGGCGAGAGGTCAGAGAGCGCGCGATCGGGGTAGAGGGACCCCGTGGCCGCGGCGATCGGCACCGGGGAGCTGTTGAAGGACCGCTACCGGCTTCAGCGCGCGCTCGGGCGCGGGGGGATGGCCGCGGTCTGGCTCGGGCACGACGAGGTGCTGGACCGCCCGGTTGCGGTGAAGGTCCTCTCCGACACGATCGCCGGCGACCCGGGTTTCGTCTCCCGCTTCCGCCGCGAGGCGCAGACGGCGGCGGCGCTGAACCATCCGAACCTGGTCAACGTCTACGACTACTCCGAAGAGACCGAACGCCCCTACCTGGTGATGCAGTTCGTCCCCGGCGAGAACCTCGCCGAGCGCCGGGAGCGGGGGGAGGGGCTCGATCGCGACAAGCTGGCGCGCGAACTGCTCGACGCGCTCGACCACATCCACGCGGCGGGGATCCTGCACCGGGACATCAAGCCGGCCAACGTCATCGTCGAACCGGACGGGACAGCGAAGCTGATCGACTTCGGGATCGCGCTGCCGCGGGACGCGACCGCCCTCACCAGCACCGGCCTGATCCTCGGCACCGAGCGCTACGCGGCTCCCGAGGTGATGGAGGGGCGGCCGGCGACCGAGCGCTCCGACCTCTACTCGACCGGGGTCCTGCTGCGCTCCTGCGAGGGCAGCTGCTCGCCCGCGCTCAGCTCGCTGATCGGGTGGATGACCACTCCCGAGCCGGGCGGCCGGCCGGCATCGGCGCGCCAGGCGCTGGCCCGGCTGGCGCGCAGCGAGGGGTGGGGCGAAACGACCCAGGCCTTCGAGCCGAGCTTCGTCCGCGAGCCGGCTCGCGAGCGCGCCGGCTCGCGCCGCGGCCGCCTTGGCGCGATCGCGGCGATCCTGGGCGTCGCGGCGGCGGTCGTCGCAGCGGCAGTCGTCGTCGGCGGCAGCGGCGAAGGGCGGCCGGAGGAGGGCGCTGCGGCGAGGTCGAAGCCACCGCGGGCAAAGGAGCGGCAGAGGCGGGAGCCGGATTCCCGGGGGCAGCCCCAAGACGCGACGGCGGTCGTGGCGGCGCCGGCCGCGACCGGCGGCGACCCCGAGCTCGGCAGCAGCTTGAACGAACAGGCCTACGCGATGATGCAGGCGGGCGAATACGAAGCGGCGGTCCCGGTGCTCGAAGAAGCGGTCGGCGCCTTCCCGGAAGGAACCGAAGAACTCGACTACGCCTACGCGCTCTTCAACCTCGGCCAAGCCCTGCGGCTCAGCGGCCGGGCCGAAGAAGCGATCCCGATCCTCGAACGGCGGCTCGAAATCCCCGACCAGACGGAAACGGTCGAGGCGGAGCTGGAAGCCGCGCGCTCCGAAGCGGAGGGCGAAGGCGGGTAGGCGCGGCCGCCCGGGGAAGCCCCGCCGGCCCGGCTGGAGCAGAACTGCCCTTTTCCCGGGGCGTTCCTATGCGAACATATGTTCGTGTTGGCTTTGCTGAGAGACCGCCCCCTTGAACAGGGTCCTCACGAGCAGCACCGCCGGAGTCTCAGGCGTACCGCAAAGAAGCCGGTCGCGCGTCAAAACATGGGTGGGTTGCGCCCATCTCTATGGACGCGGGGGCGGGAGGCAAATTCCCTGTTGTAGATGCCGCGCCGAGAAGAACCCCAGATCGGGCTGGCGCAGGCTATCCGCCGGCTCCGCAAGAAACGCCAGCTGAGCCAGGAGGCGCTGGGCCTGGAGGCCGACATCCACCCGACCTGGATCTCCCACATCGAGTCCGGAAGGGTCAACCCGACCTGGGGGAACGTGCGCCGGATCGCGATCAGCCTCCGCGTGCCGCTATCCGAGCTCGCCGAGCTCGCCGAGGACCTCGAGCGCAAATACGGCACCGCCCCCCAGCCGGGGCAGGGTGCCGGGGGGCGGTAGCGGACGTTTACCTGGATTTCCAGGTATTTAGTCAAATAATTTGACTTGCAGCAGGAATCGTGGTTATGCTGCCGCCGCACTTGAGCATTCAGGGAAATAGCTCAGGGGCAGGGAAGGACATAGCTGGCACCCGTGCCTTAATCGGTTAAAGGGTCGGCGTTGTAAGCCGAAGATCCGGGTTCGAGCCCCGGCGGGTGCATTTCGAACAACAAATTCGAGGCAATCGACGTTCGGAATCACTACGGCTATGGGCGAGAACATCTTCAGCAGGTTCGAGGAAGTCGCGGCAGGCGAGGGCGGCAGGGCGCTGTGGGCCGCCCGGGCGCCGTACCGGCCCGATCCGGACTGCGACCTGATGCTGATTCCGAGGCTGCCCAAGGGGACGGACTGGCGGGAGGACGCGGCGGCGCGGGAGGCGCTGGACCGGGTCGAGGGAGAGCCGTGGGTCGCCTCGCTCTCGCGCGAGGGGGACAGGGTCACCGTCCGCCTCGCCGACGAGTGGATCGAAAGCGAGGGCGAGGCGATCCGATCCGGGGCCAAAGGCGACGGCGAGTATGCCGAGATGGCCGCGGGCAACCGCTACGCGGTCTACTTCTGGGGCGCCAACACGACCAAGGCCCTGCACATCGGCCACCTCCGCAACCTCGCCGTCGGCCAGGCGATCGCCGGGGCGCTGCAGCAGGCCGGCGCCCGGGTCGAGAACCGCAGCCTGATCTGCGACGTCGGCCGCAGCATGGGCGAGGCAATGGCGGGCGTCGCCACCCGCGCCGGCGAGGACGCCGGCCCCGACGCCAACCAGAAGAGCGACCACTTCGTCGGCTTCTGCTACGCCGACTACGTCACCGCCAGCCGCAACGGCGGCCTCGGCGACGACGGCGCCGAGGACTCGGTCGCCCGCGAGTCGACGACCTACGACGACAAGGCCGACGAGCTGATGATGCGGGTCCTCTCCGGCGACCAGAAGGCGCTGGAACTGTGGTCGCGGACCCGCTCCTGGGTCGTCTCCGGTCAGCGCAAGACGCTGGCCCGCCTCGGAATCGCCTTCGACAGGGTGATCTACGAGTCCGACTACCTGCCCGAGGTCGCCGAGTTCATGAACAAGGGCCTCGCCGAGGGCACCCTGACCAAACGCTGGGGCGACGACATGGTCATGTACGAGACCGAACGCGAGGAGCTGGAAGAGATGCCGCTGGTCCGCTCCGACGGCCTCCCGACCCAGCACATGCGGGCGCTCGCCTACTGGGCCGCCGCCGACGAACTCGACGACGTGATCTCGATGCAGGTCTGCGGCAACGAGTGGGTCGCCCACGTCACCTGCCGCCGCAAGCTGATCGACGAGATGGGCCTGCAGAACGGCAACGGCAACGGCTCCGCCCGCGGGGGAGGGCCGCCGACCCACGACATCTTCCACGGCATGGTCGCCCGCGAGAACGAATCGATCAGCTCCAGCAAGAAGGGGGCGCTGCTGATCGACGAGCTGGTCGAGTGGCTGGAGGAGCAGCTGGCGCAGGACCCCGGGCTGGCGGCGGAGATGCGCCGCCACCCGCGCCCGGAGGCGGTGCCGGCCCAGGTCGCGCTCGGCTACTTCCTGCTGCAGCCGACGACCAAGCAGGTCAAGTTCGGCAAGGAGAAGCTGCTGGTGGAGGGCAAGGGGAGCCTCGGCTGGGACCTGGCGCGGGCCCAGGCCCACCACGCCTCCGGGGAGCTGCAGGGGGAGCGCCCGGCGGACGACCCCGAGTACCGCTTCGCGGTTGTCCAGGCGCAGCATTACCCCGTGCACCTGCGCGACGCGGTCGAGGAGTTCGACGTCGCGCCCCTCTCCAAGTACCTCTCCCATTTCGCGCGCTGGTACAGGGAAGACGAGCGGGCCCCGGAGGTCGAGGCGGTCGTCCAGCCGGTGCTCGAGCAGGGCCTGAAGGGCCTGGGGCTGGAGGGAGCCTGACGTGAAGACGCTGCTGGTCGACAACCACGATTCCTACTCCTTCAACGTGTTCCACCTGCTGGCCGAGGCCTCCGGGGAGGAGCCGATGGTGGTCAACAACGACGCGGTCAGCTGGCGCGTCCTGACAAGGATGGATTTCGACGCGATCGTGCTCTCGCCGGGGCCGGGGCACCCGTCGCGCTGGCACGACTTCGGCGTCTGCCGCGACATCCTCCGCTACGGCGAAACCCCGGTCTTCGGGATCTGCCTCGGCCACCAGGGAATCGGCAACCTGCTCGAGGGCTCGGTCGCCCGGGCGCCGATGGCGATGCACGGCCGCCTCAGCCGGGTCATGCACGAAGGCAAGGGTCTCTTCAAGGGCGTCCCGCAGGGCTTCTCGGTGGTCCGCTACCACTCGCTGGCGATCACCACGCCGCCCGGTCCGGAAGGCAGCATCGTCGCCTGGTCGGAGGACGGCGTCGTGATGGGCGTCGAGCACACCAAGCGGCCGATTTGGGGAGTCCAGTTCCACCCGGAGTCGATCTCGACCGAGTACGGGCTGAAGATCGCCCGGAACTTCTTCGAGCTGGCGGCGAGGCACCGCCGTTCCGCCGAGCGCCCCGCCGGCCGGGCGACGATCGCCCCGCGCGCCAGCCGGCCCGCCGCCGCGCCGCCCCGGGCCGAGCCCGGTGAGCTGGAGCTGCGGATGCGGGAGGTCGAGGGGCAGGCGCCGACCGAGTTCGTCTACGAACGGCTCTTCGCCGACGCCGAGAACTCCTTCTGGCTCGACAGCGCCGACGCCCCGACCTGGCTCGCCCAGTGCTCCTACATGGGCACCACCGCCGGCGCCGAGCGCTGCGTCGCCTGCTACGACGTCGACCGCGGCGAGATCGCCCTCAGCCGCGGCGGCGTGGAGACGACCGAGCACAAGTCGATCTTCGACTACCTCGATCGCGAGCTGAAGCGGATCGCGGTCGAGCCGCCGGAGGGGATCGACCGCGGCCTCGTCGGCGGCTACGTCGGCTACCTCGGCTACGAGCTGAAGGCCGACTGCGGCTCGCCCAACGTCCACAGCTCCGACATGCCCGACGCGGCGATGATGCTCGCCAACCGGGTCGTCGCCGTCGACCACACCAGGGACAAGACCTGGATCTTCGCCCTCTGCCGCGGCGAGGATCCCGAGGCCGAGCTCTGGCTCGACGCCACCCGGGACCTGATCGAGGAGGCGATCGACGCTCCGCCGGCCGAGCGACCGCTGGCGCCCCCGAGCGAACCCGGCGGCCACGTCAGCTTCCGCTCCGGCCGCGGTCAGACCCGCTACCTCTCCGACATCGCCAAATCGCAGGAAGAGCTGCTGGCCGGCGAGTCCTACGAGGTCTGCCTGACCGACCAGTTCACGACCGACGCCAGCCCGGAGCCGTTCGACCTCTACCGGCAACTGCGCCGCAGCAACCCCTCGCCCTTCGCCGCCTTCCTGCGCTTCGGCGACTGCGCGGTGGTCAGCTCCTCGCCCGAGCGCTTCCTCTCGGTCGACCGCGAGCGGCAGGTGATGGCGCGGCCGATCAAGGGGACGATCTCGCGGGTCGAGGACCCCGCCGCGGACGAGGCGCGCCGGCAGGCGCTCGCGGATGACGAAAAGACCTACGCCGAGCACCTGATGATCGTCGACCTGCTCCGCAACGACCTCGGCGTCGTCTGCGACGTCAACACGGTCGAGGTGCCGGACCTGATGGTGATCGAGCCCTACGCGACCGTCCACCAGATGGTCTCGACGATCGTCGGCCGCCTGGCGGCGGACCGCAGCCCGGTCGAATGCGTCCGCTCCTGCTTCCCCGGCGGCTCGATGACCGGCGCTCCGAAGGAGCGGACGATGGAGATCATCGACGACCTCGAGGAGGCGGCGCGGGGCGTCTACTCGGGATCGATCGGTTACTTCGGCGCCGACGGCTCGACCGACCTCAACATCGTCATCCGCACGATCGTGATGCGGCCGGGCCGGACCACGATCGGCGCCGGCGGGGCGATCGTGATGCAGTCCGACCCGCAGGAGGAGTTCGACGAGATCTTGCTGAAGGCGCGCGCCCCGATGGCGGCGATCGCGCGCACCGTCACCGGCGGCGAGGGCCGCGACGCCTGGAGCGTCGAGCTCGAGCCCCTCGCCCGGCACGCGGAGGCCGCGTGACCGATCCGGTGGCGAGCGATCGGCGTTCGTCCTTTTCCGGGCATATGCCCGGAAAAGGACGAACGCCGGGCGAAATGACCGTTCGCGAGGCGAGCGCCGGGGACGTCGAGGGGGTAGCGACGGCGGTCGAATCCCTCCTGGTCGAGCTCGGCGGGCGCCGGCCCGAGCGCCCTGACCTCGAAGCCGAGGTGCGGGCGCTGCTTGCCGATCCCGCGGGGGGGTCGGTGCTTGTCGCCGAGGCCGACGGCGCTCTCGTCGGCGTCCTCAGCGCCAGCTGGCAGCGAGCGATCCACGTTCCCGGCGTCTACGCGACCATCCAGGACCTCTGGGTCGACGAGGACTGGCGCAGTCGCGGCGTCGGAGCGGAACTGGTCGAGGCGATCGCGTCCCAGGCGCGAACCCGCGGCGTCAGCCGGCTCGAGGTCGGCCTGCCACGGGAGACCTTCGCGGCGATCGCTTCGACCGAGTCCTTCTACGAACGCAACGGCTTCGAGCACCTCGGGCCGCGGATGCGGAGGCTGCTGTGAACCCAGTGCGGGTGGGGGTGGCTGGCCGGTGACCGTGGCTCGGGAGCTGGTGATGGTCGAGCAGCGGCAGGGCTGCGACGACGATGCCTTCTGGGTGCGGGAAGGCGACCGGCGCATTCCGGGCCAGGACGGCAACCGGCGCCTGGTTGCGCTGCGCGCCGGGCTGGTCCGCCACTCGCGGGTGCGGCCGGTGGTCGCCGACGCCGCCGACGAGGAGGTCGAGCGGACCCTGGCGGCGCTGCACGAGGCCACCTACCTGCGGGCCCTGGAGGAAGTTCGCTCCGAGGAGCCGGTGGTGATGGCGGACTTCGCCCCGCCCGGCCTCGAGCCCGACATCCCGGTCAACGCCAGGCTCGTCGCCGCCGCCCGCGAGGGGATCCGGACCGCGATCACCGCCGCCGAGCGGCTGCTCGACGGGTCGCAGTTCACCTACGCGGTCTGCCGGCCGCCGGGCCACCATGCGGGGCCCGCCTTCCACGCCGGCTACTGCTACCTCAACAACGCCGCGGCGGCGGTGCGGCGGCTCTGCGAGGGAGGCGTGAAGCCGGTCGGGATCATCGATCTCGACCTCCACTACCCGAACGGGACCTCGGCCCTGGTCGAGCGGATGGGCCCGGTTGCCGCGCTGCACTCGCTGCACTCGGCGCCGGTGACGAACCTGCCGCCGGGGACGCCGCTGCCGCGGATCGCCGGCGAACGCGCCGTCGCCTTTGCCGCCAGCCCCGAGGAAGGGACCTATCTGCAGGAGGTCGCGCACTCGATCCACGACCTCGGCGAGATCGCCCGGGCCCTGGTCGTCTCGCTCGGCTATGACACGGTGGCCGGCGACCCGCACGGCGGCTGGGGCTTCCGGCCGGAGATCTTCGCCGAGATCGGGCGCCTGCTGGCCCGCGCGGAGCTGCCGGTCTGCGTGATCCAGGAGGGCGGCTACGCCCTCGACGAGCTCGCCGACTGCAGCCACGCCTTCGCCACCGGCCTCCTCGGCCGCGAGGAGCCCGCCGAGGACGAGCGGGAGCGAGGGGAGGTGCTGCTGTGAGCGCCGAGGGCCTGGAGCCGTTCCGCCGCCGCCTCGACGAGATCGACGAGCAGATCGCCCGCCTGCTGGGCGAGCGGCTCGACATCTGCCGCGACGTCGCCGTTTACAAGAGCGAGCACGAGATCCCGATGATGCAGCCCGACCGGGTGAAGGCCGTGCGCGAGCGCTACCTCGCCCGCGGCGCCGAAGTCGGCCTGCCGGAGGACTTCACCGCCGAGCTCTTCGAGCTCCTGATCGCCACCACCTGCCGGCTCGAGGACGAGCTGATGGACGAGCTCGCCGAACGACGGAGCGCCGCATGAGCCGCCGCATGGGCAACAAGCCGCCCGGACCGAGGCTGCCGCGGGCCCTGCAGGCCGTCGGCTGGACGCAGCGGCCGCTGCCCTGGCTCGAGCGCTGCCACCGCCGCTACGGCGACACCTTCACCCTGCGCATCCGCCACTACGGCGACTGGGTGATCCTCGCCGATCCCGACGACGTGAAGAAGGTCTTCACCGCGGGAGCGGCGGTCGGCGTCGCCACCGCCAACCCGCTGCTGGGGCCGCTGCTCGGCCCGCGCTCGGTGATGCTGCTGGAAGAACCCGAGCACCTGACCCGGCGCAAGCTGATGCTGCCCTCCTTCCACGGCCGGGCGGTGCAGGCCGACGCGGAGATGATGGCGGCGGTGGCGCGGCGGGAGATCGCCCGCTGGCCGGCCGGCGAGCCGTTCGTGCTCTGGCCGCGGATGCAGGACGTCACCCTCGACGTGGTGATGCAGGCGGTCTTCGGGCCCGACGCGAACACCCCGCGCCTGCAGCCGCTGCGCGAACGCCTGCGCGCGCTCACCACCTGGATGAACGAACCGGGCAACCTGGCGCTGCTCGCCGCCCTCGGGCCCGGCTGGGTTATCCGCAGCAAGGGCTACCGCGAGGCGATGGGCGCGGTCGAAGCGGCGGTGATGGAGGAGGTGCGGCGGCGCAAGGCCGAACCGGAGGGGGGCGCGCCGGGCGTGGTCTCGATGCTGGTCCGGGCCCAATACGAGGACGGCTCGCCGCTGAGCGACCGCGACCTGCGCGACGAACTGGTGACGCTGCTCTCCGACGGGCCGACCTCGAGCACCCTGGCCTGGACCTTCGAGCGGCTGCTGCGCAACCCCGACAAGCTGGAACGGCTGCGCGCGGACGTCGTCGAGGGCGACGGCGGCTACCTCGACGCCGTGGTCAAGGAGACGTTGCGACTGCGCCCGCCGGTCCCGGTCGTCGTCCGCACCCTGCTGGAGCCGATGACGCTGGGCGGCTACGAGCTGCCGGTCGGCACGGTCGTCGCCCCCTGCATCCACCTGATCCACCGCGACGAGCGCACCTACGAGCAGCCGCGCCGCTTCCTGCCCGAGCGCTTCCTCGGCAGGCAACCGGGCACCTACACCTGGATCCCCTTCGGCGGCGGGGTTCGCCGCTGCCTCGCCGCCAGCTACGCGGAAATGGAGATGAAGCGGGTGCTGCGGATCGTCCTCGAGACGACCGAGCTGCGGCCGGTCGAAACCGGCGACGAGCGGGCGCGCAAAAGCGCGATCTCCTTCAGCCCCGACCAGAAGGGGCTGGTGATCGCCGAACCGCGCGCCGCCGGCCCGGCGAGCGAGTCCGGGGCCCCGACCCTGGCGCCCGTCTAGGGAGGCGGCGATGAGCACCGCTCAGGGTGAGAGCGACATCCTCGTCGTCGGCGCCGGCGCCAAGGCGGCGGCGCTCGCCGCCAAGGTCCACACGATCAACCGCCTCGGCCTGGCCGAGATCTCGATGACGGTGATCGAGAAAACCGAGCCGGCGGCCTCCTGGCTCGGCCGCAACGGGATGACCTCGGGCGAGGAGCCGCTGGCGGTCCCGCCGATCAAGGACGTCGGCTTCCCGTACCAGAGCTCGCGCCAGTTCGGCGCCCGCGGCGACGAGATCGACGCCGCGCTGCTGCCGCTCACCTGGCAGCGCTTCGCGATGGAGCGCCACGAGTACGCCGCCTGGGTCAACTCCGGCTCGCCCTCGGTGCGCCACCGGGACTACGGCACCTACCTCGGCTGGGTGCTGGAACGGGCGAGCGAGGGGGTCAGAATCTACGGCGGCAGGGTGACCGAGGTGACCCTCGCCGAGGGCGGTGAGGGCTGGCGGGTCGAGGTCGCCGAGCGCGGCCGCCCCGAGGACCCCGAATGCCACAGCGGCCGCAACCTCGTCCTCACCGGCCCCGGCGTCCACCGCCACTTCCCGCACGACCCCGACGTCGAGTCGCGGGTCTTCCACTGCGACAGCCGCCGCGAGGAATTCGCCCGCGTGCCGGAGGCCGAGCCGGCCGAGATCGCGATCGTCGGGGGAGGGGAGAGCGCCCTCAGCGCCCTCGTCTTCCTCCGCGCCATGCGCCCGGCGGCGCGGCTGACGGTCTACACGCCGACGCTGCCGCTCAGCCGCGGCGAGAGCTTCCTCGAGAACCGGGTCTTCGCCGACCCCGACAACGTCGCCTGGGAACACCTCGACATCGAGACCCGGCGCGACTTCGTCAAGCACGCCGACCGCGGCGTCTTCGACCAGACCGTGCTGGGCCGGATCGCCGACGACGACCACTGCGGCTTCGTCTGCGGCCGCGCCCTCCACGTCTCCCTAGCCGGGGACGGCGAAGGCGCCCTGCTCGAGTTCGACAGCCCCTCGCAGGGGATCACCTCCGAGCGCTACGACTTCGTCGTCAACTGCACCGGCTTCGACCTGCTGCGCCAGCTGCGCGGGCTCTTCCCCGACGCGGTCCGCGACGAGGTCGAAGAACAGTGCGGTCCGCTCTGGGACCGCTCGCCGCAGACCGAGGTCCCGATCGGCCGCGGGCTCGAACTGGAGGGGATGAGGCCGCGGCTGCACATCCCCGGCCTCGGCGGCCTGCGCCAGGGGCCCGGCTTCGCCAACCTCGGCAGCCTCGGGCTCCTCGCCAACCGCGTCCTGCAGCCACTGCTCGAGGAACTGGATCCCTCTTTTGCAGGGATTTCTGAAACGATAAAAAGCAAATCCTTATTACTGGATTAGGGAGAGGAGCCGGGATGTCGAAGCTGTCCAAGTTCAGGGGGTCGGCGCTGCTTGCGCTGGCGCTGGCGCTGGGAGCGCTGGGAGCGGGCTGCGGCTCCTCGTCCTCGTCGAGCGAACACAACCTCAGCGGTGACGCCTACCCCAACATCGACCTGCAGGGCAGCCGCCAGGCCAAGGGCTCGATCGACGCGAGCAACGTCAGCCAGCTGAAGGAAGCGTGGTCGGTGCCGATCGAAGGCACCGGCGTCTACGGCAGCTACGCCTGGGCGCCGGTCGAGGTCAACGGCGTCATCTACTCCCAGGACCTCGAATCGAACGTCTCCGCGCTCGACCTCGAAAACGGCGAAACGATCTGGTCGACCAAGTTCGAATCCCCCAGCCACGGTCCCAACGGGCTCTCGGTGGGGCAGGGACGCGTCTACGGCACCACCGCCTCGGCGGCCTTCGCCGTCGACCAGAAGACCGGCAAGAAACTGTGGGAAACGCCGCTGAACGGGGCGGTGGACATCGCCCCGGCAACCGCCCGCGGGATGGTCTTCGTCGCAACCGTGCCGGAGACGCCGAACGCCGAATACGAAGCGGGCCTGGTCGGCACGCTCTACGCGCTCGACGCGAAGACCGGCAAGCAGCTGTGGGAATTCGCCACCGTCCCGAAGAACCTCTGGGGCGACCCCGGCGTCAACTCCGGCGGCGGCCTCTGGTACCCGCCCTCCTTCGACGAAGAAGGCAACCTCTACGCCGGCACCGGCAACCCGGCGCCGCTGCCCGGGACGCCGAACAAGCCGTGGGGCTCGAGCCGCCCCGGCGACAACCACTACGCCGACTCGCTGGTCAAGCTGAACGAAAAGACCGGCAAGGTCGAGTGGTACTACCAGCAGACCCCGCACAACATCTACGACTGGGATTTCCAGAACACGCCGGTGATCGCCACGGTCGGCGGCAGGAAGCTCGCGATCGGGTCGGGCAAGTCCGGCTGGGTCGTCGCCGTCGACGCCAAGACCGGCAAGCCGGTCTGGAAGACCTCGGTCGGCGTCCACAACGGCCACGACAACGACCCGCTGTACGCGATGCGCGGCGAATACAGCAAGATCAAGCCGGGCGAAGTCTTCCCGGGCGAGCTCGGCGGCGTGATCGCGCCGATCGCCAGCGACGGCAAGACGCTCTACGTGCCGGTGGTCAACCACTCGATGACCGTCAGGTCAGGCTCGGAAATCAGCGAAGAAAGCGCCGCCACCGGCGAAGTAGTCGCCATCGACATCAAGACCGGCAAGATCAAATGGAAGCGGGAACTCGAACAGCCCGCCTACGGGGCCACGATCGTCGTCAACGACCTCGTCTTCGCGACCACGGCCGACGGCGTCATCCACGCGCTGAAAACCGGCACCGGCGGCGAAGTCTGGCAGGCGGCGCTGCCGGCGGGGACCAATGCCGGCGTCATGGTCAGCGGCGACATGCTCCTGGCCCCGGCCGGGCTGCCGCTCGCCGAAGGCCAGAAAGCGATGCTGGTCGCCTACAAGCTCGGCGGTTGAGCCGCCGCCCGCGCGGGCTTATTCGGTCGCCATCGCCGCTTCGCCCGGGGCGCGGGAGCGCCTCGGGCTCCGCGGCACGCTGAGGCTGGCCAGCGCCGCCAGCAGGCAGGCCCCGGCGGCGAAGGAGAAGGCGAGGGTGAAGCCGCCCTCGGTCGGCAGGCCGGAGGCGAGGAGGGTGCCGGTGATCAGGCTGGCGCCGACCTGGCCGCCGACCGCGCCGCCGAGCGTCCGCATCACCGTGTTCATCCCGGTCGCGACGCCGGTCTGCTCGGGTGAGACCGCCTCGACGATCAGGTTCGCCAGGGCGGCGAAGGCGAGGCCGATCCCGGCCCCCATCAGCGCCGTGGCGACGTAGACGTCGGCCTGCTGGTGATGGGCGACGGCGAGCAGGGTGAAGGAGGCGGTGGTCAGCAGGCAGCCGGCGATCAGCACCAGGCGCGAGCCGACCCGCGTCGCCATCGAGCCGGCGACCGGGCCGGCCAGCATCATCATCACCGTCGCCGGCAGCAGGAAGAGCCCGGCCTGGGTGACCCCGGAGCCGAAGCCGTAGCCGGTGCTGGTCGGCATCTCGGTGAACTCGGGGATGAGGATGAAGGAGCTGTACATGCCGGCCCCGACGAGGAAGGCGGCGGCGTTGACGGTCCAGACGCTGCGGACGCGCATCATCGCCATGTCGACCAGCGGCTCGCGCTGGCGCGCCTCGACCCGGATCCAGAGCACGAGCACGATTGCCGCCGCGGCGAGCAGGCCGACCACCCGCGCGTCGCCCCAACCCCATTCGGAGGTCTGCGTGATCCCGAGCAGGAGCGCCACCAGCCAGCCGGAGAGCAGCAGCGCCCCCAGCCAGTCGATCCGGCCCGGCGACTTCACCGGCGACTCGGGGACGAAGAAGATCGTCGCCAGGGTGGCGAAGACGAGGACGACCAGCGGGAACCAGAACAGCCAGTGGTAGTCGAAGGCCTCGATGATCGGCCCGGCGAGGACGATCCCGATGCCGCCGCCGATGCCGAGGATCGCCGAGATCAGGGCGATGCCCTGCGCCGCCCGCTCGCGCGGGAACTCGTCGCGGATGATCCCGAAGGCGAGCGGGAAGATCGCCCCGCCCGCCCCCTGGATCACCCGGGCGAAGATCAGGACCGAGATCGAGTGGGCGAGGGCGGCGATCAGGGTGCCGGCGGTGAGCCCGACCATCGTCGCCACCAGCGTGTGCTCCTTGCCGAACATGTCGCCGAGGCGGCCGATGATCGGCGTCAACACCGAGGCGCTCAGCAGGTATCCGGTCAGCAGCCAGGCGGTCGCGGTGGCCGAGCAGTGCAGCTCCTTCTGGATGTCCGGCAGGGCCGGCGCCACGGCCGATTGCAGCAGGGCGTAGGCGCCGCCGGAGATCGCCAGGACGGCGAAGGTGATGCCGTAGTGCTGGCGCTGCTCGCCAGCGTTGTTGTCACCTGCCCCTGCCGTCATCGAGTGCCGGCAACGGTAGCGTGCGGGCAATGGCGGGCAAGCGCAGCGCCGGCGTCCTCCTCTTCCGTCGCCTCGGCGGCGAGACGGAGTTCCTGCTCGTCCACCCCGGCGGGCCCTTCTGGGCGAAGAAGGACGCCGGGGCCTGGTCGATCCCGAAGGGTCAGATCGAGGACGGGGAGGAACCGCGGGCGTGCGCGATCCGCGAGCTCGAAGAGGAGCTGGGGCCGGCGCCCGAGCTCGATCCCGGCCAGCTGATCGGGCTTGGCTCGATCAAGCAGCGGGCGGGAAAAACGGTCGAGGCCTGGGCCGCGGAGGCCGACTTCGATCCGTCGACGCTGGCCAGCAACAGCTTCGCGATGGAATGGCCGCCGCGCAGCGGCCGCCAGCAGGAGTTCCCCGAGGTCGACCGCGCCGAGTGGTTCGGCCCCGACGCCGCCCGCGAGAAGATCCTCCCCGCCCAGGCCGAGTTCCTCGACCGCCTGCTGGCGCGGCTGAGAACGTAGTTCTTTCCGCTATGCGGAAATAAAAGCGTTTTCGAGCGGCCCGTCCTAGAGCGGGGCGCCGGAGCGGTTCGGCAGGGTGCGCTGGATCAGCAGCGTCAGGCTGCCGGAGACGATCAGGAGCGAGACGTTGATCATGAGCACGACCAGGGCACCGAAGGCGCGCGAGATCCCGCCGCCGCCGATCGCGACGCCGAGGTATGCGGAGGCCGGGATCGTGGTGACCGAGATCGCCACGCCGACCGCCTGGCTGGCGCGGGTCTCGAAGGAGAGCATCGCCGCGATCCCGGCGGCGAGGGCGATCAGCACGGTCGAGTAATCCGTGTGGGCGAGGTTGCTGAGGCTGCTCTGCTCGACGTCGAAGCCGTCGGGCAGGAGGCCGGCGACCTTCAGCGCGAAGCTGAGGACCGCGGCGGTGACGACGACCAGGCCGAGACCCATCGTCAGGGTGACGAAGGCACGCCCGGCGAGGTCGTAGCGGCGGGCGACGAGGCCGACGCAGGTGGCGCAGATCGGCAGCAGGTCCGGGCTGACCGCCATCGCGCCGACGATCAGGATCGAGCTGCTGGTGATCACGCCGAGGGCGGCGATCACGGCGGCGACGTTGATCAGTGCCAGGTAGCGGGCGAGCAGGCGCGAGTTGGCCCGCGCCTGGCCGAGGACCTCGACCCAGGAGAAGCCGTCGATCCCGCCTTCGCCGAGGTGGTGGCCGTGCTGGGGAGCGACGATGTCGATCCGGGTGAGGACATAGTCGTCGGTGCCGATCCCGAGGGCCCCGATCGCCTCGACGAGCCGGTCGGCGGCCGCCGGCTCGACGTCGGCGACGAACACGTAAGCGCCCTCCCGGACCGCCTCGTCGGTCTGCTGGACGACCCGCCGCACCCCTGCGGTCTCGCGCAGCAAGGTGCCGAACGCGTCGGCGCGGTGGTGGGCGACCGAGGAGCGCAGGCGCAGCATCGGTGCATTCTCGCGTCCGCCTCGGCGGCCGGACGGCTCGGCTAGGCGACGAGCTTCAGGACCTTGAAGGCGCGATTGCCTTTCGGCGTCTCGACGGTGACCGTCGAGCCGACGCGGGCGTCCATCAGCGCCCGCCCGATCGGCGACTCGGCCGAGAGTCGGCCCTCGGCGAGGTTGGCCTCGGTCGAGCCGACCAGGGTCCAGACGTTGGTCCCGCCCTTGCTCTCGTCGAGCACCTCGGCGCTGCGGCCGAAGGAGAAGACGTCGCTGTCGATTGCCGAGACCTCGACCACGACCGCGTTGCGCAGCCGCTCCTGCAGCCGCTTGATCCGCGTCTCCAGGTGCGCCTGGTCCTCTTTGGCGACGTGGTACTCGGCGTTCTCCTTGAGGTCGCCCTCCTCGCGGGCGACCTTGATCCGCTGCGCCATCGCCTGCCGGGCCGGGCCTTCGAGCTCGGCCAGTTCGGCCTGAAGCTCTTCCAGCCCCTCCTGCGTGATCGGCTCCCCGCTCTGCTCCTGCGCGCTCACGGGGGAGAGCGTTGCAGAAATGCTCCCCGGAGGCCGGACTCAACCGCCACAAATCAGCGATGTATGCTTATACATCAGTGAATCGAACCCAGATCTATCTCGACGACGAGCAGACGGCACGGCTCGACAAGCGCGCCGCCGCCGAGGGGACCTCGCGCTCGATGCTGATCCGCCGCGCCGTCGACGTTTACCTCTCCCAGGAAGAACAGGATGCCGTTCTTTGGAAGGAGCAGTGGCGGAGGGCCCTGGAGGGAACCGCCGGCATCGCTTCCCACCTCGAGGACGGTGCCGCCTTCGTGGAGGATCTGCGTCGCTCCGACAGCGAGCGACTGGACCGGTTGGCGCGCTGAGCGTCCTGCTCGACACCAGCATCCTGGTCGACCATCTTCGTGCGGCGGCCACGGCGACCGAATACCTGGCGGATCTCGAGGGTCGGCCGGCGTGTTCGGAGATCAGCCGCATCGAGGTCCTCCAGGGACTCCGCTCCGCCGAAAGGCAGGCAGCTTCGCGGCTGTTCGTACTGATCGAGTGGGTCCCGGTGACGGAGGCAATTGCCCAGCGAGCTGGCGAGCTGGGCCGCAAATGGCGGCGCAGCCATCCTGGCATCGGCGTCGCCGACCTCGCTATCGCGGCTACGGCGGAACTGCTCCACGCAAGCCTTGCCACGCGGAACCTCAAGCACTTCCCGATGTTTAAGAGCCTGCGCGCGCCCTATTGACTCAGCGCTGTGGGCGGGGGAGGGAGTCGCCGAGGATCAGGCGGGCGCGGTAGAAGAGCGCCTCGTCGGCGCCCCGCAGGGCGGACTCGCGGTTGCCGATCTGCGTGGTCCGGTTCTGCCCGGTCCCAGCCGGGCTTTCGTCCCGGACCAGTCCCGTCAGGCGACCTCGCGAGCGAAAGGTGGTCCGCTCAGTGTTCCTCCTCATCCCGTCTCCTTCCTATAATTGTCAATAATCTAACTCAACAATAGCAGAAAGAGGGGTGGACAGGCGGGGCGGGGCGTCACCCGGCAGGAGCGCCCCGCCCCGTCGCCTCTTCAAACGGATGCGGGTAATTCCGCGTTGCGCCGTCGCTGGTCCCGCGGGGAGTCGAGGCCCCATGGGCTGACGGCGGCGAACCGTTGAAGCTCTTGGCCGCGACCGGGCGCAGGTAGACGATCTGGCCCTCCCTCAGCTCGAGCCGCTGCAGTTCGGCCCGGGTCAGCTGCGACCAGGCCTCGGTACCGTCGGCGAGCAGGAGCTCGACCCGGACCTCGAAGCCGAGGGTGACGATCCGCTCCACCAGCCCCTCCTGGGTGCGCTCGTCGGGATCGAGCACGACCTCCATGTCGTGCGGGCGGACGAAGTGGTCGCCGAGCCGGTTGACCTCGCCGACGAAGCTCATCACGAACTCGTTGGCCGGTTGGTCGTAGAGCTCGGCGGCGGAGCCGGACTGCTCGATCCGCCCCGCGTTCATCACCACCAGCTGGCCGGCGACGTCCATCGCCTCCTCCTGGTCGTGGGTGACGAAGATCGTCGTCACTCCCGTCTCGTCGTGGAGGTTGCGCAGCCAGGCCCGAAGGTCCTTGCGCACCCTCGCGTCGAGCGCGCCGAAGGGCTCGTCCAGCAGCAGCACCCGCGGCTGCACCGCCAGCGCCCGCGCCAGCGCCATCCGCTGCCGCTGGCCACCCGAAAGCTGCGAGGGGTAGCGGTCGGCCAGGCCGGGAAGCTGGACCAGGTCGAGCAGCTCGTGCACGCGCTCAGAGATCCTGCACTTGTTCCACCTGCGGATCTTCAGCCCGAAGCCGACGTTCTCGTAGACGGTCATGTGCTTGAAGGCGGCGTAGTGCTGGAAGACGAAGCCGACTTCGCGCTTCTGCGCCGGCTTGGCGCCGACGTCCTCGCCGCCGATCAGGACCCGGCCCGAATCGAGCGTCTCGAGGCCGGCGATCGCCCGCAGCAGCGTCGACTTGCCCGAGCCGCTGGGCCCGAGCAGGGCGGTCAGGGACCCGGTCGGGACCTCGATCGAGACGTCGCCGAGCGCCTGAAAGTCAGCGAAGCGCTTGTTTGCTCCCTCGACTGAGATTCCCATCAGGCGGCCTCCTTTCGTTTCAGCAGGTTCATTGCGAGCAACGTCGCAAGCGCCAGCAGCGCCAGCAGGACGGAGGCGCCGAAGGCGCCGGGAAGGTTGAAGTTCTCGTACTGCTTCTCGACGAACAGCGGCAGGGTCTGCGTCTGGCCGGAGATCGAGCCGGAGACGACCGAGACGGCGCCGAACTCGCCCAGCACACGGGCGGTGGTGAGGGCGACGCCGTAGGCGACGCCCCAGCGAATGGCCGGCAGGGTCACCCGCCAGAAGGTCTGCCAGGCGTCGGCGCCGAGGGTCGCGGCGGCCTGCTCCTGCTCGGTGCCGATCTCCTGCAGCACCGGCACCGTCTCCCGCACCACGAAGGGCAGCGAGACGAACATGCAGGCGAGGACCATGCCGGGGACCGAGAAGAGGACCTTGACCCCGGCTTCGGCGAGCCCCGGTCCGAACCATCCCGTCGTCCCGTAGAGGAGGAAGAGCGAGAGGCCGATCACGATCGGAGAGATCGCGAACGGGAGGTTGATCGCCGCGTCGATCAGGAAGTTGCCCCACCATCTGCGGCGGACGAGCAGGATCGCGCAGGCGACCCCGAAGGCGGTGTTCAGCGGCACGGCGATCGCGGCGGTGAGCAGGGTCAGCTTCAGCGCGTGCAGACCGTCGGGCGAGGTGATCGCCTCGAGCGGCGGCGCGATCCCGCCTTCGAAGGTTTTGTAGAAGATGAAGCCGAGCGGGATCGCCAGCAGGAGCAGGACGTAGCCGAGGCCGAGGGCCCGGAGCATCCAGCGGCTACGCGGCTTCACGGCGAGCGCTCCAGCGCTGGATCAGGCCGACCGCCGCCAGGCAGGCCAGCGAGGCGGCCAGCAGCACGACCGAGACCGCGGCGGCGCCGGCCTCGTTGCCGGACTCGATCTGCTGGCGGATGAAGACCGAGGAGACCATCGTGTTCGGCAGGCCGCCGGCGAAGAGCAGGACCGAGCCGTACTCGCCGAGCGCCCTCGCGTAGGCGAGGGCGACGCCGGCGCCGAGACCGGGCAGCAGATTGGGGAGGATGATGCGGCGAAAGACGGTGACGCCGCCGGCGCCGAGCGAGGCCGCCGCCTCCTCCATCTCGCGGTCCATCTCCATCAGCAGCGGCTGCACCGCGCGGACGACGAAGGGGAAGGTGACGAACATCAGCGCCACCACGACGGCGGTCGGGGTGCCGGCGATGTGGACGCCGAAGGGGCTCCTGTCGCCCCAGAGCTCGATCAGGATCAGGCTGGCGACGATCGTCGGCAAGGCGAAGGGAAGGTCGACGACGGCGTTGACGACGGACCTGCCGGGGAACTCGTCGCGGACCAGGAGCCAGGCGAGGATCGTGCCGAAGAAGGCGTTGGCGACCACGACCGCGAGCGAGGCAACCAGGGTCAGCTTCAGCGAGCGCAGCGCCTGCGGCTGGGTCACCTGGGCCCAGAAGTGGCCGAGCCCCTCGCTCAGCGATTTGTCGGCCAGTGCCGCCAGCGGCAGCAGCACGATCAGGCTCAGGTAGAGCACGACCATGCCGCGGCCGAGGCCGGCGCCGACCCCGGGCAGGCGCAGGCCAGCCCGGGGGGCGCGGGGACGGGTGAGGGTTCCGGCCTCCATCGGATCAGCCCGAGGTCGAGACTCCGAGGTCGTTCTCGATCCTGGCCACCGAACCGGTTTCTTCGTCGAAGAACTCGTCGTCGACCTTGCCCCAGCCGCCGAACTTGGCGATCTTGAACAGGTTCCTGGGGGTCGGGAACTGGTGCGGGTCGACCAGCTTCGGGTTGACCGGGCGGTAGCCGTTTTCAGCCCACAGTTCCTGGCCTTCGTCGGACCAGAGGAACTCGAGGAAGTCTTCGGCTGCCGGCTCGGCCGCGTTCCCGGTGACCGCGATCGGGGTTTCGATCTGCAGCGTCGAGGGAGGGATCACGTATTCGACGTCTTCGCCTTCCTGCTCGGCCTTGATCGCTTCGTTCTCGTAGGTGAGCAGGACGTCCCCCTGGCCCTGGGAGAAGGCGGAGAAGGCGTCGCGTCCGCTGCCCGGCTGGGCGACGGTCTTTTCGAGCACGTTCTTGACCGCTGCCAGCGCCTGGTCGGGCGAGTCGCCTTCTTCGAGCGCGGCGCCGTAGATCGCCATGATGTTCCAGCGGGCCGAGCCGGAGCTGAACGGGTTCGGGGTGACGACGGCGACGTCCTTGTCCTCGATGTCCTTGAAGGATTTGATCCCCTCGGGGTTCCCCTCGCGGACGAGGATGACGACGACCGAGTCGGTGGCGATGCCGCCGTAGGGCTGCTTGGTCCAGTCCTTGGAGACGAGTTCGCCTTCTTCGACCAGGCGTTCCATGTCGCCGGCCTGGGAGAAGTGGACGACCGATGCGGGCTGGCCCGCGGCGACGGCCCGGCTCTGATCGCCGGAGGCGCCGAACGAGTTGCTGAAGCTGACGCCGTGGCCCTGCGGGGTCTGCTCGAAGGCGGGCTCGAGGGCTTCGGCGTAGACGGATTCCGGGGTGGAGTAGCCGACCACGTCGAGCTTGCCGCCGCCCGCGGAGTCGGAACCGGTGGCTTCGCTGCCGCCACCGCCGCAGCCGGCGGCGAAGACCCCCAAAACCAAGACCACCAGGGCGGAGAGGGTTTTCATGAGTTTCCTTTCTAAGTAGAGCACCATAGTCTTCTATTGCCGGGTCGCGGCAACCTAGCACAAAGTTGATCACCAAAGTCCAGAATTAGGTGGTTGAGCTTTGCCGCGCTATCCGAGCCAAAGCTCAACCACCCCTGGGATCTCGGCATAGACTGCGGTCCTATGGACTTCGTGCGCACGCCGGAGGAGCGGCTCGAGGGGCTGCCGGACTACCCGTTCGAGTCCGTGTACCGCGAGGTGGGCGGGTTGCGGCTGGCGCACCTCGACGAGGGGGAGGGGAGGCCGGTCGTCTTCTTCCACGGCGAGCCGACCTGGTCGTTCCTCTGGCGCAAGGTGATCCCGCCGGTCCGCGACGCCGGCTATCGCTGCATCGCCCCCGACTACGCCGGCTTCGGCCGCTCCGACAAGCCCACCGACCTCGGCTGGTACACCTACGACCGCCACGTCGAGCTGATCGCGGCGCTGCTGGAGGAACTCGACCTGCGCGACGCAACGGCGGTCGTCCACGACTGGGGCGGTCCGATCGGCCTGCGGCTGGCGGTCGAGCACCCCGACCGCTTCTCCCGCATCGTGATCATGGAGACCGGCCCCTTCACCGGCCACCAGAAGATGAGCGACGCCTGGTTCGCCTTCCGCGACTTCGTCCGCGAGAACGCCGACGTGCCGGTCGGGTTCCTCATAAAGGGCGGCTGCAGGAACGATCCGGGCGACGCGGTGATCGCCGCCTACGACGCGCCCTACCCCGACCCGGCCTCGAAGGCCGGCGCCCGCGCCTTCCCGCTGATCCTGCCGACCACGCCCGACGCCGTAGGCGCCGCCGAGGGCAAAGCGGTCGCCGATGCCCTGCGCGAGGACGACCGCCCGGCGCTGATGCTCTGGGCGGACTCCGACCCGATCCTCCCGTTCTCCGTCGGCGAGCGGGTCGCCAGCGAGCTGAACTTCCCGCCGCCGCGCCCGATCAAGGACGCATCGCATTTCCTCCAGGAGGACGCCGGTCCCGAAATCGGCACCGTCATCGCGGACTGGCTTCAGAGCTGAGGTGGAGCCGGGGGTGGGGTCCCCCGGGCGACAGCGGGGAGGGCCCGGGGGACCCACCCCCGGCTCCTCGACAGCGTGCCGTTGCTCGATCAGCTCCAGGCCGGGTTAGAGCCCCGCTCGACCAGCTCCAGCAGCTGGGCGTGAGAGTGATCCTGGAGTAGCTGAACCCTGCGGAGCGGCTGACCGTCCTCGACCCAGGTGACCGTCCCCGGCCAGTAGGGGCTGGGCGGGCGGCCGGGGTGGTGGAAGGCGGTGGCGAAGACCCAGCTGCCGGTGTTGTGAAGCCGGCCGCCGCGCGGCAGCGGCCAGCCGGGTTCGTTCGGGAGCGGGCCGCCGCGGTGGGTGTGGCCGGTGATCACCTCGACGTCGTCGATGCCCAGGCGAGTCGTCAGCTCGACGCCGGCGTCGACGCCGCTGCGGAAGATCGCCGCCGGGGTGACGTCGGGGTCGAACTCGGCCCGCAGGAGCTTGTTGAGGCCGCGGATCGCGGCGGGAAAGCCGGCGGCGGCGGCGCGGCCGCGCAGGGTCCGCGCCTTCTTCTCCCCGGCGAGGACCTCCCAGGCCTTCTCGCCGGGTCCGTTGCGGCGGCGCCTCACCGGCAGCACCTGGGCAAGGCCGTAGGCGAACCCGTAGAGGGGGCGGAGGATCCGCTCGTAGTCCTCTGGCGTGGCGCGCTGGGGAGGGGGCGCCAGCAGACGGGCCATCGTCGCCGCGGCGAGGCACTCGGCCCGCGGCAGCCGCAGGTGGGCGTCGATGTAATGGCCGTGGGTGGCGTAGACGTTCTCGCAGATCCAGACGCCGGGGTAGGCGGCCTGCAGGCGCGCCGGCCCCAGCCATCCCGCGATCATCGCCAGCGGTCCGGGGGCGGGGGCGTAGCGCTGCTCGAGCCCGAGCTTGGGGCCGTCCTCGATCGAGAGCCCGTCGAGCAGCGGCTCGGCGAGGCGGGCGTCGTGGTTGCCGGGGACGAGGATCACCTCGGCCTCGCCCAGGGCCTCGCCGAGCTCCTCGAAGAAGGGCCGGCTGCGCTCGAGCGAGGGGCCGAGCGGCAAGTTGCGCAGCTCGACCACGTCGCCGAGCAGGACCAGCCGGTCGGCGCCGGCGATCTCGCCGAAGAGGACCTCGCGAATCGCCGGGTGGCGCAGCACGTCCTCGTCGCTGGCGACACCGAGGTGCAGGTCGGAGATCACGGCCGTTCGCATTCGCACTTTCTACCTGAATGCGTTTGGCTGACCAGCCAGTTTGGGTAGCATCGGCGGATGCCGCAGTTCTCAGAGGAGCAGTTCGCGCCCGCCAACGGGATCGAGCTCTGCTACCAGGAGATGGGCGACCGGGACGGCGAACCGCTGCTGCTGGTGATGGGCCTGGCGACGCAGATGATTGCCTGGGCCGACGAGTTCTGCGAGATGCTGGCCGAGCGCGGCTTCCGCGTCGTCCGCTTCGACAACCGCGACATCGGCCGCTCGACCAGGATCAAGGCGGCGGGCGTGCCGGGGAAGCTCGACATGGTTCTCGGCCGCCGCGCCAGCGCGCCCTACCTGCTGCGCGACATGGCCGCCGACACCTTCGGCCTGATGGACCACCTCGGGATCGACTCCGCCCACCTGGTCGGTGCCTCGATGGGCGGGATGATCGTGCAGGCGGCCGCAATCGAGCAGCCGCGGCGGGTCCGCTCGATCACCTCGATCATGTCGACCACCGGCAGCCGCCGCGTCGGCCACCCCAGCTATCGCACCTTCGGCCTCCTCCTCGGCAAGCCGCCGCGCGAGCGCGAGGCGGCGATCGAGCGCGTCGTCAAGACCTTCAAGACGATCGGCTCGCCCGGCTTTCCCTTCGAAGAGGAGCGGATCCGCGAGATCGCCGGCCGCTCCTTCGACCGCGGCCACAGCGAAGCCGGCATCGCCCGCCAGCTGCACGCGATCACCGCCTCCGGCGACCGCACCGGAGCGCTGCGCAAGCTCAGCGTCCCCGCCCTCGTCATCCACGGCAGCGACGACGTCCTCGTCAACCCCTCGGGCGGCCGCGCCACCGCCAAGGCGATCCCCAACTCCCGCCTGAAGATAGTCGACGGGATGGGCCACGACCTCCCGCGCGCCCTCTGGCCCGAGTTCGTCGAGGAGATCGCCGCCAACGCGGCAAGAGCGCCCGAGGCGAACCCGGCAGCCCAAGCTGCCTGACTCGCGAGGAATGCGGCTGAGAGGAGTCGAACCTCCACGGGCTCTCGCCCACACGGACCTGAACCGTGCGCGTCTACCAGTTCCGCCACAGCCGCGCGGAGCAGGCAATTTAGCGGTTGCGAGCCCCCGCCGCCCGCGACCTTCCCCCGCCGCCCACCCCGCCCGCTTCGCTAAAGTGCCCCTACCTCGCCGCTATCGTCTAGGGGACTAGGACGCCGGATTCTCAGTCCGGAAACCGGGGTTCGAATCCCCGTAGCGGTATGGCTCTGGAGAGCCAAACTGACGCGAGCAAAGCCCACGAATCTCATTTTCGGCAACAGTTTCGGCAACAGGATGCAGGCGGGATACAGCCGAGGCGGCGCCGGCGACGCGAGTTGAGCCCGCGTCGCTGTTGCCGCGCTGTTGCCGAATCGCCGAGAATCCTGTTGCCGAAACTGTTGCCGCCATTTACTTGGAGGGCATCCTAGTCGGAGTCGCTGATGGTGATTTTGAGTGCAGCCGCGCCGTCGATAGCCGGTCTCCATGGCGCGGCAAGGTGATCCGTGGCGATGACGCGCCCGCAGACAGACAACTATGCGGAGGAGTTGCGGGACGTAATTGCCGCTCTGATCTCAAATGGGCGCGACGCTGCCGCGGAGAAGATTGCGCCTATCGCCTACCCGCGGCGGGAGGTGGCGGTGCGCTCGGAGCCGTCGGAGCCCCTGATCGCCGCGACTTACGAGCGCGATCACTTCCACTGCCGCTATTGCGGCTGTCGCGTCATCCCCACCCAGGTGATGCGGTTGCTCTCGGAGGTCTTCCCCGAAGAGTTCCCTTATCACCCGAACTGGAAGGGCGGGCAGACGCACCCTGCGATTGCCTCGCGCAGCGCAACACTTGATCATGTCGTGCCTTGGAGTCTGGGTGGCACCAATGACCCCGAGAACCTGGTTTGCGCCTGCTGGATCTGCAACCGCGTGAAGGGAGATCTCACGCTCGAACAGCTCGGATGGGAGCTGAGGCCGGTCTCCGCCGATGCAGAATGGGATGGCTTGACGGGCTACTACCGCCCCCTATGGGAGCTCGCCGGATCGCCCACTCGGGGGGATCATCGGTTATGGATGCGGCTCTTCGGCGGATAGGCCGCTTCGTCGACTGATCAGCCGCCTCTCCGGCAGATGCGCGAGTATCCGAGCCGGAATGAATCAGATCGATCTCGACACGCTGGTTGGCCGCAGGATCCGCCTGGCGGGCCATTTTCCGCAGCCGGTGCAGCTTGACGACCTGCGGCGCAAGGACGGCGGGGTCGAGTTGCGGGTGGTGACGCCGCAGGGGGACCTCGATCGAACGCTGCTGCGCGACGACGAGCTCGACCAGATCGAGGTTGTCGAGGAGCGGGTGGAGCTCGTCGACGGCGATGACTTCTTCGACTTTGTCGAGGCGCACCGGATCGAGCTGGCCTATGCCCACGACCCGAACTTCGCGGTCAGCATGTCGGGGGTCCGCGGTCTGCCCCACCAGATCGAGGCGGTCTACCGGCGGATGCTGCCGCAGGCCCGTCTTCGCTTCGTGCTCGCCGACGATCCCGGCGCGGGCAAGACGATCATGGCCGGGCTGCTGATGAAGGAGCTGCAGCTTCGCTCCGTCGCCGATCGCATACTCGTCCTCTGCCCGGCGCCCCTGACGCCGCAGTGGCAGGCTGAGCTGGCTGAGAAGTTCGACGAGGACTTTGAGATCTTCGACTCGCGCCGGGTGAAGTGGCAGCCGGGAGGCAACCCTTGGCAGCAGTCCGACCGAGTCATCGCCTCGCTCGACTTCGCGAAGCGCGACGAGATCATCCCCGACTTGAGCCGTGCCGAGTGGGACCTGCTGGTGATCGACGAGGCGCACAAGTGCGCGGCGGCATCGCGCTGGGATCCGGAGGAGGAACGCGACCGTCTCGACGCGACCAGGCGCTACCAGCTCGCCCGCCAGCTCTCGGCGCGCTCCGAGCGGCTTCTCCTGATGACCGCGACCCCGCACTCGGGCGACAAGTCGCGCTTCCAGAACTTCCTCAAGCTGCTCGATCCCGACCAATTCGCCCTCCCCGATCTCGCCGCTAGCCAGATCGCCCGCGAGAACAGTCCCTACTTCCTCCGCCGTCAGAAGGAGGATCTGAAAGACGAGCACGGCAACGACCTCTTCGTCCCTCGCGAGGTGCTGCGCCAGCCCTTCGTCCTCACGCCGCCGGAGCTGAGGCTGTACGACTCGGTGACCAGCTACATCCAGGAGTTCCTCGGCAACATCCCCGGCAAGCGGGGCACCGCCGTCGCCCTCGCCCGCACGGTGCTTCAGTGCCGGCTGGCCTCGAGTCTCGGCGCGATCCGCTCGTCTCTCCGCAAACGTGCCGACCGGATCAGCGCCCGGATCGATGAGGTCGCCGATTTGCCGCCGAGCGAGCAGCGCAAGCGCCTCGCCGAGATGCGGATGATCGACGAACTGGACACCGAACAGGAGTCCGACGACACCACCGAAGAGGAGCAGGAGGAGGCCGCCTCCGGAGTCGTCGTCGCTGAAACCCTCGATCACATGCGCGCCGAGGTCTTGGCCTTGGAGGGCCTGGTGGCGCTGGCCGACGAGACGATCGAGCAGGGCCAGGAGGCGAAGCTGACCGCGCTGAAGGAATGCCTGAGCAAGTCCGAGCTGCAGGAGCTCGACGACGGGCGGGGCAAGCTGCTGATCTTCACCGAGCATCGCGACACTCTCGACTATCTCCTGCGGCACCTGAGCGAGTGGGGCTACTCCACCTGCGCCATCCACGGCGGCATGCCTCCGACCGAGCGCCGCAAGATCCAGCAGGAGTTCCACGAGTCGAAACAGATCTGTGTCGCCACCGAGGCGGCTGGCGAGGGGATCAACCTTCAGTTCTGCCACCTGATGATCAACTACGACCTGCCCTGGAACCCGGTGCGCCTGGAGCAGCGGATGGGACGTATCCACCGAATCGGGCAGGAAGCGACCTGCTACATCTTCAATTTCTGCGCCGAGAACACGATTGAGGGCAAGCTGCTCGGCCGCCTGCTGGAGAAGCTCGACGAGATGCGCGAGGCGCTGCACGGCCGCGTCTACGACGTGGTCGGCGAGGTCCTCGAGCGCAACGGGGTCGACTTCGAGCGACTGTTGCGCGAATCGTTGCTCAGCCCCGAGCGTATTGAGGCCTCCGAGCAGGAGATTAACGCGATCGACCCCGAGGTCTATCGCCGCTACCAGGAAGACGTGGGAGTGGCGCAGGCGACGAAGCACGTCGACATGTCGTGGGTTCGAGACCGCGACTGGCGCTCAGAGGAGCGCCGGCTGATGCCGGAGTACGTCGAAGGGTTCTTCGGGCGGGCCTGTGGGCAGGTCGGCGTGCGGATCGAGCAGCGCGCCGACGGCCTTTGGCGGATCGAAAACGTGCCGCAGACCGTTCGTGCCGAGCGGCTCGACGCCGTCAAGCGACTCGGCCGACCGCACGACAGCTACCGGAAGCTCACCTTCAGGAAGGAGATTCGCACTCGCGCAGAGCACGAGGACGCTGTCCTGGTCTCGCCTGGGCACCCGCTGTACGCGTCGGTCGCCGAGGTGATGCTGGAGAAGCTTGAGCCCTCTCGGGGAGGGATCGCCCCGTTCGTGGCTCCTTGGGCAACGGAGGCATTCCCGATCCACTTCTTCACCTTCACCGTACGCGGCTTCGACACCCACGGCGAGCCCGAGAACGCCTACGGCGAGCTGGTTGCGGTGACCGACGAAGGCGGGGAACTGTCGGTGATCGGGGCCGATGTCTTGCACGACCTGACGCCGGTGGGCGTTGTGCCCGGTGAGGAGGGGCTCCCCGATTCCGCCGACATCGCCCGCGCCGAGGACTTCGTCAAGGTCCACGTTCAGCACACCGAGGTGCAAAGGACGCGCGAGGAGCGGCTCGGACAGGCGGAGCTGCGGCGCGAGTACCTGGTCGAGTCGATGAAGGCTCAGCGCGAACGGCTCGAGATGAAATGGACCGAACTGGATGACCGCGTCTACCGCGGCGAGGAGACGGTGACGCTCGCCCGCGATCAGGCGCAGCGGAAGATCGACGAGCTGGACCGTCGCCTCAAGGAAAAGCTCGCCGGCTTCGACAACCTCGGGATCGCAAAGCCCGGTCCTGTCGGCTACCTAGGCAGCGCTCTGGTGCTTCCACCGCCCGCGAGTGACGATCCGGGCGTCGAGGCGATGCGAAACGATCCCGAAGTCGAGCGGGCGGCGATGGGGTGGGCGATGGAGGCCGAGCGCGCTGAGGGCTGGGACCCCACCGATGTCTCCCAGCTGCGCGATGGCCGCGGCTTCGACATCCGCAGCGTCCGGCGTGACGAGGCCGGCCGCGAGGTCGAGGTGCGCCGGATTGAGGTCAAGGGCCGTGGGCCGAGAAAGGGGGACGTCAGCCTCTGCAACACCGAGTGGATCGCCGCCCACCGCCACGGGGACTCCTACTGGCTCTACGTGCTCTACGGAGCGAAGTCCGAGACCCCGCGCGGCTTCAAGGTCCGCAACCCCGCCAAAGCGCTCGGTCAGCGGGTCCGAAAGGTCACGACGATCACCGCCTTCCACATCCCCGGCGAGGCGATCGAGGAGGCGGGAACGTGAGCAACGATCGGCGGCTGATCGAGGACCTGATTCCTGCTGACGCCATCAGCCTTGCGGCATCGAAGGAGAAGCAGGGGGCCAGGAAAGGCCACATCAGCTCACTGCACCAGTGGTGGGCGAGGAGGCCGCTCGCAGCTGCTCGCGCAGCAGTCTACGCAACGCTCGTGCAAACCCGAGATGTGCCAGATCAGGCTCGCTCTGCGGAGTTTTTCGACTCCTTGTGCCGCTGGGGCGCAAGTGAAACGGCGATCTCCGAGGCGCGGAGTCAAGTACTAGAAGCCAATGACGGGAAACCGCCGAAGCTCCTGGACATGTTTGCGGGCGGGGGCGCCATCCCACTCGAGGCTGCACGGCTCGGCTGCGAGCCGACGGCAATCGAGCTGAATCCGGTTGCACACATCGTTCAGCTATGCACGGTTGACTATCCGCAGCGGTTCGGTTCCTCTCTCGCCGACGATGTCCGCGAGTGGGGAGGGCGCTGGATAGACAGGGCTTGGGATCGAGTCGGGAGGCTCTATCCACCCCTGGAAGAGGAACGCGCTGGGGCCGACGACCAGCTCAATCTGGATCAGGGCGACGCGGCGAGCGAGGGGCGGTGCCCGATCGCTTATCTCTGGACGCGAACCGTTCGCTGCCCAAACAATTCCCTGGAGGAGCACCTAATTCCGCTCGTCCGGCAGACGTGGCTGGCGAAGAAAGACAGATATTTTGCCGCTCTGAGGCCATGTGTCGACAAGGCGAACCTGACTGTCGGCTGGGAGGTAGTGGAAGGCGCTCGCGCTGCTGACCTCGGCTTCGACCCCGCCAGCTTCTCGAGCAAGGGAAAGGCGACCTGTTTCGTATGCGGTACGTCGGTGGATGGCGATTACGTGAAGGCGGAGGGCAAGGCGGGGCGGTTGGGGCTTGCGCCTCTGGCGGCAGTGTTTGTCCACTCCTCGGGACGCGGGCGTGAGTACGTCCCTTCGGGATCGTATCCCCTGCCAGCCGACGATGATTGCCGATCTGTGCTGGATGGTCTGGACGTCGGTCCTCCGACGGAGGCGATCCCAACGGACGACACCAGGAACTTCTGGACGCCCAACTATGGACTTGCTGAGTTTCGCGACTTGTTCACGGGACGCCAGCTCACCTCTCTCTGCGCGCTTGCACAAGGTGTATCCGAGCAGCACGAGGAGATGATCGCCGGTGGAATGGAAACGACCAGGGCGCTGGCTGTGTCGAGCTACCTCGCCCTGGTGGTCGATCGGACTGCGGACTTCTGCAGCTCCCTGTGTCGATGGGTGCCTCAAGGTGGGTTCACTGCTTCCACGTTTGCGAAACAGTCGCTTCCCTTGGTCTGGGATTTCTCGGAGACGAATCCTTTCGGAGGAGCATCTGGGGATCTGCGGAAGAACCTGGAGCGATGCGCTGTGGCTATCGAGCAAACGGCGACTGTAGATGTCGTCACGAGATGTCAGCGAGCATCGGCTACGCAGCTTGCAGACACTGATGACACATACGACGCCGTAGTCACCGATCCGCCGTACTACGACAACATGTCATATGCGGATCTTTCCGATTTCTTCTATGTCTGGTTGAAGCGCTCGATAGGGCATCTCTATCCAGAACACCTTTCAGGCGAGCTAACGCCCAAGCGGCGAGAGGTCATCGTCGCTCCCTACCGACACGAAGGCGACAAGAACCAAGCGCGCCAGTTCTACGAGGCCGAAATGGAGGCTGCCTTCCGTGAGGCGCACCGGGTGCTCAAGCCGGAGGCGCCGTTGGTCTGCGTCTACGCCCACAAGACCACCCTCGGATGGGCCGCACTCGTCGAGGCACTTCGGCGCGCCGGCTTCACGATCACCGAGGCGTGGCCCCTCGACACCGAGATGCCGGAGCGCTCGATCGGCCAGGGCACCGCGTCGCTTGCCTCCTCGATCTTCCTAGTCGCGCGCCGCCGCGCCGCCGATGGGGTCGGAACTTACGGCGACGTCGTCGCCGACCTCGACCGAATCATCGCCGAGCGCCTCGAGCGCCTCTCGGATGCCGGGGTCAGCGGGTCGGACCTCGTGATCGCGACGATCGGGGCTGGTCTCCAGGCCTTCACCCGCTATTCCTCCGTGGAGCTGCCGAACGGTGAGGAGGTGCCGGCGGAGTCGTTCCTCGAGGATGTGCAGTCGCGGGTTCTGAACGCAGTGCTCGGGAAGGTGCACGGGCTTTCGAACGGCGTTGGCGCGATCGACCCGGCGACTCGCTACTACGTGATCGCCCGTTACTCCTTCGGCTACGCCGATGTCGAGTTCGACGAGGCGAACAACCTGGCGCGCAGCGCCGGGGTCGAGCTTGACGATCTGACCGACGGGCGAGCGCCGCTGGCAAAGATCAGCAAGGGCAAGGTCCATCTCCTCGACTACTCCGAGCGCGGTGAGGAGCCGGAGCTCGGCATCGCCGGCGACGGCGGGGCCGCGCCGCTGATCGATGTGCTCCAAGGCTTGCTCTGGCGAGCCTCTCACCGGCGAGACGAGCTCGGCGACTACACGATTCAGGCCGCCTTCGAGCCGACCAAGCTCCGCCTCGTCGCCCAGGCCCTCCAGGGCCGCGCGCTGCGTGCCGAAGGAGAGGACAAGGCGCCCGAGGCCCAGGCTTGCGAGCGTCTGCTTGGTGCCTGGAAGACTCTGGTCGAGGAGAACCTGTTGACCCGATGAAGCCCCTTTCTGACGAAGAGATCGCGGTCTTGCTGGCCGATCCGAAGCCGACCATGAGCCTCGCCGATCTGGTCCCCCGGCAGGTCAAGCGCGGCCACAAGGAGCACGAGAAGCAGGTGGAGGGCGAATCAGGGGCGAAGTTCCACCTGATCGTCCGACAGAGTCTCAGAGTGCCAACGGATTTTTCCGTGATCCTTTCCTACGCGATGCCGAATGTGCATCGGCGCTTCCGCCTACGCCGACACAACGGTGCCGGTCATCGCCATCGGAACAAGATCGAGGGCAACTTCTTCGAGGGCCCGCACGTCCACATCGCCACCCAGCGCTATCAGGAAGCGGGGTTCAAGGAGGACGCCTACGCCGAGGCGACCGACAGGTACACGGACCTGTCCGGGGCGATCAACCACATGCTCGATGTCGCTGGCTTCGCCAAATCCGCGCAGGGGACGATCTTCGACCGATGATCGATCCGGCGAACCTGGCTCAAGATCTCTCAACGGCGCTCAACGCCGCGATCGAGGTGGAGGCCGTCAGCCCAACCGAGGTGCAGGTGCATACCCCGTTTCGCTTCGCGGACGGGGACGAGCTCGTCATCCATCTGCGCGAGGCCCCTGGTGACCGGTTGGAATGGTCCGATACCGGACACACCTTCATGCACCTGTCCTACTGGATGGACATCGACGCCTTGGAGTCAGGCAACCGTGCGCAGCTCCTCGACAGCCATCTGACGCAGTTCTCTGCGCACGAGAGTGACGGCGAGCTGCTCCTTCCCGTCAACGGGGATCAACTCGGAAGCTCCCTGTTTCGGTTCGCGCAGCTCCTGCTGCATATCACCGATTTGGACCTTCTATCCCGTGACCTGGTCAAGTCCACCTTCATGGAGGACTTCCGTCAGCTCATGCGGGACTCCTTCGGCGACGATGCCCACCTCGACTACGTCGACTTGGAGCGCGACCCAAATCGCAACTACCCCATCGACTGCCTGCTCAACAATCGCCCTCGCCCAGTAGCCGTCTTCGCGCTCTCGAATGACGCCCGCTGCCGGGACGCGACGATCACGCTTCACTGGTTCCGCGAGCAGGACCGCGATTTGTTCTCTACTGGAGTCTTCGAGGACCAGGAGCAGATCAATCGCAAAGTTCTGGCCAGGTTCACCGACGCCTGCGATAAGCAGTTCTCCTCGCTCGCCGGCCAGGAGGGTGCGGTGGTCGACTACCTTCGACGGGAGTGGACGCGATGAGCAGCGCCTACACGCTCAAGCCCTGGTCGGACGTGGTGCAGCCGCATTCGGACGTTCGCAGCGGTGAGCTCTCGATGGGTACCTACGCCGCCAATCTCGCGGCGGTCGCGTTGGGCGAGCACCGCGGTGCCCAGATCTATGCGAACGCCGAGGAGTTCTTCGCCTCGACCTACTTCACCGAGGCGATGACGAGCATCCTCTGCGACGTCTGGGGTGCAATGGCCGGCGGCGGCGGCGACAGGGCACTTCAGCTTCGCACCCCGTTCGGCGGGGGCAAGACGCACTCCCTGTTGGCCCTGTACCACCTCGCCACCTTCCCCGAGGCGGCTCGCGACGTGCCAGAGCTGGCGGGCCTCCCCGAGCTGGGACCCGTCAGGGTGGCGGTGCTGTCGGGTGAGTGGCTCGATCCGCAGCGCGGGCGCGAGGTGGAGGGTCGCCGGATCCGCACCCTGTGGGGGGAGTTGGCCTACCAGCTTGGCGGCTGGGAGACGTTCGACGAGCTTTTCGAGGGCGGTGAGGAGGGGACGCCGCTCACTGGCGTCAACCTTAGCCCGCTGCTCGACAGCGGGCCGACGCTGATCCTCGTCGACGAGGCCCTGATCTATGTCGCCAAGGGCAAGTCGATTCCGCGCGGCGAGTCCAACGTCGGGCGCGAGACGCTGATCTTCCTCCAGCACTTGAGCGAGGCGGTGAATCAGAGCCGGCAGGCGGCGATGGTGTACTCCTTGCAGGCCAGCATCACCGAGGCGGTTGAGGACGAGGCAAGCCTGCGGGCGCTTGAGCAGATCGCCGGCCGGATCGACCAGCGCCGCGAGCCGGTGACCGGGGATGAGGTTCTGCGGGTCGTGCAGAGACGGCTGTTCGAGTCTCTGGGCGACGACTCGGTTCGCGCCGAGGTGGCGGAGTGCTATGCGGACCAGTTCCGGACCGAGCTGGAGGCGATGGCGGAGACCGAGTCCGAGCGGCGCGAGGCGTCCTCTGCCGCGGGGCACCTGCGCGAGCGCATCATGCTCGCCTATCCGTTCCATCCCGAGCTAATCGATCTGATGAACCATCGCTGGGGGAGCCTGCCGACCTACCAGCGGACCCGCGGGGCGCTGCAGTTTCTGGCCACGGTTGTCCACAGCCTTTGGACCAGCGAAGGCCGGGGGAAAGCGGGAGCGCTGATCGGCCCTGGCGACGTCGACCTGCGCGATGAGCGGACGCGAGCCGCCTTCTTCGCCCAGGTCGGCGAGGAGAAGCAGTACCGCTCAGTCGCGGAGGCCGATTTCATCAATCCCGATGCGGGCACGAGGAGGGTGGATGAGCGTCTTGGCCGCGACTCGCCAACGCTAGCCCGACTCGAGATCGGGACCCGGGTCGCGACCGCGATCATGCTGATGTCCTTCGGGGCGCGCGAGGGTGAGGAGCGAGGAGCGCTTGAGCGGGAGATTCTCGAGGCGACGCTCGTCCCCGATCTGGATGGCAACCTGATTCGCAGCGCGCTCAAGGAGCTGCGCGGCGAGGCGCTTTTGTATCTGCATCACACGGGGCGGCGCTACCGCTTCGAGCCGCGCCCCAACCTCAACAAGCTGGTTGTATCCGAGCAGGACAAGCTCGACGGCGAGGAGGTTCTGGAGGAGCTGCGCGCGGCTTTGGAGCGCAAGCTTGCCAACGGAGGCGCGGGACAGCAGATCGTGGTCTGGCCCGAGCAGCCCGAGCAGGTCAAGGACGAGGTTCAGCGATTCCGGGTGGTGTACCTGCATCCCGAGTGGAGCGAAGCGGCGGTGCCGGTCAGTGCTTTCGTCAGCGCCGGCAACCGCAAGTACAAGAACGGCCTCGCGATCGCCCTGCCTCGTGAGGCGAGCTTCGACCGGGCGCGGCGGGCCACGCGGCAGGTGATCGCGATCGATCGGCTGATTGCCGACAAGAGCCGCCACGGTTTCGACGGCCAGCAGATCGAAGAGTTGAAGGAGCGGCGCGCCCAAGCGCAGAGCGATCTGGAGGGATCGCTGAGGGAGGCCTACGGTCAGGTGCTGCTGCCGAAGGGGCTCAAGGGGCAGTCGGTGGAGTTCGAGTCGATTGATCTCTCGACCACGCTGGCCGTTGGTCGTCAGTTGCACGACCGGGTTAGAGAGGCTCTGGCGAACTACGTGTTCGACACCCTTCAGCCTTCGAAGCTCAAGGCCATCGCGAAGCTCTCGGAGCGCGAGGCGGCGTCCTGTGAGGAGTTGGTGGCGAGCGTCTACACCCACTTCGAGATGCCGAGGCTCTGGTCGCCGGGTGCGATCGAGGCCGCTGTGGCAAAGGGTGTCTCCGATGGCCTGTTCGCTTACTGCGTCGACGTTGAGCTCGGGGGCGGAGCACCGCGCGTCGAGGATCCGTCTCTGGTGCGCTTCCGCGACGCGGTGCCGGCAGACGAGATCGATCTCGGCCCAGGGGCAGCCCTACTGAGCCCTGAGTTCGCCGGTTCGTTCATCGAGGAAGACGAGGAGCCAGAGCCTTCCGCAAAGGGGTCGCCGAGGCCGGCCGAGTCCGAGGTTGCCGCGCTGGCCGAGGGGGACGCTTCTGAGGCAGTTTGCGTAACGATCAGCGCGACCGAGGATGACCTACACACGATCAACACCGCGCTTGCCGGTCTACGGCGGATCACTGCTCCGGGTCAGATGCGTATCAAAGTTGAGGTTGAGGCCCGCTCTGCAGACGGGGCGATCGATCGGATCGCCTTCCAGAACAACGTTCGTCAGCATCTGGAGGACGACCAGGACGTCGAGTTCGAGGAGGACTGGTCGAGCTGACCCAAGCTCATAGGTCGGTCAGCGCATCGACTCGGGCAAGCTCGGCACGCACTGCCGCATCGTCACCGTAGCCGTGCTGGGCCAGGGACTTGGGGCTTGCGGTGAGCACCGTCACCGCGTCCGGCCACGCGAAGTCGGCACGCATATGGTCGAAGAGGCACTCGTCGTCGACGACGAAGACGGCGGCGGCGACACACCGGCCTAGCTCCAGGTGCCGCACGAGGCGGCTTGCGTCGGCTGCAATTGACGCCACCCGCTTGCGCGCCTCGAGGCCCTCCCATGCCTCACCCCACCAGCCCTTGGGCATCCACTTGACCTCGATGAACAGCTTGTGGGTCAGGTTGCGGAAATGCTCTTGGGCGTGTGGGCCATCGCCCAGCGGGCTGGTGTCGGAGACAGCGACATCGATCCGCTGGTTTCGGTCCTTCTCCTTGTCGTAGTCCGCCCGCGTCCAGCTCGCGATGTTGAACTCGGCATGAATCTGATCCGGGAACTCCGCCTCCAGCGATCGAGCCAATCGGAGAACGATGTCGGCCTCGGACCAGACTGCAGGCCCACGGTAGTTCGCGCCATCAGACTGCTCGGTCCACCCATGGTGACGAAAGCCGCCCCAGTGGAAATAGCCCGCCAAGAAGTCACGATGGGCACGGTTCAGGGCAGCGCAAACCTCCCCGGCGCTCGATTTTGTCTGTTCCGGGTTCAAGATCGATCCGCGGCCGTCGGTGAACGGCCTCAGCTCGAAGCTGCGCGGAGGTAGGTGATTCCCGAATCGGGGAAAGCGGCGGTCAGGTCGTCGAGCATCTGCTCGGTCTCCCGTCCCCACATCTTGGTCAGGAGCCAGGTTCGTCCGTGTTGATGGAAAGGCTCATCGACGTACCAGCGCCCCGGGTCGAATCTGAAGCGGGGGTACGCTGCCTCGACCGGGGCGATCATCTCCTCGGCATCGGTCAGCTCGCCGTCGATCCCGCGGAACTTCCTTTCACCAAGGACATCGGCGATCTTCTCGGCGGAGCAGTCTCGTTCGATCAGCGTAGCGACCATGGTCCGAACTGCCTTGCGCTTGTTTTCGTCCGGAAGCGGTTTGCCGTCGATCACGATGTGGTATCGCGTGAAGTCGCGGCCACCAGTGCGAGAGCGCTCACGCTCCTGACCCTTGCGACGTACGCGGACCTGGTAGTCCTCAGCCTCTGGCAATGGGACTATCTGCTGAATGTCGAGCAGGATCTTGCCGTTCACCTGGTAGGGCACCAGGCGGATGCAGCGGATGTCCATGCCCTCGAATTCGTTGAGCCACAGGACGGTGGTGGTGATCTCCCGCCCGAAATCGCCCGATACGAGGACGATGCGCACATCGGAGGAGATTTCCGGCTCCTCGCTGTCCTGGCCGAGGAAGGAGATCAGCCTGTGTCGAGCATCGAGGTCCCCGCCGGGATGATGCTGAGCGAGGAACTTCGCATACGCCGCGACGACGTCATCGAAGACCATCGGCGCAACCATTGCCGCGTACCGGAGGGCCTGAAGATCCATGTGCCCGCCGTCTTCGGTGCGCTTGAGCTCGATCACCACAAGGCGCCCCTCTTTGTCGAGGGCCAGAAGATCGATCCGGCGTCGTGCGTCCTCCCAGTTGCCGAACTCCTCGGAGATCACCATCAGGTTTTGGTCCAGAACGCCGATGTCGTCCCGTAGGAGACGCTGAAGATCTTGCCGCTCGCGCAGGCCGAGGTCTGCAAGCGACGCCGCGCTGTGGCGCTCCATCCCGGAGTCTGAGATCTCGAAGAGCGGCATCGGTCGAGGGAGCTAGCCTAGCCGCTGCCCGTCCCCATCTCGTCGAGGAGGCAGAGGGCATTCACCAGGCGCATCTGCTCGACGGTTGCGCACTCGATCGTCATCAGGGCTGGGCTGGCCACCAGCACCGCGAGACAACGGGCACGGGAGATGGCGACATTGAGCCGGTTTCGCGAGTAGAGGAAATCGACGTTGCGGGGGATCTCAGCGCCGGAGGAGGTCGCCATCGAGAAGAAGACGACTGCGGCCTCCTGGCCCTGGAACTTGTCGACCGTGCCAACCGCCACCTCGGTGAAGCCTTGGGAGTCCAGCTGCTGGCGGAGGGTGCGGACCTGGGCGTTGTACGGGGTTACGACCATGATCTCGTCTTGTGAGAGCGCCGCCTGGTCGCCTTTCGCGTTGGTGTACTGGCCGCGGAGGAGGTCAGCCACCTCCGCGCCGATCCGTTCCGCCTCCTCCGGCGACTGGCGCGAGTTGCCGGTGTGCTCGATCGGGATCGAGCGCACACCGGTTCCGGTCAGCGCCCCCGGGGCGTCTATGCGCTGTCGCTCGCACCCCGCTGCCGGCCGCAAGCGTCCTTCGTAGATCGCCTCGGAAACGAACTCGCAGACGTCTGGGTGCATCCGACGCGAGTGCTCGAGGAAGATGCCGCGATCGGCCGGGATCGTGCCGTGATCGCCGAGTAGGTGCTCGAGGGCCGAGACACCGGAGCCTGGGGGATGGGTCCCCTGGCTCACCTGGGCGAGTTGTTGGGGGTCGCCGAGCAGGATCAGGTTGGTCCCTGCGGTGGACAGCGCGAGGGCGTCGGCCAGTGAGACCTGACCTGCCTCGTCGATGATGAGATAGTCGACCGACTGCCGCATCTCCTCACGGCACCAGAGCCACGCAGTTCCGGCCAGGAGATCTTGCTCCGCATCGGGCCCGAAGTCGGCGTTGTCCTTGGAGTTGCCGATCATCGGATCCGTGTCGTCCGCATCCGGCGGGACGTATTCCTGATCGCTCGAGGACCACTTCTTGAGGCCGCGAACGGCGACCTTGCCTGAAAGGGCGAACCGTTCGACCTCGGCAAGCAAGTTGTTGATCGCCTTGTGGCTGTTCGAGGTCACGCCGACCCGCTTGCCGGCGGCGATCAGGTCGAGAATGAGGTGCGCGCCGGTGTACGTCTTGCCGGAGCCCGGAGGGCCCTGGATGAAGAGGTAGCTTTCTTCGAGTCCAGCTGCGACAGCCTTGATCTGCTCGAGGTCAGCCTCTTCGCCTTGGAGCGCCTCGCCGTGAGCGACGGCGGAGGTGCGGGGACGGCGACGGCCGAGGATGTCGCCGGCTGCCCTGAAGCGCGATCGGTCGCTGCTGCTGCTTGCGATCACGTCGGCGGCGACATCGCGCAGAGCACCTCGCTGCTCGTTGGTCCCGTAGGGCTTGCCGGGGATCAGCGCTTTCGGCGGGTCTGCGAGCCGGGCTTTGCTGAGCTTCAGGCGTAGCTCTCCAGCCGCGTCGTCGACATTGACCACATCGATGTTTTTCGCTTTGTGGTCGGACTCGCCCGTCTCGGGGTCGATGCCGCAGCTGTGCGGGTCGGCGAACTTCCCGGCGCGGACCTTGTGGTCTTGTGCCGGGAAAGAGAAGCGTTGGACGAAGGACCGCGATGGTTTCGGCAGAGGATCGGCGTCGCCGGTCGGGCTCAGCTCTCCGATCGCCTCCGAATCGAACTCCGCCAGCTCTGCCGAGGTGCGCTCGAGTCGTTCGAACCACTGCCACCACGCGGGCTTTGCCTCACGCCGGTGGTAGTCGAGCAGCTGGGCCAGGAGCCAGGCTTCGCGCTGACTGGCGCTGCGATCGTCGGGGTCCGGCGGCACGTCCTTCAGCAGGGTTTCCTGAAGCTCTGACGTTTCGCCGAGGACATCCTCTTCGCCATCGTCGGGCTCGGTTGGCTGCCCCGGTGATCGCCACGGGAGCTGCAGGCCGTGCTCTCGTTCGGTGAGCTCGCGTTGCTCGATCAGCCAGTCCCGCAGGCGAAGCGTCGAGTCGCAGTCCTCCTTGTTGTAGTCCTCGATCTTGGAGAGCAGTTCCGCATCGCCCTCCTGCAGCCATTGCTCGAACATCAGAACCGAGTCGCCAGCCTGCTTGACCTCCGCGGTGCGCCCTTGGTCGTAGAACGCCTCGACCTCCTTCAGCGAGTAGCTGGGCCGAGAGATCCGCAGGGCCTGGTCGACAACCCGGTAGAGGTCAACGAGGACGTGCTCGCGAAGCATCCGGTCCACCTCGTTCTCACGGCTGCCGTGCAAGCCCATCATCCGTGCCAGCGCGGTTCGCTCGTAGGGCGCGTAGTGGTAGACGTGCATCTCGGGGAAGCGCTCGCGCCGCTCGAAGACAAAGTCGACGAACCCCTCGAACGCGGTCTTCTCGCCACCTCTGTCCGTGCCCCAGAACGCCTTGAAGGTCGGAACGTCGTCTTCCAAGTAGGTGGCGCCCCACAGGTACTCGAGCCCTTCATCGTAAAAGGGGTCCCCCTCGATGTCGAAGAAGATGTCGCCGGGGGAGGGGGCGGGCATCCGCGCGAAGCCGCGCAGCGGCCCTGCGCCGATCGGTTCGGGTGGCAGGCGCTGCAACTTGATCTGACCGTCTCGCCGCTCCTCCATTTGCAGCGATGCCTGGGAGTGCAGCCGTTCGAAGGTGCTGGCGGTCATCCCGTTGGGGCGTGACTCCACATCGGCCGCGGCCAACGTCTCCACCGTTTCGATACCGCCCTCCCGCAGCTTGGCTGCCTGTGCGCCGCCGAGCTTGGCGACGAGGCTCAGATGATCGTCGGAGACCCTTCGCTGCTCGCACGGCTCGGCCCAGTTGCACAGTTCGCAGTGGGCGACGGGGTCGGGGTAGGTCCCGTCGAGCTCGGCGCCGAGGGTCCCCAGGTAGAGCTCTTTCATCCGCGTGAAATACGCGCGGAAGTCGGCATGGGCGAGCGTTCGGCGTTCACCATTGCCGAGGATTACGTGGACGTGGTCGGGCCTGCGTCCCTGGACCCTCTCGATCAGGTCGGCATAGAGGCAGAGCTGGATCACGAAATAGGGCTTTAGCGAGCGGGCGAGCTTGGTGTCGGCTGGCTCATAGCTCCAGCGTCCGAGCTCAGATGGCGTCTCGACGCGCTCGAGGAAGTCCACGTATCCCATCCAGTCGCCATCGACGAAGGTGGCCTGGTAGACGACCGGGACCCCGTCCTTCATCGCCTCGCGGGTAATGGCGGCCGCCTCCAGGAGCTTCTCGTAGCCGGGGCCGGTCTCGATCTCGACCAACGCGTCGCCATGTTCCGCGCGCATCGTCTCGAGGTGACGCTGCTCGAACTCTTCCCCCTTCCGGGCCACCAGGTCGGCCGTGTCGGCCGCGCGCTTCGGGGGGTCCGGAACTTGCCCATGCGCCCGGCGAAATTCAAGTGCAGTCAGATGGCGGCAGGCAAGAAAGTTGACTAGATCGGACGCAGAGTGCAGCAGCCGCTCGTCAGTCAGTTGCATCCTGCGCCCCTTGCAGGCGAATTCTCGATCATTGCCATATGAGTACCTGTGGTGCCGGACGAGCCCCTTATGAAAAAGGAGCACCGATAAGGGCTGTCGTGTGTGCCCTCGGGGCGCTACTGCGCCTTGTCGGACCCCAACGCATTGCGGACGGCCTCAACAGTTGCGATCTCCTGCTCGACGGGGTAGCCGCGATCGAGGCATGCCTGAGCGAGTGCACCCGCAGGTCCGGCTAGCGCTGCACGGAGGCCTCGCGCTGATACCCCATCCTCTGGCCACTTGGCCCGGGGTGGATGATCCAACTCGCCGACATCGAGTAGTTGCGCGCCAGGCGCGACTTTCAGTATCGCTTCTCCTATGCGCACGCCCCCGAGGTCAGCGTCGGGGACGACGATCGCGGAGGGGGCCTGCGCGGCGAGTGAGGCAATGTGATGCAGGGCGGGGCGACTCGGAAGTCCGGCGGTATAGAGCAGCGCGGTGTCGTCAGACATGCGGTCGGCGAGCACCTCGGCAGCCTGGAGGTTCTCGACTATCACGAGCGGTGCAGGACTCGTCAGGGTCAATGTCAGCCTCTTTTGGTCCGCGCGCAGGAGGACTGGACCATCGAGAAGGTCAAGCGCGGTCGTCTCCTTTCCCACGGTTGCCCGGACCGGGCCTGCAACACCGAGTCGCGCCGAGCGCCGAACGCCCAGGTCGACAAGCACGTCATTGGGCACACCGGCGTCGAGCAGCGTCTGCGTAACGTTGTCGCGGGCCTTCGTGCTTCCGAAGTGCGCCTGTGAGAATGCACGCGGGCCGGCGTGCGTGACTCCGTCGAGGAGATCCTCGGCGGCAAAGACGAGCACTGGGGTAATCGAGCTGCCGGGCGGGGCGGTTCGCAGAGCAGCCGCAAGCTCCGGACAGCGCTCCGCAATGGCGAGGGCCGCAGCAGCCGCACGCTCACTCGTCTGCTCGCGATTCAGCGCGCGTTGCCGGCTTTCATCCGCGCGCAGCTCTTCCCAGTCCTCCGTCAGCACCCATCCCTGCGGCTCGCCCAAGGCCATCCGCTCGTCCACTGCGCAGCGCAGCCGCACGACGCCAGCTTGTGCGAGCTGCGTTGCCCGCGGCCACGCCTGCTCGCCGTAGCGGCCGGTGATGCTGCTCCAGCGCCGCTGACCTGCGCCCAGCAGCCACTGCCTCTCGGAGTCCGTCAGCTCGAGGGCGCTCAGGGGCGCTGCCGCTGCCTCCGGAACGAGCTCGACGCGGTCGATCTTTCTCTGGCGCCGGCGGGTTCGCACCTCGACAGGCTCGCCGTCGTCGCTCCGGCGGTATTCGCGCAACGGTCGTGCGACAAGGCCGTCCGGAACACCCGCCAAGAGCAGTTTCTCTGTCGATGCACCCAGGCTCACGCGATCCTCAGACGAGCGGGCGCCCGCTGCGCAGCGCGCCGGCGGTAAGCTCGATGCGTTCGCGCCGCTCGTCGAAGCCGAACATCCGGGTTGGGCGATTCAAGGCGTCCTCGTGACTGGGGTAATCGAAGTAGATGAGCTCGCCGCAGTGATCGGCGGCATCCGCCATCACCGAGTCCTGGCAGGTGCCGAGCACGGTGACACTCTTGGCCTGGGCGGTGGCCGCGATCTCGCGCAGAACCTCACGGCGATGGCTGACCCCGAGGCTGTCGCCAAGCTCGTCGAGCACCAGTACGCGCCCGTGCGGATTGGGCGCGGCGAGCAGTGCAGCGAGAACGAGCTGCACGGTGGCGAGCTTCTCCTGGGCGGTGTTGGCCTGGTTGTCATAGGGCAGCGGCCGCCCGTTTGCCGAGCGCTTCCAACGAGGGGTCACCAGCCAGCGCCAACGGTCGGTGGGGCCGTCCGGGCGGCGGGCCTCGATATGAAGGTCGGCACCGAACCAACCGGACTCGCGATTGAGGCGGTCGTACTCTTCGCTGATCGCTTCTAGCGCCTGGCGGATGCGCTGCTCGACGCCGTCCTGCAAGGTCTCCAGCGCGCTGTCGAGCTGCTGGACCTCCTCGGCGGCAAGCTCCAGCTCGGCGGCACGCTGGCCGCGCGCCCGCAGGACACGCTCCTCGATGAGGAGATCCTGATCATGGTGGCTATCGAGAAAGTCCCGCAGTGGACGCGCCACCTCGTCCAGCCGTGCGGGCACGCGCCCGCCTTCAGGGTCCTCCTGTAGAAGGCTGCGCCGTCGGGCGACCTGTGCAAGCTCCTCGGTCCGGGCGCCGCTTCCATCGGACTGGATTGCGAGGTCGCTGAGGGAGTCTTGCAATACCTCCGCCGCCCGGTTGCGCAGCGTCTTCTCGCGTCGGTTCTCATCGACGAGCGCGGCCTCGGCGGCTTCGGGCGTGTCGCCCCAATTGGAACGCCAGAAGTCGACCTGGAGGGCGTTCAGGCGTCGTTCCGCCTCGCGCAGTGCTTGGGCGGCGAGCTGGTGCTGATCCTTGCGGGCTGCGATGCCCTCCTCGGCAGCCTTGAGTGCCCGCTCGTAGCTCTCCAGGCGAGCGGCGTGCGTGACGTGCTCGCGCTTGGCCTCGGCCAGGGGCGCGACAAGGTCGTCGACGATTTTCTGGGCTCTTGCTGCGCCTTGGCGGGCCTCTCCGAGCGCCTTCTTCCCCTCGATGAGTTCCTCGGCGGCGCGGGCGCGGGCCAGGTCACCCTCGAGGCGTTGGACCTCCAAGGCCGCGGTGCGCGCGATGCCTTCGGCTTTGCTCAGCGAGTCCTTTGCCTCCCTGAGATTCCTCTGGGCTCGCTCCAACCGCGCGGCATGTCCCGTTTGCGGCTCGGGGAAGCCGCCGATGACGACTAGGCCCAGCTGTCGTTGTTCGGCGCGCAGCGGGTCGGTGCTCACCTGGGCGGTATCGGCGAGGCGCGACAGGAAGCCGGCGGCGCCAGGAGGCGCCGACACGACGTCATCGGGCAGGGCGCCTGCCTCGCCTGCGATGAGCACCGTCCCTGGGGCATCAGCCGCGGCGTTGAGAGCGCCATCCATCTGGCCGGGCGCGACGACGACCGCGGCCTCGTAGGGCACGAGTCGCGGCTCCCAGACCGTGCGAGCCGCGTCGGTGAACTCGATGTCGAGCAGCGGGGCTGCTTCGATGCCGTTGTCGCGAAGCAGTTGCGCGGTCCGGCCGGCGCTGCCCTGGGTGCCCGCTTCGACATCCCGGATTTCGTCCATCGCTGTCTCTCGCTGGGTCTTCGCGGAGCCGACTGACTGCTGGGAATCCTCGGCAGTTGCACGTGCAGCGGCCAGCTGTCGAGTGACCTCATCGGACGTTGGCGTGGTCCACCCGTCGGCGGTTTCGTTGAGCTCGCGGACTCGCTGGTTTGAGGCGTCTACCGCAAGCCGAGCCTCCATCTCGGTTTGTTTGGCCGCAGCCATCTCACCGTCCAGGCGATCCGCTTCGCGCTCAGACTTGTCGTGCTGAAACCGAAGATCCTCGGGCGCGCGCATCTGATCCAGCTCCCTCTGCGCCTCGGCGACCGACGCGGCGTGCGCCTCGACCTTGGCCTGTGCCTCGTCTCGGTCGGCGATCATTTCTTCCTCGCGCTCGAGCACGTCAAGGTAGCCACGGGCAAAATGCAGGCGCCAAATACGCTCGGCCTCCGCCAGGTGCTCCCTGGAGGCGTTCCGCGCAAGCACGCCATCGAGCTGAATTTGCTCCTCGTGGCGCGCCCGCTCGTCGCTGCGCTGCTTTTCGTCCAGCGTTCGCTGGGCTTCATCGAGGCGCTGGCGCTGCTCGCCCTCGGTCTCAAATGCTGCCGCGCGGCCGGTCAGGCGGATGAGGTCGTCACCTATCTGCTCTGGGCTGAAGCCACCCGCGTTCATCTGCAGCAGCGACGGTGCGGAGCGCTGCTTGCCGCGCCTTGCGACGTAGGCGAGACACCGGGGGGAGTCGCCGTACAGCTGCTCGGCGTAGACGCGTGCGCCGAGCTGAGTGCTCCTTGGCATCGCGCCCCAGCCATCCTCGACCTTTTGATAGCGCTCGCGATTGGTGTCGCCTTCGACGAGGTGGACCCCGTCGGCATAGCGAGCCTGGAAGTACGGATTGGTGGCATTGATGCGACACCAGACCGTCAGCGCCGTATGGGCCGGTCGGTCGGGATCGGCAAAGACGCCGATGACATAGCCGTGCGATGCGGCCGCGTAGGTTTGCGCAGCGACACCCGCCGTCTCGGGCTCGAACAGGAGAGCCGCGGTCGCGGCGGGGCCGCCGCCGGTCATGCGCCACTCCGCGTCACCGAGCAGTAGAGAGGTCGCCGCCAGGAAGCTGGTCTTACCGGACTCATTGGAATCTCCGCGTGGGCCGCGTCCGCCGACCGCAACGAACGATCCCGGAACGATCACCACGGGGTGGGTGGTGAGCCGGGCAATGTCGAAGGTCTGAACGCACACGAGTTGGCGGTTGCCGACGATCCCGACGGGGGCGTCCACCGGGGTCAGTCTGGGATCGAGTTCAAGCATCAGGGGGACACCTCGTCCAAACGTTCGGCTCGCCGGCGGCGGATGACGTGGGCGAGCATTCCCTCTGGCCGACACAGCAGGACCAGCTCCTCCCACAGGCGCTGGTTTCGATTTTGCGTGAGGCGCAGGAACTGCGGTCCCGGCGCGATGGCCGACCGGTGGCCGTAGCGCAAAACGCCAAGAGTGCGCAAGCGTCTCAGCGAGCGCCGTATGTCGCTGGCGTTGAGGTTGCGGTTGCGTTCAAGCTCCTCGACGCTGGTGGGTTCCGACACCGTCCAGTCCTCGGAATCGATACGTCCGCGCGAGCGTGGGATGGCGACGGTATGCAGCAGCACGAGGACAAGCACGGCGCGGTCCTTGGGCTTGAGCACTCCGAGCCCCTGCTCGACGAGTTTGTCGGCGATGTCGTCGCGATAGCCAGATATCCAGCCGCTGTCGTGCCGCACGAGACAGCGGCCAGCGGCCGCCAGCGCGTCCTCCACGACCGCGCGCAGGGCCGGATCGGCGAGTGCCCCGAATGCCCGGGTCGGCACCGGCGCGTCGGCCGTCTCGACAGCGGCTGCTGCGGCGAGCACCTCGACGCGCGCACTCTCGCTCAGTGAGCGCAGCGCGTCAGTCATCGTCCCTCGGGAGGGCATCGGAGAAGCGCCGCAGCGCATCGACCTGAGCGTCGCTCCAGGCTGCGATTCCATGACTGAGCCGGACGGTCGAGTCATCCATGTCGACCAGGCCCGCCATCGTCAGCTCATTGCGCATCGCGCCAAGGAGATGCGGATGTGGGGCCCCCAACGCGGTGGCAACATCAAGCACGCGCGTAATCTCGACAGGCTCGCCGGGATACGGGCGTTGGTCGAGGTCCGTCCAGCAGAGCCCCAGGCAGGTCGCCAGCGCGACCAGCGGGATTGGGGACAAGCGCCGCACGGAAAAGACGTCTTCGCCCGGGTTGGGCTCGTGGCCCTCTGCAAAGCCGAGCGTGATCGACGCACTTCCGCTCTCGGTGTGGAGCTCGACGACCCGGCGCCCAAGTTGCGCAGCTGCGGTCTCGGCAGCGGAGCGCTCGCTCTCACTCACGGTGTATGCGCCACCGGAGCGCAGGGCCGCGAGCGTGAACGCCGGGTCATGCATTGGGGGTCTCCACGGGCGCTTCGGAGGGTGCGCTTGTCGATGACTGGGTCTCCCTTGCTGAAGCGTCTCGACTGGCGTGCAAACGGACCGGCGATGCGTACGTGACACCGCCCTCGGCATCGACGTACAGCGTGTCGCCGAGCTCGACGCAATACGGCTGCTCTGGCAGCCCGTCGAGCACGAGCAGCTCGGTGAGGGTGCGGGCCGCGCCCGGCCATCCGGAGCCACGCAGTACGTCCGTGAGGTCTTTGTCGCTGGTGCCGCCCAGCAGGGACTCGGCCTGCAGCGCTCGGCGACGGACGGTCTCCTCTGCGCGAGTTCGCATCTGCTGGACAGGATCCTCATCGCTCGGTGTTGCTGGTTCTGGAGCGCGCGTCCGCACCGCGCGCCGCGGTTGGTATTTCTCAATCGCCTCGACAACCGCGCCCGCATCGACCCACGGAAGCGCGGGGTCGAACGCGATGTCTGCTGCGACCTCTGCAAGCTGCTCCGCGGTCGCCGTGCGGGCAGAGTCGAGGTACTCCTCTGGATCCAGCAGAGAAAAGTTGCGCGCGTCCCCGCCCTCGTCGAGCACGCGCCCGAGCAGATCCTCGACGGCGCCGACGTAGCGTTGGGCTTCGAGCAGCAGCTTGTACGCGGCCGGATCGAGCTGCGGAAACTGATCGGTGACCAGCCGCTGCAGGTCCCCGACACGACTCATGAAGTTGGAGTTGTCATGAAAGCCTCGCTCTACCAGCAACTCGTTCAGTGGCGCCGTTGCGACCAGTCGGGACAGCTCATTTGCGAAGACGGCGAACATCGCCCGGCAGCTCTCCAGCTGGGCGGCAACGGCGGGCGCGTCTGCCTCGTGGCGCTCCAGCGCGCTGGTGGTGCGGTCCAGCAGGCTCAGCAGCTCCTCGACGCCGCCCCGCGCGGAGAAGCGATCGATGATGAGGACGCCGACCAGTCCGGCGGGCGCAAGCACATAGCGCTGCTGATGTTTCTTGTCGAGGATGGGACGCAACAACTCCATCCGAGCGAATACGCCGAGGCGTGCCTCGAGGATGTTGGCCGGGCAGACTCCGTTGACGCGGGCGGCGATCTCGGCCTTCGTCAAGCCGCCGACAGCGTCGTCATGACTGAACGCGTCGCAGACCGCGCGGGCGACGTCGAGCAGTTCCTCGTCGTCGATGACGGCGCCGGCATCGGCTGCGATCGGCGCCGTCATCGCGGCCAGCCGTCGCATCAGCGGGGAGCCATGCCGTTCGGTCAATCCGAGGTTGAGCTGGTCGTCATCCGTCATGCGAGGTTTCTTTCCGGGGCGAGCCGCAGTGACCGTAACCGCAAACCGATGCTCACGCCACAGGGTGGCCGATCGGCGTCGGATTATCGGGAACGTTGCGGAGCTCGAGGCCTATTTGCCGCCGAACGAGATCGAGCGCTTCGGCGATGTCGTAGTCGGTTGGAAGCGAACGCACGAGTCCAGTCAGGTCGGCGGCGAAGTCGGGATCGGCGAGCTTCGTCTTGAGATGGCCGACCAGCTGGGGATAGCTGTAGACGCGGTCCTGCATGTAGTGAGCGAGCGCCGCAGTGATGTCGCTGCTGTTGACCTCGGGCTGGTTGAGACCGATCCAGAGGTCGAACAGGTCTCGTCCCTTGCGTCGCTGGCAGAGTGCGCGGACCTTGGTGGCGAGAATCTCCTCGACCGTGAAGGTGCGTATCTCAGCGCCGCCGCTCCACCATGGCGATCTCACTGCGAAGGGAATGAAGACGTGCTGGGTGTAGGGGGTGCTCTCGGCGACGTTGGTCTCGATCTTGACCCGGATCGTCGTGGCTCCGGACTCTGCGTCCGCGTCGAACCACATCGTGGCCGTGTCTGAGTCCCTGCTGGGGAAGGTGCGACGGTGCTCACGTAGCCCCATCCGTTCGGTGATCGTGCGCAGTCGGTCGAAGACTTCGCCGAGTATCGGCTGTTGGTTGGTGCGCACGAAGTCGAGGTCCTCGGAGTAGCGCTGCGGCTCCTTCAGGTGAAGCTTGTGCAGGCAGGTGCCGCCGCGGAAGGCGAGCTCCTCGGAGAGCAGCGGATCGCTCGCGATCTCCACGAGCAACCGCGAGAGGATCAGGTCCTGCTCGATCTGGTCCTCGGAGGGCCACGGGGCGGTCGCGCTCCAGGCGATAATGGAGGCGCGCGGGATCATCAGACGTCGGGTTCGACCTCGGCGTTGACGATGACGCTCCAGTCCTCATCGACGGTACCCCGAGGGGATCCGCCGGCTGCCAGCGGTATCGGGGTGCCTTTGCTGGGATCGGCGACGGCACGAAGTGAGCTCGTCTCAACATCGGGACGGAACTTCGTCAGCAACCATCCGAGTCGCCGAGCGTGGGTCCGTGAGCGCAGGTCGCTCAAGCGGGCGAGCTGGGCTCCGTCGAGCTCGCCGATCTCGCGCAGGATCGTCGCGATGTTGCTCAGCCCGCCGCTCTTCTCGGGGCGCTCGACGAGGTCGCCCACGGTCGCCTCTCGAGTCGATACGACCATCGTTCCCGTCGGCGTATTGACCTGTTCGACCGGCATCTGGTCGACAAGGGACGAGGTTTGAAAGCGAAGCCGGACTCGCTCGAAGTCGCGGTCCTCGACATGTCGATCGGTCATGACCTGAAAGGCCTGAGCTGCCTGGTGGGATGCCCCATGCTGCGCGGCAGCGGAGAGCAAGCCCACGTAGTAGCTGCGGCCGAGGTGTCGCATCATCGGGTCGATGAACCAAGCTGCCGGGACCGCCCCCCAACTCCGGTACTCGGGCGGCACCATCACATGGAAGCTGCGGGCCGGCGTGAAGAGGCGTCGCTGGCCTCTCAGGCGGGCCAGGCCGTGGCGGGTAGCATCAGCACCCGTCCCAGTCTGCTCCGCGATTTCGCCGGTGGTCGCCCAGTAGCGGCCACGGCCTATGAGAAAATCGGGCAACTCACGGAATGCGATCTGATCGGCCAACGTGATGAATTACATCATGTTGGGCGAATGAAACAAAGGCATCGTCACCCGAGCGGTATCCGATGTCCTACTTCGGCGACCGCCTATTCTCAGTCCGGAAACCCGGGTTCGAATCCCGGTAGCGGTACTGGAAGCACGCACGGTCGGGGGCTGCGGGCTCTGGTGCTCAGGCGGCTTCGCCGAGCTGGTCCAGCTTTTCTTCGAGCAGGGGGGAGAGGTCGTAGACCTGGGAGTCGTCCGGGACGACGACGGTCGGCTTGATGCCGAAGTCGGAGAGATCCTCGCGCAGCGTCGTCGTCACCCTCTGCCCTTCGGCGAGCGCGGTCATCTGCAGGCGCATCCGGCGCAGCATCCCGCCTCGGCTGATGAAGACTTCGGCGTGCACGGGGCCGACGATGTCGGCCGCCCCCACCTGTTCGGCGAGTTCGTCCTTGCCCTGGGCGCGCAGGCCCTGTTCGATCCCCGCCGCCGTCAGCCCGAGGCGGTAGCGGGTGGTGGGAGCACCGCCGATCTTCGCCTGCCCGAGCTTGTGGACGGAGCCGGTGGACCGCAGCATCTGCAGCGATTCGTCGGGGCTGCCGGAGCCGGGAGCGCTCATGTCCTTCTGCCCGGGAAAGCCTTCGAGCTTGAGCCACTGCTTGCCTTCGGGCATTTTCGCTGCGAACTGGGGATAGCGGAAGTACCAGGCGTCCTCGCCCAGGATCGCGTTGAATTCGAACCGCTGACCCTGCGGGCCGTCGGTCTCGTAGAGGACTTCGGCGAGGTTGGTTTCGCCGTTGTAGACGCCGTTGCCGGCGATCGTCACCGGGCTGGTCGCTTCGGTGCTCATCGTCATCTTCAGGTCGATGCGCATCCCCGGGACCGCCGCGGTCCGTTCGGCCGCCGCGGCGACGGGGTTCGGGTTGAACGGGCTTTCGTTGCCGCCGTTGAGGAGCGAGTTGGCGACGACGAGGATCAGCAGCAGCGAGAGGACGCCGGCGGCCTGCAGGGCGCGGAGCGAGACGGGCTCGAGCTGCTGGTCGGCGAGGGAGTGTCGAACTCCTCCCGCAGGGCGCGAGCCTTGCGAGGCGTCCGCGTTAGCGGGCGCGCCGGCGCCGCCGCTCCAGAGCGGTTTCGCCCCCGGCGGCGGCGTCGAGCTTGGCGGTCCTCCAGACAAGACGTAGAGTCATCGTCATCGGGCGGCGACAGTTGAGCATCGGTTGAGACTTTTGGACGAATGGGCCTCCTAGATCCAGCCCCGCCGCCCTTCGAGGTCGCCGAGTGGCGCCGCCTGTCGCACCTGCAGCGGATCAAGCCGCTGGCCCAGGACTGGGCGCTGAACGGCTTCGGGACGCCGGTCGCCGTCTACTTCCTCTACGCCTTCAAGGTCCTCGCCTACGCCGGGCTCGGCTTCCTTTTGATCGAGTCGACCAGCGGCTGGGCGCACTGGACCGAGCCGATCGTCTTCGAGAAGGCGGTGATCTGGACGATGCTGTGGGAGGTGCTCGGCCTCGGCGCCGGCTCGCTGCCGCTGACCCTGCGCTTCAGCCCGATGGTCGGCGGCTTCCTCTACTGGCTGCGGCCGGGGACGACGCGGCTGCCGCCCTGGCCGGAGCGGGTGCCGGGGACGCGGGGGACGACCCGGACCTGGCTCGACGTCTCCTTGTATGGGGCGCTGCTGGCGGCCCTCCTCTACAACCTGCTCGCGGGCGGGGTGGACGGGACCGCCCCGTGGGCAAGCGGAACTGTGGCGCGGCTCGACCCGGTCGCGGTCGGCGTGATGCTGGCGATCCTCGCCGCCCTCGGCCTGCGCGACAAAGTCCCGTTCCTGGCGGCGCGCGCCGAGGTCTACGGCAACCTCGCGCTGATCTTCCTCTTCCCGCTGACCAACATGGCGATCGCCGCCCAGCTCGTCTTCTTCTGCATCTGGTGGGGCGCGGCGAGCTCGAAGCTGAACCGCCACTTCCCGTTCGTGGTGACGGTGATGATCAGCAACACGCCCTGGAACCGCTCGCGGGCGATCAAGCGCCGCCTCTACCGCGATCACCCCGACGATCTGCTGCCCTCGCGGTTCGGAGCCGCGACCGCCCATCTCGGCACGGTGATGGAGTTCACCCTGCCGCTGGTCCTGCTCCTCTCCAGCGGCGGCTGGATCGGCACCCTCGCCCTCGCCGGGATGGTGATCTTCCACACCCACATCCTCTCGACGTTCCCGCTGGCGGTGCCGCTGGAGTGGAACGTCTTCATGATCTTCGGCCTGCTCTTCCTCTTCGGCCACTACGGCAGCGTGCCCTTCTCGACCCTCGGCGACCCGCTGCTGCTGGTGATCCTGGCACTCACTTGCGTCGGCCTTCCGGTGCTGGGGAACCTGCGGCCGGACCTCGTCAGCTTCCTGCCCTCGATGCGCTACTACGCCGGCAACTGGGCGACCAGCCAGTGGCTGTTCCGGCGCCAGGGCGGGGCCGAGGCGAAGCTCGACCGCAATATCGTCAAGGCGGCGCCGATCGTCGGCGAGCAGCTGAAGAAGTTCTACGAGCCGGAGCTGATCGAGGTCCTCCTCTACAAAGGGCTCGCCTTCCGCTCGATGCACTCCCACGGGCGGGCGCTGAACGCGCTGACGGCACGCGCGGTCGACGACGTCGAGGATTACGACGTGCGCGAGGGCGAGCTCGTCGCCGGCGTCATCCTCGGCTACAACTTCGGCGACGGCCACTTCCACGACCAGCGGCTGCTGGCGGCTGTGCAGGAGCGCTGCCGGTTCGCGCCGGGCGAGCTGCGGGTGGTGACGCTGGAGAGCCAGCCGGCGCAGGTGCAGCGCCAGCGCTACCGGATATGGGACGCGGCCGAAGGCCTGATCGAGGAGGGCCACGTCAGCGTCGCCGACATGGCTCGCTGCCAGCCGTGGCTCGACGACGAGGGCGCCGCGGCCTTCCCGGTCCACACCCCCGCCGCCCGGCTTAGGGATGATGTGACGGTATGAGCAGTGCGATCGTCGTCGGCTCGGGTCCGAACGGGCTCGCCTGCGCGGCCGTGCTCGCCAGCCGCGGGGTGGAGGTGACGGTGATCGAGGCCGAGGAGACGATCGGCGGCGGCACCCGCAGCTCCGAGCTGACGGTCCCCGGCCTGCTGCACGACGAGTGCAGCGCCGTCCACCCGATGGCGGTCGGCTCGCCGGCGGTCACCTCGCTTGGCCTCGAGCGCCACGGCCTCGAGTGGCTGTGGCCCGAGGTCGACCTGGCGCACCCGCTGGAGGGGGACGGGGGCGCGACGATGCTGCGCTCGCTCGAGGCGACCGCGGCCGGGCTGGGAGCCGGCGGGCGCGCCTGGAAGCGGGTCTTCGGCCGCTCGGCCCGCGGCTACGCGACGCTGGTCGAGGACATCTACCAGCCGCTGCTGCGGGTGCCGCGCCACCCGCTGCGGCTGGCCGGCTTCGGCCTGCCCTCGGCGCTGCCGGCGAACGCTCTGGCGCGGGTGCTGGGGGCGCCGGAGGCGGCGGCGCTCTTCGGCGGCGTCGCCGCCCACTCGTTCAACCGCCTCGACCGCCCTTTCAGCGCCGCGATCGGGGTGGCGCTGATCAGCGCCGGCCACGCCTCCGGCTGGCCGGTGGCGAAGGGGGGCTCGGCGGCGATCGCCGGGGCTTTCGCGGCCTCGCTGCGCGAGCACGGCGGCCGGATCGAGACGGGGCGGCGCGTGCGCTCGCTCGACGAGCTGCCTCGCGCCGACGCGGTCGTCCTCGACCTCTCGCCTCGCGGGGTGCTGGGGCTGGCGGGGGAGCGATTGCCCTCCCGCGTCGCCCGCGCCTACCGCCGCTACCGCTTCGGCCCCTCGGCCTTCAAGCTCGACCTGGCGGTCGAGGGTGGGGTGCCGTGGACCTACGAGCCCGCCCGCCGCGCCGGCACCGTCCACGTCGGCGGCGGCTTCGCCGAGCTCGCCGCCGCCGAGGCCGACGTCAACCGCGGCCGGATGCCGGAGCGGCCCTTCGTCCTCGTCGGCCAGCAGTACCTCGCCGACCCGCAACGCTCGCATGGGGACCTGCACCCGGTCTGGGCCTACGCCCACGTCCCCCACGGCTACGCCGGGGACGCCACCGAGCCGGTCTTCGACCAGCTCGAGCGCTTCGCGCCGGGACTGCGCGAGCGCATCGTCGCCCGCCACGTCGCCACCCCCGCCGAGATCGAGGCCCGCAATCCCAACCTCGTTGCCGGCGACATCGCCGCCGGGGCCAACGACGCCCGCCAGCTCCTCTTCCGCCCCCGCCTCACGCCGAACCCCTACGCGACCGGGATTCCCGGCGTCTTCATCTGCTCCGCCGCCACCCCGCCCGGCGCCGGCGCCCACGGGATCAACGGCTACAACGCCGCCGAAGCCGTCCTGCGAACCCTCTAGGAGGAACTGGCGGGACCCCGCGCTCGCACCGGTCGAGGAGTGGTCAGTTGGGCACAGCGCTCTGTGTCGAACTGACCACTCGTCAGTCGCCTGCCTCGATCGGGAGGGGCGGCGGCGTGGGGATCGGCTCGGTCCCGTCAAATTCGAGGCGGCGCACGCTGGGGACGAGGAGCGCGGCGAAGATGCAGGCGGTGATCGCGGTGGCGCCGAGCCAGAGCGTGGTCGAGGTGCCGATCGCGATGGCCAGCGGGCCGATCAGCGCCAGGGCGAGCGGCTCGAGGGCGAGGGAGCCGAACCAGTCGTAGGCCATCACCCGCGAGAGCGACTCCTGCGGGACCTTCTGCGCGACCACGGTCATGTAGAGGATCTCCGAGACGCTGGCGATCGCGCCTGAGATCCCGGCGCCGACGGCGATCGTCGCGGTCGAAGCGGGGATCGCCAGCAGGAAGATCGGCAGCGCGAAGAGGAGGGCGATGCTCTCGCTGACCAGCAGCGGCCGGCGCGGGCGGATCGAGAGCGCGACGGCGCCGCCGACCAGCCCACCGGCTCCGAACAGCGAGGCGATCAGCGCCCAGGAGCTGGAGCCGCCGAGGGACTCGCGGGCGACAAGCGGCCCCAGCACCAGGAAGATCGGCGTGAAGAGCGCGTTGGTGACCGCCGCCGAGAGGACGATCGCCACCGCCCACCGGCGGATCGAGAATTCGCGCCAGCCGTGCCGCAGGTCGCCGAAAAAGTTTTGCTTCTCGCGCAGCGGCCGCCCGGCGGGGCCGCGCAGGCTCCAGAGGCAGGCGGCGCTGACGGCGAAGGTCGCGGCGTCGACCGCCAGCGCCAGGCCGGGCGAGCCGAGCGCGAGCAGCACGCCCGCCAGCGCCGGCCCCGCGACCTTGCCGGCCCAGCGCGAGAAGTTGAGCAGGGCGTTTGCCTCCTGCAGCCTGGACCTGGGGACGAGTTGGGGGACGATCGCGTCGGAGGCCGGGTTGAAGAAGGCGGTGGCGGCGCCGTCGATCGCGTAGAGCGCCACCAGCTCCCATATTTCGGCCACCCCGGCCAGCAGCAGCGCGGCGATCAGGCCGACCGCGACGGTGCGAACGAGGTCGGCGCCCAGCATCGACAGCCGCGGCGAGACGCGGTCGGCGACGACGCCGCCGACGAGGATCAGGGCGATCAGGACGAGGCTGTGGCTGGCGAGGACGATGCCGAGGTCGGTGGCCGATCCGGTCAGGCCGAGAATGCCGAAGGCAAGCGCGATCGGGGCGATCCCGTCGCCGACCAGCGAGGCGGTGCGCCCGATCCAGAGCCGGCGGTAGGTCGGTTCCCCCAGCACCCGCAGTTTTGCCCAGCGAGCCACCCGGCCAGAATAGGAGGGGTTAATCGAGCTCGAAGGCGGGGTACCTCCCCGACACAATGGGGACCTCGTCCAATACGAGCGCCAGGGCTGAAGACGAACGCCGGACCGGAGGCGACGCTGCCCGCGCCGAGCACAAATTCGGCTCCTCGCCGCCGCTGACGATCGGGGTCGAGGAGGAGCTGCTCCTCGTCGACCGCAACCACGGGCTGGCCGCCGATGGCCAGGCCCTGCTCGACCGGATCGCGCCCGAGCACCGCGAGAGCGTCTCGACCGAGATCTTCGCCACCCAGATCGAGATGAAGACCGGAGTCTGCATGGACGCCGAGCAGGCGACCCGGGAGCTGACCGAGGTGCGGCGGGCGGTCGCCGCCACCGGCGCCCGCCTGATGGGATCGGGTGTCTACCCGGGGGAGGCGGGGGAGCCGCAGCTGGTCGAGAAAGCCCGCTACGAGTCGGTGAAGAAGGACCTGGCGAGCCTGCTGGCGACGCCGCCCTGCGGCCTGCACGTCCACGTCGGCATGCCCGACCCCGAAACCGCGGTTGCCGTTGCCAACGCGATGCGCCACCACCTGCCGCTGCTGGCGGCGCTGACCGCCAACTCTCCCTTCCGCGACGGCGCCGACACCGGCCTCGCCAGCGCCCGCGCCGCCGCCGTCCGCAGCTACCCCCGCTTCGAGCTGCCGCGCGCCTTTCGCGACTACGAAGACTTCCTCCGCGTCGCCGACCAGCTGATCGCCGCCGCCGGAGTCTCCGATTACACCTACGTCTGGTGGGACGTGCGCCCCCACCCGAACCTCGGCACGGTCGAGGTCCGTGGCATGGACATCCAGCCCGGTCCGGAGCAGAACGTGGCGATCGCCGCCCTGATCCAGGCCCTGGCGGCCAAGGAGATCGACCGGCCCGGTGCCCCCGGCCTCACTCGCGAGGCGATCGAGGAGTCCTACTTCCAGGCCGAGCGCTACGGCCTCGAAGCCCGCCTCATGGTCGACGACACCGGCGCCGCCCCCGCCGCCGAGGTCGCCCGCGCCACCCTCGCCGAGGCCCGTCCCTACGCCGAGCAGCTCGGCGGCGCCGCTGCCCTCGAGGAGATCGAGCGCATCGCCGCCGAGGGCAACGGCGCCGATCGGCAGCGCCGCGTGCACGCAGAGAGCGGGGTGGAGGGGCTGCTGGCAGACCTGGCGGAGCGGACGCGGGTCTAGCGCTGGCGGCGCAGCCGACCTTCGACACACCCCGGTGGGTCGAAGCTCGGAAGCGCTACTGCGGCGCCGGGATCTTCAGGCGTTTGCGCGCGGCGACGACCGCGGCGACGGAGGAGCGGCAGGCTTTGGCGATCTCGCCGTTGCCGTGGTTGGGGCGGCGCCGGACCTCGAACTCGACGAGGGCGGCGCGGCGGAGCTTGGCGCGATCTTCGAGGCCGGAGTTCTTGGGGGCGTTGGCGAGGGCGGCCTGGGCGGCGCGCTCGCGGCGGCAGAGCAGGCAGAAGGTGCCGTCCTTCGCGCTGATCCAGCTTGCGGGAAGCTCCACCCTGTCCCCGCCGGCGCGGCTGACGGTGACCCCGCACTGATCGCAGGTCCATTTCTTCGCAGTAGTCGTACTCATCGGAGAGCTGAGCCGGCGGGATGCTGCTGCCGAACTCGTTTACCTACGGTAGCAGGGTGAAGGCGCCGGTCAGGCAGGTTTGCGCCCCCCGTTTCCCCGCTTTACGCGCCTGCAACACTTGTTCCATGCCCGCCGAGGGGGCACCGGAGCCCACCTACACGCTCTACCGCCGCGGCCTCGAGCTGCTCGAGGACGGCGACTTCGAGCACGCGACTGCGCCGCTGGCCGAGGCCGCCCGCCGCGACCCGGAGAAGAGCTCGATCCGCGAGGCGCTCGGCCGCGCCTACTTCCGCTCTGGCCGCTTCGCCCCCGCCGCCGTCGAGTTCGAGGCCGTGGTCGAGACCCACCCGGTCAACGACTTCGCCCACTTCTGCCTCGGCCGCGCCCTCAGCAAGACCGGCCAGAAGCGCCGCGCCCGCCACCACCTGGCGCTTGCCTGCAACCTGCGCCCCGAGCGCCGCGACTACCGCTACTACCGCCGCCTGCTCGAGGCGGACGTCGCTTAACCGCCGGACCTACAGCCCTTCGACCAGGTCCCCGACCGTTTCCTGGGAGAAGTACGGGCCGTAGGTGTGCGAGCGGTTGCCGAGGTAGAGGTAGGAGTTGAGGCCGTCGATCTCGGTGCCGTCTTCGATCAGCCAGCCGCCGCCGCTGGCGCCGGGCGCCCAGTGGCAGCCGATTCCCTGCGTCGGCGGGCCGGGGAGCGGGAAGCTGAGCCGGTCCTCGCCGATGTAAGGGGAGCGGCAGCCCTGCATCCGCTTGACGTTGCCGGGGTAGCCGAAGGTCTGGAACTGCTGCGGGCGGGGCAGATCGAGGGCGATCGCCGCGCCGCCGCCGACCGCGTCGGCGACGTTTACGCCCCGCTTGTTCGGGTGGGTGAGGAAGGCGCCGATGTCGAAGTCGTTGTTGCCGTGCCTCGTCCAGGGCCGCGGCGCGTACACCGCGCCGCGCTTCGCGACGAAGGCGCCAAAGGGACTGTGGCCCGCGGTGTAGGCGGGGACGAACTCGAGGTACTGCGACCAGATCGTGCGGCCGCCTTCGCGGCCGTTGTTGACGCAGTGGCCGGCGGTCAGCACCAGCTGCCGGGACGGGCTGTTGATCGCAGTTCCCGAGCAGTAGCCGAGCAGGTCGCCCTGTTTGACGAAGATCCGCCCCTCGACCGAGTAGGGCGGTTCTTCCGGTCCCGTCACCGCGAGAAAGCTGGCGCCGGCGGCAGGGGAGGGGCGGCCGGCGCGGATCCTCGTGCCGCCGTGGCCGGCGACGAGGTCGAGCGGGCGGGCCGAGGCCATTCGGGCGGGGGTCCAGTAGTGGCGGACCCGACGGGCGGCGGCGCCTTCCGGGGAGGCGCCGGCGAGGGAGCCGGTCGGGGCCTGAGCGCGGGGCGTCGCGGCGGCCGGCGAGGCGGCAGCGAGCAGCGCGAGAAGACAGACGAGGCCGGCGAGGTGGAGGCGCATCGGGCGCCCGAGGATAGAGAGGGCACCCGCCGGGGCGGCAGGCCTGCCGCCCCGGGGTCAGGGGTTGTCAGCTGAGGAGGGGGAGGACGCAGCGGAACTTCTTGCTGTTGGTCGAGAGGGAGGCGCTGATTTCGACTGCTGGCGTTACCGTGAGGGCGCTGTACGCATTCACGCCCGAGTAAGTCGCAAGTGTGCTCGACCACTCATCGCCGGTCCCGATAGATATTCCAGGCTGCTGTCCAAAAGCCGCCAACATAAAAGCCCCCGGCAGTTCACCGCCCTGACTCGCACATGCCGAAGCCGCATTGGGGAGGCTCATCGCCGTCGCACTGGCCGTCGTCTGCCAGCAGGCCCCCGCGAAGAGCACGGTGCCCGGCCTGCAGCCGGCTTCGTAGCCGTTGATCCTCGTCGCGTTCTCGGCGTTGGCGGCGTTGAGGGCGGTTTCCGCGTCCCTCGCCGACTCCGCCGTTTCCGCGTGGAAGGCCGATGGCACCTGCCCCAGCGTCGAGACGTCGACCTGCAGCCCGGTGACCGAGCCCGGCGCCAGCCGATCGCCCTGGATCGAACCTGCCACGAACTGCCGGGGCGGAATGGTCCCTGGCTTCAACCGGTTCGCCGGCACCGATTTCAGCGCCAGCCGGTTCCCCGGCAGCGACTTCACCTTGATCGCGTGCCCGTTGATCTTCCCCGCCGCGTAAACCGTGCCGCCAAGCGCCACGACCAAGGCCATGACAGCAACAACCAGGGCCGGCCCCTGCCGGCGAATAGCCCTGCTCATCAACTTCTCCCTTCACACTGAGTCGATCGGACGAGACCTCACCAACGGGTGAGGCGTTTCAAACGGCGGTGACCCTAGTCGCCGGTTTCGGCCGCTGGACGGATGTCGGGAGTGGCGTCGGCAAACATCTGACGCAGCGCGCTGACCGAGGTTTTCGTCCGCAAATGCCGATCCGGCCGCGCGCAATCCGACTGAACCCTGCCGCTACCGTCCCGGGCCCCATGCCCGACCTCGTCGTCCTCTTCCTCGCAGCCTGCGGCACGGCGCTGGCGACCGGGCTGGGGGCGATTCCGGTCTGGTTCCTGGGGCGGCGGGCCGAGGAGCTGACGCCGTTCCTGCTCGGGATCGCGGCCGGGGTGATGGGGATCGCTTCGGTCTTCGGGCTGCTGGTGCCGGCGGCCGAAGAAGGATCGGTGTGGGAGGTGCTCGGGGGGTTGCTCGTCGGCGGGGTGCTGCTGGGGGTGGCGCGGCGCCGGCTGCGGCCGGAGGCGGCGTTCATGGGGCGGCGGGGGCCGGGGGCGCGGGCCTCGGCGCTGGTCTTCGCCGTGCTCTTCGTCCACAGCCTGCCGGAGGGACTTGCGGTGGGGACGGCTTACGCCTCCGAGCGGGCGGGGCTGGGGCTGTTCGTGATCCTCGCGATCGCGATCCAGAACGTCCCCGAGGGGACCAGCGTCGCGATCCCGATGGAGGCGGCCGGGTTCGGCCGCGCACGCCAGTTCTGGGCCGCGGTGGGGACCAGCGCGCCGCAGCCCGCCGGCGCCGTGGTCGCCTACCTCGCGGTCGACCGGGTGAGCGCGCTCTTGCCGTTCTCCTTCGCCTTCGCCGCCGGCGCGATGCTGAGCCTGATCGCTGTCGAGCTGCTGCCGCAGGCCTACGGCGACCACGGCCGCCAGGCCGCCCCCAGCGCCGGCCTCGCGCTCGGCGCCGCGGTCATGCTCGCTCTCGATTTGCTGCTCGGCGTATAAAGAAGGGTCGCGTACTGCTGCCGGGTGTATAAACGGTTAGGGATGTCTGAGTTGACCAGTCGGATTCAGGGCCTGCTCGAAGAGGAGGCACGGGAGGCGCTGGACGCCGGCTGGGCCGAGGTGGTGGAAACAGAGAACATCGCCGGCCTCACGCTGCGGCTCGAGCCGATGAAGCTGCAGGCGGCGCCGCTCGAAATCCACTTCGATTCCGATCAGCTGCTGATGTGCTCGCCCGGCCGCAAGAACATGCTCGTCGAATTCTTCTCCGAGGACCCGGAGGAGATCGAGCTCAGCGTGCGAGCGCTTGCCGCCGCAGTGGTCGCCGGCACTTATTGCGAGCGGCTGAAGCAGGGCACGACCGACGCCGAGGCGGAATGGCCGGGGGTCGAGGGTCCGCAGCGGGTGCGGCGGACGCTGATCGCGGTGCCGGGAGCGAAGGACAACCCCTGGCGCGAGGTCGCCTACGAGCCCTACTCCTAGATGATCGCCAGCGCCCCGAGCGCCAGCACGCTCGCCGCCACCACGGCGAGGGCGATCGCCGTGCTGGCGCGGTCGAAGCGGCCGAGCGCGTTCTCGCCCATCAGCTCGCGGTCCTTCGCCAGCGAGCGGACGAACGGCAGTATCACCAGGAGCAGGACCGCGTTCAGCGCCTGGGTGAGGAAGAGGATTTCGACCAGCGGCGCGCCGGGGATCAGGACCAGGCCGGCGGCAAGCGCGGTGACCGCTGCGAAGGTCAGGTAGAAGGTGCGCGCCTCGGCGAAGCTGTCGTCGAGGTCGGCGCGGCGGCCGAGGGTCTCGGAGAGCGAATAGGCGGTGGAGAGGGGGACGATCGCCGCCGCCAGCAGTGCCGCGCCGAGGAAGCCGAGGCCGAAGAGGGTCGCGGCGGCGCCGCCGGCGAACGGCTCCAGCGCCCGCGCCGCGTCGCTGGCGTCGTTGACGTCGATGCCCTGCGCATGCAGCGTCGCCGCGCAGGCGACGACGACGAAGAGGCCGATCACCCCGGTCAGGACGGCGCCGACGATCACGTCGACCCGCTCGTAGCGGAGGTCCTTGACGCGCAGCCGCTTGTCCACCGCGTAGGACTGGATGAAGGCGAGGCCCCACGGTGCGAGCGTGGTTCCCACCGTCGCCACCGCGACCATCAGGGCATCGCGGTCGAGCGGGATGCCCGGGACGACGAGGCCGCGGCCGGCGGCGCCCCAGTCGGGGTGGGCGAGGATGCCGGCGACGACGTAGGCGACGAAGACCGCGCTGAGCAGGAGCAGGAGGTGCTCGACCCGGTGGAAGTTCTCGCGCAGGACGAGGGCGGAGATGACGATCGCCGCCAGCGGCACGCTGACGTAGCGGCTGGCGCCGGTGAGCAGGTCGACTCCCGCCGCCACCCCGGCGAACTCGGCGCAGAGGGTGCCGGTGTTGGCCACCAGCAGCGCCGCCATCACCACCGCGGCGGCCCGGCCGCCGAAGCGCTCGCGAACCAGCCTCAGCAGCCCCTTGCCGGTGACGACGCCCAACCGCACGCCGACCTCGTGGAAGATGATCAGCGCCGCGGTCGAGACCGCCAGCACCCAGAGCAGCTCGTAGCCGTAGCGGGCGCCGAGGATCGAGTAGGTGGTGATCCCGGCCGGGTCGTCGTCGGAGAGGCCGGCGAGGACGCCCGGCCCCACCACGGCCAGCAGCGCCGCCAGGCCGCCCGCCTGCAGCAGCCGGCGCCGGTGGCGGGCCAGGTGCCAGTGGGTGTGGCGGCCGGGAGTCCGGTGGGCGCGACTCATCGACCCATACCCTGACGCGACCCGCCGACGAGCGGCCGGCCAAGCCCACCGCGACGCGCCACGTGGGGCTTCGCCTGTTCCTTTTCCTCGCTGGGCGAGGAAAAGGAACAGGCGAAGCGGCGGCGGGATACACTCGCTGCGTACATATCGGTCGGTGGTCAAGGGAAGTCCGGTGCAAGTCCGGCGTGGTCCCGCCACTGTGACCGGGCGCAGGAGATCGCAGGCGCGAAGCGCGTCAGTCACTGGAGGCGACACAGAGCCTCCGGGAAGGCGCGATCTCCCTCGTCCCGGAAGCCAGGAGACCTGTCCCCGGCCCAGCCATGACAACCCTCGAGGAAAGGGTGGCGTAAATGCCAAGAATCACCCCGTTCCGGCTGGCGGCCGTGTGCGCGCTGGCTATCTCTCTCACCTGGGCTCTCGCCGCGGGCGCTTCGGCCAAGGGCTTCAAGGCCGAGCTGCGCGTCGTCGGCGCCGGCGAAAAGGTCCTGGCCGAAAGGCCGGTCGCGACCGCGACCACGTCGGTCAGGACCAGCCCCCGGGCGACCTGCTTCGGCGCCGGCACCGGCGGCAGCGGCGACCCGGTGAGGATCAAGGGCAACACGGCGATGGGCCTGCTGGCCCGCGCCTCGAAGACGGTGGCGGCGCTGAGCCCGATGCTGATCAGCGATCACTTCGACTTCGGCCTTGCCCTCTGCGGAGTCGGCAAGAGCATCGTCAGCGGCAAGGCGTCCTGGTACCTGAAGGTCAACCACAGGGCGCTCTCGGTCGGCGGCGACTCGGCGATCATCCACCCCGGCGACGAAGTGCTGTGGGATCTGGCGCCCTCCTACCCCTACCCGGACGAGCTGGTGCTGGAAGGCCCGAACAGGGCGAAGGCGGGCGTGCCGTTCGGGGTGCGCGTCTTCTCCTACGACGAAAAGGGCAAACGCAAGCCGGCGCAGGGCGTGAAGGTGACGGGCGCGAGCGAGGTGACCGGCGCCGACGGACGCACGACGGTGACGCTGGCCAGGCCGGCGAAGCTGATCGCGCGGGCGGCGGGGGAGATCCCCTCGGCGCGCGAGCCGGTCTGCCTCGGCGCCAGGTGTCCGAAGTGACGGTGAGCCGGGCGAGATGACCGGGCTCCGCGGCACGGCGGTCGCGATCGCGCTGCTCCTGGCGGCGCTCGCGGCCGCCGGCTGCGGGCTCGGCCCCGGCGCCGACGTCGGCTCGGTGCAGCTGACGGTGACGCGCGAATACGGGCGGGTGCCGGTCCTGCGGCGCTCGCTGGGCGCGAAGGAATCCGACACGGTGATGCGGCTGCTGGAAGGCAGCGCCGAGGTGCAGACCCGCTACGGCGGCGGCTACGTCCACTCGATCGACGGCGTCGCCGAAGGCGAACGCGGCGGCGATCCCTACGACTGGTTCTTCTACGTCGACGGCGTCGAGTCGCCGGTCGGCGCGGCTGACGTCGGGGTGCGGGGCGGCGAGCGGATCTGGTGGGACTACCGCGACTGGTCGGCGACCAACCACGTGCCGGCGGTCGTCGGCTCCTGGCCCGCCCCGTTCGCCGAAGGGGTGGAAGGAGGGCACCAGCCGGTCGTCGTCGAGTGCACGGGCGCGGGGGACGCCTGCGCGGCGACGCGGGCGGCGCTGGAGGCGGAAGGCGTGAAGCTCGCGAGCGGTTCGCCGAAGCGGGCGATCCAGGTCCTGGTCGGGCCGTGGGGGCGCTTGCGGCACGACCCGGCGGCGCGGCTCCTCGAAGACGGCCCGGCCGAAAGCGGCATCTACGCGGACTTCGCCGGGAACGAACTCGTCGCGCTGGACGAAGAGGGCGAGGAAGCGCGACGCCTCGGCCCCGGTGCCGGCCTGGTTGCGGCAACGAGTCGCTATGGCGGGCCACCGGTCTGGCTGGTCACCGGCGGTGGGCCGGCGGCGGTGCGGGCCGCGGCGGGCCTGCTGGACGCCGAAGACCTGCGCGACCATTACGCGGTGGCGATCGAGGGCGGAGAGGCGATACCGCTGCCGCTGGAGGCGCGATGAGGTCGCCGTTCGCCTACGTGCCGCGGCGCCGGCCGCTGCAGCTTGCCTCGCCAAGCGCCGCCGTCGCCTACCTCGGCGCGCTCGTCGTCGTCGCTTTCGCCTACTCGAACCCGCTGGTGCTGGCGGGCGGCGCCGCCGCGGTGACGCTCGCGGGTCTGCTCGCCGGCGCGCGCGGGCCGGTTCGCGCCGGCTGGCGGATGGGTCTTGCGCTGCTGCTGCTGATCGCCGTCGTCAACGCCTTCGTCTCTCACCGCGGCGAGACCGTTCTCGCCCGCCTCGGCCACTGGCCGGTGATCGGCCAGAACGACATCACCCTCGAGGCGATCGTCGAAGGCCTCAACCTCGGCTTCCGGGCGCTGGTCGTGATGGTCGCCTTCGCTGTCTACTCCGCCTGCGTCGATCCCGACCGGGTCCTGCGGGCGCTGCGGCCGCTGGCGGGCCGTTCGGCCCTGACCGCGACGCTGGTCTCGCGGCTGGTCCCGGTCGCCGCCGCCGACGCCGCGCGCCTGCGCGACGCAGCCGCGCTGCGCGGCCCGGGCGCCGCGGCGGTCGGCAAGGCGCCGCTGGCCCGGCGTCTGCTGGCCGGCTCGCTCGACCGCGCGGTCGACGTGGCGGCGACGCTGGAGCTGCGCGGCTACAGCCTCGATGCCCCGCTCGCCCGCAACCGCCACCGGCGCTCGCGCTACGACGGCCGCTTCTACGCTGCCGGCGTCCTCCTCCTCGCCGTCGCGATCGCCGGCAAGCTCCTCGGCGCCGACGGCTTCGGTGCCTACCCGGCGGTCCAGATCAGCCTCGGCCCCACGACCATCGCCGTCGCTGCCCTCGTCGCCCTGAGCGGCCTCGCCCCTCTGCGCCATGGGCCGATACGTCGCATCCGCCCCGTCGACGGGACGAAAAGACCAAGCGGACGGGACCGATCGGCCCGTCGGCGGGGCGGGTTGGACCGATCGGCCCGTCGGCGGGGGGTGGCCGGTGTCTGAGCTGGCGATCAGGCGGGGGGTGGCGCCGGCGCTGGCGGTGGAGCGCCTGAGCTACGCCTACCCGCGCGGGCCGGTTGGAGATGCCGGCCCGGGCACATCCGCTGCGGCGCCTGGGCCGAGGGCGCCGGGCGCATCTGCTGCGGCGGCGGGGACGGCGGCGCCCGCGTGCGCTCTCGACGACGTCTCGCTGGAGGTCGGACCGGGGGAATTCGTCCTCCTCGCCGGCCGCTCGGCCTCCGGCAAGTCGACGCTGCTGAAAGCCGCCTGCGGCCTCGTCCCGCACTTCCACGGCGGCGAGATCGAGGGCGAGGTCAGGGTCGCCGGGCTCGACGCCCTCGCCAGCGGCCCCGGCGACCTCGCCGCCGCCGTCGGCTACCTCGCCCAGGACCCCGAGACGCAGGTGGTCTCGACCACGGTCGCGGCCGAGATCGAGCTGCCGCTGGAGATGCGCGGCGACGCCCCCGCTGCCCGCGCCCGCGCCGTCGAGGAGGTCGCCCTGGCGCTGGCGGTCCCGCATCTGCTCGACCGCGCCGTCGACACCCTCTCCGGCGGCGAGCTGCAGCGCGTCGCCCTCGCCGCCGCCCTCGCCACCCGCCCCCAGCTGATCCTCCTCGACGAGCCGACCTCCCAGCTCGACCCCGTCGCCGGCGACGAGTTGATCTGGCTGCTGCGGCGTCTCAACGAGGAGTGGGGGGTGGCGGTCCTGCTCGCCGAACACCGGCTCGAGCGGTGCCTCGCCGCGGCGGATCGGGTGGTGGCGATGGAGGCGGGCGCGATCGGATTCGACGGGGCGCCGCCGGAGTTCCTCCAGTGGTCGCATGAGAACGACGGTGCGCTGACCACGCCAGCCGCGCATCTCTTCTCCCTCGCCGGTTTGTCGCCGCTACCGGTCGGCGTGCGGGAGGCGCGGCAGACCCTGCGGGGAACGGGGATGGGGCACCCTCCTACTGGCCAGGTGTGGAGGGTGCCCGATCTCCGTTCCACCGAAGCGACCCCGGCTGCAGCCGATCCGCGCACCTCGCCCTTGCGTTCCGGGGCCGGGACGGTCCTGAGCGCCAGAGACCTCTGGGTCGAGCTCGGCGAGGGGGAGGAGCAGAGGGACGTCTTGCGTGGCGTCGACCTGCATCTGCGCCCAGGCGAGCGGGTCGCGCTGATGGGACGCAACGGCGCCGGCAAGAGCACCTTGCTTCGCGCCGCCGCCGGGCTCCACGAGCCGGTCGCTGGCAAGGTCGCGGTCGACTCGATCGCCCTCCTCACTCAGAACCCGGGCGACTACCTCGTCCGCGAGCGGGTCGTGGACGAGCTGCCGGGGCAGGACGGCCTCGCCGCCCTCCGAGCCGTCGGCCTCGAGCACGCCCTCGACGCCGACCCGCGCGACCTCTCCGGCGGCGAGCGGCAGCGCCTGGCGCTGGCGATCGCGCTGGCGGGGCGCATGGAGGGGGAGCAACTCCCCGCTCTCGTCGCCCTCGACGAGCCGACGCGGGGGATGGACCGCGCGCGCAAGAGCGACCTCGTCGCGCTGATCTCCCGGCTCGCGAGCGGTGGCGCCTTTCCCAACCAGGAGGACGGAAAAGCGACAGGCGGCGCAGCCGTCGTCGTCGCCACCCACGACGTCGAGTTCGCCTCGCGGTTCGCCGAGCGCGTCGTCCTTCTCGGCGACGGGGTCGTCATCGCCGACGGGCCGATGGCGGAGATCCTCTCCGGTGGCTGGTACTTCGCGACCGAGGTGGCGCGGGTGCTCGACCTGCCGGGTGTCGTCACGCCCGAGCAGGGGGCGGCGGTCCTGAGGGGGGAGCGATGAGCTGGGAGGCGGTCAGCTTCCTCATCCTCGCTCTCGGCCTCCTCGCCGGTTTCGCCTGGTACGAGCGCTCGCGGCCGCCCTCGCAGGTGGTCGCCCTCGTCGCGGCGCTGGCGGCGCTGGCGATCGCCGGCCGCATCGCCTTCGCCGCCTTCCCCAACGTGAAGCCGACGACCGACATCGTCGTCTTCGCCGGCTACGCCCTCGGCGGCGCGCCCGGCTTCGCCGTCGGCGCGCTCTCGGCCCTCGTCTCGAACTTCTGGTTCGGCCAGGGGCCGTGGACCCCCTGGCAGATGGCCGGGTGGGGGCTGTGCGGGGTTCTCGGGGCCGCCCTCGCCCTCGGCGCCCGCAACGCCGGCCGGTTCAGTCTCGCCGCCGTTTGTGGGTTTGCAGGCATTTTGTACGGGGCTCTGCTGAACTTCTCGTTGATGGCGACCTATGGGGGAGACCTGTCGTGGCGGCACTTCTGGCTGCTCGAGGGACGCGCGCTCCCGTTCGAAGTCGCCCACGTCGGCGGCAACGTCGTCCTGGCGCTGGTCGCCGGCCCCGCGATGGTGCGGATGCTGAGCCGCTTCCGCGAGCGGTTCGAATGGCGCCGCGGCCGGGCTGGGACGCCGGGTCGGGGCGCCCCCCGCGGCTTCGGCGGAGCCCTGCGGGGCGGCGGGATCGCGGCACTGCTGCTCCTCCTGACGCTGGCGGCCTTCGCGCCGAGGGCGCAAGCGTCGGCTGCCGAGGAAGCGCAGTCGATCGGCGGGGCGCTGCACTGGCTCGAATCGCAACAGCGCCCGAACGGCGGCTTCGCCGCCGATTCAGGTCGCGACGCCGGCGTCGAAATGACCTCCTGGGCGATGCTGGCGCTGGCCGCCGCCGGGCGCAACCCGCTCGACGTGACCAGTGGCGGCAAGAGCCCGGTTGACTTCCTCCGCTCGCATCGAGACGAAATCGAGGACGCCGGCGACGTCGCCCGCACGACCCTCGCGCTCGAGGCCGCCGGCGTCGACCCACGCAGCTTCGGCGGCGAAGACCTCCTCAGCCGGCTGCTCTCGCAGCGGCGCCAGAACGGCTCCTACCAGGGCTGGCCCGCGACCAGCGCCTACGCGGTGCTGGCGCTGCGGGGGGCGGGGGCCGGCGGCTCGACCGCCAGCACGGTCGCCTGGCTGCGCAAGGTCCAGGGCAAGGACGGCGGCTGGGGCAACGAGCCAGGCGACGCCGCGACGCCGGAGATCACCGGCGCCGTCCTGCAGGTGCTCTCGCCGGGGTCCGACGCGAGCGAACGCGCCCTCGGCTACCTGCGCGACGCCAAGCGCCCGAACGGCGGCTTCGCGCCCGGCAACAACCTCTCCGCCAACGCCCAGGCGACCGCCTGGGCGATCCAGGGCCTGCTGGCCGCCGGCAAGGACCCGGCCGGGTTCGGCACCGGCAAGAGCTCGCTCGCCTACCTGCGAAGCCTGCAGGCGAGCGACGGCCACTTCCTCGAGGCGCCGGGCCAGGAGACCTCGCCGGTTTGGGTGACCTCCGACGTCCTCGTCCCCCTCAGCGGCCAGTTCCTCCCGGTCGCGGCGCCGCCGCGCGTGCCGCAGCCGCAGGCAAGCACGCCGCCTACCTCCGCCCCGCCGTCCAGCGGCCAAGCCCCACCTCAGACCACGCCCTCGACGGGCGGCTCCGCTGCGTCCAAATCCGCGATCGAAGCTCTCGAAGACTTCGGTGGCCCCAGGGGGTCACCGGGCGGGGCCGCGCCGCCCTCCAGCGGTGGCGGGGCGGCCGGCAAGCCCTCGGCCGGCTCCTCCGGGGGGCAGATCCCGAACGGCGCCGCGGGCTCGCCTCTGGACGAAACGCTGCCGCTTCCCTCTTCGCCCAGCGAGGCAACCGGCGAGGCCGCCTCCGAAAGCACGAGCAGCTCGAGCAGCAGCACCGCCGGCTCGATTCTCCTCGGCCTCCTCGCCGGCTGCGTCCTCTTCGCACTCGGCCTCGCCGTGCGCAAGGGATGGATGCGCTGGCGCTACGGGCTCTAAGTCCGCATTTCGGCACAGATCTGCCGCCGAAATTTTTCACTAGCGCGTTGTTCTGTGACAGACAAAGAATTACGCTAGGGTCATGGTCGTGATGACGAGGGAAACCTGGACCGACGGGCGCATGGACGAGTTCAAGGAGAGCGTCAACCTGCGCTTCGATGAAGTCAACCGACGCTTTGACGAGGTCGACAAACGCTTCGAGCAGGTGGACAAGCGCTTCGAGCAGGTCGACAAGCGGCTCGAACGGATGGACGCGGATATTCGCGAACTTCGGCAGATGGTCGAGCGGATGAATTCGAGGATGACCACCGGCTTCATCGCTCTCGCCGGGCTGATCGTCTCCGGGCAGATCTTCTTCTAAACCGAGGGCCGCCTCCCTATACCCTCGGCGCATGGACGTCGAGACCGCGATCCGCACTCGCCGCACCCACAAGGCTTATACGCCGGAGCCGCTGCCGCGCGAGGAGATCGACGCGCTGCTGGAGCTGGCGGGCTGGGCGCCGAACCACAACCTGACCGTGCCCTGGCGCTTCCGCGTGATCGGCCCCGAGACGCTGCGGCGGCTGAAGGAGATCGCCGGCCCTGAGGGCGCCGCCAAGCTCGACCGGGCGCCGACGCTCGTCGTCGTCTCCTGCGTCCTGCGCGGCGACCCGGTCGCCGACGAAGAGGACCTGCACGCGACCGCCGTCGCCTCCTACATCGTCCTGCTCGCCGCCCACGCCCGCGGCTACGCCGGCTACTGGCGCACGCCCGGGCTGCTGCGTGGAGGGGAGGGCCGCGTCGCCGTCTCCCTGCCGGAGGAGGAGCGCTTCGTCGGCCTCCTCCACCTCGGCCACCCGCGCCAGGAGAAGCCGGCGCCGGAGCGCCCGGGCGCCGACCAGACCACGACCTACCTCGACTGATGAGCGCTGGCGGCACGAGCGTGCCCATGGATGCACGGGAAACGTCCCGCCGCCGGGAATTTCGATGCTGACGCGGGCCCGGGCGATCGAGGAGATCGCCGGCAGGCACTTCGAGGTGGTGGTGATCGGTGGCGGGATCACCGGCGCCGGGGTCGCCCTCGACGCCGCTTCGCGCGGCTACTCGGTGGCGCTGCTGGAGCGCGGCGACTACGCCGTCGGCACCTCGAGCCGCTCCTCGAAGATGGTCCACGGCGGTCTTCGCTACCTGCAGAACTTCGACCTCGGCCTGGTCCGCGAGGCGCTGGTCGAGCGGGCGCTGATGGTCCGCCTGGCGCCCCACCTCGTCTACCCGACGCCGTTCCTCGTCGCCGCCCTCGGTGAGGAGCGCCGCGATCGCAAACTCGGCCTCGGGCTGAACATGTACGACGTGATGGCGACGACGCGCAGCGGCCGCAGCCGCCGCGAGCGCCGTGCCGCCCGCTCGGCGCCGGACCCCCAGGACGACGCCTACTGGTCCCCCCACCGCCATCGCACGATCGATCGCGACGAGGTGCTCGAGCTGGTTCCGGCCCTCGCCCCTCGCGAGCCCAAGGACGCCTATCTCTTCTACGACTGCCAGACCGACGACGTCCGCCTCGTCCTCACCGTGCTCGGCGAGGCCGAGCGCTTCGGGGCGGTGATGCTGAACGGGGCGGAGGTGACCGAGGTCCTCTCCGAAGGCGGGGAGGCCGCGGGCGTTGCCTTCGTCGAGTCCGAGTCGGGCGAGCGGATGGAGGTGCACGCCGACAACGTCGTCAACGCCACCGGCGTCTTCGCCGACCATTTGCGGCCCGAGGAGCTGGGGGAGGAGGACGTGCCGCGGATCGCGCCCAGCCGCGGCACCCACCTGCTGATCGACCAGGCGGACCTGCCGATGGGCACCGCCGCCTGCATCGTCCCCGCCGGCGAAGGGCGGATGATCTTCTCACTGCCCTGGTACGGCCGCACCCTGGTTGGCACCACCGACAACGACTTCGACGGCGACATCGCCCACCCGCGGCCTGCCGGAGCGGACGTCGAGTACCTCCTCACCGCCGTCAACGACTTCTTCGGCACCGCGCTGGATGAGTCGGATCTGGTCGGCGCCTACGCCGGGGTGCGGCCGCTGATCTCGACCGGCGACCCGCGCAAGTCAGTCGACATCTCCCGCAAAGCCGAGCTGTACGAGACGAGCTCGGGGATGCTGACGATCACCGGCGGCAAGCTCACCACCTGGCGGCGGATGGCGAAGCAGACGGTCGACCGGCTGGTCGAGCGCGAGGGCCGCGACGCGCCCTGCCACACCGACGAGATCCCGCTCGGGATGCCGGCGCGGCCGGGCGATCTGGAGGCGCCGGAGGGCGTGGGGCAGGAGGCAACCGAGCAGCTCGCCTTCCGCTATGGACACGCCGCCCGCAAGGTGCTGGAGATCGCGCGCGCCGAGCCGAGGCTGGCGCGGCCGATAGTCCCCGGGCGCCCCGACCTGCTGGCCGAGGTGGCGCTGGCGGCGAGGGAGGAGCAGGCGCGCAGCGTCGCCGACGTGCTGCTGCGGCGCACTCGCCTCGGGATCCTCGCGGCGCCGCAGCTGCGCTCGGCCAAGGCGGTGCGCCCGGTCGCCGACGTGCTCGCCGGCGAGCTCGGCTGGTCGCGGCGGCGGCGCTCGCGCGAGGCCGAGGCCTGGCTCGAGGTCGCCCGCGAGGAGGGGATCGACCCCGCCGCGCCCGCTGGGGGCGTCGGCTAGGCCCCCGGTCGGGCCGGTCGAATAACCTGCGGCGCGATGACCAAATCCGAGCTTGAGAAGAAGCACCTGTCCGACCTGCACCTGCTCGCCGCCGAGGCCGGCATCGAGAAGTACCGGCTGCTGACCAAGGCCGAGCTGGCCGAGCGCCTCGCCGAGGGCAACGGCGACGGTGGCGCCGCCGAGCCGCCTGCGGACCAGGAGCGCAAAGAGCGCCCGCGCCGTCGCCGCGAGCCGCGTGAGCGTCCGGAGAAAGCGCCGGAGCCCGCGCCCGAGTCGGAGCGCGAGCGCGAGTCCGCGCCCGAGTCGCCCTCCGAGCCGGCTGCCGAGGCGCCGGAGGCCGCCTCCGGCTCCCAGCGCCCGCGCCGTCGCCGCCGTCGCCGCTTCGGCCGCCGCGGCAAGCAGGACGTCACCCTGCAGACCTTGCTGCTGCCGCCCGAGGCCGGCCGCCAGGCGCTCCTCTTCGCCGAGACCCGCGAGGGCTGCACGGCGCTGCTGCGCGGCGTCGCCGCCGACCTCTCAGCCGACGCGAAAGGGCCGGACCCCGTCGCCCTGCTGATCGACCCCAGCCCCGAGGAGCTCGCCGACTGGAAGCGCGACGCCCCGCAGGCCGAGATCGTCTCCGCCGGCCAGCCGCGCCACGCCTCCGACGCCCTCGCCCAGGCTGCCGCCCGGGCCGGCAGGGGCGAAGACGTGATCCTTCTCGTCGACTCGCTCACCCGTCTCGCCGAGGCCTCCGGCGAGGCCGAGGCGGCAAAGGAGCTCTTCGATGCCGGCCGTACCCAGGGCGACCAGGGTGGAGGGTCTCTAACCGTCGTCGCCGCCCTGGAGCGCCCTTCCTAAACGCTCGCAGGCGGGGTCGGGTAGGCCCGGACCGTCTTGTACGTTTTCGCCGCAGTAGCTCTCGGACGGCTCCCGGCACCCCTCGAAAGAGTTAAGTACAGGGCCTGCTCGGCCCCGCCCACCTACCGCCGATAAGCGATGCGCCGCCAGGAAGGCTCTTTAGACAGCTCGATCAGCTCGTCGCTGCGGTCCGGCTGCACGTAGCCGAACGTCTGTGAGCGCTCGTCGAAGACGACGTCGAGCTCGCCCTCCTTGACCCGCTGGTCGAGCCAGGCGCCGCGGAAGACGAGGCGGCGGATCCAGTGGACGAGGCTGCGGTTGGAGGGCCCGACGAGGTCCTCCCAGTTCTCGTTGATGTGCTCGCCGAGAGCGGAGGAGGGCTCGGCGATCTCGCCGCTGACGGCGAGGTCGAGGAGGTCGTCGAGCTCCTCGGCGCTGAGGCCCTGGTTGACGAAGCGCAGCTTCACCGCGGCCTGCTCGACGCGCTGGGCGAAGTCCTCCTCGTTGAACGCGAAGCGGAGCTCTCCGTACTCCAACACGTAGTCGGAGCCAGACTCGTAATTCCCTCTGCGGGTCGCTTTCTTATCCATGAGTTGAAGCCGTCCCGTCCACGCAAGCCCGGCGTGAACAGGGCCATGATCTTGCCGATCATCGTAGAGACGTGCCCGCTCGGGCCGGTGCCTGAACGTGCGGTTGCACCCTGGACGGTCCCTTGCACGGCTGAAGCTCCGCCGACGGGGTACTAGCCTGCCGAGGCGCCGTGATCGACCTGCACTGCCACATCCTCGACGCGATCGACGACGGGGCGCGCGACGCCGACGACAGCGTTGCGATGGCGCGGCAGGCCGAGGCCGACGGGATCGAAGCGATCTGCGCCACCCCGCACATCCGCCACGACCACGACGTGCGGATCGGGGAGCTGGCGGCGCGGGTGCACGGGCTGAACGTACGGCTGGAGCAGGAGATGGTTGCGGTGAAGGTTCTGCAGGGGGGCGAGGTGGCCGAGACAGCGGTCGAGGCGCTGAGCGAGGAGGAGCTTTCGCGGGTCGCCCTCGGGAACGGCAACTGGATCCTGCTGGAGCCGGCGCCGGGTCCGCTCGGCGACAGCCTCCTGCGGCGGGTCGGGCACCTGGCGCAGCGCGGCCACCGGGCGATCGTCGCCCACCCCGAGCGCCACCTCTCTGCCGACATGTTCGAGCGGATGGCGGCGCTGGTGGCCGCGGGGGCGCTGATCCAGGCGACCGCCGACTTCTTCCTCCGTGAGCAGATGGCGACGGGGATGCTGGCGATGGCCGAGCGCGGTCTGGTCCACGTCCTCAGCAGCGATGCGCACACGGTGCTGGGCGGCCGCCCGGTGCGGATCTCACCGGCGCTGGACAAGCTGCGCGAGGTCGAGGCCCTGGCCCCGCACCTCGGGTGGATCGCGGAGACCGCCCCGCGGGCGATCGTCGAAGGGGCGCCTCTCGAGCCGCCCTTCGCGCCCCGGCTTTGACGACTACGAACTTAGAGCCCCTATAAGGGCCTTGACTTCGGAGTTGCTAATCCAGGTCGCGCAGCTGGACGCGCGGCGCCAGCTCCTCGATCACCTCGCGGGAGCCGGTGCCGAGCCCGCTGCGGAGGAAGTTGGTCGCCCCGGCGGCGGCGCTGAGTCGCAGCACGTCGTCCCACTCCCGCCCGGCGGCGATCGTCGCCGCCAGCGCCCCCATCATCGAGTCGCCGCAGCCCTCGCGGCTGCCGCGCTCGAACTTGGGCGGGGTCAGCTCGACGAACCTGCCGTCGCGGAGCGCCAGCGCCGGGTCGCCGGCGCGGGTGACGATGACGCTCTCGGCGCCGGCGTCGCGCACCCGTTCCATCGCCGCCCGCATCCGCTTCTCGGTGTCGACGGCGTCGGAGACGAAGCCGGCGATCTGCCAGTCGTTGATCTTGACCAGGTCCGGCTTGCCTTCGAGCGCTCGATCGAGGCGGGGCGAGGAGAGGTCGACGAGCGCCGGCACGCCGTTTGCCTTGACGTCGGCGACCAGGCCGCCGTAGATCTCCAGCGGCACGGTGTTGTCCGGGTAAGGACCGCAGAGGGCAAGCAGGTCGCAATCGAGGGCGGCGCCGACCGTGACCGAGAACAGCTCGTCGACCTCGTGGCGCGAAGCCGGAAACGCCGCGCTCTGGGAGAGGGGCTTGCGCTCGCCGCTGCGGCGGTCGTGGATATAGGCGCCCGAGGGCTCGGCGGTCTCGACCAGACGCAGGCCGATCGGCATCTCTTCCAGCAATGGCCGCAGCACGCTTCCGACCTCGCCGCCGAGGAAGCCGCAGAGGACCGGTTCGGCGCCCAGCTCCGCCGCCATCCGCGCCACCCACACGCCCTGTCCGGCCGGGTGGATGTGGATGTCGTCGCCACCGTCGGCGCTGAAGGACTCGATCGCGATCGAGACCATCGGATTCGGGCTGAACACCGCCACCTTCGGCTTTGCGGACATCGGCAGAGACTAGAGCGAGGGGGGAGAGACTCCCCTGCTCGCGCCCTTGTAGAGGGGTGGACTCCTCGCCCTTTCCCATCGCGGCCGGCTTCCGCACCCGTCTGCTCGGCTTGAGCTGGCGCGACCGCTCGCGCGCCGGCGCCGGTTTGCTGATCCCCCGCTGCTCGAGCGTTCACACCTTCGGCATGCGATTCGAGCTCGACGTCTACTTCCTCGACGGGAGCGGACGGGTGATCGAGGTGAGGCGCCGGGTGCCGCCGCGTCGAGTCCTCCGGTGCCGCGGAGCTTCCGCAGTTTTGGAGATTCCCGCCGGCGAGGGGGGAGAAAACAGCCCTCGCCACGGCTTAACCACCCATGCTCCCTCAACGAGAAGAGATCGCCAGCCTGGTCGTCTGCGAGGACGACGAAATCACCCTTGACCTGCTCTGCGAGCACCTCTCGGCGGACCGCTTCGGCGTGATGCCGGCCCCGAGCGCCTCCGACGCGCTGCGGCTCTGCCGCTACAACCACCCCGACCTGCTGCTGCTCGACCTCACCCTGCCTGACGCCTCGGGGCTCGACGTGCTGCGGGAGATCCGCGAGGCCGACGGGGTCGGCTCGCGCTTCGACCCGCGGTTGCCGGTGATCGTCCTCACCGGCCGCAGCGGCGACACCGACCGCGTCCGCGGCCTCGACTCCGGCGCCGACGACTACGTGACGAAGCCGTTCAAATACAACGAGCTGCGGGCCCGGATCAGCGCCGTCCTGCGCCGCCGCACGCATCCGCACGACGGTCCGAGCCGGGTCGGCGAGCTCGTCGTCGACCCGGGCCGCCGCCGCGTCACCGTCGGCGGCGAGCCGATCTCGCTCTCGCAGAAGGAGTTCGCGCTCCTGCGCGTCCTCGTCTCCGACCCCACGCGCGTGTTCACCAAGGACGAGCTGCTCGGCGCGGTCTGGGCCTATCGCGGCCCCTCCAAGACCCGCACGCTGGATTCGCACGCTTCACGCCTGCGTCGCAAACTCGATCCAGAGCACGGCCGCTTCGTCGTCAACTGCTGGGGAATCGGCTACAGGCTGATCGACGGGTGAGGCAAACAAAAAAACCCCTGGCCGAGCGGGTCGACCAGGGGCATCGGGCCGCTGGGCCCTGCGGCTGAGCGAGGCGTTACTTCTTCTTGGCCTTGCCCTTAGCGGCGGGCACCTCGAAGTGCATGATCGCGAGCTTGGTCTGGATCGCGTCCGCCTTGTCTTTGCCCATCCGTTTTGCGGCTTCCTTCTGAATCGAAGAGGCCTTGTCGACGGCTTCGGCGAGGACCTTGTTGAGGTCTTTCCAGCCCTGTCTGTCGAGCTGCAGGGGAGTGTCGGAGAGGTGCGAATCTTTGCGAGCCTCGATCGTTCCCTCGGCCATCGCCTCGGTCGCGCTCTGGCCGATCGACTCGAGGATCGAGCCGGAGATGCCTTTGCGGGCCGAGGCCGGGATCTTCGCCCAGTCCGAATCGCTGAGGAAGGCACGGTCGGTGGCGCGGTAGAAGTGCTCGACCGCCCCGCGCCGCGGCTCGGTTTTCACCAGTTCGACGCAGTCGTATTCGAGCAGCGTTTTGACGTGATAGCTGACGTTGCCGAGTGGCTCGTTGAGCTCCTGGGCGAGCTGGTTGGGGCTTGAGATCCCTTTGTGAAGGGAGCTGAGGATGCGGACCCGCAGCGGGTGGGCAAGCGCCTTCGCGAGCTGTTGGGTAATGCCCTCTGGAGAAGTACGGGACTGTGGCAAGGGAGGACCTCCGTTAGTTATGGGCTCGGGTGAAGTGGGGTGGATGGGGGGAGCAGCCACCCGAGTTACTAGACAAGTATTCCAAAATGTACGGAGGGTCATCGCGCCCAAAGGGAAATATGCGGTAAACGAGGACGACCACTGTAAAAAGCTCCAGCTTGTTCGTTTAGTTGGATTCGGTACCGAGCTGTGGGTGGGTTCGGGTCCGAGTCATTCGCTCCGCCCCTTTCGTCGCGTCAGGCCGAGACCGCTTCGAGGGGCGGGCGTTTTCTCTCCTAAGTGCGGAACTACGGCGTGATTCTCGGAGCCAGAGGGGGAGAGAACCACCGCGCCCCTCCCTTGACACTCCGATGCGTGCGAAGGGTGTGGGATAGCCGATGGCGGTGGAGCTGGGCGAGATTGCCGCGGGCCTGCCGATGGCAGCTTCTTTGGCGCTCGCAGGCGGAATCACGACGCTGCGCGAGGGACGCCGGCGCGCCGCGCTGAACGAGGCGATGCACGAGCTGCGCCGGCCCTTGCAGGTCCTCTCGCTGGCGCTGCCCGACCGTCTCCCCGGTGACGCCGCCGTCGATTCCTCCCTGCGCCTCGTCACCGATGCGCTCGACCGCCTCGACCGCCGGATAAACGGTGACGCCGCCGCCGTCGCCGCTGTTCGGGTATCGCCGCGGCCTCTGCTCGAAGAGGCGGTGCTGCGCTGGAGCAGCCAAGCGGCAGCTGCTGGTGGTGGCCTGGCACTCCACTGGAAGGCGGGTGAGGCGATCGTCGCGGTTGACCCGGCCGAGTTCGCTCAGGCGGTGGACAACCTGATCAGCAACGCGATCGAACACGGCGGCGGCAGGGTCACCGTCGAGGCGCGACGGGTGGGCTTTCTGCTGCTGGTGTCGGTGCGCGATTCAGGCCCCCGCAGCGGCGCCCGCGACCGGCCCCGGCGGCAGCCCCGCGACCGCCGCCGGGGCCATGGCCTGCGGTTGGTGAGCCGGTTCGCCGGCGTCCACGGCGGCAGCTTCGACCTGCGCCGGGAAGGCGACGGAACCGTTGCCGAGATGCGGCTGCCGCTGTCGCGCGAGATGGGTCCGCGGTGAGCCGCCGCGCCCGCGCCGGCGGCTTCCTCGTCGCGGCGCTGCTCGCCGCTGTCGCCGCGGGCACCGTCGCCGACGGTTATGGGGACAGCGTCGCCCGCGGCTACGGCGAGCTGCGGCCGGTGGTGGTTGCGAGCGCCGACCTCCACGGCGGCGAGCGCATCGACCCGAAGCTCGCCGCCGAGCGGCTCGAGGTGCGGCGGGTGCCGGTGCGCTTCGCTCCGCCCGGCGTGCTGGCGGCGCCGGCGCAGGCGGTCGGTCTGGAAACCGTCGCCGCGGTGCCGGCGGGGGCCTACCTGCTGGTCGCGCAGCTGCGCTCGCCGGCCTCCTCCCGGACGCCGGCGCGGCTCGGCCACGGGCGCCGCCCGGTCGAAATCGAAGTCAGCGGCGCCGGTGCGCTCACCGCGCTCGGAGCCCAGCCGGCCGGCGCTCGGGCGGACGTCGTGGTCACGACCGAACCCTCCGGCTCCGGCGAGGGCCGCACCTACGTCGCCGCCCCCGCCGTGCCGCTGCTCGGCCTCTCCCCGGGCGGCGAAGGAGCGGAAGCGGGGATCGCGACGGCAACCCTCGGCCTCACCCGCCCGCAGGCGCTGCGGCTGATCGCCGCCCAGAGCTTCGCGCGGCGGATCACGGTGATTCCGCGCTGATGGACGCGCGTGAGCGCAACGTCGCCGAGCTCTCCGCGCGCCTGCGTGCCCGGCTGGTCGAGCGACGGCGCGCCGAGGCGGTGAGTGGCATCGTCGCCGAGGGCAACGTCGCAGCCTCCGTCCGCGCTCTGGTCGACGACCACGCGGCGATCCTGCCCGCGGCCGAGCGCGAGGAGGTGAGCGAGCGGATCGTCCGCGACAGTGTCGGGCTGGGCCCGCTGGAGGTTCTGCTGGCCGATCCCGCGGTCGAGGAGGTGATGGTCAACGGGCCCGACCGCGTCTACGTGGAGCGGCGGGGCCTGCTCGAGCCGACCGACGTTCGCTTCGAGGACGAGGAGGACCTGCGCAACGCGATCGAGCGGATCCTCGCCCCGCTCGGGCGCCGGGTCGACGAGCTGAGCCCGATGGTCGACGCCCGCCTCGACGACGGCTCCCGCGTCAACGTGGTGATCCCGCCGCTGGCGATCGACGGGCCGTCGCTCTCGATCCGCCGTTTCGGCGCCACCCGCCCCGACCCCGACCAGCTGGTGGCGCTGGGCACGATCACCGCCGAGCAGCGGCGCCGGCTGGAGGAGGCGGTGTCGGGGCGTCGCAGCGTTCTCGTCAGCGGCGGCACCGGCTCGGGCAAGACGACCCTGCTGAACGCGCTCTCCAGCTTCATCGACGCGGGCGAGCGGGTGGTGACGATCGAGGACGCGGCCGAGCTGCGGTTGCAGCAGCCGCACGTCGTCCGGCTCGAGAGCCGGCCGGCGGGGGTCGAGGGGCGGGGGGAGGTGACGATCCGCGACCTGCTGCGCAACGCCCTGCGGATGCGGCCCGACCGGATCGTGATCGGTGAGGTTCGGGGAGTCGAGGCGCTGGACCTTCTCACCGCTCTCAACACCGGGCACGACGGCGCGCTCTCGACCATCCACGCGAACTCGCCCGCCGACGCGCTGCGGCGGCTCGAGACCCTGTCGCTGATGGCCGGGGTTGGGCTGCCGCACGTCGCGATCGCCGAGCAGGTCCGGCGCGGGATCGACCTCGTCGTCCACATCGAGCGCCAGGCGGACGGCGGCAGGCGGGTGACCGAGATCGCGGGGACGGGATGACCTTCGCGGTTCCGGTCGGCGCCGCAGCCGGTGGGCTGCTGGCCCTGGCCGCACGCGAGGCATGGCTCGCCAGCCCCGCCGGCGCCCGCTGGCTGCGCTCGGCGCTGGAGCCGCTGCGGCGGGCCGGGGAGGAGGGGTACGCGCCCTCGGTCCTCGAGCGCCGCCGGCTGGCGGCGCTGGCGACCGTTGCCGCGGTGGCCGGCGGCTGGTTCCTCGGCGGCCTCGCTCTCGCCCTGCCGCTCTCGGTCGCGGGACCGGCGGCGATGGGGTGGGCGATCGGCGCCCGACGGCGTCGCTACCGCCGGGCCGTCGAGCGCTCGCTTCCCGAAGTCGCGATGGCGGTCGCCGACTCGCTCAGCGCCGGTCGCTCGCTGCGCGCCTCGCTGCCGGCCGCGGTCGCCTCGCTCGACGGGCCGCCCGCGATCGAGCTCGCACGGCTCGGGGCGGAGCTCGATCTCGGGGCACCGATCGTCGCGGTGGTGTCGGGCTGGCGGCAGCGAATGCGATCGGACCGGGTCGATGCTTTCGCGGCGACGCTGCTCAGCCAGCGCCTCGCCGGCGGCGATCTCGCCGGCTTGCTGCGCCGCTTCGCCGCCGGCGCCGCCGAGCGTGACCGCGTCGCCGAGGACGCCCGCTCGGCGACGGCGCAGGCGCGTTTCACCGGTCTGCTCGTGGTGGCGATGCCGACCGGCGGTGCCCTCTTCGCCGAGCTGCTGCAACCCGGCTTCCTCGCCCGCCTGCTCGCGTCGCCGCCGGCGGCGGTGCTGCTGGCACTCGCCGCCGCGCTGCAGGTCATCGGCTTCCTCGCGATCCGCCGTCTCTCGCGGGTGGTCGAGTGAGCGGCGCCGGCCTCCTGGCAGCCGCCGCGTCACTGCTCGCCCTGGCGGGAGGGTGGGAGCTGCTTGGGGGCGAGGTCCCGCAACTGCGACTGCCGAAGCGCCTCCTCGGCAGGTCGATGGGCGTGGGCGGTGGCGCTCTCCTCGGGCTGCTCGCCGCCCCGGTGGCGCCGGGGCGGACCTCGTTGCTGGTCCTGGTCGGCCTCCCGATCGCCGGGCTCCTGCTGCCCCAGGCCGTGCGGGAGCGGCGGGCGCGCCAGCGGCGGCGCCGGCTGGTCGCCGCGCTTCCCGACGCGCTCGACCTGCTCGCGGTCAGCGCCGCCTCGGGCCGCGGCCCGGCGGCCGGGATCGAGCAGCTGGCGCGGGCGGGGGAGGGGCCGCTCGCCGAGGAGATGCGGCTCGCCGTCGCCGAGCTGACGTGCGGCGTTCCCTTCGGCGCCGTCCTCGCCTCGCTGCGGGCGCGCGTGCCCGGCGGCGAGGTCGCGACGCTGGTCGCCGCGGTCGAGCGCTCGCGCCGTTTCGGATCGCCGCTGGCCGACCAGCTCCAGCGCCAGGCGGCCTCACTGCGCCGCGACAGCCGCCGCGCAGTCGAGGAGCGCGCCGCCCGGGCGGCGCCGAAGATCCAGCTCGTTGTCGCCCTGGTCCTCGTTCCCTCGGTGCTGCTGATGATCGCCGCCGGCCTGATCGCCAACGCCGGCACGCTTTTAGCCGGCTTCTGAGGACTCGTCGCGCAGCCGCTTCGCCACCGCGGCCGTGGCGGCGGCGACGCCGTCGAGCTCGGCCGTGTCCTCCTTGTGGCCGTTGACATAGCAGGAGAGGGTCCCGTCGACCAGCTCGAAGGCGAACCCTGTCCGGGGCGGCTTCGCTCAGCCAGACGATGACGGTGGGGGCGAAGAGGCGCCGGAGGTCTCGCAGAAGGCAGCGGCCGCCTGCGAGCCGGCGATCGCGATGGCGACGAGGAAGGCGCCGACCGCGGCGGCCCCCGCCGATCGCCGGCCCCACCAGCGCTCCGCCCGGACCGCCGGCGACCGCCACGAAGGCCGCGATCGGGACCCGGGTGAGCGGCCTGCGCAGCAGCCGCCTGAAGTGGAGGCCGCGGAGGTCGTTGGCGTCGTCGGGCGCCGTTGCCGCCGCCGCGTATGCCTCGCCGCTTGTAGCCACGGATCGCAACCGACCGCGCCGATCCCGGTGCAAAGGGGCTTGCAGAGGGAGGTCGTGTTGCAAAGTGGGAGAGAGTGGGTTATTGTGGCGCTCGAGTTGAAGCCCAGGACCGGGGTGGTGAGGCTCCTCCCACCTCATCACTCCGGTCCATTTCTTTTCGCCCTCCGCAGAAAGGACTTCACGAGGTGGCCTTCCGGGGTCTTTACGAGCACAGTCTCGATTCCAAGGACAGGCTCACGGTTCCTTCGCGCTTCCGGGCTTCCCTCGCTGACGGAGTCGTTCTCTCCAAGGGCTTCGACCCCTGCGTTTGGGTGCACACGACCGAGGAGTTCGAGCAGCTCTCCGACCGCTTCCTCTCGCCGCACAGCCCCTTCGGGCGCGACGCCCGAGCGCTGCGCCGCCGCTTCCACGGCGGCTCCTTCGACGAAACGCTCGATTCCGCCGGCCGCATCCGCATCCCCAAGCCGCTGATCGAGCACGCCGGCCTCGACGGCAACTGCGTCGTCATCGGCGCCGGGGAGTACCTGGAGATCTGGAACGCCGACGCCTGGGCCAAGCAGGAGGAAGAGCTTGACGCCGCCGCCCCCGAAATCGCCGAGGGCCTGGCCGCCGCCGGCTCCGCCGCGTGATCATGAGACTCAATGCCCACCAAATCCCGCACACCTACGGAGCGACGGGCCGAAATGTCCAACCCCAGCCGCCGACGGGCCTATATGACCAAGCGGCTGAGTCGATTCGGCCCGTCGGCGGGTGGAGTTCGACATTACGGCCCGTGGAGGCCGTCTTGAGCGAGCACGAGCCGGTGCTGGCGCCGGAGCTGGTCTCGCTCTTGGCGCCGGGGTCGGGCGGGACGGCGGTCGACTGCACCTTCGGCGGTGGCGGCCACGCCCGCATGGTCGCCGAGCTGATCGGGCCGGAGGGGACGCTGATCGGGATCGACCGCGACCCTGCGGCGCAGGAGCGCTTCAACCGCTTCGCCGCCCAGGCCCCGTGCCGCACCCTCTTCATCGGCGCCGACTTCAGTGCAGGACTTCTTGCACTGCAGCGCGAAGGAGTCCGCCCAGACATGGTCTACATGGATCTGGGGATGTCCTCGATGCAGGTTGACGCGTTCGAGCGGGGGTTCTCCTATTCCTACGACGCGCCGCTCGACATGCGGATGGACCCGCGGCAGAGCTTCACCGCGGCCGACCTGGTCAACGAATGGCCCGAGTCGCGGATCGCCCATGTCCTCAAGCGCTTCGGCGAGGAGCGCCATGCCGGCGGGATCGCCCGCGAGATCGTCCGCCGCCGTCCCCTCTCGACCACCTCCGAGCTGGTCGAGGCGATCAAGGCCGGGATGCCGGCCTCCGCCCGCTTCGGCACCGGCCACCCGGCCAAGCGCAGCTTTCAGGCGATCCGGATCGCCGTCAACGGCGAGCTCGAGGCGCTGGAGCAGGCCCTGCCGCTCGCCTGGTCGCAGCTGCAGGTAGGCGGCCGCTTCGCGGCGATCGCCTTCCACTCGCTCGAGGACCGGCCGGTGAAGCGGTTCCTCGCCGCCAAGGCGCGCGGCTGCATCTGCCCGCCCGAGCTTCCGGTCTGCGTCTGCGAGCACGAGCCCGAGGCCGAGCTGCTGACCCGGCGCGCGGTCTCGCCCGGGGACGAGGAGGCGGAGCGCAACCCGCGCTCGCGCTCGGCCCACCTGCGGGCGGCGCGGAAGATCGCCGCGGAGCAACCAGTCGGGGAGACCGGCTGATGGCCGTCGCCGTCCCCCGCAGCCGCACCGCTCCGGCGCCCGCGCCCTCGCGGACCACGCCGCCGAAACGGAAACCGCCGGCGCGCAAGCCGAACCGCCCGAAGGCGGCCGCGGCTCCGGCGCGCCGCGCACCGGCGCGCCGGCCGGCGACCAGGCGCGCCCCCGCCGCGCGGCCGAAGCTCGTCGTCGCCGCCGGCCGCACCGCCGGCGCCGTCCGCCAGCTGCCGGACTCGAGCCTCGTCGTCCGCATGACCCAGGGGCGGCTGTGGATCGGTGTCCTCGGCGTCCTCCTCGTCGGCATCGTCGCCCTCAACGTCGCCACCCTCAGCTTCGCCGCCTCCTCGGGGAGGATCGACGAACAGATCACCGCCCTGGAAAAAGAGAACTCGATGCTGGAAAGCCGCGAGGCGCAGCACTACAGCACCGCCCGCATCCGCAGCGAGGCCGCCGAGCTCGGCCTGGCGATGCCGAGCACCGAAGAGCCGCAGCTGATCGAAGCGGACCCCGGCGACGTCGCGACCGCCGCCGCCCGCCTGGCCGCCGCCGGGGGCTGAGGTGGTCGAACCATCCGACCGCCCGGGGACCATCCGTAGATGCGCTTGATCGAGCGGCGGATCGGGCTCCTCTTCGGCGGCTTCCTCCTCTGCTTCCTCGTCATCATCGTCCGCGCCTTCTGGCTGCAGGGGGTGCAGGGCTCGCAGCTGGCCTCGCAGGCGGTCTCCCAGCAGACCGAGATCGTCACCGTGCCCGGCCTGCGCGGTGACCTGCTCGACCGCCGCGGCAACAAGCTCGCCGCCTCCGAAGACGCGGCGACGATCTACGCCACCCCCTACCAGGTGAAAAACCCCCCGCAGGCGGCGGCGAAGCTGGCGCCGATCCTGCAGGAGAAGAAGGGCGAAGTGCTGGAAGCGCTGACGGCCGAAGGCGGCTTCTCGTATATCGCCCAAAAAGTCAACCTCAGCACCGCGGCGAAGGTCGAAGCGCTTGAACTGGAAGGGATCGGCGAGCTGCCCGACAGCCGCCGGGTCTACCCGCAGGGCGAGATGGCCGGGCAGGTGATCGGCGCCGTCGGCTCGCAGAACCAGGGCCTCACGGGGCTGGAGGAAGGCGAGGAATCGGTGCTCGCCGGCAGCGACGGCGAACGCCGGACCGTCAACGACGCGCTCGGCCAGCCGATCCGGCTGGAAACCGTGAAGGAAGCCGAAGACGGCGAAGACGTCGAACTCACGCTCGACCCGGTGATCCAGCAGAAGGCCGAAGAAGTGCTGAACGAAGTCGGCGAAACCTATTCGCCGTCGGGAGCCACGGCGATCGTCGTCGACCCGCGCAGCTCGCAGGTCATGGCGATGGCGAACTGGCCGCCGGTCAACCCGGAAGACCTCTCCGAGGTGAGCAACGAAGACCTGCTGAACAGGGCAACCGGGTTCAACTACGAACCGGGTTCGACCTTCAAGGCCTTCACCGTCGCCGCCGCCCTGGAAGAAGGGGCGGTGACGCCGACGACCGAATTCACCCTGCCGCCGACGATCCAGGTCGCCGACCGGACGATCAAAGACGCCGAGGAACGCGGGACCGAAACGATGAGCGTCGGCCGCATCCTCGCCCAGTCCTCGAACGTGGGGGCGGTGACGATCGGGCTCAGGGTGGGCGCCGAAAAATTCAGCAAATGGATCGACAGGTTCGGCTTTGGGCGGCCCACCGGCATCCAGTTCCCGAGTGAGGAATCCGGGATCGTGCCCGCGCTCGACGAATACTCCGGCTCGACGATGGGCAACCTGCCGATGGGGCAGGGGCTGGCGGTGACGCCGATCCAGATGGTCGCGGGCTACACCGCGATCGCCAGCGGCGGCATGCTGAAACCGCCGCAGCTGATCAAGCGGGTCGGCGAAGAAGAGATCCACGAGCCGAAGGGCAAGCGGGTGATCTCCGCGCACGTCGCGGCCGAGATCCGCGAAATGCTCGAAGGCGTGCTGGCGCCGGGCGGCACCGCCTCCGAGGTCAGCGTCCCCGGCTACACCCTGGCGGGCAAGACCGGCACCGCGCAGGTCGCCGAAGACGGCGGCTACTCGAAAACGAAATACATCGCCTCCTTCATCGGCTTCGCCCCGGCTCAGAATCCGCAGTTCCTGGCGGCGGTGATCGTCGCCGAACCGCAGGGGGAAATCTACGGCGGCTCGGTGGCGGCGCCGGCCTTCGGCAAGATCGCCGAATTCGCGCTTCCTTACCTGGGGGTGCCGCAGGAATGATCCTGGCAGCGGGGGGTGGGTCGGGGACCCCTCTCAAAACTCGCTCGCTGCGCTCGCTTTGGGGAGTGTTTTGAGAGGGGCACCGCCGACCCGCTTCACCCGACGTGCTTCCTAGACTCCCGTTTCGATGAGACTGGATGAGCTTGTCGCGGGGCTGCCGGGGGCGCGGGTTGTCGGGGACGCCGCCGTCGAGGTGGAGGACCTGGTTTACGACAGCCGCAAGGTCGAGCCTGGGTCCCTGTTCTTCTGCGTGGTGGGGGAGAAGCTGGATGGGCACGAGTTCGGGCCACGGGCGGTGCGGGAAGGAGCCGTCGCCCTGGTCGTCGAGCGGGAGCTGACGGGGTTGGCGGTGCCCCAGGTGGTGGTGCCGGACTCACGGGCGGCGATGGCGCCGCTGGCGGCGCGGTCCTGGGGGGACCCGAGTGCGGAGCTGCGGGTGGTCGGGGCGACCGGAACCAACGGGAAGACGACGACCGCTTTCCTGGTGCGGGAGATCCTCCAGGCAGCCGACTTCCGTTGCGGGCTGCTGGGGACGGTCAAACAAGTGGTCGGCGGGGTGGAGAAGGAACTGGTGCGGACGACGCCGGAGGCGATCGAGCTGCAGGCGACCTTCCGGCAGATGCTGGAGGGCGGCGACGAAGCCTGCGCGATGGAGGTCTCCTCGCACGCGCTGACCCTGCACCGGGCCGACGCGATCCACTTCGAGGTCGCCGTCTTCACCAACCTCACGCAGGACCACCTCGACTTCCACGCCGACATGGAGGACTACTTCCTGGCCAAGCGCAAGCTGTTCGAGATGGGGCCGAAGGTGGCGATCGTCAACGTCGACGATCCCTACGGGCGCCGCCTCGCCGGGGAATTCGAGTGCCGCACCTTCTCGGCCGCGGGGGCGGAGGCCGACTACAGCGCCAGGGACGTCGAGTTCGACGCCTCGGGGTCGAGCTTCGGCCTCGGCAAGATGCGGCTGCGGAGCGCGCTGCCGGGTCACTTCAACGTCGCCAACGCGCTCGGGGCATTCGCCGCGGCGGAGGCGATGGGGGTCGGCGGCGACATCGCCGCGGCCGGCCTGGCGCGGGCGGCGCGGGTGCCGGGGCGCTTCGAGCCGATCGACGAGGGGCAGGGCTTCGGCGTCCTCGTCGACTACGCCCACACGCCGGACTCGCTGGAGAACGTGCTGTGGGCGGCGCGCGGGATCACCGAGGGCCGGGTGATCGCGGTCTTCGGCGCCGGCGGCGACCGCGACCGCGACAAGCGGCCGAAGATGGGCCGGGCCGGAGCAGAGCTCTCCGACCTGACCGTGATCACCTCCGACAACCCGCGCTCGGAGGACCCGGAGAAGATCGCCGCCGAAGTTGCCGCCGGGGCTGAGGACGCGAAGCAGCTGGAGGTCGTCGTCGAGCGGCGCGAGGCTATCGCGCTGGCGCTCGGGCGCGCGCAGCCGGGTGACACCGTCGTCATCGCCGGCAAGGGGCACGAGCAGGGGCAGGAGTTCGAGGAAGGGCGGAAGATTCCGTTCGACGATCGTGAGGTGGCGCGCGAGGAGCTGTGGAAGCTGGGTACGCCGGCGTGAACCTGACGCCGCAGGAGATCGCCGCCGCGCTGGGGGCGGAGGTGGCGGCGGAGGGTGCGGACGAGTCGCCGCGGCGGGCGACGATCGGCTCCGGCGAGACCGGTCCCGGCGACCTCTTCTTCGGCCTCCGCGGCGCCAACCGCGACGGCGGCGAGTTCGCCGCCGCGGCGATCGAGGCCGGCGCCTGGGGCGCGGTGGTCGGTCCCAGCTTCAAAACGCAGTTGTCTCCGCATAGCGGAAAGAAAGGCGTTCTCACCGAACGGGACGGCGCCGGCGCCTGGGTCTTCGTCGTCGAGGACCCGCTCGCGGCGATGCACTCGCTCGCGCGCGCCTACCGGCGCGCCCTCGGCGCCCGCGTCGTCGGCGTCACCGGCTCGGTCGGCAAGACCTCGGTCAAGGACATCGCCCGGGCGCTGCTCCCGGGCCGGGTCCACGCCAGCCCGGAGAACTTCAACACCGAGATCGGATTGCCGCTGACGATCCTCGAAGCGCCTGCCGACACCGACGTCCTGGTGCTGGAGATGGCGATGCGGGGTCGGGGGCAGATCGCCGAGCTGGCGGCGATAGCCGAGCCGGAGGTGGCGGTCATCACCAACGTCGGCCCCGTCCACGTCGAGCTGCTGGGCTCGCTGGAGAACATCGCCGCTGCCAAGGCCGAGATCCTCGGCGGCCTGCCGCCAGGCGGGACCGCGGTCGCCCCGGTCGGGGCGGGGGTGCTGGAGCCGCATCTGCAGCCGGTTGCCGAGCAGCTCCGCTTCGGTCCCGGCGGCGACGTCGAGGCGGTCGAGGTCAGCGTCGCCGACGGCATCACCGAGGCGCTGGTGAGGACCCCGCTCGGTGCCCAGCGTTTCCACTTCCCCTTCACCGAGGCCCACAACCTGACCAACGCCCTGGCCGCGATCGCCGCCGGGGTCGCCCTCGGCGCCGAGGTTGCCGGGATGGCCGACCGCGCTGCGGACATAGGATTCTCCCGCTTCCGCGGCGAGCGCCTGCAGCTCCCCGGCGGCATCGTCCTCGTGAACGACTGCTACAACGCCAACCCGGTGTCGATGCGCGCGGCGCTCGACCACCTCGCCACGCTCGAGGCCGGGCGGACGCTCGCGGTGCTGGGGGAGATGGGCGAGCTCGGCCCCGAATCGCCGCGCTTCCACCGCGAGGTCGGCGCGCACGCCCGCGCCGTCGGGATCGACGCCGTAATCGGCATCGGCGCCCCCGCCCGCGACTACGATCCCGACGAGCTGGTCGCCGACCCCGGCGAGGCCGCCGAGCTGCTGGCGGCGCGGCTGGAGCCCGGCGACGCGGTTCTCGTCAAGGGCTCGCGCTCGGCCGGGCTGGAGCAGGTGGCGGAGGCGCTGCTGGGTCTGGTGGAGGCAGGCGATGGGTGAAGTCCTGATCGCCGGCATGGCGGCGATGCTGATCTGCATCTTCCTCGGCCCGAAATTCATCGAGTACCTGCGGGTGAAGGAGTTCGGGCAGCACATCCGCGAGGACGGGCCGCAGGAGCACCACTCGAAGGCGGGGACGCCGACGATGGGGGGACTGATCGTCTTCGCCTCGATCTGCGTCCCCTTCCTCATCCTCTCCGAGCGCGACGCCCAGAGCCTCGCGGTCTTCGGGGTGGCGATGGGCTGCGCCGCCCTCGGCTTCGCCGACGACTACATCAAGATCGTCAAACGCCGCTCGCTCGGCCTCGCCGGCCGCTGGAAGCTGCTCGGCCAGCTGATCCTCGCCCTCGGCCTCTGGTGGGTGGCGCGGCACGAGGTCGGGCTCGAACCGACGCTCTACTTCCGCATCGGCGACGGCAGCATCGACCTCGGCCCGGTCCTCTACTTCGTCCTCGTCTTCCTCGTCATCGCCGGCACCTCCAACGGCGTCAACCTGACCGACGGCCTCGACGGCCTCGCCGCTGGCTCCTGCGCGATCGTCCTCCTCGCCTACACGGCGATCGCCTTCGTCTCCAACGAGCAGCAGGACCTGGCCCTCCTCTCCGCCTGCCTGGTCGGTGCCTGCATCGGCTTCCTCTGGTTCAACGCCTTCCCGGCCTCGATCTTCATGGGCGACACCGGCTCGCTCGGGCTCGGCGGCGCGATCGGGGCGCTGGCGGTGATGACCCAGACCGAGGTGCTGCTGATCATCATCGGCGGCATCTTCGTGATCGAGGCGCTCTCGGTCCTGCTCCAGGTCTTCGCCTTCAAGACCTTCCGCCGCCGCGTCCTGCTGATGGCGCCGCTGCACCACCATTTCGAGATGATGGCCTGGTCGGAGACCAAGATCATGCTCCGCTTCTGGATCATCGCCGCGGTCTGCTCGGGGATCGGCTTCACCCTCTACCAGCAGTCGATCGGCCGCTAGGCGGCTGCAGTCGGCGCCTGGCGGCGTCCTCGGTCGCCTGTATGCGGAGCACACGGCGCTCCCTGCGTCCTTGTCAGGCTTGATTTTCACCGCCCAGTGGGCATGATCCGCCTGTGCCAGAGGTAGAGGTCACCGCCGGGCCGATCGAATATGGCGACAGCGGTGGCGAGGGCCGGCCGATCGTCTTCCTCGGCGGGCTGCCGCACGACGAGAGCCTCTGGGATGGAGTGATCGCCGAGCTGAGCCCGCGGTTCCGCTGCCTGACGCCGGTGCTGCCGCTCGGGGCCCACCGCAAGCCGATGCGCGCCGACGCGGACCTCTCGCTCGCGGGGCTATCGCGGATCGTCACCGACTTCCTGGCCGCGCTTGACCTTGAGAACGCGATCGTCTGCTTCAACGACTGGGGCGGCGCACAGACGATGGTCGCCAGCGGCGAAACGGAGCGGGTCGGCGCTCTGGTGCTCGTCTCCTGCGAGACCGAGGGCAACTACCCGCCGGGGCTCGGCGGCCGGGGCGCGGCCCTGTCGGGCTGGCTGCCCGGCGGCTTTTCGATGATGCGGCTGGTCCTGCTCTCGCCCCTCCTGCGACGGCTCCCGGTCACCTACGGCCAGATGAGCAAGAAAGGCGTGCCCGACGAGCTGATGCGGAAGTGGGTGGAGCCGCTCAGGCGACGCGAGATCAGGCGGGACCTCGGCCGCTACGTGCGCGACGTCCGCCGTGGCAGGCGCCAGATGCGCGCCGCCACCCGGGCCCTCGGCTCCTTCGAGCGGCCGGTGCTCGTGATCTGGGACGAGGAGGGGAAGATGATGCCCAGCGACGAGGGCCGCCGCCTCGCCGAGTCGTTCCCGAACTCGAGCTACGTCGAGCTGCCCGACTGCTACACCCTGATTCCCCTCGACCAACCGCAGGCGCTGGCGCGGGAGATAGCGAGTTTCGCCACCTGAGCCTCAGGCGATCCGACAGGAGAGGGCCAGAGGTGTATCCGGCGGGGTCGAGAAGCTGTCGCATGTGTCTATGAGGGTCCAGGCCAAGGAAATTCGCCCCCCGCTGCCGCAGGGTCCGTTCCTCATCGTGGGGCTTGCGCGCTCAGGGCAGGCGGCGGTGCGGATGCTGGCGGCGCGGGGAGAGGCGGTGCGGGCGGTCGACTCGGGGCATCCGCAGGGAGCGGCAGGGCTGGAGGGGGTCGGCGTCGAAGTCTTCCTGGATACGGATGGACTGGCACAGCTCGAGGGGACGCGGACCGTCGTCAAGAGCCCGGGGGTTCCCCGGGAGGCGTCGGTGATCGCAGCCGCGCTGGAGCGGGGGATTCCGGTGGTGGGGGAGCTGGAGCTGGCCTGGCGGGCGCTGCCCAACCGCTTCGTCGCCGTCACCGGCACCAACGGCAAGACGACCACGGTCGAGCTGGTCGGCCACCTCTTCCGCACCGCCGGCGAGCCGGTCGCGGTGGCGGGGAACGTCGGCACCGCGCTCTCCGGGCTGGTCGGCGAGGTGCGGGGCGCCGAGACGATCGTCTGCGAGTGCTCGAGCTTCCAGCTCGAGGACACGGTCGCCTTCGCGCCCGAGTGCGCGGTCTTCCTCAACCTCGCCCCCGACCACCTGGACCGCCACCGCGACCTCGAGTCCTACCTGGCGGCGAAGCTGCGGATCTTCGCCAACCAGAGCAACGACGACGTCGCCGTCTACAACGCCGACGACCCTTTCGTGGCCGGTACCGACCTCGGCGGCTGCGCCCGGCGGGTTGCCTTCTGCCACGGTGCCGCCCCCGACTGCGAGGTCGCGGTCGCCGGGGGGACGATCTTCTACGACGGCGAGCCGCTGCTGCCGGTCTCCGAGCTCGGCCTCTTCGGCGAGCACAACGTCGCCAACGCGATGGCGGCCGCGGCGGCGGCGCTGGCGATGGGGGTCGACCGCGAGGCGGTGCGCGAGGGGCTGCGCAGCTTCGCCGGTGTCCCGCACCGGCTCGAGCAGGTCGCCGAGATCGGCGGCGTCCGCTTCGTCAACGACTCGAAGGCGACCAACGTCGCCTCGGCCACGGTCGGGATCCGCGCCTTTGACGGCGGCGTCCACGCGATCCTCGGCGGCAGCGAGAAGGAGGAGCCGTTCGCGCCGCTGGTCGACCCGCTCCGTGAGCGAGCCCGCGCCTGCTACCTGATCGGCGCCACGACCGGGCGAATGGCCCGCGAGCTGGCGCCGGTGCTGGAGGCGGGGGTGGAGCTGCACCGCTGCGAGGACCTCGACGACGCGGTGGGGCGCGCCGCCGCCGCGGCGGGCGCTGGCGAGGTCGTCCTGCTCTCGCCGGCCTGCGCCAGCTTCGACGCTTTCGAGAACTTCGAGGAACGGGGCGAGCGCTTTCGCGAGATCGTCGGGGGCCTCGGGCGATGAGCACCGCCGCCCGGCGCCGGACCAACGGCGCCAAAGCGAAGAGAAAGCCGAAGAAGCGCCCGCGCCCGCTCCCGGTCGAGCACAGCATGCTTCTCACCGCCACCCTCTGCCTTCTGGCGTTCGGCGCGGTGATGGTCTTCTCCGCCAGCTCGACGACCAAAGTCCTGCAGGAAGGCGGCCTCTCGAGCAGCGCCTATTACCTCAAGCGCACGCTGATCTTCGGCACCGTCGCCCTGCTGATCATGCACGTGACCGCGCGCGTCGGCCTCGAGAAGATCCGCAACCTGACGCCGCTCCTGCTCGGCGCCTCGATCTTCCTCCTCGTCGCCGTGCTCGGCGCCGGCAGCGAAGTCAACGGCGCCACCCGCTGGATCGGCGGCGGCTCGCTGCAGATCCAGCCCTCCGAGCTGGCGAAGGTGGCGCTGATCCTCTACGGAGCCGATCTGCTGGCGCGCAAGCCGAAGCGGGCGCGCTCGCTGGAAGGGATCATGCCCTTCCTCCTCGTCACCGCCGCCTCCTGCCTGCTGATCATGCTCGAGCCCGACATGGGGACGACGATGGTGATCGTCTTCGCCGTCGCCGCGACCCTGGTCGCCGCCGGGGCCCGGGCGGCCGACCTCGGCAAGGTCGCCCTGGTGATCGGCGGCCTGATGCTGGCGATGGCCGTCGTCGAGCCCTACCGGATGGCCCGCCTCACCTCCTTCCTCAACCCCAGCGCCGCGGCCGAAGGCGCCGGCTTCCAGGCCGCCCAGGCGAAGATCGCGCTCGGCTCCGGCGGGCTCTTCGGCGTCGGGATCGGCAACGGCGTCTCCAAGGCCTTCTACCTGCCCGAGGCCCACACCGACATGATCACCGCGGTGATCGGCGAAGAGCTGGGGATGGTCGGCATCACCGCCCTGGTCGGCCTCTTCGGCATGTTCGGCTACGCCGGCCTCAAAACCGCGCAGAAGGCGAGGGACAATTACTCGAAGCTGCTGGTCGCGGGGCTCACCTCGCTGGTCCTCGTGCAGGCGACGATCAACCTCTTCGCGGTGATGGGCCTGGCGCCGCTGACCGGGGTGCCGCTGCCCTTCGTCTCCTACGGCAACAGCAGCCTGATGGCGACCCTGTTCGCGGTCGGCCTGATCCTCAACGTCGCCCGCGGCGGCCGGGCCAAGGCGGCGCGCACGAGGACGCCCACCGGCGCTGGCAAACTCCGCGTCGTCGAAGGCGGGCGCGCGCCCGCGAGCAAAAGGAGCAGAGCGAAAGGTGCAGGCCGGAAAGCCCAGGGTGGTCGTGGCGGCGGGGGGAACCGCGGGGCACGTGGTGCCCGCCATGGCGGTCGCCGACGAGCTTCGGGCTAGCGGCGCCGAGGTCAGCTTCCTCGGCACGCGCGAGCGGATCGAGGCCGAGCTGGTGCCGGCAGCCGGTTTCGAGATCGACTTCCTCAAGGTGCGCGGAATCGACCGCCGCAATCCGCTGAAGGCCGCCCGCGCCGGGGTCGAGGCGCTGGCCGCGGTCGGGGCGGCGCGCAGGGTCCTGCGGCGCCGCGCCGCCGACGTGGTGATGGGCGGCGGCGGCTTCGTCGCCGGTCCGGCCGGGCTGGCGGCGGCGCTGACGCGAACGCCGCTGGTGCTGACCGAGGCCGACAGCCACCTCGGCCTCGCCAACCGGCTGCTGGCGAAGCGGGCGCAGCGCGTCTGCCTCGCCTTCCCGATCGCGGGACGGGAGGGGGATCGCTACCTGGTTACCGGCCGGCCGGTGCCGCGGGCAGTACTCGAAGGCAACCGCGAGAAGGCGCGCGAGCGGTTCGGAATCCCCCCGCAGGCACGAGCCCTACTGGTGGTCGGCGGCAGCCAGGGCGCCCGCTCGATCAACCTCGCCGCGGTCGAGGCCTTCGCCGAGGGTGAAAACGCACTTGTCTCCGGTATGCGGAGAGAAGAGCGTTCTCGCGAGTTTCACGTCGTCCACATCGCCGGCACCCGCGACTTTGCCGAGCTCGAGGCGCGGCTGGCGGCGGCACCGCACCGCGAGAGCTACACGCTGCTCGCCTACGAGCCCGATCTCGGCGAGGGGCTTGCCGCCTGTGACCTGGTGCTGGGGCGTTCGGGCGGCTCGATCTTCGAGGTCGCCGCCGCCGGCCGGCCGGCGATTCTCGTCCCCTACCCCTTCGCCACGGCCGACCACCAGAGCGCCAACGCCGAGTGGATGCGCAGCGGCGGCGCCGCGACGGTGATCCCCGACGCCGATCTGAGCCCGGCCCGCCTGGCGGCGGAGGTCGAAGCGGTGCTGGGGGACGAGGCACGGCTGGAGGAGATGGCCGCCGCATCCCGCAAGCTGGCGAAGCCCGACGCCGCCCGCCGCATCGCCGACGAGGTCCTGGAGGCAGCGCGATGAGCTGTTCCTTTTCGTCGCTATGCAGGCATAAAGAACAGAGGACTGCGTGACTGGGAGGGACGCACGCTGGAACGGACGGCGGCTGCACTTCGTCGGCATCGGCGGCGCCGGGATGAGCGGGCTGGCGCTGGTCTGCGCCGGGCTCGGCGCCACCGTCACCGGCAGCGACCGCAGCGACTCCTCATATATGGAGCGATTGCGCGCGGCCGGGGTCGACCCCGTGGTCGGGCACGACGCGGCGAACCTGCCTGAGGGCGCCGAGGTCGTCGTCTCCACCGCGATCGCCGCTGACAACCCGGAGCTGGTGCTGGCGCGCGAGCGCGGGGTCGAGCCAATCCACCGCGGGGCGCTCCTGGCCGAGCTCTGCGCCGAGAAGCGGCTGATCGCGATCGCCGGCACCCACGGCAAGACGACGACGACTGCGATGGCCGTCTGGGCGCTGCGGGCGATCGGCGCCGACCCGGCCTTCTTCGTCGGCGGTGAGGTGCCGGGCCTCGGGCCTGATGGCGGAACCGCCAACGCCGGCTGGGGGGAGGGCGAGTGGGTCGTCGCCGAGGCCGACGAGAGCGACGCCAGCTTCCTGCGCCTGCGCCCCGAGGTCGCCGTCGTCACCAACGTCGAGATGGACCATCACAGCCGCTGGGGCTCGCTCGCGGAGCTGCACGAAGGCTTCCGCAGCTTCGCCGGTCCGGCGCGGGGCCTGGTCGTGCCCGCCGGCGAGGAGATGGGATGGCTGGGGCAGAGGGAGGAGGAGGTCCGCTTCGACCTCTCGGCCCCCGGACAGCACAACCTGCGCCTGGCGGTGCCCGGGCAGCACAACCTCCTCAACGCTCGGGCCGCGCTCGGCGCGATCGAGCTGGCGGGCCTCGACGTCGCCGCCGCTGCCGAGGCGCTGACCGAGTTCCCCGGCGTCCACCGGCGGCTCGAGCTGAAGGGCGCGCGCGGGCCGGTCCGTATCTATGACGACTACGCCCACCACCCGACCGAGGTCCGGGCGGCCCTTTCGGCGCTGCGGGGGCTGCGGCCATCTCGCCTCGTCGCCCTCTTCCAGCCCCACCTCTACTCGCGCACGAAGGCGCTGACGGAGGAGTTCGGCGCCGCCCTCGCCCTCGCCGACGAGGTCGCCGTCCTCGACGTCTACCCGGCGCGGGAGGAGCCGGTCGGCGAGCTGGCCGGGGTCAGCGGTCTCCAGGTCGCCCAGGCGGCGGCCGAGCGGATGGGCGGCAGGCCGGTCTGGTGGCTGCCCGACGCCGACACCGCCCGCCGCGCCCTCGCCGAGCGGCTGGATCGGGGGCCGGAGATGGGCGAGCATCCCGTCCTCGTCACGATCGGCGCCGGCGACGTCTTCCGGCTCGGCGAGCAACTGGTCACCGAGCCGCCGCCGCCCTCCGGGGAGGCGCGATGAGCGGTCCTCCCGAGGGTGTCGAGCGCGACTACCCGCTGGTCCGCCTGACCACCGTCCGCACCGGCGGCGATGCGGACTGGTTCGCCCGTCCCGCCGACGAGGAGCACCTGATCGCGGCGTTGGGCTGGGCCGAGGACGAAGGGCTGCCGGTCGGGGTGATCGGTTCGGGCTCCAACCTGCTCGTCGCCGACGCCGGCTTCCGCGGGCTGGCGCTGAAGCTCGACGGCGAGCTGGCGCGGATCGAGCGCGACGGCGAGCGCGTGGTCTGCGGCGGCGGCCACCGCTTCCCCTCGGCCGCCGCGAAAGCCGCCGGTTGGGGCCTCTCCGGGCTCGAGTTCGGCGTGAACATCCCCGGCACCGCCGGCGGGGCGGTGCGGATGAACGCCAACGCCTACGGGGGCCAGCTGGCGCGGGTGCTGGAGTGGGTTGACGTCTGCACGGGCGCCGGCACCGAGCGCCGGCAACCAGAGCAGCTCGGCTTCGAGTACCGCCGCTCGAACCTGAAGGCGGAGGAGGTCGTCGCCCGCGCCTCGTTCCAGCTGCAGGCTGCCGACCCGGAGGAGATCAGGGCGACGCTGGCCTCGATGCGGGAGCGCCGCCGCGAGGCCCAGCCGTCGGGCATCAAGACTTTCGGTTCGACCTTCAAGAACCCGGAGGACCCGCGGGCAGGGGGCAGGTCGGCGGGGCAGCTGCTGGAGGCAGCGGGTTGCCGGGGCCTCCGCCACGGCGGCGCCCGCTTCTCCGAGAAGCACGCCAACTTCGTCGAGAACTTCGCCGGTGCGAGCACGGCCGACGTGCTCGGGCTGATGGCAGAGGGGCGGCGGCGCGTCCACGCGAGCTTCGGCGTCGAGCTCGAGCCCGAGGTCCAGGTCCTGGGGGAGGTGGAGTGGCCCGCCGGCTGGGATCTCTGAGGGTGCGGGGGGCGCTCGTCGCCGTTGCCCTGATCGTCTTCGCGGTCGCCGTCTACTGGCTTTTCATCCGCCAGGGGACCGCCGAGCCGACGGTCGCGGCACCGCGCCTGGCGGCGACGATCGGCGAAGGCTCAGGGGCGGTGGCCGTCGCCGCCGACGGCAAGCTCGTCCGCTGGCTGCCGCTGCCCGAGGAACCGCCGCTGCCGCGATTGCCGCTCGAAGAGCCGCCGAAGCGGGGCCGGGTGAAGGGACCTGCGCTCGAACAGGTGCGGGTCCTGGCCGCCGCTCCGGAGCCGTTGCGCCCATATCTGGAAAGCAGCTACTTCGGCGAAAGCGGGGTGGACGTGAACCTCACTACCGGGATCGAAATCCGCTTCGGCGATGACTCGCAAGCGGCACGAAAGTGGCGCGCCGCGGCAGACGTCCTGGCCAAACCAGAGATTACGGGCCTCGATTATGTAAACGTGCAAGCGCCGGCCCGGCCCTCCTGGGGCGGCTCGGAACACGAACTCCCGCCGCCACCCTGAACCACGGCTGAGCGAGGGCAAACCGCTCTGGCAAGCGGTGCCACGAAGTCTCAACTAAAGGTTGAGGGGTGCGGAACCCTCAACCAAGGGTTGAGAGATCGCCCCTGCACGATGCCTGCCGGGGGTTTGACAGAAGCACGGGAATGCCCTACGTTCAAGCGCAATTTCCGCCGTTCCTCCAGCGCCTCGAACCCTGGAGCATCGCTGAAGGCTCGGACGGAACAAAGGCTCAACTCAACTGAAAGCTTTCAATAGCGCCAAGGGAAACCGGGCGCGCTGGAGAAAATCGGGAGATGGAATCCACTTACCTCGCGGTCATCAAGGTTGTCGGCGCCGGCGGCGGCGGCACGAATGCGGTCAGCCGCATGATCGACGCCGGCATCCGCGGCGTCGAGTTCGTCGCCGTCAACACCGACGCGCAGGCGCTGCAAGCCTGCGACGCCGACATCAAGCTCTCGATCGGCCAGGAGCTGACCCGCGGCCTCGGCGCCGGCGGCAACCCCGAGGTCGGCGCCGGCGCGGCGGCCGAGAGCCGGGACGAGATCAAGGAGGCGCTGAAGGGCGCCGACATGGTCTTCGTCACCGCTGGCGAGGGCGGCGGCACGGGCACGGGCTCGGCCCCGGTGATCGCCGAGATCGCCAAGGAGGAGATCGGCGCCCTCACCGTCGGCGCGGTGACCAAACCGTTCGAGTTCGAGGGCAAACGGCGGATGCAGCAGGCGCTCGAGGGGATCGAGAAGCTGCGCAACAAAGTCGACACCCTGATCATCGTCCCCAACGAGAAGCTGCTGCAGGCGGTCGAGCGCCGGACCAGCGTCCTCGAGGCCTTCCGGATGGCCGACGACATCCTTCGCCAGGGCGTCCAGGGGATCACCGACCTGATCACGATCCCCGGCCTGATCAACCTCGACTTCGCCGACGTGCGCACGATCATGCAGGACGCCGGCTCGGCGCTGATGGGCATCGGCAGCGCCACGGGCGAGTCGCGCGCCGCCGAGGCGGCCAAGGCCGCGATCTCCTCGCCGCTGCTGGAGGAGTCCGTCGAGGGCGCCACCGGCATCCTGCTCAACATCACCGGCGGCAACGACCTCGGCCTGTTCGAGGTCAACGAGGCCGCGGAGATCATCCAGGGCGCCGCCGACCAGAACTCGAACATCATCTTCGGCGCGGTGGTCGACGACTCGCTCGCCGATTCGGTGCGCGTGACCGTCATCGCCACAGGCTTCGAGCGCCCGAGCCGCACCCCGCTGTTCGCCGAGGACTCGACGGGCCGCCGCGCCGAGCCGCGCCGCCGGGACGTCAGGATGGACGAGAGCCAGCGCCGCTCGCTGGAGATCTCGGACGACGACATCGACGTTCCGTCATTCCTGAAGGACTGAGAGAGCTCCTCCCGCCGGACACGGCGCTGGCCTTCGAGGCCATGCGCGCCCTCCGCACCCGCTACACCGAGGAGGCCGAGTTCGTGCGGCGCGTGGACGAGGTCCAGCGCCCGGAGGGCTACCGGATCGTTGGCGCTTTCG
>DASSOC010000062.1:0-4962 GCA_035700965.1 Solirubrobacterales bacterium
GCCTCGTGCCCGCCGACCACGCGGGGCTGTGCAGCACCCGCGGGCGGCGGCGCCGCACAGGCGGCGGCCAGCAGCAGTGACAGCGCGGCGCCACGGCGGGTCACGGAAGCCACCAACGAGCGCACGGCCGCGAACTTGCGCTGGGAATAGGGTGTCGGCCATGGCCAAGAAGACCCTCTACGGCGGCGAGACCAAGAAGGCCGTCGACAACTTCCCCATCTCCGGCGAGACCGTTCCCGCGTCGGTGATCCACTGGCTGGGGCGCATCAAGGGCGCCGCGGCACGCGCGAACGCGGAGCTCGGGCGGCTCGATCAAGGGGTCGCCGACGCGATCGCGAAGGCCGCCGACGCGGTCGCCCGCGGCGAGCACGACGACCAGTTCCCGATCGACGTCTTCCAGACCGGCTCGGGCACGTCGTCGAACATGAACGCCAACGAGGTCATCGCCTCGCTCGCGGGCGCCAAGGTGCACGCGAACGACGACGTCAACAAGGGCCAGTCGTCCAACGACGTCTTCCCGAGTGCCGTGCACCTCGCCGCGCTCGATCAGGCGACGAACGAGCTGCTCCCCGCGCTGAAGAAGCTCGAGCGCTCGTTCACGCGCAAGGCGAAGCGGTTCGAGGACGTCGTCAAGGCCGGGCGCACCCATCTCATGGACGCCGTCCCGGTCACGCTCGGCCAGGAGTTCGCCGGCTACGCCGCGCAGGTGCGCCTCGGCGCGCGCCGCGTGCGCAACGCGCTGCCCCAGGTCGCCCAGATCCCGCTCGGCGGCACCGCCACCGGCACCGGCCTCAACACCCACCCCGAGTTCGCCGCCCAGGTGCGCGAGCGGCTCGCCGCCGACACCGGCCTGGAGATCTCCGGTCCGCTCGACGCCTTCGAGGCGCAGGGCAACCGCGACGCGCTGGTCGAGCTCTCGGGCGCGCTCAAGGTCTACGCCGTCTCGCTCAACAAGATCGCCAACGACCTGGCGCTGATGGGCTCCGGCCCCCGCGCCGGCCTCGCCGAGCTGCGCCTGCCAGAGCTGCAGAAGGGCTCCTCGATCATGCCCGGCAAGGTCAACCCGGTGATCCCGGAGGTCGTGATCCAGGTCGCCGCCCAGGTGATCGGCAACGACGCCGCGATCACCGTCGCCGGCAGCCAGGGCCAGTTCGAGCTCAACGTCCGCGTGCCCCTGATCGCCCGCAACCTGCTCGACTCGATCAAGTTGCTGGCAAGCGCCTCGCGGCTGCTGAACGAAAAGTGCGTGCAGGGCATCGAGGCCAACGAGGAGATGACCGAGCGCCACGCCGAGGCGACGCTGGCGACGGCGACCGCGCTCAACCCGCACATCGGCTACGACCGCGCCGCCGACATCGTCAAGGCCGCGGCGGAGTCGGGCCGCTCGCTGCGCGAGGTCGCACTCGAGCAGGGCGTCGAGCCGGCGATCCTCGAGCAGGCGCTGGACCACCGGCGGATGGCCCGCCCGCACGGCTGAGCGGCGGCGAGCGCGCAGGCGCCCTATCCGAGAGCGCGCAGGCGCTCCATCCGATTTAGAGCACACCCCAGTGGGTTCAAAGTCGGATAGGGCGCTCTGCCCGGGATAGCCGGCCCGCGGAGAGGCGCGTGCGGGGTTTCGCTTATCGCGGCGGATCGGGGGCGTGGTCGGCGAAGACCGCGCCGATCCGCTCGAGGACGCGGGCGGCGACCTCTAGGTCGCCGGTCTCGACGTCGGCCAGGGCGTCGTGCCAGCGCCGGCGCCAGAGGGCGTGCTTGGCGGCCAGCTTCTCCTCGCCGCGACGGGTGAGCGCGACGAGGACGACGCGGCGGTCGGCGTCGGAGCGGATCCGCTCCACGTAGCCGTCCTGCTCGAGCCCGTCGACCAGCTGCGAGACGGTCGCCGAGCTGACCCCGGCGGCGGCGGCCAGCTCTCCCGCCGGCAGGGAGCCGTGGTCGAGCAGCAGCCCCAGCAGCTCGAAGCGGGAGTGCCCGACCTCGCCCGGCTCGAGGTGGGTATCGCGGCCGCGCAGGCGCCGCAGGCTGCGGTCGGCCTCGCGGAAGGCGACGCCGAGGGCGGTCAGCTGGCGCTCCCGATCAGGCACCGAGCGGCTCCACCTCGGCGGCGGCGATCGCCTCGGCCTCGCGCTCGGCGGCGCCGCGCAGCCGCAGCCCGTCCTCGGCGCGGAGCAGGACGACGCAGGGAAGCAGCGCCACCGCCGAGAGCCCCAGCGACCACCAGTAGGCGGTGCCGAAGGCGCCGGCCAGCTCCGAGGCGGTATGGGCGCCGGCGCTGGCGCGCTGCAGGACGACGGCCAGCAGCGCGGTGCCGATCGCGCCGCCGACCCGCTGCAGGACGTTCATCTGCGGCGCCGCGTCGGAGAGCTGGTCTTTGCGCAGCGAGGCGTAGGAGACGGTCATCGTCGGCATGAAGGCGAGGCCGATGCCGATGCCGCGCACGGTCAGCGCCAGCGAGATCGAGAGGATCGAGGTGCCGGCGCCGATCAGCGCCAGCGGCAGCGTCGAGACGGCCAGCAGGGAGACGCCGACGACGGCGACGCGACCGCCGCCGAAGCGCTCGGTGAGGCGGGCGGTGAAGGGTGCCACGAACAGCATCCCGAGCCCCTGCGGACCGGTCAGCAGGCCGGTGAGGACGACGCTCTCGCCGCGCACCTGCTGGTAGTAGAGCGGCACCAGGATCATCGCTCCGAACAGCGCCGCGCCGAGGAAGAAGGTGGTCATCGAGGCGGAGCCGAAGATCCGGTTGGCGTAGAGGCGGACGTCGAGCAGCGGCCGCTCGACCCGCAGCGCGTGGCGGACGAAGACGGCGAGCAGGAGGAGCCCGGCGACGACCGGCCAGACCACCTGCGGGGCGCTGAAGCTGCCGGTGCTGCCGACCTCCGAGAGGCCGTAGACGACCAGCGGCATGCCGACGACCATCAGCAGCAGGCCGCGGACGTCGAGCTTGCCGGCCTCGCCGAGCTGGGAGTCGGGCAGCATCAGCTGGCCGAGCACGACCCCGACCACCCCGATCGGGACGTTGACGAAGAAGATCCACTGCCAGGCGAGGTGCTCGAGGATCAGGCCGCCGACGACCGGGCCGAGGATCGGCGCCAGCATCGCCGGCATCACCGTCACCCCCATCACCCGCCCCATCCGCTTCGGGCCGGCGACCTCGGCCATGATCATCTGCGCGACCGGCATGATCATGCCGCCGCCGACCCCCTGCAGGACGCGGAAGGCGACCAGCGAGGTGGTCGAGTCGGCGAGGCCGCAGAGGGCCGAGCCGGCGGTGAAGAGGACGATCGAGCCGATGTAGACGTGCTTGGCGCCGTAGCGGCGGGCGGCCCAGCCGGTGAGCGGGATCACCGCCGCCAGCGAGAGCAGGTAGCCGGTGGCGACCCACTGGATCTGCGAGATCGTGCTGCCGAGATCTTCGCTCAGCGTGTCGAGCGCGACGTTGACGATCGTCGTGTCGAGGATCGACATGATCATGCCGAGGATCGCGACCCCGACGATCTTCCAGACGTAGGGCTCGATCCGGCCCTGATCTTCGCGGGAACTCATTAGGGTCCTAAAAATTAGCACCCTAGGGATTTAAACGGCGCCGGTGCCGGCGAAGCTCAGCCCTGCAGGGTGACGAAGCGCTCCTCGGTCAGCTCGTGGACCGCGTAGGCGGGGCCCTCGCGGGTGTTGCCGGAGTCCTTGACGCCGCCGTAGGGCTGCTGGTCGGCGCGGAAGGTCGGGACCTCGTTGATCAGGACGCCGCCGAACTCGAGCGTCCGCCCCGCCTCGAGGCCCTTGCCGATGTCGCGGGTGAAGACGCCGGCCTGGAGGCCGAACTTGGAGTCGTTGGCCATCGCCAGCGCTTCCTCGAAGACCGAGAAGGTGTCGATCGTCGCCACCGGCCCGAAGATCTCCTCGCACCAGACCTTCGCCGCTTTCGGCGGCGCCTTCAGCAGCGTCGGCGCCAGGCAGCGGCCCTGGTCGACCAGCTCGCCGCCGCAGAGCAGCTCCGCCCCGCCGGCGACCGCCTCCTCGACCCACCCCTTGACGCGGTCGCGGTCGTCCGGGGTGATCAGCGGCCCGACGTCGGTGCTCTCGTCGAGCGGGTCGCCGACCGTCAGCCCTTCGACGTTGGCGAGGAGCCGCTCGGTGAACTGCTCGGAGAGGGACTCGTGGACGAGGATCCGCTGGATCGAGATGCAGCTCTGACCGGCGTGGGAGAAGGCGTGGATCTGCGCTTTGTCAGCGGCGGCTTCCCAGTCGCCGTCCCCGGCGACGATCAGCGGCGCGTTGGAGCCGAGCTCGAGGCTGACCTTCTTGTGCGGGACCTTGGAGCGGATGTCCCAGCCGACCGGGGCCGAGCCGGTGAAGGTGATCGCCCGGGTCAGCGGGTGCTCGACGATCTTGTTGCCCACCTTCGAGCCCGGTCCCGGAATCACCGAGAGCCAGCTCTCCGGCAGCCCGGACTCGACCAGGATCTCGGCCAGTTTCAGCGCCGAGATCGGCGTCTGCCCCGCCGGCTTGAGGACGACGGCGTTGCCGGCGGCGATCGCCGGGCCGAGCTTGTGGGCGACGAGGTTGAGCGGGAAGTTGAAGGGGCTGATCGCGCCGACGACGCCGTCTGGCACGCGCAGCATCACGCCGAGCTTGCCGGCGCCGCTCGAGGAGGCGTCCATCGGCACCGTGCCGCCGGTCAGCTTGCGCGCCTCGACCGCGGAGAAGGTCAGGGTCTCGGCGCAGCGTTCGGCCTCGACCCGCGCCGTCTTCAGCGGCTTGCCGGCCTCGGCGGCGATCGTCAGGGCGAGGTCCTCGACCCGCTCGCGGACGAGCGCGGCCGCCCGGTCGAGCGTCGCGGCGCGCTCGTGCTGTGGGAAGTCGGCGGTCTCGAACGCCTGCTGGGCCGCCACGGCGGCCCGGTCGACCAGCGCCGCGTCCCCCTCGGCGACCCGGCCGACGACGGTGCCGTCGTAGGGGCTCCGC
>DASSOC010000063.1:0-11722 GCA_035700965.1 Solirubrobacterales bacterium
CGCGACCTCGTCGCCTCCATCCGCACCTGGATCACGAACTGGAACGAGGAACCCAAGCCCTACGTCTGGCATAAGAGCGCAGACGAGATCCTCGACGGCCTTGCGGCCTACTGCAAGCGGATCAATGACTCAGGTCACTAGAGGTGGTCACGGCATTGCGACCCGACTTGTCGGAGGTGGCTATACATGCGATGACCATGCGGCCGAGATATGCCAACCTGCTACCGAGGGAATGATGGCGGAACCGAAGAACTACGGCCGACTTGCCACCGGCGAGCTCCTTACCGACGAGCTGATCGAAAAGCTGTCGAAAGAAGCCGAGAAAGGGTGGGAGGTCGAGGAGCTGCTCACCTGGCGGCAGGTTGACCAGAATCCTCCACCGGCTTCAGATGCTCGTCCGCGAAGCGGACCACCGCGGCGCCCTCGCTGACGGCGGCAGCACAGCGCTTGATCCAGCTAGCCGCGTTAACGAGGCCGCAGGTTCCATACGCGGATTCCATATGGTCAGCCGATGCCGAAGCGAGTGCTGCTGGCGCAGCTCAGCGACCTTCACATCTGCGACGAGTGGGAGGGGGTCGATCCAACCCTCAGGGTCGAGCGGGTGATCGGGGCGATTCGCGCGCTGCCCGATCCGCTGGACGGGGTCGTCGTCAGCGGCGATCTCACCGACGACGGCAGCGAGGAGAGCTACCGGCGGGTGCGAGAGCTCCTGCGGCCCCTGGACGTACCCACCTATGTCCTCCCCGGCAACCACGACGACCGCGGTCGCCTGCGGGCCGCCTTCGACCTCCCGGGCAGTGGCGACGAGCCGATCAACTACAGCGTCACGCTGGGAGACCTGCGCCTCGTCGCCTTCGATTCGGTCGTGCCGGGCCGCGATCCCGGCGCCTACGGCCCGGGGCAGCTTGCCTGGCTCGACGCGGAGCTCGCCCGCGATCCTGAGAGGCCGACCCTGCTGGCGCTCCACCACCCGCCGTTGGCGACCGGTCTCCCCGGCTGGGACGCGATCAACCTGCCCGCAGCCGACCGCGAGGCGCTGGCCGCGGTGGTCGCCCGGCACCCGCAGCTGCGGGCGATCGCCGGCGGCCACCTGCACCGGATGGCGGCGGGCGCGCTGGCCGGCCGCCCGGTCCTCTCGGCCCCGAGCGCCTGCCTGCAGGCGCTGCCGGCCTTCGCCGCGGACGGCGTCAGCTTCGTCGACCCGCCGGGCTTCGCCCTGCACGTCTACCACGACGGCGATCTCTCCTCCCAGGCACAGCTGCTTGGGCCCCGAGACCCAGGGTAGGAGCGGGCGGCAGGCGACACCTTCGAGGCGGGTGATCGCGAGTCTGCCTCAGTCCTCGTAGAGCAAGGAATTTCACGGTTTCGCGGGATAGACTGGCGGCCGATGGCGACCGAGGTACAGGGAGTCGAGGGGATGAAGGCCCTCGTCGGACAGGAAATCGGCCCGAGCGAGTGGCGCACGATCACCCAGGCCGACATCGACGCCTTCGCCGAGCTCTCCGGCGACCACCAGTGGATCCACGTCGATCCCGAGCGGGCCAAGACCGAGAGCCCCTACGGCACCACGATCGCCCATGGCAACCTCACCCTCGCCACCGTCGACGGCTTCCGCGGCGAGCTGATCTCCTCCACCGGCTTTGCGATGGGGGTCAACTACGGCTGGGACAAGATCCGCTTCCCGGCCCCCGTCCCCGTCGACTCCCGCATCCGCGCCAGGGCCGAGGTCGTCTCCGTCGAGGAGAAGGGCAACGGCTGGTACCAGGTCGTCACCCGCTTCACCCTCGAGGTCGAGGGCGGCGACAAGCCCTGCTTCGTCGGCGACAGCGTGACGCGGGTAATGAGCGCCGCTTAGGCGCGCCACCGCTGACCCACTTCTCAAAGGAGGGGGGCGGGTGACCCTCCCCAGACACTCAACCACGAGCCATTGGCGAGTGGTGTCTGGGGAGGGTCACCCGCCCCCCCTCTCTCTCTCAACCGCTACTTGACCGTCAGCGTGCCTTCCATCCCGGCCTGGCGATGGCCTGGAACGGAGCAGAAGAAGGTGTAGGTGCCCGGCTTGAGTTCGACTTCGGCGGAGTTGGAGCCTTCGGAGATGACTTCGGTGCCGCCGATTTCTTCGCCCTTGGCGTTTTCGATTTTGACGTCGTGGGGGACGGGCGAGGAGTTGGTGAAGTTGATCGTGTCCTTACCGGCCTTGGCCGTGACCTTTTCGCTGGTGAAGGCGAGGCTGCCGCTGGGATCAGCTTCGATGTCGACGGAAGATCCCGAGCCGGCGGTTCCGCCTTCGGCTTCCTTCTTGGTTTCTTCGGCCTTTTCTTCGACTTCTTCGCCGGCTTCTTCAGCCGTTTCTTCGGCTTCTTCGACCGCGCCGGCCGCGCCGCCGGTTTCTTCACTGGTGGTGCTGCTGCTGCCGCCGCAGGCGGCCAGCGCAAACGCGGCGAGGAGCATGGCGAACAGGACTGCGAGCTTCTTCATCTCGGTTCCTTTCCCGCTGAGATTTTCAAGTAGCGACGACTCTAGTCGCGATCGGGGAACTGCCGCTACCCGGTTCAGGTTGGCGAGAACCGAGCGCGCTCAGCGGCCGTGGAACTCGGGGGTGCCGCCGCTGAAGAAGGTCTCGACCCCGTTGCGGAGGTCCTCGGTCGCCATCGAGTCGGCGATTCCGTGGCGCTCCAGCTGCAGGTGGTCGTTGATGCTGTTCTCGATGCTGACCCCGACCAGCTGCTTCGCCATCCGCACGTAGTGGGGTGCCTTCTTCGCCAGCTCCTCCGCCTTGACCCGAGCCCGGACCATCAGCTCTTCAGGCGGCGCCACTTCGCTGACCAGGCCCAGCGCCTGCGCCTCTTCGGCGGGCAGGTTCGGGTCTTCGAGCAGCAGTTCCAGCGCCTTGCTCGGTCCGACCACGCGGGGCAGGAAGTAGGTCATGCCGCCGTCGGGCGAGGCGCCGATCCGGCCGTAGGCGGGGGCGAAGAAGGCGGTGCCGGAGGCGATGCGGATGTCGCAGGCCAGGGCCAGCGAGAACCCGGCCCCCGCCGCCGGGCCGTTGATCGCACCGATCACCGGGTAGGGGATCCGGCGCAGGTCGACGATCGCCTGGTGCAGGGCCTCGGCCCCGCGCCGCACTTCGGAGGGCAGGTCGACCTCGTCGGACTCGACCCCTTTGCGGAACCAGTTGACGTCGCCGCCGGCGCAGAAGGCCGGCCCGGCGCCGGTGACGATCAGGCCCCGCAGCGGCGCCCGGTCGGCGAGCCAGGCGAAGGCGACCGTCATCTCGCCGATCAGCTCCGGGCTCATCGCGTTGAAGGCATCGGGGCGGTCGAGGGTCAGCGTCCCGATCTCGCCGTCGACCTCGATCCGAATCGTGTTCAGCTGCGGCGGGTTCAAGGTCTGGCTGGTCATCTCGCTCCTCTGGTCGCTCCGGGTTTGGCCGAGTGGCCAGCAGCCTACCCTTAGTTCGATGGCGCAAGGCAACGGAAAAGCGAAGGCGGAGGGGGCGCTGAGCCGCGCCGAGCGGATCGCCCAGCAGCGCAAATCGCTGCCCGATCAGCCCGGCGTCTACCTCTTCTACGACCGCGACGGCGAGCTCCTCTACGTCGGCAAGGCGCGCTCGATCCGCAAACGCATCTCCTCCCACTTCAGCGGCGGCGACACCCGCCTCACCTCGCGGATCGACCGCATCGAGAGTCTCGTCACCGCCAACGAGGCCGAGGCGCTGCTGACCGAGCAGAGCTTCATCAAGCGCCACCGGCCGCGCTTCAACATCCGCCTCCGCGACGACAAGTCCTACCCCTACGTCGCCGTCAGCCTCGACGAGGAGTACCCGCGCGTCTACTTCACCCGCGAGAAGCACCGCAGCGGCCGCGCCTACTTCGGTCCCTTCTCCAGCGCCAAGCGGGTGCGGGAGACGCTCGACCTGCTCGGCAGGCTGTTCCAGTTCCGCACCTGCGAGGGGCGGGAGCCGGGCCGGCGCTCCGGCAGCCCCTGCCTCGACTACTACATCAAGCGCTGCGGGGCGCCGTGCGTCGACTACATCGGCCAGGAGGAGTACCGCCGCAACGTCGAGGCGATCGTCGACTTCCTCTCCGGCCGCTACCGCCAGGTCGAGCGCGAGGAGGAGGAGAAGATGAAAGCGGCGGCGAGCGCACAGGAATTCGAGCGCGCGACGATCCACCGCGACCGCCTGAAAGCGATCCGCTCCCTGTTCGAGCGCCAGCGGGTGGCGGGGGCGACGATCGGCACCGCGGACCTGATCGGAGTCGCGGTCGAGGGCACCGACGCCAACGCCCAGGTCTTCCAGGTCCGCGACGGGATCCTCGCCGAGCGCCAGAGCTTCTACCTCGAGAACCAGGGCGAGCGCGAGCTGCCCGAGGTCGGCGAGGACTTCATTTCCCAGTACTACGCGGCCTCGCCGGCGATGCCGCGGACGATCGTCGTCGGCCCCTACCTGCGCGACCGCGCCGCGGTGATCGCCGAGGCGCTGAGCGAGCGCCGCGGCTCCCCGGTGGAGGTCCGCGCCGCCGAGCGCGGCGACAAGCGGCGGCTGCGCGAGCTCGCCGAGCGCAACGCCCAGCTCGCCCTCGACCAGGACAAGCTGCGGCGCGAGCACCGCCGCACCCGCCGGGTCGAGTCGCTGGCGGCGCTCGCCGGGGCGCTGCGGATGGAGGAGCTGCCGGTGCGGATCGAGGGCTTCGACATCTCGACGATCGGCGGCGAGCACACCGTCGCCTCGATGGTCGTCTTCGAGGGCGGGGCGCCGAAGAAGTCCGACTACCGCCGCTTCAAGGTCCGCGGCGACCTTCGCCTCGACGGAGTCGGCAACGGCGGCCCCGACGATTTCGCCTCGATGGAGGAGGTGCTCTCGCGGCGGATGGCCCGCTACCTCGAACAGGCCGACCTCTCGCCGCACGACGGCAAGCGCGACCCGAGCTTCGCCTCGCTGCCCGCGCTGGTCCTGATCGACGGCGGCAAAGGGCAGCTGGCGGCAGGGGTGCGGGCGCTGGCGCCGTTCGCCGAGCGCGGCGTCACCATCGCGAGCCTCGCCAAGCGGCTGGAGGAGGTCTACGTTCCCGGCCGCTCCGAGCCGCTCGACCTCGCCGCCGACTCGGAGGCCTCGCGGCTCTTGCAGCGGGTCCGCGACGAGGCGCACCGGTTCGCGATCGAGCACCACCGCGGCCGCCGCGATCGCGGCCTGCTGGAAAGCTCGGTCTTCGACTCGCTGCCGGGAATCGGACCGGCGCGCAAGCGGGCGCTGCTGCAACACTTCGGCACGCCGGAGCGGTTCCTCGCCGCCACCCGCGAGGAGCTCGAGGCAGTGCCCGGCCTGCCTGGCAAAGTAGGCCGGGAGATTCACGAGCAGCTCAACCGGACCAACTGAAAAGGTCGAGAGAAGCCAGATGGCGGAGCGGGTGGAAAGCGAAGCGCAGAGCGGAAGGGGCGGCAACGGCGCCGTTCCGGCCAGGGCGGTGACGCTCGTCGTCATCACCGGCCACTCCGGGGCGGGCAAGTCCGAAGCGATCGCCGCCTTCGAGGACGGCGGCTACTTCTGCGTCGACAACCTGCCGCCGCGGATGATCGCCAGCCTCGGCGAGCTCTTCCGCCACGAGGGCAGCGGCGTCGAGCGCGCGGCGATCGTCTCCGACGTCCGCGGCGGCGACTACTTCGAGGAGCTGGTCCAGGTGATCGACGACCTCGAGGCCGAAGGCACGGCGCCGATGGTGCTCTTCCTCGAGGCCGGCGAGGAGACGCTGCTCGACCGCTACAAGGAGACCCGCCGCCGCCACCCGCTGGCGCCGGAGGGGCGGATCGTCGAGGGGATCCGGGCCGAGCGGGCGCTGCTGGCGCCGCTGCGCGAGCGGGCCGACAAGGTGATCGACACCAGCGACCTGACCGGCGCCGAGCTGCGGCGGCAGATCACCGAAGAGCTGCTCGGTCAGGAGGAGGGCGGCAAGCTGGCGCTCACCCTGCTCACCTTCGGCTTCAAGAACGGGCCGCCGCGGGACGCCGACCTCACCCTCGACGTCCGCTTCCTCCCGAACCCCTACTACGACAAAGTTCTGCGCCCGATGACGGGGATGGACGCCGAGGTCCGCGCCTACGTCGAGAACGGAACCCAGGCCGGCGAGTTCTACGGCCGCCTGCTGCCGCTGCTCGAGTTCCTCGTCCCCGCTTACGTCGCCGAGGGCAAGAGCCACCTGACGATCGCGATCGGCTGCACCGGCGGCCGCCACCGCTCGATCACCGTCGCCGACCGCATAAGGCGCGACCTCGCCGCCCGCGAGGACGTGATCGTGAAGGTCAAACACCGCGACGTCGAGATCGGCTGACGGGCCGATCCGTCACCTCCCCTCCGCCGACGGGACTAAATGTCTACGCATAGGCGACAAATCGGCCCGTCGGCGGCCCGGAGCCGACATTTAGGCCCGTCGGCCTAGAATCGCTCGCCTTGGCTGAGCCGGTCATATCCATCCGCGGTCTTCGTATGAGCTACGGCAGCATGGAGGCGGTTCGGGGCATCGACCTCGAGGTCGAGCGCGGCGAGGTCTTCGCCTTCCTCGGACCGAACGGGGCGGGGAAGACGACGACGGTCGAGATCCTCGAGGGGTACCGGCGCCGGACCGGGGGGGAGGTGAGCGTGCTCGGCACCGATCCCGAGCGGGCCGGGCGCGACTGGCGCGAGCGGATCGGGATCGTCCTGCAGAGCGGCCGGCTCGATCCCTACCTGACCGTGCGCGAGTCGCTGGACCTCTACGCCGGCTACTTCCGCAGCCCGCGGCCAACCGACGAGGTGATCGGCCTGGTCGGGCTGGAGGGCAAAGCCGACGAGCGCGCCAGCCGCCTCTCCGGCGGCCAGCAGCGCCGCCTCGACGTCGGCATGGCGCTGGTCGGCGACCCCGAGCTGCTCTTCCTTGACGAGCCGACGACCGGCTTCGACCCCTCCGCCCGCCGCCAGGCCTGGGAGGTGATCGCCGGCCTCCGCGACCTCGGCAAGACCGTCTTCCTCACCACCCATTACATGGACGAGGCGCAGCGCCTCGCCGACCGGGTGACGATCATCGCCGCCGGCCGGATCGTCGCCCGCGGCACGCCGGAGGACCTCGGCGACCGCGATCGCGGCGAGACCACGATCCGCTACCGAAGCGACGGTCGTGAGGTGGCTCTCCAAACCGCCGACCCGGTGAAGGCGCTGCACGAGCTGACGGGCGCGGCCCTCGCCAGCGGCGAGCCGCTGGAGGGGCTGGAAGTGACGCGGCCCTCGCTCGAGGACGTCTACCTGGAGCTGACCGGCGAAGCCGAGCGCGACGCGGAGACCACAGCCACGGAAGCGACCGCATGAACGGCCTCGCCCTCGTCGGCCACCAGTTCCGCTACGACCAGAAGGCGTTCTGGCGCAACCCGGCCTCGGTCTTCTTCACGGTGATGTTCCCGGTGATCGTCTTCCTCATCCTCGCCGTCGTCTTCAACGGCGAAACCGTCGACGTGCGCGGCGGGGTGAAGGCGACCACCTACTACGTGCCGGCGATCATGTCGCTCTCGATCATCTCGGCGACGATGCAGACGCTGGCGATGACCCTGGTGATCGCCCGCGAAGACGGGCGTCTCAAGCGCGGCCGCGGCACCCCGATGCCCCCCTGGGTCTTCATCGCCGGCCGCGTCGGCAACGCGATCGTCGTCGCCCTGATGATGCTGGTCCTGCTGGCGGCGATCGGCGGCGTCCTCTACGGCGTCGCCGTCCCCTGGGACCGGCTGCCGGCGATCCTCCTCGCGCTGATCGTCGGCGCCGCCTCCTTCTGCTGCCTCGGCATCGCCCTGACCGCCGCGATCCCCTCCCAGGACGCCGCCGCGGCGATCGTCAACGCCCTGCTGCTGCCGCTCTACTTCCTCTCCGGCGTCTTCATCCCCGAAGACCAGCTCCCGAACGGCGTGATCGCCTTCGCCGACCTCTTCCCGGTCCGTCACTTCTTCGACGCCTTCTTCGACGCCTACGTCCCCGCCGGCGGCCCAGCCGTCTCCTGGGACAACCTCGCCGTCGTCGCCGCCTGGGGCCTCGCCGGCCTCCTGCTCGCGATCAAGTTCTTCCGCTGGACCCCGCGATCCGGCTAGTTCGTTCGGGAGGTGGCTCCTATAGCCTCTCCGGCCGATGCTTCACCACGTCCTCCTGGAGGTTGGCGACCTCGACCGCAGCGCCGCCTTCTACGACTCGATGCTGGCCCCGCTGGGCTGGCGGCGGCATTTCGAGCAGGACCAGACGATCGGCTGGGGCATCGCCAAGCCCGTTTTCTTCATCTCCGCCAAGCACGACCCGGCGTCCGGCTTCGGCCTGCTGAGCTTCTCGGCGCTGGGCATCGTCGCGGTCAAGGCGGCCTGGGAGAACGCGGTGAAAGCAGGCGGCGTCAGCGTCGCCGATCCGGGCGAGCGGCGCTCCCCGGGGTCCGGCTCCTACTCCGCCTTTCTCAGGGATCCGGACGGGTACGAGATCGAGATCACGATCGGCTCCGACTAAGGCCGGAGCCGGCGGTGCCGAGTCCATAGGATTCGGCTCCCCCACACAAACTAGGAGGAATTGGTTCATGGCTGTGAAGGTCGGCATCAACGGTTTCGGCCGCATCGGGCGCAACGTCTTCCGCGCTGCCAAGGAGGCGAACGCCGAGATCGAGTTCGTCGCCGTCAACGACCTGGTCGACACGGCCACGATGGCCCATCTGCTCAAGTACGACTCGATTCTCGGCCGCTATCCGGGCGAGGTCGAGGCCGGCGACGGGGTGATCAGCGTCGACGGCGCCGAGGTGAAGATGCTCTCCGAGCGCGATCCGGCGCAGCTGCCCTGGGGCGAGCTCGGCGTCGACGTCGTGATCGAGTCGACCGGGTTCTTCACCGCCCGCGCCGACGCCGCCAAGCACCTCGAGGCGGGCGCCAGGAAGGTGATCATCTCCGCCCCCGCCAAGGAACCGGACGTGACCGTCGCCCTCGGCGTCAACTTCGACTCCGACTACGACCCCGACAAGCACGACGTCATCTCCAACGCCTCCTGCACGACCAACTGCCTGGCGCCGCTGGCGAAGGTCCTGCACGAGGCGTTCGGGATCGAGCAGGGCCTGATGACGACGATCCACGCCTACACCGCCGACCAGCGCCTGCAGGACATGCCGCACAAGGATCTGCGCCGGGCACGCGCCGCGGCGCTCAACCTGATCCCGACCACGACCGGCGCCGCCAAGGCGGTCGGCCTGGTGCTGCCGGAGCTGAACGGCAAGCTGAACGGGTTCGCGATGCGGGCGCCGGTGCCGACCGGCTCGGTCGTCGACCTCACCTTCGACGCCGAGAAGGCGACCAACCCCGAGGAGGTCAACGCCGCGGTCAAGGCCGCCGCCGAGGGCCCGATGAAGGGGATCCTCTCCTACACCGAGGACCCGATCGTCTCCACCGACATCGTCGGTGACCCGCACTCCTCGATCTTCGACTCCGCGCAGACGATGGTGATCGGCGACGGCAAGCTGGTCAAGGCGGTCAGCTGGTACGACAACGAGTGGGGCTACTCCAACCGCTGCGTCGAGCTGGCCGGCAAGGTTCTGCCCTAGCGGCGCGTTAGATCGACGGATGGGTTTCGAGAAGGCAAGCGTCCGCGATGCCCCGGTGAAGGGGCGTCGCGTGCTCGTCCGCGTCGACTTCAACGTCCCGCTCGAGGACGAGGACGGGGAGCGGGTCGTCGCCGACGACACCCGCATCCGCGCCGCCCTGCCGACGATCGAACTGCTGCGCGAGAAGGGCGCGGCGCTGATCCTGATGTCGCACCTCGGCCGGCCGGGGGGCGAACGCGACCCGGCGCTCTCGATGGCGCCGGTGGCGAAGCGCCTGGGCGAGATCCTCGGGATCGAGGTGAAGCTGGCACCGGGGGTGATCGAGGGCGACGTCGACCTCACCTGCGGCGCCCTCGGTCCCGGCGACGTGCTGCTGCTGGAGAACGTGCGCTTCGAGCCGGGGGAGACGAAGAACGACCCGACGCTGTCCGAAAACCTGGCCCAGCTCGGCGACGTCTACGTCAACGACGCCTTCGGCGCCGCCCACCGCGCCCACGCCAGCACCGCCGGGGTCGCCGACCACCTCCCTGCTTATGCGGGGCTGCTGCTCGAGCAAGAGGTGACCGAGCTGACGAAGCTGGTCGAGGACCCGCAGCGGCCGCTGGTCGTCATCCTCGGTGGCGCCAAGGTCTCCGACAAGGTCGGGGTGATCGATCGCTTCCTCGAGGTCGCCGACCGGATCCTGATCGGCGGCGCGATGTGCTTCGGCTTCTTCAAGGCGCAGGGGATCGAGACCGGCAACTCGCTCGCCGAGGGGGAGGACGCGGCCAGGGAGGCGCTGGAGCGGGCCGAGCAATCCGACTGCGAGCTGCAGCTGCCGGTCGACCTCGTCCTCGGTCGCGAGTTCTCCGCCGACACCGAGCGCAAGGAGAGCGACGGGGTGGAGGTGCCCGCGGGCTGGATGGGGCTCGACATCGGCCCGAGGAGTGCCGAGGCCTACGCGGAGGCGATCGCCGGTGCCGGCACCGTGCTCTGGAACGGCCCGATGGGCGCCTTCGAGATGGCGCCCTTCGCGGCCGGCACCAGGAGGGTCGCCGAAGCGGTCGCCGCGGCACCCGGCACCACCGTGGTCGGCGGCGGCGACAGCGTCGCCGCGCTGAACCAGTTCGGCCTGGAGGACCGGGTCGACTGGGTCTCGACCGGCGGCGGCGCCTCGCTGGAGCTGCTGGAGGGAAAGAAGCTGCCGGGCGTGGAGGCCCTGCTCGACGCCGGCGAGGGGGAGAAGGCCGTTGCCTGAGCGCACGCCCTACATCGCCGCCAACTGGAAGATGCACAAGACCGTCGCCGAGGCGGCCGAGTTCGTCGACGCGCTGCTGCCGCGGATCGCCGCAACCCAGTCGGACGTCGTCATCTGCGCGCCGTTCACGGCGCTGAGCGCGGTGGTCGAGCGGCGCTACGGCACCGCCGTCAAGGTGGCCGCGCAGAACATGCACGAGGAGGAGGCGGGCGCCTTCACCGGCGAGATCTCGGCGCCGATGCTGGTCGAGCTCGACGTCGAGGCGGTCGTCCTCGGCCACTCCGAGCGCCGCCAGTACTTCGACGAGACCGACGAGGCGCTGGCGCGGAAGGTGCCGGTCGCGCTCGCCGCCGGCCTGGAGCCGATCCTCTGCGTCGGCGAGAGCGAGGCGGCGCGCGACGCCGGGGAGACCGGGGAAGTTCTGGAGCGCCAGCTGCAGGCCGACCTCGCCGGCATCGACGCCGGCCGGATCGAGGACGTGGTGATCGCCTACGAGCCGATCTGGGCGATCGGCACCGGCCGAACCGCCAGCCCCGAGACCGCCCAGGACGCCTGCGCCCACGTGCGCGCCGTCGCCGCCGAGCGGCTCGACGGAGAGGCGCTGCTGGTGCTCTACGGGGGCAGCGTGACCCCGGACAACGCCGCCGAGCTCATGGCCCAGCCGGACGTCGACGGCGCCCTGGTCGGCGGCGCGAGCCTCGACGCGGAGGGCTTCGCGCAGATCGTGCGGGCGGCCGGATGACGGGCCTGTCAGGGGGCACGGCCCAGGGGCCGCTCGTCCTGGTCGTCGTCGACGGGTTCGGGATCGCCCCGCCCGGCCCCGGCAACGCCGTGAGCCTGGCCCGCACGCCGATGATGGACGCGCTGGCGCGCGAGGGATCGGCCTGCCGCATCCAGGCCTCGGGCC
>DASSOC010000064.1:0-10238 GCA_035700965.1 Solirubrobacterales bacterium
GCTCCTGCTGCATGCGCAGCGCATAGACGACGTCGGCCTCGGCGAGGCCGTCGAGCGAGTGGGCGACGGCGCAGCCGAGCCCCTCGATCCCGCGCGGGATCAGGGTTGGCGGTCCGCAGACCGTGACCTCTGCGCCCATCCGCCCGAAGGCGATCAGGTTCGAGCGCGCGACGCGGCTGTGGAGGACGTCGCCGACGATCCAGATCCTCGTGCCCTCGAGCGAGCCGAGCCGGCGGCGCAGGGTGTAGACGTCGAGCAGCGCCTGGCTCGGGTGCTCGTGCTTGCCGTCGCCGGCGTTGACGACGGCGGCCTCGGTCCAGCCGGCGACCATCTGCGCCGCGCCGGCATAGGGATGGCGGATCACGATCGCGGCCGGGTCGTAGGCGGAGAGCGTCGCCACCGTGTCCTTCAGCGACTCCCCCTTCTCGACCGAGGAGCCGGCCGCCTTGACCGAGACGAGGTCGGCCGAGAGGCGCTTGGCGGCGAGGTCGAAGGAGCTCGAGGTGCGCGTGCTCGACTCGTAGAAGAGCGAGACGACCGTGCGGCCGCGCAGGGTTGGGACCTTCTTGATGTCGCGGCGCCCGACCTCGGCGAAGCTCTCGGCCCGATCGACGATGCCTTCGATCTGCCGGCGCGTGAGCTGCTCGACGGAGAGCAGGTGCTTCATCGGCTCACCTCCACGGCGGTCGGTTCGGAGATCGTCACCTCGTCGCTGCCGTCGATCTCCTCGAGCCGGACGTTGACCCGCTCCTCGCGAGCGGTCGGCAGGTTTTTGCCGACGTAGTCGGGGCGGAAGGGCAGCTCGCGATGACCGCGGTCGCAGAGGACCGCCAGCTGCACCCGCTGCGGCCGGCCGTAGTCGAAGAGGGCCTCGATCGCGGCGCGGACGGTGCGGCCGGTGTAGAGGACGTCGTCGACGAGGACGACGGTGCGCTCGCTGAGGTCGAAGCCGATGTGGGAGGCGTGGACGACGGGTTGGGCGCCTGGCGCCTTGGCACCGACGTCGTCGCGGTAGAAGGAGATGTCGAGGTCGCCCAACGGCAGGTCTGAACCGGTCAGCTCGCCGAGGAAGAGATGGAGGCGGCGGGCCAGGACGGCGCCGCGGGTGTGGATGCCGACGACCGCCAAACGCTCCGGGTCAGGGTTCCCCTCGGCGATCTCGTGGGCGATCCGCCGCAGCGTTCGCCTCAGATCGTCGTGCTCCAGCACGACCTTCTCGTTCACTTCGGTGGCTTCCTTCCTGGCCTCGCGGGACCTGGTTAAAGGACGGCCTCACAGTAGCACCGGGGGCGGCGCCGGGGCGGGGCAGGCCCTCGGCGGACAAAGTTGGGAGGGTCCGGCGAGGGCCTACCCCGCCCCGCCCCGGTCGGCGGCTCCGTTCGGGATGAGATGGGGGTCGCCTCGCTCCGGAAACGGCAGCTCGATCACGTCGAAGTCCTTGGGGGCGACGACCGGCTCGAAGGCGTCCCTTGCCTCCTCGATCACCTTGCCGACGTGGTAGCGGGAGGAGATGTGGACAAGGGCGAGCAGCTTCACGTGGGCCTCGGCGGCGACGGCGGCGGCCTGCCCGACCGTCGAGTGGCCGGTTTCGGCGGCCCGCTGCACCTCCTCCTCGGCGAAGGAGGCATCGTGGACCAGCAGGTCGGCGTCGGCCGCGGCGGAGACCGTGGCCGGACTGGGCGCGGTGTCGCCGGTGATGACGATCGTGCGGCCCGGCCTGCTCTCGCCCATGACCCGATCCGGAGTCACGGGCCCCGCCTCGCCTTCGACGGTCTCGCCCCGCTGCAGGGCGGCGTAGGCCGGGCCTTCGGGGACCCCGGCCGCGGCGGCGGCGGCGGGATCGAAGCGGCCGGGACGCTCGTGCTCGACCAGGGCGTAGCCGAGGGCGCGGCCGCGGTGCGCCGCTTCGAACGGCGCGATTTCGTACCCGCCGTGCGGAAGCGGGTCGTTCTTCGCCAGCTCGATCAGGTCGAGCGCGAAGCCCAGCCGGCCGAGGAACGGCGCGAAAACCTGGAAGAGGTCGGTGAGCCCGGGCGGCCCGTGGATCTTCAGCGGCACCCGCCGGTCCGTCAGGTCGTAGGTCTTCAGCAACCCCGGCAGCCCCAGCACGTGGTCGGCATGGAAGTGCGTCAGGTAGATCTCGTCCACCTGCACCAGCCCCAGCGAGCGCTGCATCTGCCGCTGCGTCCCTTCCCCGCAGTCGAACAGCAGCCGCTCCCCCCCACGGCTGACCAGCACAGCTGCAGTGGAGCGCCGCGCCGAGGGCACCGACCCCCCGGTGCCGAGAAAAGTCACCGCCAGATCCATAGGGCGGCGAGCCTACGCAAAGTTGCGGCTAAGCTGCCGGTTGGGCGCCCGTAGCTCAGCTGGATAGAGCGCATGCCTCCGGAGCATGAGGTCACAGGTTCGAATCCTGTCGGGCGCGTCTTCTGCTGCCGTCAGTTTTCGGCTGCCTTGAACCTCGCGACCCACTCGTCACGGTCGAATTCCGCCGGGTCGGTCTCGGCGAGGAAGCGCTGGAGGGTGGCGATGAAGCGGCCGGGGCGCTCGAGCATGGGGACGTGGCCGGTGTCCGCGAAGATCTCGAGGCGGCTGTCGGGGAGCTGGGCGTGGGCTTCGCGGCCGTGCTCGACGGGGATGATCGGGTCGTTTTCGCCCCAGACGATGAGCAGGGGCAGGAGCTCGGCCAGGTAGAGGCGGTCGAGGGCGGCGATGCGCTGGCCGTCGGTGTCGACGACGGAGCGCAGGGTGGCGAGGAAGGCCTTGCGGCGCTCGGGGTCGCGCAGGGTCGCGTAGCCGCGGGCCACCTCGGCGAGGTCGGCATTGGGGCGGAACCCGATCGCGCCGATGCCGCGACCGATCGCCGCGCCGAGCTGGGTCCCGACCCCCGCGGTGGCCGAGATGAAGAGCTCGGCGCCCGGCAGCGCCGCCGCCCGCAGCAGCGGGCTGACGTCGGGGCCGAGACCGCCGCTGGAGACGAGCACCAGCCGCTCCACCATCTCGGGGAACTGGTAGGTGAACTGCATCGCGACACCGCCGCCGAGCGAATGGCCGACGAGGGTCGCCCGGTCATGTCCGAGCGTCAGCAGCAGGTCGCGCAGGCCGCTTGCCAAGCCACCCAGCGAGTAATCGCCGCCGCCCGGCGCCGAGGCGCCGTGGCCGGGAAAGTCAGGGGCGATCACCATGCGGTCGGTCGCCAGCGGCTCGATCACCGCATCCCAGTTGGAGCAGGTGCCGGCCATGCCGTGAACGAGCAGCAGCACGGGGCCCGAGCCGGCTTCGACGAAGTTCATCGGCCGGCCGTGGACCTCCACCGAACGAGGCTTTGTCTCGGCAGCCCCTGCCTGGGTCGCTTTCACGCTCACGGGCCATGTACCCCCGAACCGTGCAGAGGTATCGCTGCCCGGCAAATCCGCCCCTGATTCCAATACTGTCGCGCCTGTGGCCGGCGCCCCCCGCACAAGCGATGCCCGCGACGACCGACCGCCGCGCGGCGCGCTGATCGTCGTCGCGATCGGCCTCGTCGCCTGTGTCGTCGCCGCCCTCGCCAGCACCGGCAAGGGCTCGGGCGAAGCGGCCAATCTCGAATGGGTCCAGTCGGGAACCGGAACGGACTCGAAGGCGGCGCCCGTCCCCGGCGGCAAGGGCGAGATGCAGCTCACCGACGCCCACATCCGCGCCACCGGCACCAACGTCAGCGGCTACTCGCTGTTCACCGTCGGCGCCACGCTGAACGTCTCCGCCGGAGCGCCGATCGGCGGCAGCCGCATCCTCTGCACGGTCAGCGCCCACGGCGGCACCGAAATCGCCCAAAGCGGCGGCGGCCTGCGGGCGACCTACCCCCGCTCCTCCGAAGAAGGCATCTACAACCAGGAAGTGCCGGAAACCGTGTTGATGGACTTCAGCTCCCACAGCAGCGAACTCGCCGTCCTCGAAGTGCTCGACCGGCCCAAGCGCTTCACCACGGAAAAAGGCGTGAAGCTCGAATGGCCCGAATACCAGGTGGGCAGGGAGCACCTCAAATACTTCATCACCGGTAAACCGAAGGTCGACCTGCAGCTGCCCTTCTTCACGATCTGGAAAACGACGAAGCCCGCCGCGGCCGATCTCGCCTGCAGGCTGGAAACGAGCGCCGGCACGGCCACCGTCGCCACCAGCGCAGCGTTGCAGAAGGTCTCGCCGCCGATCGACGAACAGGCCGAAGAAGAAAAAGTCGAAGAAAAAGAAGAAGCCGAAGAGGAACGGGAAGCCGCGGAAGAAGGCTAGGCGTCGAGCTGCTCCTGCGGCGCGACCAGCAGCTCCGGCCCCTCCGCCATCCCTTTTCCGACCTTGTTCAGCGCCGGATTCGCCGGCTCGCCCTGCATGCGACCCGGGTCGAGCGGCTCGCACATCGCCACCGCATCCTCGGCGCTCAGGTCCGGGCGCAGCCAGGCGACCTCGGCCTCCGGGCTCGGCAGGATCGCCGGCATGCGGTCGTGCACCGGCGCCACCACCCTGTTCGGCGTCGTGGTGATCAGCGTGCAGGTGTAGAGGTAGCCGTCGTCGTAACCGCGCTCCTCCGGGTCGTCCCACTCCTTGCGGGTGCAGAGGCCGGCGAAGGCGAAAGGCTCGCCCCCGTCGACGGTGAACCGCCAGGGCTGGCGCGGCTGCTTGGGGTCCTCGGCCTTCATCCACTCGTAGAAGCCGTCGGCGACGATCAGGCAGCGGTGGCGGAACTTGTCCACGAGCGGCCCGTAGGCGCGGCTTTTCAGCAGGTTCTCCCGTTTGGCGTTGATCATCCGGTAGCCGACTTTGAGGTCCTTGGCCCAGACCGGCACCAGCCCCCAGCGCATCAGCTTCGCCTCGCGCTCGCCCTTCTCGGCCTCCTCGGGGTCGGGCGAGGAGCGGACGACGAGGATCTCCTGCGTCGGCGCCACGTTGAAGCGCCCGAGTCCGGGAGGGGCTTTCTCCTTTGCCTCTCCCCCGTCCTTCGCGCTCTCTTTCGCCGGCGCCCCGGCGCCGCCGCCTTCGAGCGCCTTCTCCAGTTCGACCTGGAAGCGGTCGGCGATCTTCTTCGTGTCCTTGCCGGTGACCGTGAAGCGCCCGCACATGGGGGCAGACTAGCCTGCTCGCTCGGCGGCCTCCGGGCGCAGCCCAGCGTGGTCGCGGTACCAGTCGAGGGTGCGGATCAGGCCGTCGCGGAGCTCCACCTCCGGACGCCAGCCGGTCAGCTCGCGCAGCTTCGCCGAGTCCACGTACTGGCGGTCGATCTCGCCGCTGGGGTTGCCGGTGCCGAGGAAGTCGGGTTGCAGGTCGGTGCCGGAGACCTCGACCACGGTCTCCAGGACCTCGGCCACCGAATAGGGCCGCTCGCCGCCGGCGTTGAAGGCCTCTCCCGCTCCCGGTCCGCCGGCGCCGACGGCGCTCTCGACCGCGAGGTAGGCCGCCACCGCATCGCTGACGTGGAGGAAATCGCGCTCGGGGCTGCCGTCGGAGCGGATCTGCGGGCGGCGGCCGTCGAGGACGGCGGCGATCGCCTCCGGGATCAGGCGCGAGAAGTTCGGATCGCCGCCGCCGTAGATGTTGGCGAAGCGGGTGACGGCGACGGGCAGGCCGTAGGCCGGGCGGTAACTGAGGGCGATCGCGTCGGCCGCTGCCTTGCTCGCCTCATATGGCGAGGCGGGCTGCAGCCGCATCGTCTCCCGGTAGGGCAGCTCGTCGCTCGGGCCATACGCCTTGTCCGAAGAGGCGACGATCACCGCCGGGACCTCGGCCCGGCGGCAGGACTCGAGCAGCGTCCAGGTTCCCCGCACGTTCACTTCAAAGGTCTGGGTCGGGTCGGCCATCGCCGGTCCGACGAGGGTCTGTGCCGCGAGGTGGAAGACGACCTCGAACTCGCCGGCCGAGGCCGCCGCCTCGACCGCCGCGGCGTCGCGCAGATCGACTTCGAGCAGCTCGACCTCGGAGTCGATCCCCTGCAGCGCCAGGCCGGAGCGCGGCGGCGGCGCCAGGTCGAGGACGCTGACCGCGTCGCCGCGTTCGAGCAGCGCCCGGGCCAGGTTGGAGGCGACGAAGCCGTGGCCGCCGGTTACCAGCGCGCGCTTCATGGGGCCTCCATCGATGCCGCATCCCAGATCCGCCAGGCCGCGCGGCCGGTGGTCCAGAGGTCGTTGAGGACGACCGCGTCCTTGTAGGTGTCCATGCAGTCCCAGAAGCCCTGGTGGCGGTAGGCGCGGAGTTGGCCGTCGGCCGCCAGGCGCTCCAATGGCTCGCGCTCCAGGACGCTGTCGGCCCTGAGGTACTCGAAGGCGCCCGCCTCGAAGCAGAAGAAGCCGCCGTTGATCCAGTGCTCGCTGCGCGGCTTCTCGACGAAGCCGGTGACGGCATCGCCGCGCAGCTCCGCCACACCCCATTGCAGGTTCGGCCGCACCACGGTCACCGTCGCCAGCGCCCCCTGCTCGCGATGGAATGCCAGCAGCCCCTCGAGGTCGATGTCGGCGACGCCGTCGGCATAGGTGACGCAGAAGGGTTCATCCCCGAGCCGATCCCCCAGCGCCGCCACCCGGCCGCCGGTCGGCGTGTCGAGGCCGGTGTCGACGCACTCGACCCGGACGCCCTGCGGCCAGCGCTCGGCGGCGGCGAACTCCTCCACCGCCTCGCCCATGTAGCCGGTCGGCAGCAGGAACCGCTCGAAGCCCTGCGCGGCGTAGATCTGAACCACGTGCCAGAGGATCGGCCGGCCGCCGATCTCGACCAGCGCCTTCGGCACCGACTCGGTCCGCTCCCTCAATCTCGTCCCTCGACCTCCACAGAGGATGACGACCGGCGGCCTAGCGTCCATCGGCTGCCCTGAAGAGGCCGTCCCGGCAGGGGTGGAACGTCTTGTACTTTTTCGTCACCAAGCTAGAGGCGTCAGCCATCGGACGTTCCACCGAAAAAGTTAAGTGGAACCCCTGCCGGGACGGCCTCAGCCGCCCGCGACCGCGGGAAGAATCGTGACCTCGTCACCATCGTTTATGGAGGTCTCCAACCCCTGCTGGAAGCGGATGTCCTCGCCGGAGACGTAGACGTTGACGAAGCGGCGCAGATCGCCGTCCTGGGTGATCCGGTCGCGGAGCCCACCGTGGGCGTCGAAGACGGCGTCGAGGACCTCGCCCACGGTCGAGCCTTCGACCTCGAGCTCGGCGCTGCCGCCGGTGGCGGCGCGCAGCTGCGTCGGAATCTTCACGGTGACGCTCATCTAGACGGCTACCTCCTGCGGAAACTCGGCCTCGAAGCTCTCGAGGGCGGGGTCGATCTCGTGCATCTGGAACGTATCGCGCGTCGCGTCGAGCGTCTTCAGGCCCTCGCCGGTGATGTAGACGACGACCCGCTCGCCGTCGCCGAGCTCGCCGCGTTCGGCCAGCTTGCGCAGGACGCCGACGGTGACGCCGCCGGCGGTCTCGGTGAAGATCCCGGTCGCCTCGGCCAGCAGCTTGATCCCGTCGCGGATCTCCTGGTCGGTGACCGCGTCGACGCCGCCGCCGGTCTTCCGCGCATGCTCGACCGCGTAGGGGCCGTCGGCCGGGTCGCCGATCGCGAGGCTCTTGGCGATCGTCTCCGGGCGCTGCGGCTTGCAGACCTCCCAGCCCTCGGCGAAGGCCGTCGCGACCGGGCTGCAGCCCTGCGCCTGGGCGCCGTTGAAGACCGGCTGGCGGCCCTCGACCAGGCCGAGGTCGAGCCACTCCTGGAAGCCGCGGCCGAGCTTGGTGAAGAGCGAGCCGGAGGCGATCGGGCTGACGACCCGGTCGGGCAGTTCCCAGCCGAGCTGCTCGACCGTCTCGTAAGCGAGGGTCTTCGAGCCCTCGGCGTAGTAGGGCCGCAGGTTGACGTTGACGAAGGCCCAGGGGTGGGTCTCCGCCAGCTGGGTGCAGAGCCGGTTGACGTCGTCGTAGTTGCCGCGGACCCCGACCAGGTTGGTCCCGTAGATGCCGGTGGCGAGCAGCTTCTGCTCCTCCAGGTTGGCGGGGACGAAGACGTAGGAGTCGAGGCCGGCGGCGGCCGCGTGGGCGGCGACGGCGTTCGCCAGGTTCCCGGTCGAGGCGCAGGCGACGGTCTCGAAGCCCAGCTCCTGCGCTTTTGCGATGGCGACGGCGACGACCCGGTCCTTGAACGAGTGGGTCGGGTTGGCGGCGTCGTTCTTGATCCAGATCTCGGCCCCGGTGCCGAGCCGCTCGGCCAGCCGGTCGGCCTTCAGCAGCGGCGTCAGGCCCGGCTCCAGCGGGTCGCTGGCCCGCCCCTTGAAGGGGAGGAAGTCGCTGTAGCGCCAGATCCCCTGCGACCCGGCCTGGATCCGCCGCTTCACCTCCGCCGCGTCGAGGCCGCTGTGGTCATAGGCGACCTCCAGCGGTCCGAAGCAGTTTTCGCAGACGTAGCTGGCGTCCAGCTCGTATGCGGTGCCGCACTCCTTGCACTTCAAGCTCTCAACTGACATCCGATCCTCATTTCGCCGCTTACGAAAAAACCTCGCCATCTGTGGGGCGAGGTCCGGTCGGACGTCTCCCCACATCTTCCAGGTCCTCGATCATCAAGATCTGCGACCTGCTGGACTTGGCACCTGTCCCGGACCTTGCGATCCGAGTTGGTTGCCGGGGCTTCAATGGGCCAGTCCCTCCACCCCTCTAGATGTGGCGCTTATGTGGGCGAAACCATACCAAGCGGCTGCCTGGCTTTCCACTCGCCGCCGGGCGGCTAACCTAGGCAGGCGATGAGCCCGCTACCGCCCCACGAGACGATCAGCCCGAGCGATGCCGAACCTTCCGAAACCGAGGCTGCGGCGGCCCGGCCGGCGTGGCGAGCTCGTCTCTGCGCCGGCGCCTGAGCCCCAGCAGCCGAACGTCGAGCAGATCGAGTCGAACGGCCTGCGCTGGGTCAAGATCGAGTGGCCCGGATCGCTGGAGCGGACCTGGCTCGAGGAGCACTTCGACTTCCACGCCCTCGACCTCGAGGACGTGCTCTCGCGCAACCAGCGGCCGAAGATCGACGTCTACGACGACTACCTCTTCATCGTCCTCCACCTGCCGATATTCGACCCGGTCGCCGGCCGGCTCAACGCCGGCGAGCTCGACCTCTTCGTCGGCCCGGACTACGTGGTCACGATCCCGAACCTGCCGCTGCAGCCGGTCGAGTACCTGTTCGAGCGCTGCCGGGCCAAAGAGGAGCTGCGCGAACAGCTCTTCTCCCGCGGCTCCGGCTACCTGCTCTACCGGCTCGTCGACGACAGCTTCGACTACTGCTTCCCGATGCTGCGCAAGATCGGCAACAAGCTCGACGCGCTCGAGGAGGACATCTTCGAAGAGCGGGCCGAGGAGGTCGTGCGCGACATCTCCAACGTCAAGCAGGAGATCATCAACTTCCGCAAGGTCATCCGCCCGCAGCGGCCGGTCCTCCGCGACCTCGAGCGCGTCAAGCAGCGCTACCTGGCGAGCGACCTCGACCTCGAGATCTACTTCGACGACGTCGTCGACGCCCACGAGCGGATCTGGGACATGCTCGAGAACTACAAGGAGGTCGCCGAGGCGCTCGAGGAGACCAACGAGTCGGTGATCTCCCACCGGCTCAACGACATCCTCCGCGTCCTCACCTCGATCAGCGTGGTGATCCTGCCGCTGACCCTGATCGCGAGCGTGATGGGGATGAACACTTGGGTCCCCGACGAGGGCAGGGAGACCGGCTTCTTCCTCGTGCTCGGCGTGATGGCGATCGTCCTCGTCGGGCTCGTCGTCTACTTCCGCAAGCGTCGCTGGCTGTAGCGCGCGGCTCTGCAAGGATGCGCAGCCCGTGGCCAATTTCCGCATCTGGGCGCCCTGGCGCCTCGCCTACGTGAAGGACGCTTCGAAGGACATCGAGGAGGAGTGCATCTTCTGCGCCAAGCCGGCGGCGGAGGACGACGAGGCGAACCTGATCGTCCACCGCGGCGAGCGCAGCTTCGTGATCCTCAACCTCTTTCCGTACACGAACGGGCACCTGATGGTGGCGCCCTACGAGCACGTCGGCCGCCTCCAGGACCTGCCGGCGGAGACGCTCGCGGAGATGCTGGCGCTGGCCCAGCGCTCGATGTCGCGGCTGGAGGAGGTCTACGACCCGCACGGCTACAACGTCGGCTTCAACCAGGGTCGGGTCGCCGGCGCCGGCGTCGAGCACCACATCCACCCCCACGTCGTTCCTCGCTGGGGTGGAGACACGAACTTCATGCCGGTCATCGCCGACACCAAAGTGAT
>DASSOC010000065.1:0-37232 GCA_035700965.1 Solirubrobacterales bacterium
GTTGACCTCCGGACGCTCGCCGGTGAGGACGAGCAGCTCCTTGACGTTGCGGGCGGCGGCCGCGTCGAGCCGCTCGATCACGGCCTCGGGAGGGTGGACGTGAGCTTGGTGGGTGGCGAACGCGCAGTACTTGCAGTAGCAGCGGCAGGTCCGCGAGAGCGAGAGCGTCAGATTGCGAGAGAACGTGACGCGCCGCATCGACCTCACGCTAACGAAGCGGGGTGCCCGGCCGGCGGCAGGACACCCCGCTGAGGATCGATTCGAGCCGCCCTACTTCTGCGGGCGCGGTCCAGGCCCCTTCGAGGGCCCTTCGGCCAGCTCGAGCTCGGCCTCGGGCTCGCCGGCGGTGATCACGAACTTGTAGATCAGGGCCGCGATCAGGGCGCCGAGCAACGGGCCGACGATGTAGGGCCAGACACCGCCCCACTCGTTGCTGACGAGAGCCGGGCCGAACCAGCGGGCCGGGTTGAAGCAGCCGCCGGTCAGCGGGCCGAAGATGAACACGCAGAACGCGAAGGTGAGGCCGACCGTCAGCGGGCCCCACTCGTTGCGGGCGCGCTTGTTCATCGCCACGGCGACTACGCCGAGGACGATCAGCAGCGCCCCGATCCCCTCGCAGACCATCCCCGCGAAGTCGGAGCCGAGGAGCGGGCTGATCGTGCCGGCGCCCCAGTCGACGGCGCGGCCCTCGTCGAGCAGCAGGCCCTTGACGGCGAGCGCGCCGAGCACGGCGCCGGAGAGCTGCGCGAGCACGTAGACGACGGCATCGATCGGGTCGATCCGCCGCAGGAACGCGGCCGCCGTCGTCACCGCCGGGTTGAAGTGCCCGCCGCTGACGGCGCCGAACGCCATGATCAGCGCGAACAGGACGAGGCCCTGGGTGAAGCCGACGACCGCAAAATCGGAGCCGAACTGCGCCGAGCCGCCGCCGGCGACGTACAGGCTGACGACCGTACAGATGACGAAGACGAGGAAGAACGTCCCGATCAGCTCCGCGATGTACGCGGCCAATCCTCGATCCTGCACTCTGAAAACCTCCTGTTAAAGGCGATTCCGCACCGAAAGGCGCGGATGGGCGGCGCCAGTCTAATACCCGCGCCGCCCGAAACCGCCGCTTCGTCGCCTCGTTGCGGTCAGCGAGTCCGCTCGAGCAGGCCGGCGACGAGCTCCGGCAGCTCGCGCGCCATCCGCGAGCGCGGCACGACGACGTCGACGCCGGCAGCCTCGGCGCGACGACGGGTGGCGACATCGACGTGGGAGTAGAAGCCGAGCGCGGGTGGCCCGGCCGACGCCACCGCCTCCGGATCGACGAGCTCGAGGTCGGCGACGATCGCGTCGAAGTCGCCGGCGTCGGCGCCGGTCTCGCCGCGCAGCGTGACGTCGTGCCCGGCAGCGGTCAGCGGCGCCTCGACGCGGCTGGCGAGCATCAAGTCGGTGACGAGGGCGAGGACGCGGGCCACCGTGTCAGCGGGCGACCACTAGATCGAGCGCCGGCGGCGGAACTCCGCGCGGACGCTCTCGGGACGGCCCCACATCTGCTGGACCTCGGCGCGGCCCTCGTTGAGGTCGCGGACGATCAGCTCGCCGTCGATCCCCTGACGGTCGAGCATCTCGAGGACCCAGGCGACAGTCTCGGGCGCGGCCGCGTGCCCGAACCCGTGGGCGACGTTGATCCGCCAGTGCCAGTCGGCCTCGGAGTGGGGCTGCGCGTTGATCTGGGTCATCGGCACCGACGCGTCGACGTAGCGGCTCTCGTCGCTGATCCGGAGATCGAGCTCCATGTCGGTCCAGTCGCGCGGCAGCGAGTCGACGATCTCCTGGAAGGCCTCCGAAAGCGCCATCGGCGCAAGCCTACCGGCGTCGCTGCGCGCCTAGCCCTAGCCGAAGAAGAGCTGCTGGAGCAGGAAGACGTTGAGGGCGATGATCATCGCCGCCAGGACCGAGGCGATCGCCGTCAGCCAGCCGGGGTTGACGAGCGCGCCCATCACCTCGCGGCGACGGGCGATGATCAGCAGCGGAACCAGCGCGAACGGGATCCCGAACGAGAGGACGACCTGGCTGACGACCAGCGCCCGGGTCGGATCGACGCCGATTGCGAGCACCACCAGCGCCGGCGCGAGGGTGATCGCCCGTCGCAGCGTCAGCGGGATCCGGCGCCGGATGAACCCCTGCATGACGACCTGGCCGGCCATCGTCCCGACCGAGGTCGACGCCAGTCCGGAGGCGAGCAGGGCGATTCCGAAGATAGTCGCGGCATTGTCGGAGACGGTCATCTTCAGCCCGTCGTAGGCGCCCTCGATCGAGTCGATGTCGACCAGCCCGCCGGCGTTGAAGAGGCCGGCGGCGACGATCACCATCGACATGTTGACCAGGCCGGCTAGCGTCATCGCGATGATCACGTCGATCCGCTCGAACCTGAGGATCCGCTTGCGCTCGACGTCGTTGCGCCCGACGACGCGGCTCTGGGTCAGCGCCGAATGCAGGTAGACGACGTGCGGCATGACCGTGGCACCGAGGATGCCGGTCGCGAGCAGGACGCTTTCGGTCCCGCTGAATCCAGGGATGAACAGGCCATCTGCGATCCCCTTCGGGTCGGGGTGCGACTGCGTCACCTCGAACGCGAACGCGGCGATCACGATCCCGAGGAACCCGACGATCACCGCCTCGAGCTTGCGGACGCCGCGCTGCTGCATCGCCAGGATCGCGAACGAGCCGGCGCCGGCGATCAGCCCCGCCCAGAACAGCGGGATCCCGAACAGCAGGTAGAGGCCGAGCGCGGCACCGATCACCTCGGCGATGTCGGTCGCCATCGCGACCAGCTCGGCCTGGATCCAGAGCCCGATCGAGGTCTTGCGCGGGAACTGCTGGCGGCACAGCTCGGGGAGGTTCTTGCCGGTCGCGATCCCGAGCTTCGCCGACTGGGTCTGGACGACCATCCCGATCAGGTTCGCGGCGAGGACGACCCAGAGCAGCATGTAGCCGAACTGGGCGCCGGAGGCGATGTTAGTCGCGAAGTTGCCGGGATCGATGTAGGCGATCGAGGCGATGAACGCGGGGCCGAGGAACGGCCAGAGGCGGGAGAGCCCGCGGCGCTTGCCCTCGAGCGAGCGGCGGGCCGCGTCGGCGACCAGCGCCTCGCCGGGGAGGACGAGGTCGGCCTCGGAGACGGCGACCTCGTCCGGCTCACGCTCTCGCTCCGGGACCGGGGCCTGCGGCTGCGCGCTCAAGCCGGCCCCTCGGGGACGACGAGCATCCGCGCCGCCAAGTCGGGGCCGATCGGCGTCTCGCCGCCACCGGCCGCGACGACGACGGCGCCGCCGAACGGCTCGCGCCGCAGCACCCGCAGCCCGGCGCCGGGCCGGATCCCATTTTCGTCGAGGAAGCGGAGCATCTCGGGACGTCCGTCGGAGACCCGCGAGAACCTGCCGCCGCTTCCGATCTCGAGCTCGAGCAGCGGCACCCCCGGGACCGGATCGGTGATCGTCAGGTCGCGATCGGGGATCGGATCGCCGTGCGGGTCGCGGTCGGGATCGCCGAGCGCGGTCGCGATTCGCTCCTCGAGCTCCTCGCTGATGTAGTGCTCGAGCACCTCGGCCTCGTCGTGGACCCGATCCCACGGCATCCCGAGCGCCTCGGCGAGGAACGATTCGATCAGCCGGTGGTGGCGGATCACCTCGAGGGCCATCCGCTCGCCCGGCGCCGTCAACTCGACGCCCCGGTAGGGCTCGTAGCCGACCAGCCCGAGCTCGGCCATCCGCTTGACCATCGCCGTCACAGTTCCCGGCGAGACGCCGAGCCGCTCGGCGAGGGCGCTGGTCCCGACCGGCCCCGGCTCACGTTCGGCGAGGGCGTGGATGGCCTTCGCATAATCCTCGACCGCTTCGGTCCCGCTCGCGCGGCGATCGCGGCCGTGGCTGCCCGGCGTGCCGACCCGCTCAGGCACCGATCAAAGGCTCCGCGAAGCTGTTTTGGATCGCCATCGAGAAAAGTTTGACAGATCAAAACCCTGGAACGCAGTGTGGTTCGAACAAGACGGCCCGCAGGCCCCGTGAACCCCCTCCCTACAATCGGCGTCGATGGAGGCGACGCTCGAGATCGACGCCCAGTACCGGGCGCTCCGCGAGGAGGCGGGCCTGCTCGATCGCTCCGACCGGGCGCGGATCGCCGTTCGCGGAGCCGAGGCGGCCGAGTTCCTGCAGGGGCAGCTGACGAACGACGTCGACGAACTCGAGCCGGGCGGCGGCTGCTACGCGGCGTTGCTCGATCGGAAGGGAAAGATCCGCGCCGACATGAGGGTCCTCCGCCTCGACGCTGACGAGTTCCTGATCGACACCGAGCCCGAGACAGCGGACGTGCTGATCGGCCACCTCGGGACCTACAACGTCGGCCGCGACGCGACCGTCGAAACAGACGAGGAGGGTAAGGCGCTGCTGTCGCTGATCGGCCCGCTGTCCGCGAAGCTGCTCGGCGACGTCCCGCTCTCCCCCGAGCACGCTCACCGCGAGGTGTTCGTCGCCGGCGTCGGCTGCCGGGCGATAGCCACCGATCTCGGGGCCGACCTACTCGTTCCCGCCGAAGGAGCCGACCTGGTTCGCGAGTCGCTGCTGACCGCTGGAGCCCAGCCGATCGGCGAGGCCGCTGCGGAGATCGCCCGGGTCGAGGCCGGCCGGCCGCGGGTCGGACACGAGATCAGCGAGCAGACGATGCCCGCCGAAGCCGGGATCAACGACCGGGCGGTCAGCTTCACGAAGGGCTGCTACATCGGCCAGGAGACGGTCGCCCGCCTCCACTACAAGGGCAAGCCGAACCGCCACCTGCGGGGGCTGCGGCTGAGCGCGCCGGTGCCGCCGGGCGCGGCGCTGCGGCTCGGCGAGAAGGAGGTGGGGACGCTCGGCAGCGCCGCCGTCTCCCCCGCCCGCGGTCCGATCGGGTTGGCGATCCTGCGCCGCGAGGCCGAGCCGGGCGCCACCCTCGCCGTAGGTGAAGATGGCGTTACGGCCGAAGTTGTCGCCCTCCCCTTCGGTTAGATTCAGCCCCGATGGGGGTCCGGAGAGCTAGATCCGCAAGGTGGCGGGGCGCGGCGACGGCCGGCGTGCTCGTTGCCGGCGTGCTCGTTGCCGGTTGCGGCGAATCGCGTCACGCCAACGAGCCGCGGCCGCAGGTCTCGCGCCGGGTCAGCGTCACGATCAACCCCGGGCAGGTGATCGTCCAGCCGGCCGAAATTGGCGCCGGCCCGGAACGCAACCAGCAGATCCCGCAGAACCAGCACAGCTCGCAGCCGCCGATCAAGACGAACAAGCCGCTCGACGTGATCTTCGTCATCGTCAACCAGACCGGCCGCGACTCGACCGTCCAGGTCCGGCGCCAATCGCAGCTGCTGGAGGGCATCAAGGTCCCGGCGCGCTCGCCCGAATCCATCCAGCTCGAACTGCCGACGGGGGCTTACTCAGTCGGCGCCAGGGCGGGCGGAACCGATATCGGCAAAGCCCCCCTGACGATCGGCAGCTACCGCGCCTCCTCCAAGAACGACGTCCTGCTGCCATAGATAGCCGGTGATTGCGCTCGATCGCCGGCTCGGTTCTGTCTGAGGCGGTCGCCAGGATGGCTCAGATGATCCTTCTCGCCATCCTCTGCCTGATCGGCCTTGTCGCCGCAGCTGTCTTCGCCACCCAGAAATCCGCGGCCGCGAGGTCCGCGGCCGACAGGGCCGCCGCCCTGGAGTCGGAGCTGACTGCAGCCCGCGCGGCGGAAGGGCAGCTCGTCGAGCTGAAGATGGAGATGCGGGGGCGGGACGAGCAACTGCTCGCCGAGCGTCGTATCGCCGGTGAACGCGAGCAGGAGCTGGACCGGCTGCGGAAGGAGCAGACGCAGGACCGGCAGGTCGTCGTCGACCAGGGCAGCGAGATCAAGCGCCTCAAAGAGTGCATAGACCGCTTCCAGCAGAAGCAGGAGGAGCTCGCGCGGAGCACGCTCGGTGCGGCAGAGAGCAACCAGCGGATCGAGACCACCCTCCTCGACTGGACGCGTCAGATCGCCAGCCCGCAGGGCCGTGGCGCATTCGGCGAGCTGGCGCTGCGCAACCAGCTTCTCTCGCTCGGGCTCGAGGAGGGCAGGGATTTCTTCAAGCAGGTGACCCAGGAAGCCGGCCGCCAGCGGGTCGACTTCGTCGTCAGCCTCGGCGATTCGGTTGTCGCGATCGATTCCAAACTCGCGAACGACCCCGGCCTCAACGGCCTCTCGGAGGCGCTCGCCGCCGGCGACCCGGAGCGCCTGAAGGAGTTCGGTCGCAAGCTGCGTGAGCACGCGAAGGCGCTGGCCCGCAAGGACTACTGGAAAGGGCTCGAGCGCAGCCCGAGCCTGACCTTCATGTACGTGCCCATCGAGGGCGCGATGCACGCGCTCTCGGCGCTCGACGACTTCGACGCCACCAAGTTCTTCAACGAAACCCGGGTCTGCGTGATCACCCCGGCCCAGCTGGCGATCTCGATGATCCTGGTCGCCGAGGTGTCCCATGCCGAGCGCAAGGAGGAGCACATCGAGGAGCTCCTGGGCCGCGGCTACACGATGGCCGAGGCGATGGCCAACTTCCTCGAGAACTACGCCAAGCTCGGCAGGAAGCTGGGCGAGTCGGTCACCGCCTTCAACGGCGGCGCCGCGATGGTCACCACCCATGGCCAGGTCTGGCAGCAGGTGGTGAAGCCGCTGAGCGAACTCGCCCCGAGCAAGTCGATCGAGCCGAAGCTCAAAGAGCTCGAACCCCCTCGCGACGACGTCGTCGCCCTCGCCGAGCGGTACCGCACCACCAGCGAGGAGATGCGTCGCTCCTCGGAAGCCGCCTGACGCCAGACCGACGCTTGGCCCCTCCGGTGGGGCAAATCGCCGGTTCGATTCGCGCCGGCGGCTACTGAACTAGGATTCGCCGTCCGTAGAGCGACGACCCCCGGAGGAGCCGAGTCTTGGCCGTTGACACCAGTGCAGTCTCGAAGTTGGACGTGGAGCCCGGCACGCTGCCGGAGACGATGGCGGCGTGGGTGATCCGCCAGGAGCGCGAGGGCGAACCGAAGGACGCCTTCCAGCTCGAGCAGATCGAGGTCCCCGAGCCCGGCCCCTTCGAGGTGGTGGTGCGGGTGATGGCAGCGGGAGTCAACTTCAACAACGTCTGGGCGGCGCTCGGCAAGCCGGTCAGCATCTTCGGCTACGGCGACCATCCGGAGTACGGACATCACATCGGCGGCTCGGACGCCTCCGGCATCGTCTGGAAGGTCGGCCAGGGCGTCACCCGCTGGCAGCCCGGCGACGAGGTCGTCATCCACTGCAACCAGGCCTCCTACGAGGACGTCGAGGTGCACGGGCTCGACCCGCTCGCCGCCCCCAGCCAGCAGATCTGGGGATACGAAACCACCTGGGGCTCCTTCGCCCAGTTCACCAAAGTCCAGGCTCAGCAGCTCCTCGCCAAGCCGCGCAACCTCTCCTGGGTCGACTCCTCCGCCTACGGCCTCACCTACTTCACCGCCTACCGGATGCTGATGGACCGCTGCAAGATCCAGGCGGGTCACAACGTGCTCATCTGGGGCGCGGCCGGTGGCCTCGGGGTCTTCGCGGTTCAGCTCTGCAAGGCGGCCGGCGCGAATGCGGTCGGGGTCGTCTCCTCCGACGAGAAGGGCGAGCTGGTCAAGCAGCTCGGCGCCGTCGACTACATCAACCGCAACGAGTTCCGCGAGATGATGCGCACCGACGACAATCTCGCCGATCCCGCCGCCGACAAGGAGCGCTTCAAGGCCTCGCGCGGCTTCGCCAAGCGGGTCAAAGAGATCCTCGGCGACGCACCCGACATCGTCTTCGAGCACGTCGGCCGGGCGACGTTCCCGACCTCGGTCTTCACCGTGAAGCCGTTCGGCAAGGTCGTGATCTGCGGCGCCACCTCCGGTTACCAGCTCGACTTCGACGTCCGCTACCTGTGGATGAAACAGAAGCAGATCATCGGCTCCCACTTCGCCAATGCCTACGAGTGCATGCGGGCCAACCAGTTGATGGCCGAGGGCAAGGTGCGGCCGGTGCTGTCGGAAACGATGGGCTTCGACGGCGTCCCCACGGCACACCAGCTGATGCACGAAAACAAGCACCTCGGCAAGATCGCGATCCTCGTCGGTGCCGAGAACGAGCAGGAAGGCAAGCACGAGGACGGCCCCGGCGCGATCCGCGCGGAGGTCGGCGCGTGAGCGCCCGAGCCGAACGAGCGGAAGGAAAGAGCTGATGGAGGTCTGCACTCTCGACTGGCACATCACCCCGCTGCGGGCGGACCGCTTCCTCGACCTCTGGGAACCGATGGCGGCGAAGATGCCCGCCTACGGCGCCAAGAGCTGGTCGCTGACCCGCTCCACCGACGACCCGCTGGCGATCCGCCAGACGTCGCTCTGGGAGAACCGCTCCGACTTCGAACGCTACTGGTTCTCGGACGAGATCGAGCACGCTCGCGCGGCGGTCATCGACCTCTACGACATTCCCCTGCTCCCCGCCTGGCACATCCTCCTCGCCGCCGAGTAGCCCCGGGGCGCCGCTACGGCAAGCGGTCGGGCTCCGCCGCCGCAAGGCTGCGAGCCCAGCCGCCGAGCGCTTCGGCGTGCACATCGAGGAGCCCAGTCTCGGGCTCGGTGCCGACCAGCAGGGTCGGCTCCCGGCGTTGCCGGGCCCACTCGTAACAGGTCTCGTCGAAGCTGTCGTCGAGCCAGGCGAGGGCACGTCCCCGCGCATAGTGCTCGAGCGGCGCCAGCTTCCAGTCCGCGGAGCCGAACCGCGCCGCCCCGTCGAAGGTGAGGTACGGCCACTCCGGCAGGGCGAGCAGCTGCGCCATCTGGTGCGCGCCTCGCTCCCAGCCCGTCACCCAGACCACCTCGTAGCGGTCGGCGAGCGCCCGCAGCAGCTGCGCCGCGGTCCTCGACAGGCAGTGCATCTTCCCGTCAACCAGCTGAAATTCGACTTCGACCGCCCGCGGTGGCTCCTCGAAGCCGAACAGCGAGACGACGCCGTCGAGGTCGACCGCGAGGATCGGCCTGTCGTTGTCGGCCGGCCGCGGAGCCCTCCTGGCACGGGGCAGGCGGAGACGCTTCACGAACGCTCGAGCGGTGCCATCGTCAGCCCGGCGGCGTCGAGCTGCTCCCAGTAGTGCTCGGCGGGCTCACGGGCGCCCGTCCAGACGATCGCCTGGCCGCCGTGGTGGATCTGGTCGGCGATGCGGTGCCCCTGCTCGAGGCTGACACCGGGCAGGACCCGCGAGAGGGTCTGGGCAACGTGGTCAAAGGTGTTGTGGTTGTCGTTGCAGACGATCACCCGCCAGTTGCCGCCGAGGTCCGACCCGGGGCCGGCAGAACGGGGCCGCTCCACGGTGCTCGTCGACATCGCTGGATTATGGCTAGAAGGGACTGGGAACGCGGACGACGACGTCGTCGACGCTGGCGACGATCCCGTTGCCGTTCCTGACCGCGCCGACGACGACGGCCGAAGCGCGGCCGGAGAGCTCACCGGCGGCTTCGTCCTTGGCTTCGCCGACCAGGGCCTTGCCGACGTAGGCGAAGATCTGCGCTTGCCCCTTTTCCGGGCCGCTGGTGACGTTGACCGCCCGCAGCCGCAGCTTGTTCGCTTCGTTGACCCCGCCTATCGCCTTCTGGTTCTTGGCGATCGCCAGGTATTTCGTGCCGTCCTTGGTGACCTTGATCAGCTGCGCCTTGCGCTGGCCAGGGAAGACCACCAGCGCGTACTTGGCGCCGCCGCCGGCCCGCAGCTCCAGCCCGAGGTAGGCCTTCTTCTGCAGCCCGGTGGGGGTGCCGCTGAGTAGCCGCTCGGTGGCGGCGATCTCGAGGTCGCGGCCGAGCACCGGCGTGCGGTAGGAGCAGGAGCTGGTCGCCTTGCCGATCGTGACCCGCATCGCCCCCGCCACGCCGGCCCGGCTGCAGGTCTTGCCGGAGAGCTTGACCAGCTGGCTGCGCTGGCCGAGCGACTCCATCGGGTTGCGGTAGATGCCGATCATCGCCGCCCCGGCCACCGCGCAGGCAAGCAGTCCCGCCGCGAGCGCGGCCAGGAAGGCAGTTGGGAAGCGGAGCTTCATCGAGTCGCCAGCCTAAACACAGGCGAGGCCGAAAGATGCGCCTCCCGGCGGCCTGGGCGCCGGATTTCGGCCCCGACAACCGCGGCGTTCGTCCTTTTACGGTCAGCTGCCCGGAAAAGGACGAACGCCGAATGCAAATATCATTCAGCGCATGAGCGACCACCGACTTCCCCAGCCCGACCGGCCGTGGGTGATGCGCACCTACGCCGGCCATTCCGACGCCCGCCGCTCCAACGAGCTCTACCGCAAGAACCTGGCCAAGGGCCAGACGGGGCTCTCGGTGGCCTTCGACCTGCCGACGCAGACCGGCTACGACCCCGACCACGTCCTCGCCCGCGGCGAGGTCGGCAAGGTCGGCGTCTCGATCGCCCACAAGGGCGACATGCACCAGCTGCTCGACGGCATCCCGCTCGACGAGATGAACACCTCGATGACGATCAACGCCACCGCCGCCTGGCTGCTCGGCCTCTACGTCACCGTCGCCGAGGAGAACGGGGTCGACCGCGCCCAGCTGAAGGGGACGACGCAGAACGACATCATCAAGGAGTACCTCTCGCGGGGCACCTACGCCTTTCCCCCGGAGCCCTCGATGCGGCTTATCGCCGACATGGTCGCCTTCTCCGTCAACGAGGTGCCGAACTGGAACCCGACCAACATCTGCAGCTACCACCTGCAGGAGGCCGGGGCGACGCCGGTGCAGGAGATCGCCTACGCCCTCTCGACCGGGATCGCCGTGCTCGACGAGGTGAAACGCCGCGGCCAGGTCGCCGAGGAGGACTTCCCGAAGGTCTTCGGCCGCATCTCCTTCTTCGTCAACGCCGGGATCCGCCTCGTCGAGGAGATCGCCAAGCTGCGGGCGATGAGCGCGCTCTGGCAGCAGATCGGGCGCGAGCGCTACGGCGTCAGCGACGAGAAGATGCTGCGCTTCCGCTACGGGGTGCAGGTCAACTCGCTGGGGCTGACCGAGGCGCAGCCGGAGAACAACATCCAGCGGATCGTGCTCGAGGCGTTGGCGGTGACGCTGAGCCGCGACGCCCGGGCGCGGGCGATCCAGCTGCCGGCCTGGAACGAGGCGATGGGCCTCCCCCGCCCCTGGGACCAGCAGTGGAGCCTGCGGATCCAGCAGGTGCTGGCCAACGAGACCGACCTGCTCGAGTACCCCGACATCTTCGCCGGCTCGCACGTCATGGACGGCCTGGTCGCCGAGCTGACCGAGGGGGCGCGGGCGGAGATGGCCGTGGTCGAGGAGCACGGCGGGGCCGTCAACGCCGTCCCCTACATGAAGGCGCGCCTGGTCGAGAGCCACCGCGAGCGGGTGGCGCGGATCGAGGCCGGCGAGCAGAAGGTGATCGGCCAGAACAGCTTCACCGAGACCGAGGACTCGCCGCTGACCGCGGGCGCCGACGGCGGCATCCTCACGCCCGACCCCGAGGTCGAGCGTGAGCGGATCGAGGCGCTCGAGGAGTGGAAGGCGCAGCGCGACGCCGACGCGGTCGCCGCCGCCCTCGAGGACCTGGCAAAAGCCGCGGCCGACGAGAGCGTGAACGTGATGCCGGCGACGATCGCCGCCGCCAGGGCGGGCGCGACGACCGGCGAGTGGGCGGCGACCATGCGCGAGGTCTTCGGCGCCTACCGGGCGCCGACCGGCGTCGACGGCGCCTCCCCCGCCTCCAACCGCGACCAGCTGGCGGAGATCCGCCGCCGGGTCGACGAGACCTCCGAGCAGATCGGGCACCGGATCAAGATCCTGGTCGGCAAGCCCGGCCTCGACGGCCACTCCAACGGCGCCGAGCAGGTGGCGCTGCGGGCCCGCGACGTCGGCATGGAGGTGATCTACCAGGGCATCCGCCTGACCCCGGAGGAGATCGCCTCCTCCGCCCTGCAGGAGGACGTCGACGTGGTCGGCCTCTCGATCCTCTCCGGCAGCCACCTGGAGCTGATCCCCGAGGTCGTGCGCCTGCTGCGGGATGAGGGCGTCGAGGTGCCCGTCGTCGTCGGCGGCATCATCCCCCTCGCCGACGCCGAGCGCCTGCGCGGGGCCGGCGTCGCCGGCGTCTACACGCCGAAGGACTTCGACGTCAACCAGATCATGGGCGAAATCGTCGACCTGGTCGGCCAGCGGGCCGGCGCGGGCGCGGCTGCATAGCGCCCAGCCGTCGCGCTCGCAACAATGGACCGATGAGCGAGCTAGGTGACGGGCGGGCGGCTTGGTTGCGGTGCTACCGCTGCTGGTCCCAGAACCTCGAGATCCAGATCCACTACGACGCGATCCGGCGGGTCGATCCCGACACCGGAGAGCTCGCCGACGGGATCGACGAGGTGCAGGAATCTGTCGTCCAGTGCCTCGACTGCATGCACGACCAGCCCCACCTCACCTTCGAAGGCGACCGGGTGGTGCCGATCGAGGACCGCTGGGAGCGGATGGTCGCCGGCACCCCCTGGGTCGCTTCCTGCACGGTCACCGTCGATCAGGACCGGGTCGAGAGCTGCTCGGGCCCGGAAGCGATCGAGTTCCTCACCTTCGGCGCCTTCGGCGACGCCGGCGTGCGCGAGTTCTTCACCCACGTCCGCTTCCACAAGCACGACGACGAGCAGATCGTCGTCCACCTGCTGGTCGAGCTCTACGCCCGCTCCGCCCAGGAGGCGACCGAGGTGCTGGAAGCGGCCGCCCAGGGCCAGCTCGAGATCACCTCGCTGGCGGAGGAGTCCCGGCCTCCGGCTCACGCCTCCGGCGAGGCACACTGAACGTCCTACGAGTTTTCAAGCGATCGAGTACTGCCTTTCGACCGAAGGGTTACCGCTTTTCGCTGAATATCCGTCCAAGGCCTTCCCCTTCGGCCGATCCGGTGCAACCTTTATTGCGGATTAAGAGCACTCCGACGGCGCTGTCGAGGTGTTGGAGGTTATGGGAAAATGCAAGCACCCCAAGAGGCCCTTTCAGCCGACCCCCACCCGCTGCGGTCACCGGTTCGCCGGGTCTCGGATGGAAACCAGTTTGTTTATACGAAAGCATTGATGTGGAGTCCTCGACCGTAGGCCAAAACCAGCATGCCCTCGCCGAGCGGGAGCTCAGCCACGAGCTGCCCCGAGAGCGGGCGCGTCCCCGCCGCCGCGGCGCCGTGCTGGCGCGCATGCTGTTCGCCGGGGACCTGGTCGCAGCCGCCCTGGCCGGCATCCTCGCCGCCCTCGCCTTCGGTGGCGACGCGAGGACGGGACTCCTCTTCACGGGCCTGGTCACCCTCCTCTGGCCGCTGACCGGCTTCTGCATCGGCCTCTACCGCAGCGAACAGCTCTCGAGCTGGGCCTCCACGGTTTCCGACCTCCCCCGTGGCCTCGTCGCGCTGATGCTGATGACGTGGCCGACGTTCGGGGTCTCATATCTGACCGGCTTCTCAGCTCCTGCCGGCGTCGCTTTCAGCACGATCTTCGCCCTGTTTCTCTTCTCCGGGGCAGCCCGCACCCTTGTCCGCGCCAGGCTCCACCGTGTCGAGGAGCTGCGGCAGCGGACGCTCATCCTCGGCTCTGGCCTGGTCGCCGGCCAGGTGGCCGAGAAGATCCGCAACAACCCCCAGTTCGGACTGAACCCGGTGGGGATCGTCGACGACGAAGTCCACGAGGTGGGGACGCCGGACCTTCCCTGGCTGGGCCGCTTCGCCGACCTGACGAAGATCATCGAGATGCAGGGCATCGACCGGGTGATCATCGCCTTCTCCCGGGTCGACCATGAGCAGCTGCTGAAGGCGATCCGCGCCTCCCGGGACGCTCATGTCGGCGTCGACGTCGTCCCACGGCTGTTCGAGTTCCTCGACGGGGTCCGCTCCCTCGACCAGATCGGCGGCCTGCCGCTGCTCTCGATCGGTGCGCCCGCCTTCTCCTCCGTTTCGCTGGCGGCAAAGCGGCTGCTCGACATCGCCGGCTCGGCTGCGCTGATCCTCCTCTTCACGCCGCTGATGGCGGCGACCGCGATCGCGATCAAGCTCGAGTCTCCCGGCGCGGTCTTCTTCCGCCAGCCGCGGGCGGGACGGGGCAACAAGGGGTTCAGGCTGATCAAGTTCCGCTCGATGTACACCGACGCCGAGCAACGCAAGCAGGAGCTCGGCAAGCTCAACGAGGCCAACGACGGCGTCATGTTCAAGATCCGCGAGGATCCGAGGGTGACCCGAGTGGGCCGCTTCATTCGGCGCTTCTCGATTGACGAGCTGCCGCAGCTGTTCAACGTGCTGCGGGGGGACATGAGCCTGGTCGGGCCGCGCCCCCTCATCTTCCGCGAGACGGCCGCACTCGAAGAATGGCACCTGCGCCGCCTCGAGCTGCGACCCGGGATCACCGGGCCTTGGCAGGTCTACGGCCGCTCGCAGAGCCCGTTCCAGGAGATGGTCCGGTTCGATTACCAGTACGTCGCCGGCTGGTCCCTGGTGCGGGACATCGAGATCCTGCTCGCCACCGTCCCGGCTGTGCTCTCGGGGCGCGGCGCCTATTAGCAACAAGCTGGCACTGGTCCACGACTACCTCCTGGTGATGCGGGGGGCTGAGCGGACCTTCGCCGAGATGAGCGCCTGCTGGCCGGCCGCGCCGATCTACACGCTGCTCTACGACCCTGCCGGGGCGACGGCGTTCGCGGGACGCGAGGTGCACCCCTCCTATCTCCAGCGGCTCGGCGTCGGCCAGAAGGGCTTTCGCTGCCTGCTGCCCACCTTCCCGCGCGCCGTGGAGCACCTGCCGGTCGAGGAGTACGACGTCCTCGTCTCCAGCAGCAGCGCCTTTGCCCATGGGATCCGGCCCCGGCCAGGTGCGCTCCACGTCTGCTATTGCCACACCCCCTTCCGCTATGCCTGGTTCGAGCAGGACCGGGCGATGTCGGAGACGCCTCGCCTGGCTCGTCCGCTGATGCGGAGGACCCTCGCACGCATCCGCAACTGGGATCTCGAGGCCGCGCGGCGGGTGACCCATTTCGTCGCCAACTCCGAGATCACCAGGGCTCGCATCGCCGAGGTATACGGTGTCGAATCAGAGGTGCTCCATCCGCCCGTCGCCGTCGAGCGCTTCTCGATCGGCGAGCCGGAGGACTACCTGCTGTTCGTCGGCCAGCTGGTCCGCCACAAGCGCGTCGACGTCGCCATCGAGGCCGCGAAGCTCGCGGAACTCCCGATCAAGGTGGTGGGCGACGGACCGGAGCGAGCGGGGCTGGAAGCGCGCTACGCGGATCGTCCGGTCCAGTTTCTCGCCAGCGTCACCGACGAGCGCCTCGCCGAGCTCTACGCGAGCTGCCTGGCACTGGTGGTGCCGAACGTCGAGGAGTTCGGGATAGCGGCGGTCGAGGCCCAAGCCGCCGGCCGACCGGTCATCGCCGTCGGCAGGGGGGGCGTGCGGGAGACGGTGGTGGACGGTGAAACCGGCCTCCTCGTCGATGACGAAAGCGCGGCCGGCCTCGCCGAAGCGATCCGCGACGCTGAGTTCGGCCGCTTCGACCCCGAGATGATCCGGTCTCGTTCGCAACGTTTCAGCTCGGCCTCGTTCCGCACCGGGATACGAGACATCGTCAACGGCTGCCGCGACACCTTGTCCCGAGCCTGATTCGAAGCTGCCCGCGCCGGCCGAACACTCTTCGGCGCGCAAACAGAGGGCCTCAGTCGCGACGTTCGCCCGAAGCCGGACCCGAAGACGCCCCTGGCGCACCGGACCGCGCCGTGGCCCTGCGGCGGGGGGGCGGCTCGTCGCTCCTATGGGCCTGGTTCGCCGCTTTGACCTGTTGCGCATCCGACGGACGCTCGACCGGCGCCTCCTGGGGCCCAGGGCCATATCCATAGCCGTACCGGCTGCGTCGTGGCAGCTTGATTGCATTGGCGACAACGCCCAGGGTGGGAACGCCGAGGCGATCGAGCTGGTTGGCCATTTCGGCCGCTGCGTCGCGCGTGGTCTCGCCGATTCGAGCCACCACGATCAAGCCGTCCGCCATGCGGAGCAGGGGGATGGCGTCCGATACGACGCCGATCGGCGCCGTATCGATGACCACAAGCTCGTAACGCCTCTTCAGCTCGGCGAGGATGTCACTCATGGTCTGGCTCTCGATGAGCTCGGCCGGATTGGGCGGATGGGACCCGGCGACGATGACGTCCAGATGAGTTCCTCCGATCCCGGCGCCGTTGGATCCCCCTGAGAGCGGCTTGGATTGGATCGCTGCATCGAGCCCGACCTGATGCGTCAGCAGCTCTGCGAGGCCGGGAGCCGAGCCGAGGGCGTGCTGGGCGGAGAGGGTGGGGTTGCGCAGATCGGCCTCGACGACGATCGCGCTCGACGAGGTCGCCGCGATGCGCGCCAAGTTCCAGGCCACGGTGCTCTTGCCGACTCCGGCTGCGTGCGACGAGATGGCCACCGTCTGCACCACCCGATCGGTGTTGAAGTACCGCAACTGCGCTCGCAGCATGCGAAACGCCTCGTTCTCCATGAACGGCAGCTCCAAAGCCGCGGTCCGCCGGTTCGAAGCCATGATCGCCTTGCTCTCCGGGACCGTCGCGAGAATCGGCAGCCCGAAGGCGTCCCGAGCCTCCTCCGGGTTGCGCAGCCTGCGGTCCAGCCGCTCAAAGAAGAAGGCGAGACCGCATCCGAGGAGCAGGCCGATGATCGCGGCGAGCACCCCGTTTCGCAGCGGCTTGGGCGAGGAGGGGGAGCTCGGCAGTTCGGCCGGCTGCACCAGCTCGGCGTTGCCGGTTTGAAGCGAGGCGAGGATGCCGAGCTTCTCGGCGCCGCTGCTGAGGGCCTCCCCGCGCGGGCCCGCCTGTTGTTCGGGTGAGAGGCGGCTGTACTCTTCTTCGGCCAGCTTCTTGGCTTCCGTCAGCTTCGCTTTGTCAGCTTGCGCTCTGAAGGCGATGAATTGGTGCGCAAAGGCATTGGCGACGGTCTTGGCTTGTGCCGGGTCCGGGCCCGTCGCGGTGACAGAGACGATGTCCGCTTCACCCGAGGCCGAGACGCCGACCATTTCCGAGATTTCTTCCGCGGTCAGGCCCTGGAGGTGTTCCGAGGTCCGTTTGGCGACTATCTCCAGCCCGACCAGCTTCTCGTTCGTCGCCGCTTCGCGGGTCGGATCCGTGGCGGGGGTCGTCACCGAGTTGCCGAACAGGCTTTCGGCAAAGCCGGGATTCCGGAACAACAGCGATGCCGATGCCGAGTATTCCTTCTGCTGAGCAAGCGAGAAGCCCACCGCGGCGGCGGCTGCGAGGACGACGCAGAGGAGGATGAGACCGGCTCGTCGCCGCAGCACCGCGACCACGCCGCGCAAGTCAGACTTTTCTGCCTCGATCTCTTCGGGTGCTCGTCTGGTCATGGCTGTGGAAGGCGCGCCCACCCCGCGACCATGCCACGCCCAAGCCGCTTCTCGGCAGAAAGCCCAGGGATCATTCCGCCCATTGAAGCACAGCCGCAAGACGAGACTGAGGAGAGCCTTGAAGGTTGCACAAGCGCTGTATCGGCAGCGCCAGGTGTTGCCATTAGCTTCGCCTGGAGGGAGTCGCGGGAACGGCTCCGACCGGCCGCCGGCGGAGCCCTCAGGCGGAGACGGGAGCGCTCAGCGAGGTCTCGACCCGGCCCTCGACCTCGGCGCTTCGAGCTTGCGAGGCAGGCTCGGGCGCCTTCGCCGCCGCGCCCGCGGCCATTCCCACGAGCGCAGCGATGAGAAAGCCGTTCCGGGGCAGGTACAGAGCGTCGTCGAACATGTTGGCGACCACCACAGACACCAGCACCAGGAATACGAGCTGCCGGGAGCGCTGCCACATGATCGCCAGCAAGCTCAGGACGAATGCGATGAATACAGAGCCGCCCAGGTAACCCAACTCGACGAGAGCGTCGAGAACCACGTTGTGCGCGTAGTAGACGGCCGGGCCGGTGGACAGGGTCTGGTATTGGCCGGAGCCCAGTCCCAGGATGCTCCCGTGCTCGACGTAGTTGATCGCTTCCGACCAGATCGCCACCCGCGACCCGGAAGATTCCGACTGGACGTCCGTTGATAGGAGGAGGTATTGGCCCAAGGTTTCGTGCGTGCCGGGAAGCGGCACTATGAACGCGACGAGGGAGACGACGGCGATGCCCATCAGAAGGCTGGCGGGACGAGCCCTGACGAACACGATCGCCATCGCGACAAGAGCGCCGACCCAGGCTTGCCTCGAAAGAGTCGCGGCCAGGCCGCAACCGATTATCAAGACCGACCAGCGCAGCCAGCGGCGATCGAGATCGCCGATATCGAAGTGAAGAGCGAGCACGGCGGTGACGAAGGCGACCATCATGTACTGACCCGCGCCCGGGGCGGTCATAAAGGGGAAGATGGCGCGTAAGAGGTGAAAGCTCGGAACGACCCAGTTCTGTCCCACCGCGGTTTCCCCGCCACTCCCTCCGAAGACCGGGTACAGGGACAGCAACTGGCTCTGCACGGTCGTCGTCCCGACGGCGAACTGGAGGACGAACTGAGCGAGCAGCGCGATCCCCGCTCCGGTAGCGCCGAGCAGCAGCGGCGCAAGGACGTCGCGGTCACGGATCACCCCGGCGGAGCGGGCGTAGGCAACGCTCGCCGCCAAGATGCCGAAGCTGACCAGGTAGAGCACGCGGGAAAGTGCATGGGGCGGATCCGAGGAAAAGAGCGCACTGGCGATAGCGGCGATTGCGAGAACCGAGAAGGTGGCCGTGGGAAGCCTGATCGAGCCATGGGAACGGCCTTCCGTTCCGGCCACGAGCACCACCGAAACTGCCAGCGCGGCTGGGAGCCCCACGAAAAGGGACAGGTGGCCGAAGCTGACCGGGTACACGAAGAACGGGAGGAACCCCAGGAATCCCCACAGCGCCCACCTGGGCCTGGTGAGAAGGAAGAGGCCGCCGGCCGCCACCAGCAACCCGACCGCAGCCAGCGGCTGACCGGCACCGACGAGCACTCCGAGCACAACGGACGCCAGCACGCCTGCGCCGATCTCGTAGGAAGATCGATTCAGCCGTCCGGTCAGCTTTCGATCCCCATCAGAGCGGTTGGTTCACAGAGGTTCGGTGCGTTCGAGCAACTCGCGGCCATGGTAATGCACCGACCAGCGCTCATCCGAACCCGGCCGCAGGCTGAAGCTCCCGGTACAGGGCGAGGACCTGGGCGACGTGCGCGCCGACGCCGAAGTCGGCGGCGCGAGCCTGGGCGTTTTCCCCCAGACCCCGCCGCCGCCCGGTGTCCGGGAGAAGCCGCTCGAGCGCATCGCTCCACGCCCCCGGCGCTCTCGGCGGCAGGAGCAGGCCGTCGACGTCGGCGCGAACGATCTCGGCGGGCCCTCCCACCTCGCTCGCCGCGACCGGGACGCCCATCGCCATCGCCTCGACCGCGACCCGCCCGAACGGCTCGCGCCAGAACGGCATCAGGAGGACGTCGGTTGCCGCCAGCAGGCTCGGCACGTCGGTGCGCTCGCCGAGGAACCGCACCCGGTCGGCGACCTCGAGCTCCGACGCCAGGAGCGGGAGCCGCTCGCCGAAGGCGCGGTTGTCGAGACGAGTGCCGGCGCTCGCGAACTTGACCGACCCGACCAGGAGGAGAACCACGTCGTTTCCCGCGGCGACCAGATCCGCCAGGATCGCGATCGCCTCGTCCTGGCCCTTGATCGGCGAGATATGGCCGACGACGGTAAGGACGACCGTGTCCTCACCGATGCCGAGCTCCGCTCGCACCGCCCGGCCGTCCGCCTTCCCCGGATCGAAGCGCCCGAGGTCGATCGGGTTGTGGATGACCCGCACCCGCCCCCGTGCCTGGCCGAACCGATCGGCGACGTAGGCGGAGTTGGCGACGATCGCGTCGGCGCGGCGAGCGATGAGAGAGAGGACCAGGTCTGCCGCGCGTCCCTCCGGGGCCAGGTCCCTGATGTGAGCGATCGTCGGGGGCCCGGACCGACTGCGTGCCAGCAGCGCCAGCAGCGCGGCCCGGGTCGTGTTGGCGTGGACGAGGTCCGGGCCGACCCGCGCGACGATGCGGCGGACCTGCAGCGAGCACCGCGCGATCTCCAGCAGGCCGCGGCCGGTGTGCAGCGGGTGCAACCTGAAGCTCGCCTTGGTCCCCGAGATCGGGATCGGCTCGATTCCCAACGCCCGCACCTCGGCGCTGAGCTCGCCCTCCGGGCAAGCCACGAGGGGGTCGACCTCTGCCTCCAACCCTGCGATCAAGGTCAACAGGGACCGCTCCGCACCGCTTACCTGTGCGGTCTGGTTCACATACAGGACACGCAGGTCAGCCATCGCGCCCGGCCGCCGTCTCGCGCAGGAGGGCTTCGACCCGCGCGGCGATCCGCGGCCAGGCATGCTCGGCGGCGTGGCGCCTGCCCTGCGCGCCGAGGCGATCGGCCAGGCTCCGGTTCGAGAGCAGCTCGATCGCCGCCGCCGCGACTGCCTGATAGTCGACCGGGTCGACGAGGAGGCCGGTCTCGCCGTCCACCACCGCGTCGAGCGCGCCGGCGACGCGGCCGCCGATCACCGGCAGGCCGTGGGCCCCGGCCTCCAGGTAGACGATCCCGAACCCCTCCCCGCCGGTTCCTTCGGGCGGAAGGCGGCTGGGCATGCAGAAGACCCGCGCCCGGTCGAGCCAGCTGTCCCGCTCGGCGTCGTCCACCCGGCCGAGGAACGTGACCGCGTCGTCGATGCCGGCAGCGACGGCGCCCGCTTCGATCTTCGGCCGCAGGGGGCCGTCGCCGATCACGACCCAGCGCACGCCGGGAACCGCTTCCCTGATCGACGGCAGCGCCCGGATGATGACGTCGTGCCCCTTGCGCGGCGAGACGAAGGTGGCGACGGTGAGGAGGATCGGGTCCTCGCTGCGCCCGGCCGCAGCGCCGCTCGGCAGCTCGACCCCGGGGGGAATCACGTGGACGCGCCGAGGGTCGGCGCCCGCGTCGATCGCAAGGTCGCGCGTGTAGCTGCTGACGGCGATCGTCGTCGCCGCCGCCCGCACCGCCCTTCCCGCCAACCGCGGCCGGACCCGGATCTCGTCGGCGTGGACGTACTGGACCAGGGGGACGCGCAGGAGGCGCTGAACCGGCATCGCCGCGATGCTCGCGACCACGTGTCCGCTGAGGATCACGTCCGGCCGGAAGCGCAGGGCCTCGTAGAGCAACCGCGCGTTCAGCATCGGCACCGCCAGCTGCCGCCTCATCCCGACGCTGCCCACCCGCCGGGTGTCGAAACCCTCGGCGCGATCGAGCTCGGCTGCCCCGTCCTCGCCCAGCGCAACCACCCGGACCTCCAGCCCGGGGGTGCTGCGCACCAGGTTCCCCAGCAGCACCGCGATGCCGCCGGTGCTCGGGGGGAAGTCGGGGGTCGGGAGGAGGACGCGGAGCATCGCGACACCCTAGCCCGCGGCGACGACTCGAAATCGCGCGCCAGGCAGGCTCGGTGGGCCCCGGACAGCTAGCCTTTGCGCGGCTTTGTTCCTCATGCCCCTCGCCCCTGGTTCGTGACCGAGGCCGCCGCAGCGGCCCCATCGGTTGCCGTCGTGATCCCGACCCGCTCGCGGCCCGAGCCGCTCCGCCGCTGCCTCGATTCGCTCGCTCCCTCGCAGGGGCGGCTCGCCTTTCCCGCCTACATCTGCGATTCGAGCCCGGCTGCCGAGGAGCGGGAGGCCGTCCGTGAGGTCTGCGAGGCCTACCCGTGGGCGCGACTCTGCCCCCACGACGGGGCTAACGTCGCCGCCGCCCGCAACACCGGCGCCAGGGCGGCGCAGGAGGACCTGCTCGTCGACGTCGACGACGACCTCATCCTCGAGCCCGAAGCGATCGACCGCCTCGTGCAGCACTACGCAGAGGGCCATGGCCGCCGCGTCGTCGCCGGCAGCGTCTCGATCAACGGCACCTGGAGCACCCCGGTCAAGAAGCGGCGCATCGGCTATGGCCGGCCCGTCCTGGAGGGCGAGGACCCCGATTTCGTGATCGGCGCGCTCTTCCTCTACCCGCGAAGGTTCGCCCTCGCCTGGCCCTGGAACGAGCGCATCGACACCGCGGACGACATCTTCATGGGGGCGCTGTGGCGCAGCCACGGGGTGCAGATCCTCTTCGCCCCCGACGCCCGGGCCGCCCACCCGGACGTTCCGCTCTCGTTCGACCCGAACCGCCTGGCGGAGACGGTCGAGCACCAGAGCTGGCACATATACAGCCTCCTCTTCGACGCCCTGATCGCCAACCCAAGCATCGGCCGTACGCTCGCCTACGAGGTGCTCGGGTTCCTGGCCAGCGCCAAGGTCTACCTCCGCCGACCTGCCCTGGCGATCCCGTTCCTGCGCAGCTGGGCGCGGGGGCACCGGCGCCTGCTCGCCGACCGCCGCTACCTGCGGGGACTCGTCCGGAAGGAGCTCCCCGCCGATGGGCGCTGAGCGCGGCCTATTGATCGTCAATGCCGACGATTGGGGGTACGACGAGCCGACCACCCGGGCGATTGCCGAGTGCCACCGGGCGGGCGGCCTGACGAGCACGACGGCGATGATGTTCATGGCCGGCACCGCGGGGGCGGCCTCGCTCGCGGCCGACCTCCCGCGGATGGGCGTCGGGCTCCATCTCAACCTGTTCGAGGAGTACTCGGACGAATCGGTCCCGGCTTCGGTCCGCGACCGCCAGCGCCGCCTGCTCGACCGCTTCCACCGCAGCCGCCTGCGGCGCTGGGTCTACGACCCGCGCATCCGCGACGACGTGGACCGGGTGGTCGCGGACCAGTGGGAGCGCTTCGTCGAGCTCTACGGCCGCCGGCCGACGCACGTCGACGGCCACCATCACAGCCACATGGCCGCCAACGTCCTCCTCGGCGGCTCGCTGCCGCGCGGGACCGCGATCCGCAACGCCCTCAGCGACGTCGACCGGCGCAGCCCGCTCGCCCCCCTCCTGCGGGCGGCGCGCCGGCGCCTGGTCCTCTCCCGCTTCCGCTCGACCGACTACTTCTTCTCTATCGAGACCTTCTGGCCCGGCCTCGAGGGGCCGCCGCCGGAACAGACGCTCGGGCTCGCGCGGCGGGCCACGGTCGAGGTGATGGTCCACCCCGCCTATCCCCATGAGTACAAGCCCCTGCAGTCGTCCGACTGGGTCGGAGCGCTGCGGCGGTTGCCGACTGGGACCTTCGCCAACATCTGAGCGATGACGACCAGCACGCAAGTCGCGGCCGTGATCCCGACGCATGCTCGCAGGGAGCGGCTGCCCGAGCTGCTCGACGCCGTCCTCGCCGAGCCGTTCGGCGAGGTGGTGATCGTCGTCAACGGCGGCGACGACGGATCGCTTGAGCTATTGGGAGCGCGGGCGGCAGAAGACGACCGGCTGCGTCCGCTCGCGATCGAGGCGGCGGGCAAACCGGCGGCGGTGCTGCGAGGGATCGAGGAGGCGAGTTCCGAGGTGGTTCTGATCCTCGACGACGATGTTCTTCCCCAGGCAGGCCTGGCAGAGGGGCACGCACGGCACCACGCTGTCGGGAGGGGGCTGGTTATCGTCGGGTACATGCCCGTCGCCCGTCGCCCCCGCCGTCGCCGCGGTGAATTTGGAATCGAGCTCTACAGCCGCGCCTACGAGCGAGTCTGCGCCGAATACGAAGCTGATCCGAGCTGCATCCTGCAAGGGCTGTGGGGCGGAAACGTGTCGCTGCGCCGGGAAGACGCGTTGCGGATCGATTTCATCGGCAACGACCCCGGCGCCCGCCGGCATCTGCGCCACGAGGACCGTGATTTCGGCCTGCGCTGCGCCGATCTCGGCCTGGAAGCGGTATTCGATCGCGGCCTCCTGGCCGAACACCGGCACCGGATCTCGCCGCCGGAGTTTCTGGCGACGATGAGGAGCTCCGGTCGGGCCCGATGGACTGTGCACCGCGTCCATCCTGAAACGCTCGGCCCGCTGCCGGAGGACTTCTTTTTTCGCGAGCTTGGGTTTCCGGGTCAGCCGCTGGTTCGCCTGAGCCGGCACCGGTGGGGCTACAAGCCGGTGCTCGCGCTGCTCGGCGGGACCGCAAACCTAGCCGGAACCCTCCATCAGTTTCGGGTGGAGACCCACGCAGCCTGGCTGCTCGGGATCGTCGAACAACAACAGGGCGCCATCGAGGCGGCCGTCGAAGCAGGAGGCGAAGCGGTTGAGTAAACGCACGTCCATGATCGGCTTGGGCATCTGTCTCGTCCTGCTGCTCTTCACCTTCGTGGTCGCCACCGGCGTCGGGCCTGAACTCCCCGGCCCGCACATCCGGGAAGTGCTCGGCATCTCCTCGCCACCGCTCCCGGACCTCTGCGAATACAACCCGAAAGAGATCTTCCATCCCCGCGGGAAGCCGGGACCCGGCTACTGGCGATTCGAACACAACGCCCCAATTCCGTCGCCCGAGGCGGGCGCTACCGCCGTCGGCAAATGGGTCTACATGGTCGGCGGGCAGGGGAGAGAGGCAACCGAACCCACCGTGCTGCGCTTCGACCCGCGCACCGGCGAATACAGACGCGAACCCGACGCGCCGGTGGCGATCGACCACCCGGTCGTCACCACCCACCACGGCGAAGTGATCCTTGCGAGCGGCTACATCGACGGCTCTGAACCGACCAACCGGATGTGGGCCTTCTCGCCGCGGACTCGCAAGTGGCGGGAGCTGCCGCCGATGCGAACGGCCCGCGGCGCCGCCGCCGGAGCCGTCGTCGGCGACCGCCTCTACGTCGCCGGGGGCACCACCGTGTTCGGCAACGAAAACGAGCCGATCCACTCGTTCGAAATCTACGACTTCGACGACCGCCGCTGGTCCCGCGGCCCCGACATGCCGACCGCCCGCCATCACTTCGGCGTCGGCGTGGTCGACGGCAGGCTCTACTTCGCCGGCGGACGCCAGCCTGACGATCTGTCGCTGGCGGCGTTCGAGGAATTCAACCCGGCGACGGGTCGCTGGCGGCGGCTGCCCAAGCTGCCAGTTGGCCTCGGCTCACCCGCCGTCACCGCGGCCGACGGAATGGTGATCGTCACCGGCGGCGGCGAAGACCGGATCCACCCCTACGAACCCGGCGGCTGGGAGACGGCGGCGAGCTACGGGTACGAGCCCGGGCGCGAACACTGGATCCGCCTCCCGGACATGCGCCAAGCCCGCCATGGCCACTCGATCGCGGCGATCGGCGACGAGGTCTACGTGTTCCGGGGGATTCCCTGCCCAGGCTACGGCGAGATGTCTACTGCGGAATCGCTGCAGCTGAGGCCGAAAGCGTGAGCGGGCGGCTGAAGAAGGCGCTGGGGCTTTCCGATCGGGAGGCGCAACAGCTGTTGAGAAAGGCGCGGAACCGGTTGGGAAGCCGCAGCGTCGTGGTCAGAGGCCTGGCCTTCACACTCGCGACCAATCCCCTCCTCGCCCGCCTGCTGCCGCGACGGCTGCGCGAGGCGGCGATCAGGCCGCTCGTCTATGCCCTGATCCCGGGCCCCAGCGAGAACCTCCTCTACGCGCGAGTCACCCTGCTGGGAGCCGGCGATCGAGAGGACGCAGAGCGCTGATGGGCGAGGCGATCGAGACCGTCGTTGTCGGCTCCGGGATCAGCGGCCTCCTTGTCGCCCGCGAGCTGGTCGCCGCTGGCCAGGAAGTCACCGTGATCGAGCGGGGCCGGATGCGGCTCGACGCCGACACGTTTCCCCACGCGCAGCGGGAGGAGCCGACCGCCGTCACCGAGCACAACACGGAGACCGCGCCGGGCGGCGAGCGGTCATGGAAATACGGCTACGCGTTCGGCGGCTCCTCGCTTCTCTGGGCGGGGGTCGCGCCGCGGCTGCTGCCCTCCGACTTCGAGCTGCGCTCCCGCTACGGGCTCTGGCGCGACTGGCCGATCGGCTACGACGACCTGCTTCCCTTTTACCACGCGGCGGAGCGGGCACTGGAGATCTCCGGCGGACCGCATCCGCTCTTCCCAAGCTCCGCCGACTACCCCCTCTCGCCACCGCCGCCGTCGAGCGTCGACCGACTCCTCGGGCCGCTGCTCGAGCCCTTCGGGCCGCTGCCGATAACGCGCCGGCTGGAACCGGAGTACCCACCGCCGATAGAGGCCGAAGGACCGGAGGTTGAGACGGCGGGGAACGTTCTCGCCATCGGCCGGGAACTGGCCGCCGCCGACGGCTTCTCGGTGCGGGAGGGAACGGCGGCGGCGCGGCTGCGCACCAGCGGCAACCGCGTCACCGAGGTCGAGTGCATCGGGGCTGACGGGACGCAGAGCCGGATCGTCCCGAAACGGGTGGTGGCCGCGGCCCACGGGATCGAGAACGCCGCCCTCCTGCTGCGCTCGGACCTGCGCGACGGACCCGTGGGCCGCTGGCTCGGCGACCACACCCACGTCGTCCTCGACGTCGAGCTGGACGAGCCGATGGGGCCCTGGAGCGCCAGCACCCGGGACACCGGCCTCTCCGGCGCCTGGGCCGAGGGCGACTGGCGGGTCGAGCGGGGCTCTGCCGTCGTCGTCCCCTTCAACCCTGGGCTGCTCCTCCGCGACCGCCTCGTCGGAGCCCTCGCCGACGGTGCCCATGGAGACACCCTGCGGGACCAGATGGCCGACCTCTTCAGCCGCACCGCCGTCGTCTACGTCAGCGTCGAGGACGCGCCGCGGGAGGACCGCTACGTCGAGCTCTCGAACCGCAAGGACCGCCTCGGACTGCCGCTCACCCGGGTCTCCTATCCCCCCGACGGGGACTACGCGATCCGCGGCGTGCAGGAGGTCCGCCGCGGCCTGGAGGAGCGGCTGGCGCCACTCGGAGCCAGGATCGTGGGGAACCGGATCGGCGGGCACGGCGGGCACCTGCTGGGCACCTGCTTCATGGGTCCCGACGGCGTCGTCGACGAGAACCTCCGCCACCACCGCCTCGAGAACCTCTACCTGACCGGCGGCTCCGCTTTCCCGACCTACAGCGCCCTGCACCCGACGACGACGATCGCCGCGCTGGCGATCCGCCTCGGCAGGCACCTGGTGCGCGATGCAGCTTGATTCGCCGGCGGAGGCAGCTTCCAAGCCTTCGCTCGGCGGCCGGATCCGCGGCCTCCTCCTCCACCCCACCGTCCGCACCAGGGTGCTCGCCCCGATGGGGTTCGACGCTTCGATCCTGGTGGCCAACCTCTTCAGCGGGATCGCGATCGCGCGGGCACTCGGCCCGGCGGGCCGCGGCGAGATCGCCGCGATCCTCCTGCTCACCCAGCTCTGCGTCTGGTTCTTCTCCGGCGGCGCCACCGAGGCGATCGCCTTCCGCCTCGCCCGCCGGGCCGAGGACGGCCCGAGGTTGCTCGGGACCTGGCTGGCGATCGGCGTCCCGCTCGGGCTGCTGGCCATCATCGTCGGCGAGCTGGCGCTGCCGGTCCTCTTCTCGGCCCAGACCTCGGAGGCGATCCTCCTCGGCCGGTTCTACCTGGCGATCGTGCTGGTGCTGCTGCTGCAGGTCGTCCAGTACGGATTGCTCCTCGGCAGCCACGACTTCTTCTTCTACAACGTCGTCCGCCTGCTCCAGCCGGCGCTGATCTCCGCCGCCTACCTGGCCTGCTGGGTGTTCGGACTCCTCTCTGTCAAGGGGGCGCTGGCGATCAACGCGGCGGCGATCGGCATCGCCTTCCTCGCCGCCGCCTTCCGCCTGCTGCGGCGGTTGGGAATCGGGCGCCCGGACCGAACGCTGCTGCGGGAAACGCTCTCGTTCGGCCTCAAGTCCCACATGGGGACGATCGCCGGCCTCGTCAACGCCCGCCTCGACCTGATGATCGTCCCCGCCTTCCTCAGCGCCGCCAGCGTCGGCCTCTACTCGGTCGCCACCAACGTCACCTCGATCATCATCACCTTGACGACGACGATCGCGACGATCGTGATGCCGGTGGCGGCAAGGCGCGAGAAGCAATCGCCGCGGACGGTGATCCGCACCCTGCAGGTGGTGATGCTGATCGGTGTCGCGATCGCGATCCCGCTCGCAGGGATCGCCAACCTCGCCCTCGGCATCGTCTACGGCTCAGATTTCGAATCGGCGGCGACGGCGCTCCGAATCCTCCTGCCGGGCGTCGTGCTCGACGCGGCTGCGATGGTGCTGTGGTCCGGCCTGCTGGCCGCCAACCGGCCGCTCCTCTCCAGCGTCGCGGCGATACCGGCGGCGATCATCACCGTCGGCGGCCTGGTCCTCTTCCTCGAAGAAGGTGGGATCGACGTGGCGGCGATCGTCTCGACGATCGCCTACACGGTGGTCTTCGTCATCTCCGTCTTCCTCTACAAGCGGGTGGCGGAGCTCGAGTGGCGCGACTTCCTGACGCCGCCGGCCCGCTGAACGCTGCCCTGGGCGCCTGACTCGCTGCTAAATTTGCCCCCGTGGCAGATCTGCCGGCGATCCTCGGCGGACCTCCTGTCAGACGAAACCAGTCATGGCCTGATTGGCCCCAGCACGGCGAAGCCGAGCAAGAGCTGCTTGCGTCAACGCTGGAATCCGGCAGGTGGTCCAATCCCCGCGGCGATTTGGCCGCCGACTTCGCGAGCGAGTTTGCGGCCTTCCAGGGGGCGCGCCACGGCCTGCCGCTCGCAAACGGGAGCTGCTCGCTGGAGGTTGCGCTGGCCGCCTGCGGGATCGGGGACGGTGATGAGGTCCTGGTTCCCGGGCTGACCTTCGTCACCACCGCGATCTCGGTGCTGGCGGTGAACGCGATCCCGGTCTTCGTCGACGTCGACCCCGATTCGCTCTGCCTCGACGTCACCGCCGCCGAAGCCGCGGTGACGGAGCGCACGCGGGCCGTGATCCCCGTCCATCTGGCGGGACGCCCCTGCGACCTCGATGCGCTGACCGACCTCTGCGCGAGGCATGGCCTGGCGATGATCGAGGACTGCGCGCACGCGCACGGCAGCCGCTGGCGGGAGCGGGGCGTCGGCACCTTCGGGAGCTTCGGCAGCTTCTCCTTTCAGGAGGGCAAGCTCATCACCGCGGGTGAGGGGGGCGCTGTGATCACCGACGACGAGGACCTGCAGGCCCGCGCCTGGAGCTATGCAAACTGCGGCCAGGTCGAGGGGGGCCATCGCTACGACCACGTCAACTACGGCACGAACCTGCGGATGACCGAGTGGCAGGGAGCCGTACTGCAGGCGCAGCTGCGCCGCCTGCCGGAACAGAACCAGGTCCGCGAGGAACGCGCGGGTCTGCTCGATGCCGAGCTGACGAAGATCCCGGGGCTGCGCCCGCAGAGCGGTGACGCGCGGATCAGCGGCCGCGGCCGCTACGGGTACGTCGTCCATTACGACCCAACCGAGTTCAGCGGCCTGCCGGTGGGCGGTTTGGTCGCCGCCCTCCGGCACGAGGGGGTCCTGGCCGGAGAGTCCTACCCCAGCCTCAACACGCTCCGCGTGTTCCGCGAGGCCCGCTTCGGGCCGCGTTTCCGCGCCGGCGCCCCTCTGCCCGACTACGCCTCGGTCGAGCTCCCGAACGCCGAGCACGCCGCCGCCCGCACGATCTGGCTCGACCACCGGATGCTCCTCGCCGAGCCTGACGACGTCCTCGACGTCGCCAGGGCGCTGGCAAGGATCAGGGAGCGCTCGCGCGCCGTCAAGCTGCGGACCAGCAAGGTGGTCACGCTGAGCGGCCGGATGTTTCGCAGCGGCTTCCGCCGCCGGACCATGCCCCGCTGATCCGGAGCGAGGCCCGCCCCCTCAGTCGACGTTGTCGGCCGCAGCCTGCGGCGAGTTGCCGGGGTTCTTCTTGGGCACGAGCACGAGGCGCTTGAACTCGGCAACCAGCACCCCATCCTGATTGAGGACCCGGGTGTGGACCTTGACGATGCCGCGGTCGGGCTTCGATTTCGAGGGCTTGACGTCGAGGACCTCGGTCTCGCAGAAAAGGGTGTCGCCGTGGAAGACCGGGTTCGGGTGGCTCAGCTCTTCCGTCGCCAGGTTGGCGATCGCCTTACCGGAGACGTCGGAGACCGACATCCCGAGAGCGAGCGAGTAGACGAGCGGCCCGACGACGACGTTGCGGCCCTGCTGGGAGTTGCCAGCGTAGATGTCGTTGATGTGCAGCGGATGGTGGTTCATCGTGATCAGGCAGAAGAGGTGGTCATCGGCCTCGGTCACGGTCTTCGCCGGCCAGTGCTTGTAGACGGCGCCGACCTCGAACTCCTCGAGGTAGCGGCCGTAGCTGTGGGCGCCGGTCGCCTCGCGCTCGGCCTGGTCGGTCGTCAGCTCGTAGGTCTGCTCGCTCATTCGTTCAGGGATCTCCTTGCGGGTTGGACGGCGCGGGATGCTATCCGCGCCGGCGCTCGACGTGCGTCTCGGGGCGGGGCACCTCCCCGCCTCTCATAGCGCAAGTTTCGGTGCAGAGCCTAGACAAACGTCCAGGGGGCACAGGCTGGTGTTCAGCCCTCGACGGGAGCAGTCGAGCAATCCCAGGTGCAACTGCTCGGGATCGCAAACAACCCTCGAGGAAGGCTCCTGAAGGCGACCGGCCGGGGGACCCTCTGGCTACTCGCCATGCTGACGGCCGTGGCCCTGAGTGCTCACACCGCAGCTGCGGCGCCGGTCCCGGCACGCTCGGCCGATTCCTTTGTCGGCTCGATCGGCGTCAACACCCACTTCTACTACTCCGACACCCCCTACGTCGAACAGTTCAACCTGGTGAAGCAGCGGCTGGCGGAACTCGGGGTGCGCCACATTCGGGAAAACATCGCCCCTGACGACCGTCCCGACCAGTACCGGCGGCTGCGCGAACTCTCTGCGATCGGGATCAAGGCCGACCTCATCCTGGGCGATCCGCGCAACGGGATCTCGACGCTCGATCACATGATCTCGGTGGTCAAGAGCGAACTGGCCGGGGCCGTCGATTCGGTCGAGGGCCCGAATGAGTTCAACGCCCAGGGGGTCTCGAACTGGGTCTCGATGCTGCGGGAATACCAGCAGCACCTGTACACGGCGGTCAAGTCGGACCCGGCATTGTCGTCCCTGACCGTGATCGGTCCCTCGATAACCAACTGGGGGGACGCCGAAAAGCTCGGCGACATATCGGGAATGCTGGACGTGGGCTGCGCCCATCCCTATACGAGCAGGCCGCCGGAGACGGTTGTGACCGAATCGCTCGAGCGGGCGGCCCAGACCGCCGGGACGAAACCGGCCTTTACGACGGAGACCGGCTATCAGACGGCTTTGAATGACAGCTCGGACTCCGAAGCGTTCCTGCCGGTCACGGAAGCGGCTCAGGCGGTCTACATGCCGCGCGTCTTCCTCGAGCAGTTCCGCCGCGGCGTCGCCCGCACCTACTCCTACGAGCTGCTGGACCAGTTCACGGATCCGGCCCTGAAGAACAGGGAGTCGAACTTCGGCCTGCTGCGGCACGACCTCTCGAAGAAGCCCGCGTTCTACGCATTGCAGAACCTGATCGCGATCCTCAAGGACTCGGGGTCCGGCTCCGCCCCCGGCTCGCTCGACTACTCGCTGGAAGGCAATCAGGAAAACCTGCGGCAGGTTCTGCTGCAGAAGAGCGACGGCAGTTACTACCTCGCCCTCTGGCGCGCGACCAGCGTCTGGGATGCCGTCAAGCAGGTGGCGCTGGATCCCGGCAGCAGCCCGATCTCGATCAGGTTCAACCAGCCTGTCTCCAGCGTCGAGCTCTACGCACCCAACGTGTCCAGCGCTCCCCTCGCCTCCACCACCGCCCCGAGCGGCTCGCTCAGCTACGCGATCGGACCGCAGGTGCAGATCCTGCGGATCACGCCCGGCGAAGGTTCGGCGGACCCGGGCTCCGAATCACCGCCCGAAACGACTGAACCGGCTCCCACGACGACGGAACCGGCGCCCGCGCCCACCGAAACCGCGCCGACTTCGACCGAAGAACCGGCGCCGGCCCCCAGCGAAGAACCGGCCCCCGAAAAGTCAACCAAGAAGGGGAGCAAGTCCGGAACCGGCAAGGGCGGCCGCAGGCGTCTGGCGCTGTGGGCCAAGCGCCGTTCGGTGAAGGCCGGCCATCGAGTCGCGATCGGCGGTCGCGTGATCGCCGTCGCCCCCGCAGCCGTCGCCTCGACCGCTGCCACGCCGGTGACGATCCAGCGCTGGCATCGGGGCTGGCGGACCATCGGCCATGGCCGGGCGACCGCCAACGGCGTCTTCCATAAGCGGCTCAAGCTTCCCGCCCGGAGCGGGAGTGGAATCGTCCGCCTCCGCGCGGTTGCCCCGGCGGCGATCCCGTCGACCGACATCTCGGTCCGCATTCAGACCTGACAGTCCCGCTCCGTCGATCCGGTAACTTCGCGCGCTCCGCTCGTGATGGACGCGCTCAAGATCAGATATCGGCGGCACCTCGAGATCTCCCTTCGCTGCACCTTGATGGCGACGCTTGCCATCGGCCTGGTCGGGCTCGCGGCGCATCCTCGATCGGCGACAGCCGGGCCGCTCGTCACCGGCGTCACCAACATCGAAGAAGAGAACCGGGTGGGCTTCGCCCATACGGTGGCGGCAGGAGCCCGATTCGTGCGCATCCCCCTGGTCTGGGTGGCGATCGCGCCATACCGGGAACCGGCCGGCTGGCAGCCGGAAGACCCCCTCGACCCTCATTACGACTGGAGCCAGATCGATGAAGCGGTGACCCAGGCGGTGGCCGCCGGCCTGACGCCGGTGCTCCAGCTGGACGCCGCTCCCCCCTGGGTGCAGGGCTGCGCGGCGCCGACCTTCGCCAGGGCGAAGACCTGCGAACCCAGCCCCGATGCCCTCGCGGCCTTCATCACCGCCGCCGCCCGCCGCTACAGCGGCAAGGTCCCGGGCCTGCCCCGCGTGCGGTATTGGCAGGCGCTGAACGAGCCGAACCTGAGCATCTTCTTCAATCCCCAGTTCGCCGGCGACGCCCCGGTCTCGCCCTACATCTACCGCAATCTGCTCAACCGCTTCTACGCCGCCGTGAAGGCGGTCGATCCGAGCGACCTGGTGCTCGCGGCCGGGCTGGGCCCGATCGCGGTCCCCGGGTTCACGATCGGCCCGATGCGGTTCGCCCGCCTGCTGCTCTGCATGCAAGGCCACGCCCATCCCCGCCCGATGGCGGGGAGCTGCGAAGGCGGCGCCCACTTCGACATCTTCGCGATCCAGCCGTACACCACCGGCGGCCCGACCCACGAAGGGGGGGTCAACGACGTCGAGCTGGGCGACCTCGGCAAGCTCCAGACCCTGATCGCCGCTGCCGACCGCGCCGGGAGGATCCACGGGGCCTACAGGCACACGCCGCTGTGGATCACCGAGTTCTCCTGGGACTCGAACCCACCCGACCCAGGCGGGCTGCCGATGAAGGTCGAGTCGGCCTGGGTGGCCGAAGCCCTCTACCGAGCCTGGCGCGCGGGCGTCAGCCATTTCTTCTGGTACAGCCTCCGCGACAGCGCCCGAGAACCGGGGCAGTCATACGCCGAATCGCTGGAGTCCGGCCTCTACTTCCGGGGGGCCGCGGTCGAACAGGACCAGCCGAAGGAATTCCTCACCGCCTTCCGGTTCCCGTTCGTCTCATACCCGAGGAGGCAGGGGCTCTTCTTCTGGGGACGCACCCCCACCAGCAGGAAGGGCAAGGTCGCGATCCAACTGCTCAGGGGCGAGCGCTGGCATACCGCCGCCAGGGTGCGCGCGAACGGCTCGGGAATCTTCACCGGCCGGCTCGGCTCAGGCTACGGGCGCAACAGGAAGGGTCGGGCCCGGGCCGTATACCACGGGCAGACTTCGATTGCGTTCTCGATGCGTCGGGTCGGGGACTTCCGGCACCCGCCGTTCGGTTAGTCCGATCGGTCGATTTAGACTCCCGCCGATGAAGATCGGGGTCATCGGGCTCGGCTACGTCGGCCTGCCGCTCGCAGTCGCCTTCGCCGAAGCGGGCTGCGAGGTGGTCGGGCTCGACGTCGACCGGAACAAGGTCGATTCTCTGAACGCCGGCAGAAGCTACGTCGAGGACGTTCCCGACGCGGTCCTGGCGCCGGTCTCCGAGCGGCTGCGGGCGACCGCCGACTACGCGGACCTGGGCGCCTGCGAGGCGGTGATCCTCTGCGTCCCGACGCCGCTCACCGACTCGCGCGAGCCGGACCTGACCTACCTGACCGACTCGGCGACGGCGCTGGCGCCGGTGCTGCGTCCCGGCCAGCTCGTCGTCCTCGAGTCGACCACCTACCCCGGGACGACCCGCGACTGCCTCCTGCCCATCCTCGAAACCTCGGGCCTCAGCGCCGGCAGCGACTTCCACCTCGCCTTCTCGCCGGAGCGGATCGACCCCGGCCGCATCGACTACACCGTGCGGACGACCCCCAAGCTCGTCGGCGGGATCACCGCCGCCTCGGCCGAGCGCGCCCGCACCCTGTACGCAGAGATCTGCGACACGGTCGTCGTCCTCTCCAGCCCCGAGGCCGCCGAGCTCTCGAAGCTGCTGGAGAACATCTTCCGGTCGGTCAACATCGCCCTCGTCAACGAGCTCTCCCAACTCTGCGACCGGCTCGGGATCGACGTCTGGGAGGTGATCGAGGCGGCCTCGAGCAAGCCGTTCGGGTTCATGCGCTTCGACCCGGGGCCGGGAATGGGCGGCCATTGCCTGCCGGTCGACCCCTTCTACCTCGCTTTCAAGGCGCGCCAGCACGACTTCTACCCGGAGTTCATCGAGCTGGCGGGCAAGATCAACCAGGCGCAGCCGGGCTTCTGCGTCGAACGGATCGAGCGGGCGCTGAACGGCTCCCGCAAGGCGGTCAACGGCTCCCGCGTCCTCATCCTCGGGGTCAGCTACAAGGGCGGCGTCGGCGACATCCGCGAATCGCCGGCCCTGAAGATCATCTCCCGCCTGCAGGGGCTCGGCGCCGAGGTCTCCTACCACGACGAGTTCGTGCCCGAGCTGCCCCGGCACGGGCTCGCCTCGGCGGCGCTGGAGCCGGCGCTCGGCGATTGCGACCTGGCGGCGATCGTGACCGCTCATCCCGGCGTCGACTACGAGGCCGTCGTCGCCGCGGCGCCGCTCGTGCTCGACCTGCGCGGCGTCACCCGCGGGCTCGAAGCGCCCAACCTCGAGCGCCTGTAGCGCGATGCGGGTCCTGTACGTAGTCGGGACGCGACCGAACTTCGTCAAGACGGCGCCGGTGATCGGCGCGATGCGGGAACGCCATCCCGAGGGGCGCCACACGATCGTCCACACCGGTCAGCACTACGACCGCCTGATGTCGGACGTCTTCCTCGACGAGCTCGGGGTGCCGGCGCCCGACCACATGCTCGAGGTCGGCTCGGGGAGCCACGCCGCGCAGACGGCGCGGACGATGGAGCGCCTGGAGCCGGTGCTGCTGGAGGAGAAGCCGGACCTGGTGATGGTGCCGGGCGACGTCAACTCGACCCTGGCGGCGGCACTGAGCGCGGTCAAGCTCGGAATCCCCGTCGCCCACATCGAGTCGGGCCTGCGCAGCTTCGACATGACGATGCCGGAGGAGGTGAACCGGATCGTCGCCGACCGCTTCTCCAGCCTCCTCTTCCTCCACAGCGAGGAGGCGATCGGCAACCTCACCGCGGAAGGCATCCCCGGGGAGCGGATGCACATGGTCGGCAACACGATGATCGACTCCCTCGTCGCGCTCGGGGACCGGATCCGCGCCGCCGGCAGCGCCGAGCGGCTCGGCCTCGAGCCCGGCTCCTACGTCCTCGTCACCCTCCACCGCCCGGCCCTCGTCGACGGCCCCCTCCTCGCCGAGACCGTTTCCCAGCTTGCGGCCCTGGCGCGCGAGATGCCGGTCGTCTTCCCGGTCCACCCCCGGACTCGCAAGATGATGGAGGGCATCGAGCCCGAGCACCCCGGCCTGCACCTGATCGAGCCCCTCGGCTACCTCGACTTCCTCTCCCTCCTCGGCGACGCCCGCGCCGTCCTCACCGACTCCGGCGGCATCCAGGAGGAGACCACCTACCTCGGCATCCCCTGCTTCACGCTGCGGGCCAACACCGAGCGACCGATCACCATCCGGCTCGGCACCAACACGCTGCTCGGCCTCGACCCGGCGGCGATCGCCGGCATCCCGGCCGCCCTGAGCGAAGGCCGGGAAGCCCCGGGCGACCCGCCGCCGCTCTGGGACGGCAAGGCAGCGCAGCGCATCGCCGACGTCGTGCTCAGGCCCTGACCACGACCGAGCCGACCCGCGCGATGCGGTCGAAGTGCTCGGCGATCAGTGGACTTTCCGCAGCCGCTGGCGTTCCTCCTGCTTCTCCACCACCTGAGCGATCAGCTTGATCACGTTGGAGTCACCGGCCGCCTTGATGTGGCCGGTCTCGACCGCGCGGCGGTAGCTCTTCAGCGTCCCTTTCTCGGCCAGCTCGTTGAACTGGGGGCGGTCGATTTCGACCAGGATCCGCTCGTCCTGAGCCAGGTCTTTGCTGATCTTCGGCCCCGGCAGCTCGACCCGGTAGAGCTGGACGTCGTGTTTGGCTTTCAGCTCGAGGCCGAAGACCAGTTTCAGTTTTTGCAGGGCAGGTACTTCGGCCTGGAACCGCTCGACGGCGGTCTTGATCAGGTCAGCCGTCGAAGCCATCTCAGATGCCCTGCTCGATCAAATCTTGTTCCTCTGCAGGAGCTTTTTGCCGATCACCATGCGCTGGATCTCGGAGGTTCCCTCGCCGATAAGCAGCAGCGGCGCGTCGCGGTAGAGGCGCTCGATCTCGTACTCCTTCGAGTAGCCGTAGCCGCCGTGGATGCGGAAGCTTTCTTCGACGCAGAACTTGCCCGTCTCCGAGGCGAGGAGCTTGGCCATGCCGGCCTCGAGGTCGGAGCGCTCGCCGGCATCCTTCATGCGGGCCGCCTTGCGGGTGACGAGACGGGCGGCCTCGAGCTTGGTCGCCATGTCGGCGAGCTTGAACTGGATCGCCTGGTGGGCGGAGATCGGCTTGCCGAAGGTCTTCCGTTCCTGGCTGTAGCGGAGGGCCAGCTCCAGCGCCCGCTGGCCGATGCCGACGCCGCGGGCGGCGACGTTGACGCGGCCGACCTCGAGCGCGTCCATCATCTGGATGAAGCCCTGGCCGACGCCGGCCTCCTCGCCGCCGAGGACCCGCTCGGGCGGGCAGCGGTAGCCGTCGTAGACGAGCTCGGTCGACTCGACGCCCTTGTAGCCCATCTTCTTGATCTTCGGCGGCACCGTGAGTCCCGCGAAGTCGCCCTCGTTGACTTCCTTCCAGGGCTCCTTCTCGGTGATGAAG
>DASSOC010000066.1:0-14070 GCA_035700965.1 Solirubrobacterales bacterium
GAGGTCCGCTGCCTCGTCCGCGACCCGCGCCGCCTCGGGCCGGAGCGCGTCCGGGTGCAGCTCTCGCTCGCCGATCTCGGCGATCCGCGCGGCCTCCGCCACGCGGTCCGCGGCGTCGACACCGTGATCCACCTCGCAGCGGCGATCCGCGACCAGCCTCCGCGCAAGGTCGAGGAGATCACCGCGCTCGGCACCCACCGGCTGCTCGCCGCCGCCGAGGCCGCGGGCGTCCGCCGCTTCGTCTTCTTCAGCGCGCTCGGAGCGACCCCGTTCCAGCGGACCCGGTTCTTCCGCTCGAAGGCGCTCGCCGAGGAGCGCGTCAGCAGCTCGCCGCTCGAGACGACCGTCTTCGCGCCGTCGATCATCTACGACCGCCACGACACCTGGGTGACGTGGATGCGGCGGCTGGCGCTGCTGCCGCTGCTGCCGATCTCGGGCCGCGGCCAGGCCGCCTACGAGCCGATCTGGGCTCACGACGCGGCGCGGGCGGTGATCGCCTCGCTCGACCGCCCTCCCGCCCGCTTCGAGCTCGTCGGCCCGGACCGGCTCACCTACGAGCAGCAGGCGCGGCTGATCGCCGCCGCCGCCGGCCGCCATCGCCCGTCGATCCACGTCCCGCTGCCGTTCGTGCGCTCGGCGCTGATCTGGCTGCGGCGGATCTTCGGCGAGGTCGCCTTCGCTACCTGGGAGGAGGCCGAGCTGCTCGAGGTGCCGATGGTCAGCGAGCGCGGCACCGCCGACGTCCGCGATCTCGGCGTCGATCCGGTCGCGATGCGCCAGGTGCTCGGAGCAGGGTCGGGCTGAGCCGTCAGCCGGCGTCTGCTCGGGCGATCAGCGCGGCGGCCTCGTCCTCGACGCCCTCGGCCATCCACTCGACGTGGTCGACGAGGGCGGGATCGGCGTTGAAGCCGAAGTAGAGGTGATCGGCGAGGGAGACGGCCGCGATCCGGAGGCCGTGACGGAGGCCGATCTCGGCGATCGAGTGGAGCGCCTCGACCGGCGCACCGAGGACGCTGACCGGGTGCCGCGGCCCGGGCACGTTGGAGACGTTGACGGCGAACTCGCGCGGGCTGCTCTCGATCCGCTCGACGAGCGCCGCGAGCTTCGCCGAGTGCCTGCCGAGCGCGGCCGCGACGTGGTCGAGCTGCTCCGCGTCGTGCTCCTCCTTGCGGATCGCCGTCTCGCGATTGACGGCCCGGAGGCGCTCAGCCGGATCGTCGATCCCGAGCGGCAGCCGCACCGAGAAGAAGGAGTCGCGGTTGCCGGCGTCGTCACCCTCGCGGTGGAGGCTGACCGGGACGCGGACGCGGACGTCGCCGAGCGGGCCATGATGGCGCTCGAGCCAGCGCCGCAGCGAGCCCGCGACGACCGCGAGGACGGCGTCGTTGAGGGTCGCACCGGCGAGGTCGCGGGCGGCGTCGTGGAGGCGGCCGAGCGGCGCCTCGGCGATCGCGATCCGGCGCTGGGTCCCGATCCTGCCGTCGAACGGCGAGCGATGCAGCGACCCCGCGAACTCGCGCTCGATGAACGCGGCGAGGTGGGCGCGGCGGCGCTCGTGGTCGGGATGCTCATCCGGCGGCGCCGAGTGGCCGCTCCCCGTACTCGCTGCGGCCGCCGGCGCCGCGTCCCAGAGGAGCTCGGCGGCGAACCGCATCGCCGCCGTGCCGTCGGCGAGGGCGTGGTGGATCCGCCAGACCAGGACCGCGCCGCCGCCCGGGCGGGCGACGACGTCGATCGCCCAGAGCGGCCGGTCGCGGTCGAGGCGCTGCTCGAAGAGGCGGGCGATCTCGCCGAGCTCGGCCTCGCGGCTCGGCGCCGCACCGAGCTCGGCAGCGCCGACGTGCCGGGCGACGTCGAAGTCCGCGTCGGGCACCCAGGCCGGCTGCTCGGCGCTGCCGCCGAGCTTCCGGGTCAGCTCCGGGACCGCGGCGATCCGCTCGCCGATCAGATCCCGCAGCTGGTCGAGGGAGGGAGCATCGGGGCCGAGCGCGACGAGCTTGCAGGTGTGGCCGGCGATCCAGGAGCACTCGAGGTCGAGGATCGCCTTGTCCTCGGGCCCGAGCGGGATCGCCCCGACGTCGCTCACCCGGCGATGATCGCAGGGCTCGCTCCGAACCGGACCGAACCGCCGCGCCGCTTCGCCTCGTACAGCGCCCGATCGGCCTCGCCATGGAGCTCCTCGCCGTCGACCTCGTCGCCGGCGCGGGCGGCGCCGCCGATGCTGGCGGCAAGCGGCACCGCCGCATCCCGGAACGCAGCCGCAATGCCGATCCGGAGCCGCTCGGCGACCATCGTCGCCTGCGCCTCGCCGGCGCCGGGCAGGAGCACCGCGAACTCGTCGCCACCGATCCGGGCCGGCCAGTCGACCGTGCGGATGCTGGCGCGGATGACGCCGGCGACGACCCTGAGCGCCTCGTCGCCGGCGAGGTGCCCGGAGGTGTCGTTGAGCTGCTTGAAGCGGTCGAGGTCGAGGATCAGCAGCGCGACACGGTCGCCGGAGCGGTGGAGGCGCGCCAGCTCGGCGAAGAGGCGCTCGTCGAAGGCACGGCGGTTCGGCAGTCCGGTGAGCTGGTCGGTGCGGGCGGTCCGCTCGAGCGTGTTGAGGAGGGACTCGATCCGGGTCCGCAGGGCGAGGACGAGCAGGCCGACGCCGAGCGTCGTCGCGACCCCGTTGACCCAGAGCTCGACCGGTCCCTGCTGGTCGTCGAGCACGACGGCGACCGCGTACAGCGCCGCGATCCAGGCGGTCTGGACGAGCGCCCACCGCGGCCGCAGGAAGTAGAAGGCGAAGATGCCGAGCCAGACGAAGTAGGTGACGTAGGCGCCCGACCGACCTGGCACCGAGACCATCGCGACGGTGACGACGACCGAGCCGAGCGCGACCGTCGCGCCGATCGCCCACCACGGCGCCGATCGGCGCCGTACCCAGAGCGCGGTCCCGGCCGCCAGCGACGCGGCGAAGGCCACCGTCGGGGCGACGAAGTCGGTCCCGTCCGGGTGCGGCAGCAGGTAGGTGGCGAAGCCGATCGTCGCGCCGGCGATCGCGATCGCGGCGAGCAGCGTCGCCGCGAGCTCCCGCTCGGAGCTGACGTCGAGCAGGCTCCGTATCCGCGCCAGCGCGCGATCCCATCTCACACCCATTCATCGGCAGGAACGTGCTTCTCGCTTGAGCGGATCAGGAATGCATGCACCCCGGGACGAAGAAAGGGCCCGGGGAGATCCCGGGCCCCACAACGCGAAAGGGCCCGGGATTCTCCCGGGCCCTTTCCGAAAGCGGCGCGGCCGGTCGCCCGACCGCGGGAGTCCCGAAGGGCTCCCTACATCATGCCGCCCATGTCCGGCATGCCACCGGGCATCCCGGCAGCGCCACCCTCCTCGGGCGGCTCGGCCACGATGCACTCCGTGGTGAGGATGTTCTTGGCGATCGAGGCCGCGTTCTGCAGCGCCGAGCGCGTGACCATGGTCGGGTCGATGACGCCGTCCTTGATCAGGTCGCCGTACTCGCCGGTGCCCGCGTTGAGACCCTCACCGGGCTTCATGTCGCGCACCTTGTTGACGACGACCGAGCCCTCGAATCCCGAGTTCTCGGCGATCTGACGGAGCGGCTCCTCGAGCGCCCGGCGGATGATCTCCGCGCCGGTCGACTCGTCGGACTCGAGGCCCTTGGCGTCGACCGCGTCCTGGGCGTTGAGGAGAGCGACGCCACCGCCGGGGACGATGCCCTCCTCGAGGGCGGCCCGGGTGGCCTGCAGCGCGTCCTCGACGCGATGCTTCTTCTCCTTCATCTCGGTCTCGGTGGCAGCGCCGACCTTGACGACCGCGACACCGCCCGCGAGCTTCGCGAGACGCTCCTGGAGCTTCTCCCGATCGAAGTCGGAGTCGGTGTTCTCGATCTCGGAGCGGATCTGGCCGATCCGGCCCTCGATCTGCGCCTTCTCGCCGGCCCCGTCGATGATCGTCGTCGTGTCCTTGCTGACGACGACGCGGCGGGCCTTCCCGAGCTGGCTGAGCTGGGTGTTCTCCAGCTTCAGGCCCATCTCCTCGGTGATGACCTCGCCGCCGCTGAGGATCGCGATGTCCTCGAGCATCCGCTTGCGGCGATCGCCGAAGCCGGGGGCCTTGACCGCGACGCCGGTGAAGGTGCCGCGGAGCTTGTTGACCACCAGCGTCGCCAGCGACTCACCCTCGACGTCCTCGGCGACGATCACGAGCGGCTTGCCGCCCTGCATCGTCTGCTCGAGGATCGGCAGGATGTCGCGGACCGAGCCGATCTTCTGGTTGGCGATGAGGATGTAGGGGTCCTCGAGGACTGCCTCCATCCGGTCCTGGTCGGTGACCATGTACGGCGAGATGTAGCCCTTGTCGAACTGCATCCCCTCCGTGAACTCGAGCTCCATCCCGAAGGTCTGGCCCTCCTCGACGTTCACCACGCCGTCTTTGCCGACTTTCTCGATCGCGTCGGCGATCACGTTGCCGATGTCGTCGTCACCGGCCGAGATCGCGGCGACACGGGCGATCTGGTCTTTGCCGGATACCTCTTTGGACTGCTTGCCGCGGAGGTTGTCGACGACATCCTCGACGGCCTTCTCGATCCCGCGGCGCAGGGCCAGCGGGTTGGCGCCGGCGGCCACGTTCTTCAGGCCCTGGCGGACGATCGTCTGCGCCAGCAGGGTGGCGGTGGTGGTGCCATCGCCGGCGACGTCGTTGGTCGCGGTCGCGACCTCGCGGACGAGCTGGGCGCCCTGGTTCTCGAAGACGTCCTCGACCTCGACCTCGCGGGCGATGGTGACGCCGTCGTTGGTGATCGTCGGCGCGCCGAACTTTTTGTCGAGCACGACGTAGCGACCTTTCGGCCCGAGGGTGACCTTGACGGCGTTGGCGACGGAATCGACGCCGGCCTGCAGGGCCCCTCGCGCATCCTCTGCGTACTTCAGCTCCTTGTGAGCCATTTCTTTCTGGTCCTCCTTAGTTGCGTAAGTCCGGTGGAGAGCTAGGCGACCTTGGCCAGGACGTCCGACTCGCGCAGCACCAGCAGGTCGTCGCCCTCGACGGTCACCTCGGTGCCGCCGTATTTGGAGTAGAGGACCTCGTCCCCCTCCGCGACGTCGAGCGGGCGGCGGCTGCCATCGTCGGCGACGGCGCCGTCGCCGACAGCCAGCACCTTGCCCTTCTGCGGCTTCTCTTTCGCGGTGTCGGGGAGGACGATCCCGCTGGCGGTCGTCTCCTCCTCCTCTACCGGCTTGACGATCAGCCGGTCCCCGAGGGGCTTCAGCTTCATCCGTGAACCTCCGTTATCGGTCTGGGTTTTCGTGGAAAGTCAGGAATCGCCGCTGCAGAGCCAAACTCTGCGCCTGGCGATGTTTGGCACTCTCAATGGGGGAGTGCCAACAGAAGGAAAGATAGCGAGATCGTGACGCGGGTCAAGCGCTCGTCACGGGAATTTCACGTCTCAGTCGCAGGCGAGGAGGCGGCAGCCGAGCAGCTGTGAGATCCCCTCGCCGCCGCGTCGCATCACCCAGTCGTGATTCCACTCGAAGGCCGGCCGCAGCAGCGGCGCCAGCAGGTTCATCCACGGCTTCGTGGTCCGCACGTTCCACTCGTAGAGGACGGCGGTGATCCCGCCCTGCTCGTAGAGGCGCCAGCGCCCCACCCCTTCCAGCTCGCCGACCGCCCGGCCCTCCATCAGGGTCGGGTACTCGATCCGGGTCGTCGTCACCTCGAAGCAGACGCGGTAGGGCAGCAGGCTCTTCCAGACCATCCGCGAGACGCTGCCGAGACCGTCGTCGCCGTCGCCGCCGCGCAGTTCGCTGGCCTCCTCCACCCCCCGCCACCAGCGCGGCCAGGCCGCCTGGTCGTGGATCGCCCTCCAGACCGGCTCGCGCGGCGAGTCCAGCAGCCAGGTGGTGAGGAAGGCGTACTCGGCCATCGCGCTACCTCTTTACGACCCCGGCGCTCTCCCGGTTCAAACTCGACGCACCCGTTTCAATTGTGGCGCGGGGTCTCCCCGTTCCCCAGATGCGCGTGGGGCGGCTCGACGATCTGCGAGAAGCGGATCACCGTCACCTGGTCGTCCTCGGAGACCGGGCGGCTGTAGATCTGCTCGAGGAAGCGGATCTCCTCCTCGAGGCGGCGGAACTCCGGGTTGTCGTGCTCGATGTCGCGGCGGCTGAGCTCGCCGGCCCGCTTCACCTCGACGTCGTCGATCACCGCGGTGAAGATCTTCTCCCGCGGGCTGTGGCGGAACCCGACCGTGACCCAGACGACCTGGCCGCGCTCGTACTTGTTGCTCTTGTCGCCGAGCCGGATCGTCGCCGACTTGCGGCCGCGCTTCAGCTGGTCGACGAAGACCGCCGAGTAGAAGTTCAAGACGTAGATGCCGCCTCGCATTGCGCTGCGAGCGTATAGGAGTGCGGCTGCGAAGCGTAACTGGACGCTTGTCGTAGGTGAACTAAGCAAATTTGCGGTTTAGCCCGAGCCGTCTCCAGATCGCGGCGAGGCCGGCCGATGGAGGCAGGGATGCGACTCCAAGCCCGCCCCCCACGACTGCTCCTGTCCCTGCTCGCCGCCACCGCTGCGCTCCTCCTGCTGCCCCTCGCCGGCTCGGCGATGGCGATGAAGTGCGACGGCAAGAAGGTGACGATCAAGGGCACGCCGGGCCCCGACCACCTGGTCGGCAAGAAGGCCAGCGACGTGATCTACGGCGGCGGCGGCAACGACGTCATCACCGGCGGCCCCAACGGCAACGACACGATCTGCGGCGGACCCGGCAACGACACGATCGTCGGCGGCCGCGGCTACGACAACCTGAACGGCGAAGGCGGCGACGACAAGCTCGAGGGCGGCACCGGCTCCGACAACCTCGACGGCGGCGCCGGCGAAGACAGGTTGCTGGGCGAAAAGGGCGCCGACGTCCTCCGCGGCGGCGGCGGCAACGACTTCCTGCTCGGCTTCAAGGGCCCCGACAAGCTCGAGGGCGGCAGCGGCGACGACTTCGTCGACGGCCAGCAGGGCAGCGACCAGGTCGAAGGCGGCGGCGGCGAAGACAAGCTGCTCGGCGACAAGGGCAACGACACGCTCAAGGGCGACAGCGGCGACGATCTGCTCGAAGGCGGGCCGGGCGACGACCCGCACCTCGACGGCGGCGGCGGCAGCGACGAAGTGATCGGCGGCTCCGGTATCGACAACGCCAACGGCGGCCCCGGAGACAACGACATCGTCCGCGGCGACAACGGCACCGACATCCTCTCCGGCGGCCCCGGCACGAACGACATCGTCTCCTACGCGAGCGCCAGCCGCGGCGGCATCGACGTCAACCTCGGCGCCGACAAGGCCAAGGGCGACGGCCACGATCGACTGCGGGAATTCGAGGATGTGGTCGGCTCGCCGCAGCCCGACACGATCGTCGGCGACGGCGAACCGAACCGGCTCGACGGCGGCGTCGGCGACGACACCCTCGACGCCGGCGGCGGCGGCGGCGAAGCCTTCGGCGGCCCCGGCAGCGACGAATGCAACGGCTTCCAAGTCGAGAACTCCTGCGGCCCGGAAGCCGGCCCGCCCCCCGGCGGCGCCTACGTGATCCTCAACCAGGGCCTCGCCGGCTCCAGCCTGATCGTCCAGGGCGCGCCGGGCAACGACAACATCACCGTCAGCCTCGGCGCCGCCGGCTGGACCGTCAGCGACAGCAGCGCCACGATCGCCCCCGGCGACGGCTGCCTCGCCAACGGGGCCAACACCGTCGTCTGCGGCGGCGACCCCAGCCTCTCGCTGATCGTCGTCACCGGCGGCAACGGCAACGACACGCTGACGATTGACAACAGCGTTCCCAGCCACGCCCACGTGCGGATGAACGGCAACGGCGGCGGCGACACCCTGATCGGCGGCAGCGGCGACGACGTGCTGGAAGCCGGCGAGAACTACAACAACCCCGACTACGGCAACGACACCCTGATCGGCAACGCCGGCAGCGACGTCCTCTATGCCGACCCCGGCGGCGACAACCTCCAGGGGGGCGACGGCAATGATCTGCTCGTCAACTCGGTCGCCACCTGCCAGGGCCACACCTTCGACGGCGGCGCCGGCGAGGACACCGTCTCCTACGCCCGCTCCGACGCCGACCTGACGATCGTCCTCGGCGGCACCGGCAGCACCCCCGGCTGCGGCAACCCCGACCACATCCTCGCCGACAACGAGAGCCTCGAGGGCTCCGAAGGCCCCGACACGCTGGTCGGCGACAACGGCAACAACAGCATGCTCGGCCACAACGGCGCCGACACCTTCATCGGCAAGGGCGGCAGCGACTTCATCGACGCCGCCGACGGCCACCGCGACAAGGCGATCATCTGCGGCGGCGGCCACGACGAAGTCGTCAGGGACCCCAGCGACCCCCGCGGCACCGGCTGCAACTAGAGCTCAGCCCTCGAAGCCCTCGCTGCCGATCAGCGGCACGAAGCGGCACGGCCCCAGCCCTCGGGTCTCGATGCGGTCGCCGTGGCGCCGCAGGAGCGTGAGCTCGTCGTTGCCGCCCGCGGCGATCGGGACGACCAGCCCTCCGCCGTCGGCGAGCTGGTCGACCAGCGCCGGCGGCGGTGCCGGCGCGGTGGCGTGACAGGCGATCGCGTCGAAGGGCGCCCGCTCGCCGACGCCGACGCTGCCGTCACCGATAAAGAGCTCGATGTTCCTCATGCCCAGCTCGTCCAGCACCTTCGCGGCGGCGCCGGAGAGGGCCTCGTGGCGCTCGATGCTGACGACGTGAGCCGCGAGTCGCGCCAGCACCGCGGCCGAGTAACCGGACCCGGTCCCGACCTCGAGCACCAGCTCCGAGCCTTCGAGCGCCAGCGCCTGGCAGATCGCGGCGACGATCCAGGGCTGGGAGATCGTCTGCTCCTCGCCGATCGGCAGCGCCGAGTCGGCGTAGGCGCGCCCTCGCTCGGACTCCGGCACGAACAGCTCCCGCGGCACCTCCCCCATCGCCGCCAGCACCCGCTCGTCCTCGATGCCGCGCCGCCGCAGCTGCCGCTCGACCATCCGCCGCCGCCGCTCGGCGAAGTCGGCCACCCTCAGTAGATGTAGTTGCGGAGTTTCTCCGGCTCCAGGACAGTGACGCGGCCGCGGCCGGAGCGGACGACGCCGGCCCGCTCGAGCTCGGCGAGGAAGCGGCTCACCGACTCGCGCGAGGTGCCCGCGAGCTGGGCGAGATCGGTCTGGTTCATCTGGATCGTCACCTCTTCGCCGGGGTCGCCGTCGTGGCCCTCGCGGCTGAGCTGGGCGAGGATCCCGGCGACCCGGCTTGGGACCGTCTGGAAGGACTGGCGCGAGAGGCGGACGTTGGCGGCGCGGAGGCGGCGGACGAGGCCGGCAACCAGCTTCAGCGAGATCTCGGGGTGGCGCGCGAGCAGGGCCCGCACGTCGTTGGCCGGCAGCGCCAGCAGCTCGCCCTCGGTCAGCGCCTCGGCGCTGGCCGAGCGCTGGTCGCCGTCGAGCATCGCCAGCTCGCCGAAGATCTCCCCCGCGCCCAGCGTGGCGAGGGTGATCGCCCGCCCGTCGGAGTGTTCGCGGGTGACGCGGAAGCTGCCGTCCTTGACGATGTAGCAGGCGTCGGAGTCGTCGCCCTCGTGGAAGACGCGGGTGCCGGCCGGGAAGCTCCGCGGCACGGCGACACGCGAGAAGCGCTCCAGCTCCCCCTCCTCCAGGTCAGCGAAGAGGGGCACGCTCTTCAGCAGCGCGACCGCGCTCTGATCGGTCTCAGGCACCGCAGGGATTATGGCAACGGTCTGGCCAGGTGGCCAATCCGTGCTCCAAGGCGACGAAATTGCACAGGTTGGCACCGCCACTGTCAGACCGATGACCCTGCCCGCGGCAGGGCCAACCTAAGATCCCGCCACGAAATGTGCCTCTGGCGAGGCCGCTACGAAAAGGGGAGTGAATGAGGCTGCTCGGCGGGGGGTTGCCGGCGCTGTGCATGGCGGCGGCGGTATGTGGTTTGGCGGCGTGCGGGAGCGGCGGCAGCGACTTCGCCAGCGAAGCGAACACGGTCTGCAAAGACCAGGCGGCGAAGAGCGTCGCGATCTACGAGTCTCCCGATGCCTCCTCGGAAAGCCGGCAGGGAGCGATCCAGGTCCAGCGGCGCTATCTGGCGCTCGACGAAAAGACGAACCGCGAACTGAAGGTGCTGGAAGCGCCGGCGAGCGCGCAGAAGAACTTTGCGGCCTTCCTCGGGGCCAGGGAAGCGGCGGCGGCGCACGACAGGGAACTGCTGGCAGCCGCCAAGGAAGGCAACCCGAAGAAATACAGCGCGCTGACGGAAAAGTCGGAAGAAGAAGGCAGGGCGGTGGACAAGGCGGCAGCGGCAGTCGGCGGGCTCGAAGCCTGCGCCGACGAACTGCCCGAAGCCGAAGCCGAAGAAGTCGCCGAGACGATCGAAAGGAACGAAACGGAAGCGAACCCAGCGCAGTGCACCGACTACTTCAGCGAGATGGCCGTCAAGCAGCAGTGGGAGACGGCGAAGGGCTGCCGGGAATTCCAGGAAAACGAGACCGCCAAGGAAATCGCCCGCGCCGTCGACGTGAAGGTGACCGAAGGGGTCGCCGGGGTCCGGGCGACCGCTGAAGCCACCTTCCACGGCGGCATCATGGACGGCCGGACGCTCGAACTCGGCCTCGCTCGCGAAGGCGGTAACTGGAAGGTCATCTTCGGCAAACCGAAGGAAGGCTGAGCTGGATGAGGCAGGCGCCGCGCCAGGCGGCGCCTGTCAGCCGGCCGCGGTCAGTTTCCGGGGGCCGCGGCTGAAGCCGGCGCCGACCAGGGTCTCCTCGTGGCCGGAACCGATGATCGCCTCGCCGTCGAGCTTCTCGACCGCGAGCTTGGGCAGGTGGCCGGCGGCGACGGCCTCGGCGAGGACGCGCATCGCTTCCTCCAGCTCCGCGCCCCGGATGTCCTCGAGGCGGAGGAGGCCGCGGCCGCCGCGCTCGACGAAGACCACCGGTTCGCCGTCGCGCAGGAGCAGGTGGGCGCCGGGGGTGCGGCCGGGGCGGCGGCCGCCCTCAAGCTTCGGCCAGGGCAGTGAGGCGCCGTAGGGGTTGGCGGGGTCGGTGGCGGCGAGGACGAGGTAGGAGCCGTCGGCTTCGGGCAGCGAGCGCAGGCGCTCGACCGCGCCCGGGAGGGCGAACTGGGCGCCGCCGAGGCCCTCGACGAAGTAGCCGCGCCGGGCGGTGCCGAGCAGCTCGAGGTTGCCGAGCTCGCCGTAGAGGGTGGAGAAGCCGCCGGGGATGCCCTCGGCCAGCACCGTCTCGCGGGTGACGATCCCGTAGCGCTCGAGCATCAGCTCGGCCTGGGCGCGGAGCTTGGCGCCGGGGCCGGGGGCGTTGGCGAACAGCGGCGCGGTCAGCGACCAGCGGCCTTGGACGGCGGCGCCGGTGGTCGAGCGGCGGCGGGCGAAGCGGCGGCCGGGCCGTTCTGACGGCGGCACCGCGCGCAGCCGCGGCGCCCGCAGCGGCGCGAAGGCGTCGTTGGTCACCTCGCCGGTCCAGACCAGGTCCCAGAGGGCGTTGTGGATGTCCTCGGCCGGGTGTTCGAGCTCGACCACCAGGTCGAGCCAGAAGGAGGGGCCGGCGGCGAGGCGCTCGCGGATCGCCTCGTGGACCTCGCCGGTCGGCGCCTCCAGCTTCGCGCTGGCCGGCGGCGGGCCGGCGAGGCGGACGTCTTCGCGGAAGTAGAGGGCGACGCGACCGTCGTTGCGGCCGAGGGCGCCGGCGCCGATCCAGACCAGCTCGCCGCTGGTGCAGAGCTCGTCGAGCCAGTTCTTCGAGTAGGCGCCGAGGCGGCGCGGCAGCACATCCGCCTCCCACACTTTCGGCGTCAGCGCCACCCCCTGCAGCGGCACCAGCGCCTCGCGCAGGCGGTCGAGCCCGGCGCCGGCGCGGCGGAAGGCGTCGACGTTCTGCCAGCTCGGCAGGAAGCGGGCGAGCTCGCGGGTGTCGGCCGCCTCGACCTCCTTGCGCAGGCGGGCGAGGCTGGCGCGGCGGACCCGGCGCAGGACTTCGGAGTCGCACCACTCGCGCTCGGTCCCGCCCGGCGCCAGCTCGCCGCGGACCAGCGCCCCTTCGGACTCGAGCTCGCGCAGCGCCGGTGAGGGATCGACGCCGTAGCGCTGCGCCAGCCGCTGGGTCGGGAAGGGGCCGTGGGTGCGGGCGTAGCGGCGGACGAGCGCCCGCATCGCGTCGGGATGCTCCTCGAGGAAGGTCTCCGGCAGCCCGGGCGGCTCGGGCACGCCGAGCGCGTCGCGGTAGAGGCCGGCGTCCTCGCCGGCGATGTAGCGCTCCTCGCCAGCGACGCGGACCCTGGCGACACGGCGCTCGGCGACCAGTTTCTCCAGCATCGATTTCGCCGAGTAGCCCTCGGCGACGCGCTCCTCGCACTCCGCCGGCGTCAGGTCGCCGAGGTTGCGCAAGAGCTGCTGGAGGGCGTCGCGGTCGCCGGCGCGACCGACCTCGGTGCGGTGCTGCAGCTGCGCCTCGACTTCCTCCAGCGCCTCGGGGTCGATCAGCTCGCGCAGCTCCTCCTGGCCCAGCAGCTCGCGCAGGAGGTCGCGGTCGAGCGCCAGCGCCGCCGCCCGCCGCTCGGCGTTGGGCGTATCGCCCTCGTACATGTAGGTGGCGACGTAGTCGAAGAGCAGCGAGGAGGCGAAGGGCGAGGCGGTCGGGGTCTCGACCTCGACCAGGCTGAGCGCCCGCGAGTGCAGCTTTTCCAGCAGCTCGGCGAGGGCGGGTAGGTCGAGGACGTCGCGCAGGCACTCGCGGTAGGTCTCCAGCACGACCGGGAAGCGGGGGAAGTCCCGCGCCACCTCGAGCAGGCTCTGCGACTTCAGCCGCTGCTGCCAGAGCGGGGTGCGCTTGCCGGGGTAGGCACGGGGGATCAGCAGCGAGCGCGAGGCGTTCTCGCGGAAGCGGGCGCCGAACAGGGCCGAGCCGGAGAGCTCGCCGACGACGAGGTCTTCGATCTGGTCGGGGTCGATCAGGACGAGGTCGGCGGGCGGCGGCTCGTCGGCGTCGGGGAGGTGGATGACGATGCCGTCGTCGGACCAGATCGCGTCGGCCTCGAGGTCGCGCTCGTCGCGGATCTTGGCGGCGAGGGCGAGACCCCAAGCGGCGTGGACGCGGCCGCCGTAGGGCGAGAGGATGCAGAGGCGCCAGTCGCCGATCTCGTCGCGGAAGCGCTCGACGACGATCGTCTCGTCGGAGGGGACCACGCGCGTCGCCGTCTGCTGCTCACGCAGGTAGGCGACGAGATTCTCGGCGGCGCGGCGGTCGAGGTCATACTCGCCCGCCAGCTCCTTCGGATCGCGTGAGACCGCCACGCGAGAGAAGGCGCCGATCGCCCGCCCCAGCTCGGCCGGCCGGCCGATCCCATCCCCCTTCCAGAACGGCACCGCGCCCGGCAGGCCGGGGGCCGGGGTGACGATCACCCGGTCGCGGGTGATGTCCTCGATCCGCCAGGTCGTCGCACCGAGCAGGAAAGTCTGCCCGGGGCGGGCCTCGTAGACCATCTCCTCGTCGAGCTCGCCGACGCGGCGGCCGTCGGGGAGGTGGACGCCGTAGAGGCCGCGGTCGGGAATCGTCCCGGCGTTGGTGACGGCGAGCTGCCGCGCGCCCTTGCGCCCGCGCACGGTGCCCGCCGTAAGGTCCCAGACGACGCGCGGCCGGAGCTCGGCGAAGCGCTCCGAGGGGTAGCGGCCGTCGAGCATGTCGAGGACGTTCTCGAGCTGCTCGCGCGACAACTCGCCGTACGGCTCGGCCGATTTGACGACCCTCTCGATCTCGTCGACCTCCCACTCCTCGTCGGCGACCATCGCAACGATCTGCTGAGCGAGAACGTCAAGCGGATTGCGGGGGATGACCGTCTCCTCGATCTCGCCGGTCCGCATCCGCTTCGCGACGACCGCGCACTCGAGCAGGTCGGAGCGGAACTTCGGGAAGATCCGCCCCTTCGAGACCGCGCCGAGCTCGTGCCCCGCGCGACCGACGCGCTGCATCCCGCGGGCAACCGACTTCGGCGACTCGACCTGGATCACCAGGT
>DASSOC010000067.1:0-17887 GCA_035700965.1 Solirubrobacterales bacterium
GAGGGTGACCGGGACGGCGTCCATCAGGTGGGTGCGGCCGGCCTTGACCACGTCGGCGAACTGCTCGGCCTTCGCCTCCAGCGCCGCGCCGAGGGCGTCCATCGCCGGCAGCAGCTCCCGGGTCACCTCACCGAGCGCCGCGAGGTGGACCGCCGACGGGAAGACGTCGTTGGAGGACTGCCCCATGTTGACGTGGTCGTTGGCGTGGGCGCCGTCGCCGGCGAGGTTGGCAAGCACCTCGTTGGCGTTCATGTTCGAGGAGGTGCCGGAGCCGGTCTGGAAGACGTCGACCGGGAACTGGTCGTCGTGTTCGCCCTCGGCGATCGCCCGGCCGGCGTCGGCGATGCGCTCCGCGAGGTCGGCGTCGAGCTTGCCGAGCTTGCCGTTCGCCTCGGCGGCGGCGCCCTTGATCCGGCCCAGCCAGCGCACCACCGGCACCGGCACCCGCTCGCCCGAGACGGGGAAGTTGTCAACGGCTTTGGTGGTCTCGCCACCCCAGAGCTGCTCTGCCAAGGTCATGCCTCCATCGAAGATCGTTGGGGGAGGGAGCGTATTGACCCGCGCCGCCCGGCCGCCGCCCGCTAACCGTCGACGTGCCCGGCGTCGAAGCCTTCGCGGTAGCGGGCGAGGAAGCCGGGCGGCAGCGGCTGCCTGCCGGGGGCGTAGCGGGCGGCGACGGTGAGGCGGCGGAGCAGGTCGGAGTGGATCCCTTCGCTGTCGGCGGCGCCGCGGCGGGCGGCACCGATCAGGTAGCCGAGCTGGAGCGCGGCGTCGGGATCGCGGTTCTCCCGCCCCTTCGCGTTGAGGCTGGTCGCCGCCTCGACCAGCGCTTCGCCGACCTGGGCCAGGTCCCCCGCCTGCTGGTTGGAGGCGAGGCAGTCGCTGATCGGCACCTCGCCGGCCAGGCGCACTTCGGCCGGCGCCTGCCGCAGCGCCCGTTCATAGGCAGGCGCTCCTTCCAGGCAGGCGACCGGCGTCGAGTCGTCCTGGCCGCCGCAGCCGGCGGCGGCGATCGCGGCGAGGAGGGCCAGGGCGAGAAATGTGGGACGGACGGCTGGGTGGCGGGACCCGAAGCGCACCGCCGCATCCTATGGACCGCGGATCAGTCGCCGGTGCCGCGCGGGGAGAGGCCGCCGGTGGAGACCTGGGCGATGCCGCCGGCGGGACGCGGGGGAGCCGGCGGGGCCGAGGGTTTCGCCGGCTTCTTCGGCTGGCCCGGCGTCACGCCGGTGAGATTCACCGGGAAGACTTCGACCCACTGTGCCAGCCGGTATTCCGGCGCGGCGGCGTGGTTCCAGGAGAGGTGGAGGTGGTTGCCGCAGCCGTGGCCGGCGTCGCCGTTGTAGCCAACCCAGCGGAACGGCGGCCGCGGCTCGTTCTGCACCGGCTCGGCCCAGTGGGCGAGGCGGTTGATCGGCGCCCAGGTCGAGTCGCACCTGCCGTCGCCGTGCAGCGGCACGAGGTCGACCGCGACCCCGTTGTAGTGGTCTGAGCCGCGGACGTGGCAGCGGTTGCAGCCGACGTGTTCGCCGTCGGGCAGCGGCCCCGAGTAGCCGTCGGTGACGAAGATCGGGTAGCGCTTGGCGATCCAGCGCAGGTCGGGGAGGATCCGGCTGTCGACCATGTCGCCTTCTTCGTGCGGGATCGAGGCGGGGATCGGGACGATCTTCCCCGGCGCGTAGAGCAGCTTCGTCGTCCCCGGCAGCGCCGCCGCCTGCGAGTAGGCGCAGACGATCAGCAGCGGGGCCAGCGAGAGGGCGAAGACGGCGAGGAACCGGGTCCAGCCGTGGGCGCGAAGGCGTTCACTCACCCTCGCGTTATCGGCGCTACGCCGCCGGCGCCTTGAATCCTGCCGCCGACGGGCGATCTGCACCAAATTTCCCACCCGGCGGGTGGAGAAATCGATGAAGGTCGGGCGGGGGTGCCTGGCTGGGCGGCCAGATAGGGTTTCGCCCCATGCCGACTGTGCGCGAGGCGACCTTCGACCTTTTCCGCGAGCACGGGATGACGACGATGTTCGGCAACCCGGGCTCGACCGAGCTGCCGATGCTTGCCGACTTCCCGGGCGACTTCCGCTACGTGCTGGGGTTGCAGGAGGCGGTCGTGGTCGGGATGGCCGACGGCTTCGCCCAGGCCTCCGGCCGGACCACCGTCGTCAACCTCCACACCGCGCCCGGGGTGGGGAACGCGATGGGGGCGATCTTCAACGCCCAGGCCAACCACTCGCCGCTGCTGATCACCGCCGGCCAGCAGGCCCGGGCGCAGATCACGTTGCAGGCGAACCTGACCAACCGCGACGCGACGCGGATGCCGCACCCGCTGGTCAAGTGGTCCTACGAGCCGCCGCGGGCCGAGGACGTGCCCCTGGCCCTGGCGCACGGCGCCCACCTCGCCGGCCTGGCCCCGCGCGGGCCGGTCTTCGTCTCGCTGCCGATGGACGACTGGTACGCCGAGGTCGATGAGGCCGACGCGCAGGCGGCGATCGAGCGCAAGGTGAGCGGGCGCGCCGTCGCCGACCCCGCGGCGGTGCGGGCGCTGGCCGAGCGCCTCGAGGCGGCGCGGAACCCGGTCCTCGTCGCCGGCCCCGACGTCGACGCCGCCGGCGCCTGGGACCTCGCCGTCGCCCTCGCCGAGCGCCAGCGCCTGCCGGTCTGGGCCTCGCCGGCGACCGGGGGCGTCCGCCTCGGCTTCCCCGAGAGCCACCCGAACTTCCGCGGCGTCCTGCCGCCGGCGATCGGACCGGTCGGGATGACGCTCGAGGGCCACGACCTGATCCTCGTCGCCGGCAGCTCGGTCTTCCCCTACTACCCGCACATCCCCGGGCCGCTGCTGCCCGAGGGGGCGAGCCTGGTCGCGATCACCAGCGACCCTGACGAGGCGGTGCGGGCGCCGATGGGCGACGCGATCGTCGCCGACGTGGCCCTCACCCTGGGCGCGCTGATCGACGCGGTGCCGGAGTCCTCGCGCCCGGCACCGGAGCCGAACCCGGGGCCGCAGGAAATCCCGGCCACCGAGCCGCTCAACTCCTCGACCGTCCACACCGCCCTTGCCGAAGCGATGCCCGAGGACGCGATCGTCGTCCTCGAGTCGCCCTCGAGCACGCTGGCGCTGCGCAACCAGCTCCGCATCTCGCGGCCGGGCAGCTACTACTTCAGCGCCGGCGGCGGCCTTGGCTTCGGCCTCGCCGCCTCGGTTGGGGTGCAGCTCGCCCAGCCCGACCGGCCGGTCGTCTGCGTGCTGGGCGAGGGCTCGGCCCAGTACGCGATCACCGCCTTCTGGAGCGCCGTCGCCTACAACGCGCCGGTCACCTTCCTCGTCCTGCAGAACTCCGAGTACGCGATCCTCAAGTGGTTCGCCGAGGTCGAGCAGGTGAGCGCCGCGCCCGGCCTCGACCTGCCGAAGCTGAACGTCGCCGCCGTCGCCGAGGGCTACGGGGTGAAGGCGCAGCGGGCAAAGGACCGCGACGAAGTCGCCGGGGCGCTGAGCGCGGCGCTCGCCTCCTCGCAGCCCGAGCTGGTCGAAGTGCCGGTGGCGCCGGGGATGTCTCTCTTCTAGGCGATGGTCGATTGTTCTGACAGGCGGGGGAGAGTCGGGGGATGCCCGGCGGAGAACAGCGGGAGGGGAAGGGTCGGGGGATGCCCGGCGGAGAACAGCGGGGAGGCTCCGGCGGGCATCCCCCGACCCTCCTGACGGTGGCGATGCTCCTCCGCTCGAGAACCGGTTCTGGGCCGCCGCCGCCGAGTCAGGTGGCAGACGATCGTGCTCCGGACTCGCTGGCGCAAGGGGTCGATCCGGCGCTGCGGCGGGAGCTGGAGGAGTTGCTCGGACCAGATCGGGTCCTGCACCGCGTCAGCGACCTCGTCGCATATGCCTCCGACGCCAGCCCCTACCGGCGCTTCCCGCGGGCGGTGGTCGAGGCGCGCGAGGCCGGCGACGTCGCCAAGGTGCTGCGCTTCGGGCGCGAGCGCTCGATCCCGGTCACCTTCCGCGCCGGCGGCACCAGCCTCAACGGCCAGGGCCAGAGCGACGGCATCCTCGTCGACGTCCGCAAGCATTTCGGCGGGGTGCGGGTGGAAGCCGACGGCGCCCGCGCCCGGGTGAAGCCGGGGACGATCCTCGGTCACGCCAACCGCGTCCTCGCTCCCCACGGCACCAAGCTCGGCCCCGACCCGGCCAGCACCGACGTCTGCACCGTCGGCGGCGTCGTCGCCAACAACTCGGGCGGGATGCGCTGCGGCGTCACCAAGGACTCCTACTCGACGGTGCGCGAGCTGACCTTCGTCCTGCCCTCGGGGACGAAGATCGACACCGGCGCGCCCGGTGCCGCCGAGCGCTTCGCCGCCGCCGAGCCCGAGCTGGTCGCCGGCCTGGAAGCGATCCGCGACGAGATCCGCGCCGACGCCGAGCTCAGCGAGCGCATCCGCCGCAAGTTCGCGATCAAGAACACGACCGGCTACCGGCTCTGCGCATTCCTCGATGCCGACGAGCCGCTGGAGATCTTCCGCCGCCTGCTGGTCGGCTCCGAGGGCACGCTCGCCTTCCTCGCCGAGGTCGTCTTCGAGACGGTGCCGCTGCCGCCGGTGACGACCACCGCCTGGATCCACTTCCCGGGGATCGACGAGGCGATCGCCCCGGTCGGAGACCTGGTCGCCTCCGGCGCCACCGCGGTCGAGCTGATGGTCGCGCCGGCGCTGATCACCGCCGCCTGGAACATGGTCGGGGCGCCGCAGGAGTGGAAAGAGCTGCCGCCGGAGTCGGCGGTGCTGCTGGTCGAGTACGGCGGCGCCGACGAGGGTGAGCTGGCCGCCCAGGTCCTCCGCGCCGAAGCGATCCTGCGCTCGCACGAGACGATCCGGCCGCTCGCCTTCACCGAGGAGCTGGAGGAGATCGAGCTCGCCTGGCGGGTGCGCGAGGGGCTGCACGGGCTGATCGGGCGGGTGCGGCCGGAGGGGACCGCGCTGATCGTCGAGGACGTCTGCGTGCCGCCGGAGCGGATCGCCGAGGGAGCGAAGGACCTGCAGGCGCTGCTCGCCGAGCACGGCTTCCTCGCCGGTGTCGCCGGCCACGCCTCGGCCGGGAACCTCCACTTCATGCTGACCCCGGACTTCGCCAAGCAGGAGGACCTCGAGCGCTACGAGGCCTTCATGGGCGGCCTGGTCGAGCTGATCGTCGACAAGTACGACGGCTCGCTCAAGGCCGAGCACGGGACCGGGGTCAACATGGCCCCTTATGTGGAGCGCGAGTGGGGGGCGAAGGCGACCGAGCTGATGTGGCGGCTGAAGCGGCTCGCCGACCCCGACGGCGTCCTCTCCCCCGGCGTCGTGCTCAGCCGCGACCCCGGCATCCACCTGCGCGACCTGAAGACGACGCCGGCGATCGAGGACTGGGGCGGCGCCACCACCTGCGTCGAGTGCGGCTTCTGCGAGCCGGTCTGCCCCAGCCGCAACCTGACGACGACGCCGCGACAGCGGATCGTCCTGCGGCGCGAGATGGCGCGCCAGCCGCCGGGATCGCCGGTGCAGCGGGCGCTGCTCGCGGAGTACGAGTACGACGCGCTGGAGACCTGCGCGACCGACGGCTCCTGCCAGATCGCCTGCCCGCTGGGGATCGACACGGGGCGGATGGTCAAGCAGCTGCGGACGGCGCAGCACGGGGAGCGGGCCGAACGGGCGGCACTGGCGGCGGCGAAGCGGTGGGGGGCGGTCGAGAAGCTCTCTCGCGCGGCGCTGCGGCTCGGCGGTCCGCTGGCGCGGAGGACCAAGCGCGGGAAGGGTCTGCCGGGGCCGGCTGGGAGGATTCCCGGCGCGCCGGGTGGAGACGAGATTCGAGGCGTCGGTGGAGGAGCGGGTGAGCCGTCGCGGACGACAGCGGCGAGGGTCCGCGACGGCTCACCCGCTCCTCCAGGCGCCGCCGCGGGAACAGCGGAGCCCGCAGCCGTCTACGTCCCCAGCTGCACCAACCGCATCTTCGCCCCGACCACTGCCCCCGACGGGCCGAAAAGTCCACCTCGCTCTGCCGACGGGCCGATCGGTCCCACCTGGGACGACAAATCGGCCCGTCGGCGTTCGGGGTTGGACTTATCGGCCCGTCGATCGGTGGTTGAGGCGGTGGTGGAGGTCTCGGCGCGGGCGGGGGTGCCGGTCTGGGTACCCGCGGACTTGGCGGGGTCGTGCTGCGGGTTGCCCTGGAGCTCGAAAGGGTTCTCGGCGGCGCATGCGCACAAGGCGAACGAGATGGTCGAGCGGCTGTGGGAGTGGAGCGGCGAGGGACGGCTGCCGGTGGTGATCGATGCGGCTTCATGCACCGGGGCGATCGCCGAACCTGGAGAGGGGGTGCTGAGCGAGAAGAATGCGGAGCGGCTCGCTCAGTTGGAGATCGTCGATTCGGTTGTCTGGGCGCTGCGCCTGCTCCCCGACCTTGAAATCAAGGAGAAGATCGGCTCCGCCACCGCCCACCCGACCTGCGCGACCCGCCGCCTCGGGCTGGCCCCGTCGCTGCGGAGGCTGGTAGAGGCGATGGCCGAGGACGTCTACATCGCTTCTTCCGCCACCTGCTGCGCCTTCGCCGGCGACCGCGGCATCACCCATCCCGAGCTGACCGATTCAGCCACGAAGCCCCAGGCCGAAGAGCTGTCCGGTCGCCGCTTCGACGCCTATCTCTCCAGCAACCGCACCTGCGAGATCGCGATGGAGCGCGCCACCGGCCAACCCTACGAGTCAGCCGTGTCACTCCTAGAGCGCCTGAGCCGAACTTCCCCAACCTCTACCCAGCCGAACTAGAGGCTGGGGAAGTTCGGGCCGAGCCGTTTCGGTCCGTCAGCCGTCCGTCTTCGACTTGACGACATCGACGCTTTCGGCGTCGATGTCCCGCACCAGCTCCGCGTATTTCGGCTCGCTCTCCATCCGCTTGTCGAGCAGCGGGTTGAGCAGGCCGCGGAAGGCGGAGACGTAGCGCCACCACTTCGGCACGAAGATGCGCGGCGCCTGTTCTTCGATCCCGCGCACGAGCCCGGCGCCGGCCTCTGCGGGGCTGATCCGCTTCATCAGCCACTTCGGGCTCAGTTTTTCCACCCGGCCGGCGCTCTCCTGGGCGAAGGCGTCCTGGACGAGTTTGGTGTCTACCCAGCCGAAGTAGGCGACGCTGGCGCTGGCGCCGTGCGGCCTCAACTCCACCCGCAGCGCCCGGCCGAGCGACTCGACTCCGGCCTTCGCCACCGCATAGGGCGTGTTGCCGAAGCCGTTGGCGAAGGCATATACAGAGGAGACGACGATCATCTGCCCCTTGCGCTCGACGATCTGCGGCAGCGCCGCGCGGACGGTCCGCCAGACCCCGAGCATGTCGACCTCGAAGACCCGCTCCCACTCCTCGCCGGAGATCCCGCGCACGGTCGCGAACTGCTTCTGGGCGATGCCGGCGTTGGCGACAGCGACGTCGATGCCGCCGAGCTCTTCGACGACCTGGGCGACCGCGTTCATCAGCGCGCTCTGGTCGGTGACGTCGCCGCCGAGCCCGATCGCCCGCGGCCCGATCCGCTCCGCCGCCTCGCGCGCCTCCTCGGCGCTGAGATCGAGGACCGCGACCGAGGCGCCGCGCATGTGCATCTGCCGCGCCGTCTCGAAGCCGATCCCGCGGGCGGCGCCGGTGACGAAGGCGACTTTGCCGTTGAGGTCGTAGCGGTCCATCCGCAGCCACCCTAGTGGGTCGCGCCTCCCCAGGGTGTGGTTGAGCTTTATGTCGGATAGTGATTCAAAGCTCAACCACACCTGGTCGCGCTTCCGCAAAGTGCGCCCTCATAGAATCCTGACCTTCGTGCCCGGATTCGAGCCCGTCGACCCGAAGCAGTCCTTCCCCGCCCTCGAGGAGGGGATGCTCGCGCGCTGGCGCGAGGAGCAGGTCTTCGAGCGCTCGCTCGCCCAGCGCGAGGGCGCCCCGGTCTGGAGCTTCTACGAGGGGCCGCCGACCGCCAACGGCCGCCCCGGCTCCCACCACGTCCTCGCCCGCGTCTTCAAGGACGTCTACCCGCGCTACAAGACGATGTGCGGGTACCGGGTGCCGCGCAAGGCGGGCTGGGACTGCCACGGCCTGCCGGTCGAGCTCGAGGTAGAAAAGCAGCTCGGGATCTCCTCCAAGCAGGAGATCGAGGAGCTTGGGATCGCCGAGTTCAACCGGCGCTGCCGCGAATCGGTCTTCGAGTACGTCGAGGAGTGGAACAAGCTGACCGAGCGGATCGCCTTCTGGATCGATCTCGACGACCCCTACGTCACCCTCGAGGACGACTACATCGAGTCGGTCTGGTGGTCGCTGAAGCAGCTCTGGGAGAAGGGCCGCCTCTACGAGGGTCACAAGGTCGTCCCCTACTGCCCCCGCTGCGGCACGGCGCTGTCCTCGCACGAGGTGGCGCTGGGCTACGAGGACGTCGAGGACCCCTCCATATACGTGCGCTTCCCGCTGCTGGAAGACGACGGCGCCGAGAGCGGCGAGGCGCTGCTGGTCTGGACGACGACCCCCTGGACGCTTCCCGGCAACGTCGCCGTGGCGGTGGCTCCCGAGGTGACCTACGTGCGGGCGCGGGCGGCAGCCGACGGCAGCCACCCCGAGACGGCGATCCTCGCCGAGCCGCTGGTCGAGAAGGTGCTGGGGGAGGGGGCCGAGGTGCTCGACCGCTTCCCCGGCAGCGAGCTGATCGGCCGCCGCTACCGCGGGCCGGTCTTCGCCCTGGCGGACGGCGGTCCGACGGCCCCGGGTGGGGGCGGGCACGAGGGAGGCGCGACCTCGCTCGGGACGAGCGCCGCGAAACGATCCGCGGACCGAGCCGCGGCGCCGTTCCGCGTCCTCGCCGGCGACTTCGTCACCACCGAGGACGGCACCGGCCTCGTCCACATCGCCCCCGCCTTCGGCGAAGACGACTACCGGGTCGCCGCCGAGGCCGGGATCTTCGATGCCACCGACCACGGCTCGCTCTACAACCCCGTCGATCTCGACGGCAGGTTCACCGCCCAGGTCACCGGCTTCGAGGGCGCCTTCGTCAAGGACCCCGAGGTCACCCGCGCCCTGATCGCCGACCTCGACTCGCGCGGCATGCTCTTCCGCGAGCAGGTCTACGAGCACTCCTACCCGCACTGCTGGCGCTGCGGGACGCCGCTCCTCTACTACGCGAAGTCGAGCTGGTACGTCGCCACCTCGCAGGCCCGGGGCAGCTTGCTCGACAACAACGAGGAGATCGGCTGGCACCCCGAGCACGTCAAGCACGGCCGCTTCGGCAAATGGCTGGAGAACAACGTCGACTGGGCGCTCTCGCGCGACCGCTACTGGGGGACGCCGCTGCCGATATGGGAGTGCACTGCCGAGGGCTGCGAGGAGCGTTTCTGCGCCGGCTCGGTCGCCGAGCTGCGCGAGCGGGCGCGGGGCGAAGTGCCCGAGGATCTGCACCGCCCCTACATCGACGGCGTCGCCCTCGACTGCGAGCGCTGCGGCGGCGAGATGCGTCGCGTCCTCTCGGTGATCGACACCTGGTACGACAGCGGCGCGATGCCCTTCGCCCAGTTCCACTACCCGTTCGAGGGGCAGGCGGAGTTCGAGGAGCGCTTCCCGGCCGACTACATCTGCGAGGCCCAGGACCAGACCCGCGGCTGGTTCTACACCCTGCTCGCCGAGTCGACCCTGCTCTTCGACACCTCCAGCTACCGCAACTGCGTCTGCCTCGGCCTGATCCTCGACCCCGAGGGCCAGAAGATGTCGAAGAGCCGCGGCAACGTCGTCGACCCCTGGGACGTCCTCGACGCCCACGGCGCCGACGCCTTCCGCTGGTACTACCTGACCGCCCAGCAGCCCTGGGCCGGCTACCGCTTCTCGGTCGACACCGTCGGCGAATCCGTCCGCCAGTTCCTGCTGACGCTGTGGAACACGTACTCCTTCTGGGTCCTCTACGCGAACGCGGAGGATCTGGCGCCGGATGACTTCGACTGTTCCTTTTCGTCGCATAGCGACGAAAAGGAACAGGGGAACGACCTGAACGACCTCGACCGCTGGGCGCTATCGCGGCTGCAGGCGACGGTCGCCTTCGTGCGCGAGCGGATGGACGGCTACGACTGCACCGCCGCCGGCCGGGCGATCGCCTCCTACGTCGAGGAGCTCTCCAACTGGTACGTGCGGCTCAGCCGCCGCCGCTTCTGGGAGGGCGACCGCGCCGCCTTCGCGACGCTGCGCCACTGCCTGCTGGAGACGGTGGCGATGCTGGCGCCGTTCACGCCCTTCCTCGCCGACGAGATCCACCGCAACCTCAGCGCCGACGCCGCCGCGCCCTCGGTCCACCTGCGCGACTTTCCCGAGTACGACCCGGCGCTCGCCGACCCCGACCTCGAGCGGGGGATGGAGGCGGCGCGGCTCACGGTCGAGCTCGGCCGCGCCGCCCGCGCCCAGGCGAAGGCCAAGGTGCGCCAGCCGCTGCGCCGCGCCGTGATCGTCGCCAACGAGGCCGAGCGGGCGGCGATCGAAGCCCGCGCCGAGCTCGTCACCGCCGAGCTCAACGTCAAGGAGCTCGACTTCGTCACCGACACCTCCGAGCTGGTCAGCTACGAGGCGAAGCCCAACTACCGCGCCCTCGGCCCCCGCTTCGGCAAGAGGATGCCGCAGGTCGCCGCCGCGGTCGCCGCCCTCGACGCCGCCCACGTCGCCGCCGTCCTCGCCGAGGGCGGCGAGATCGGGATCAACGTCGACGGCACCGACCACAGCCTCGGCGCCGACGACGTCACCCTCGCCCTGCAGCCGCTCGAGGGCTACGAGGTCGAGGCCGACGCCGGCCACGCCGTCGCCCTCCAGCTCGAGCTCGACGACGAGCTTCGCCGCGAGGGCCTCGCCCGCGAGATCGTCCACGCCGTCCAGAACGCGCGCAAAGACGCCGGTCTCGAGATAACCGACCGCATCTCCTTGGCCCTCGCCGGCGACGAAGACCTCCTCGAAGCCGCCCAGGTCCACCAGGACTACCTGGCAGCAGAGGTCCTGGCCACCTCGGTCGCCTACGACGGCGCCGCCAACGGCACCACCGCCAAGATCGACGGCCGCGAGCTCAAAATCGGCGTTTCGCGCGCGTAGAGGGGGAGAGAAATCTTCGCCACGCCCTTAGGTGGGCGTGTATTTCACGAGGCACGCGAAGAACAAGCTGCGCGAGGAAGGGTTGACCCAAGCCGACGTGGTTTTCATCCTCCGCAAGCCTTCGCGAGTAGAACAGGAAACAAGAGGCAACTGGCGCTATGTTGGCCAGGTCGAAGGAAAGTGGTTTCGGGTGGTGATTGCCGGTGACAACCCGAACGTCGTTATCTCCGTTCACGAAAGGAGGCGACCATGAAGGCTGACTACGACAGTGAGGCGAATGCGCTCCTGATCACGCTGATTGAAGATCAACGTAGTGACGATGGGGAGAGCCTCGACCCGGACGAGCTCTGCAACGTCTCCTTGTCCCAAGCCCAGGTGATCAGCGTCGAGTTGCTCTACCCAGCCGAAAATCTGGCGTTGCTCAAATCAGCCGCCGAGCGTTTCGGCCTTGATGCCGAGGCTCTCCTCGCAGCGGCCCGCGCTGCGCTGGCCGCTCCAGACCGCGCGGTCACCATCGATCTCAGCGGTCGGCTTGCCGGAAGTTGTTAGTCCCCCGGCTTCTCGCCGATGACGAAGTCGGATTTCTTCGAGTCGGAGAACTTCACCCAGCAGTGATCCGGCGGGACGCCGGCGACCTCGATCAGCGCCGCTTCGATGCGCCTGGCGATCTCCGCCTTCTGCTCGTCGGAGCGGCCCTCGTACCAGTGGACGTGGACGAACGGCATGGCGCTCGGTTAGGGCTGCGGGACGGCGCCGCTAGGCGAGCGCCGGCTCCAGCTCGGCCTCGAGGCGTCGCTTCGGCATCGCCCCGACGACTTTCTTGGCGATCGCGCCGTCCTTGAAGAGAATCATCGTCGGGATCGAGAGGACTTCGTAGGAGGCCGCGGTCTGCTGGTTCTCGTCGACGTTGATCGAGACGATCTTGAGGTCCTCGCGCTCGGAGTCGATCTCCTCGAGGACGGGATGGACCACGCGGCAGGGACCGCACCAGGGCGCCCAGAAGTCGACGAGCACGGGGCCGTCGGCCTCCAGCACGTCAGATTTGAAGGTCGCATCGGTTACGTCGGTCAATTTGCCAGTCACGTTCGGTCTCCCGGTTGCGGTTTCGGCTTCAACTCAATACTTCAGAAAGTATAGCGGCACTGTCCAGACTCCAGGCAAGGCTTTCCGCTCCCCTACCCGTCCTTGCCGCGATGGTATTCCTTGGCAGGTGACGAACGCTGAGATTGCCGCCGCCCTGGATGAACTGGGGGTCCTCTACGAGCTCGACGGGGCGGTGAAATATCGCGTCCTCGCCTACAGCACCGCCGCCAAGGCGATCCGCGAGAGCCCCGTCTCGGTCGCCGAGCTGGCGGCGCAGGGGCGGGCGACCGAGGTCCCCGGCGTCGGCAAGACGCTGGCGGAAAAGATCGACGCCCTGCTCGAGACCGGCGAGATCCCAGCCGCCGTGAAGCTGAAGGCGAAGTTCCCGCCGACCCTGATCGAGGTCACCCGCGTCCCCGGCGTCGGCCCGAAGACCGCCCGCCGCCTCTTCGAGGAGCTGGAGATCTCCTCGATGGAGGACCTCAAAGCCGCGGCCGAGGGCGAAAGGGTGCGGCACGTCAAAGGCCTGGGCCCGAAAGCGGAGGAGAACATCCTCGCGGCGCTGGAGCGGCTGGGCGAGCCGGGGGAGGGGCCGGGGCGGCTGCTGCTCTCGAAGGTGAAGCCGATCGCCGAGGAGCTGGCGGCGGCGCTGCGCGACCATCCGGCCGCCAAGCGGGTCGAGGTCGCCGGCTCGGTTCGCCGCTGGGCCGAGACCTGCAAGGACATCGACCTCATCGCCACCGCCGAGGAGCCGGCGGCGCTCGCCGAGCACCTCGCCGGCCACCCGCTGATCGCCGCCGCCGGCACCCCCGGACCGAACGGCGTCCGCGCCCAGACCCACAACGGCGTCTCGGTCGACCTGCGGATCGTCCCGCCGGCCGCATTCGGCAACCTGCTGCAGCACTTCACCGGCTCCCAGGCGCACAACGTGCAGCTGCGCGAAGAGGCGGTCGCCCGCGGGCTCTCGGTCTCCGAGCACGGGATCACCGAGACCGAGAGCGGCGAGGTCGAAACCTGCGAGACCGAGGAGGCCGTCTACGAGCGCCTCGGCTACGAGTACGTCGAGCCGGAGCTGCGCGAGGGCCGCGGCGAGCTGAAGGCGGCCCGCGAAGGCAAGCTGCCGGACCTGGTCGCGCTCGGCGACGTCAAGGGCGACCTCCACTCCCACACCACCCTCTCCGACGGGCGCAACAGCCTCGAGGAGATGGCGGCGGCGGCCCGCGACCGGGGCTACGAGTACCTGGCGATCACCGACCACTCCGCCAGCCACGGCTTCGGCGACCACGTCACCGCCGAGCGGCTCTGGGAGCGGATCGCCGAGATCGAGGAGTGGAACAAGGGAAAGCGGGGCTTTCGCCTGCTCGCCGGCTCGGAGGTCAACATCGGCCTCGACGGCTCGCTCGACTACCCCGACGACCTGCTCGACGCGCTCGACTGGGTGCTCGCCAGTGTCCACACCTCCTTCTCGGTCTCCGAAAAGGAGATGACGGCGCGGGTGCTGGCGGCGATCGAGAATCCCCGGGTCGACTGCATCGGCCACCTCACCGGCCGCCTGATCGGCCGCCGTGAGCCCTACGGCGTCGACGTCGAGGCGGTCGCCGAGGCGGCGGCCCGCACCGGCACGATGCTGGAGATCAACGGCAACCCGAACCGGCGCGACCTCTCCGAGCAGCACGCGCGGCTGGCCGTGGACGCCGGCGTGACGATCGTGCTCAACACCGACGCCCACGGGGTCGAGACGCTGGACAACATGGCCTACGCGGTGGCCACGGCCAGGCGGGCGTGGCTGACGCCGAAGGACATCGCCAACACCCGCGGCTGGCGGGACTTCTCCAAGCTGATCAAGCGGTAGGCGCGGCGGCGCCTATTCGAGGGCGAAGACGACGCGGACGGTTGCGGTGACCGTGGAGGCGCCCGGCTTGGCGGGCGGAGCCGGGGCCGCCCGTGGGCCGCGGTCCTTGGCGACGCGCTCGACCGGGACCACGTCGGAGCTTTCCTCGATCGTCAGGGCGGGGCCGAGGACCGAGCCGGAGCGGGTGGCGAGGGCCGATGCCTTGGCTTTTGCCTGGTCGAAGGCGGCGAGGAGGGTGCTGTTGTAGGCGGTGTCCGGGTGACTCGGGAAGAAGTCCGGTCCGCGGGTGCCCGTCGCTCCCGCGGCGACGGCGACGTTGACCAGTTCTCCCGCCCGCTCGGGCTGGTGCAGGATCACCCCGACGCCCTCCGACGCGCGCCAGATCGTGCGCCCGTCGCGAGACAGCTTGCGCACCGAGATCGCGCCGGTGGTCATGTCTCCGGGACCGATTCCGGGAACGGCTTGGACCGCCGCGATCACCGCCCGCAGGCGGATCGCCACGATCCGCAGCGCCGCTCCCTTCGACTTGCGTTCCTTGCTGACTGAGAAGCCCAGTTGGGCGGCGTCGTTCGGCACCTCCTGGGTCGCCGTGCCCTTGACCGTGACCGTTCGCTCTACCAGCACCGGCGCCGCCACCGCGCTCGCCGGCAGCAGCAGGACGAGGGCGGCGACGGTAAGGGGAACCAGCCGCTGCGGCATCAGTTTTTGGATTTTTTGCCTTTAGCTTTGGCTTTGCCTTTTTTCTTGCCGCACTTCGGCTTTTTGCCTTTGCCTTTTGCTTTCCCTTTGGCTTTCGAGGCGCCGGCTTTTTTACCGCTCGCTTTTTTGCCTTTGCCTTTCGCTTTTTTCCCGCACCGTTTGCCTTTCTTTTTCACCGGTCCCGCGGCGGGGGCGGGAACGGTCGCCGGGTCCGGCCTGCCGAACTGCCAGCTGAGCACGTCCTGAGTCGCGTTGTGCGCGCCGGTGGCGGCGGTGAAGCCGGCGTAGGCGCTGCTGCCGACCGGGGCGAACGAAATCTGGTGGTCCAGCAACGGCGCCGCGGGTTTGCTGGCGGTCTGACCGAGGAAGACCTTCAGGCGCTGCGTCGTCGCGTCGTACTCGACCCAAGCGTGCACCGGGCTGCCGTAGATCGGGAACGGGAGGGCCGCGGTGCAGGGCCCGTTCGGCGCTCCTTCACTGGCGCACTGGAGGTGTTTGGTGGTGTCGCCTTCGGAGAGGATCGAGACGTGGTCGCCGACCGGGTCCCCGCCAACTTCGTTGTAGAAGATGTCGAACTCCACGGCGACGCTCGGTTTGACGTTCCCGTAGCCAAGCGAGCCGCCGAGACCGCTGCCGCCGCCGAGTCCTTCGCTCTGGATCACGAACGCGATTCCGTCGGCGGGGTCGCCGGGGACGAACGTCTCGTCGTGCATGTGGAGCTGGAACTGCGTCTGCCAGGTCTGCTGCGGATCGATCGGCGCGGTGCCGAAGGCGCTCCCCGCTTTGTTCCCTTCCGGAGGAGTGAGCCGCAGCACGTTGCCCGTCTGCGCGGCGCTGCCGTTGAGCGTCAGCCCCGCGGTGTTGGAGAAGTCGGGGTAGTCGAACAGGGTGGCCGCCCCCGCTGGAGCGGCGAGGGCAAGCGAAGCGAAAAGCGACAGCGCGATACCAGTGAGTCGGCGGTGCACGGAATCCCTCCCTAGAAGACGCGTCAGGTGCGCCGCGAGTCTAACCCGCTGAGCGGGTTTAGGAGCGAAGCCGGTCGCTGCGCAGGCCCGGGGTGCGGACCAGCTGGATCGGGCGCAGGGCGGAGTTGGGGACGACGTAGAACTTGACGCCGTCGCGCTGCTCGATCGCCAGCACCGCCGCCTCCCGCGTGTGCCAGGCGAGGGAGACGAGGAGGGCATAGCCGGCGCCTATCGCGGCCACGCCCGGGAAAAAGACTCCCAGCGCTCCCGCGAGGATCGCCGTCAGCGCCACCGGCCAGAGGCGGGCGAAGGCGATTCGGGCGGGGGTCTCCGGGGGCAGGGACGTGGCGGTGCGGGCGCCGGCCAGGGCGTCGCGGAGGCTGTCCGCGGCCCGGCTCGGGCGGCCGAGGTAGAAGCCGATCGCGAGGGCCACGAGCCACCAGGACGCGGCGACGACGAGGGTCGTCGTGTCGCTGTCGCGGTTGACGGCGATCGCCGTGATCGCCGCCAGGGCCGTGGCCTCGGCGCCGGTCAGTAGGACGGTCACGCGGAGGAGGTCGGTGTAGGGCACGGCGCTACTCCGCCAGTTCGGCCAGGAGCTCGAGCCACCCTTCGGGGCCGTCCACGGCGAGGTCGGACTCTTCGGCCAGCTCCGGCGGGGCCTCCGGGGAGAGCACGCCGACGCAGACGGCGGTCTCCAGCCGCCCTTCGTCGCGCAGCTCGCGCAGGCGGCGGCAGGCGTCGAGGTCGGTGCGGTCGTCGCCGGCGTAGACCGCGGCGTCGAGGTCCTTGTCGCAGAGCAGCGCCGCCACGGCGGCGTCCTTGCCCCCGCCGCAGACCGGCCGCAGCTCCAGCACCTTGCGACCCCAGCGCGGTTCCAGTTTGGCCCGGCCCGCCTCGGCGGCGATCTCGTGGGCGCGCGCCTCGGCGGCCTGCTCGTCGCCGGCCCCGCGCCAGTGCAGGGATTGAATCGGCCCCTTGTCCTCTCGGCGCAAGCCCACCCCCACAAGGGCGCCGGCGTCGAGCCCGGCGAGGAAGTCAGCCGCGCCGCTCTCCCGCCCCGCCAGCGCCGGATCGAGCCGCGGCGCCTCCTCCCCCGGGAGCAGCAATTCAAGGCCGTGGTTCCCCGCGTAGGAGATGCCGTCGATCCCGACTAGGCGCCGCGCCTCCAGCGCCCGGCGGCCGGAGATGCAGCCGACCATTCCGAAGCGAAGGCTCAGGGCTTCCAGGAGCTCCCTCGCCCGCGCCGGCACGGCCGCCTGCTCCGGTCGTTCGACGATCGGCGCCAGGGTGCCGTCGACGTCGGTGAGGATCGCCGCTCGGCTGGGGTCGGCGCGGAACGGCGCCAGCGCCGAACGCGCCGCGCCGTCCCCTGTCTCTACGTCGGGCACGCCTCTAGTATCGCGGCACGATGCCCCCCGATCCGGCGCTGCCCTCTCACCGCATCGTCAAGCTCGCCGCGATCGCCACCCTGGCGGGGGCCTTCAGCGGGCTCTTCGGCGTAGGCGGGGGCACCGTCATCGTGCCCCTGTTGATCCTCTGGTTCGGCTACGGCGAGCGGCTCGCCACCGGCACCAGCCTGGCGGCGATCGTCCTGATCGGCCTGCTCGGGGCGCTCGCACAGGGCGGCATCTACGGCAACGTCCACGTCGCCACCGGACTCTGGCTCAGCATCCCGGCGGTGCTCGGCGTCGTCGCCGGCGCCGCGATCCAGCAGCGCATCCCCCAGCGCGCCGTCTCCCTCCTCTTCGCCGCGCTGCTGGTGGGGGTCGCGATCGAGTTGATCGTGCGATGAACGAGCTCGCGGCGATCCTGATCGCGCTCGCCGGCGGCCTCGCCGGCGGCCTCGTCGGCGTCGGCGGCGGCGTGCTCTTCGTGCCGGCGCTGACCATCTGCCTCGGCCTCTCCCAGGTCGAGGGCGAGTCGACCTCGCTGCTGATGATCGTGATCGTCGCCCTGGTCGGCGCGACCCGCCAGAACTCTTACGGCAACGTCAACCTGCGCAACGCGGTGGTGATCGGCCTGCTCTCGCCGATCGGCGTCCTGATCGGCGTCGCCGTCGCCAACCTCGTCCCCCAGCGGGCGCTCGAACTCACCTTTGCCGCCCTCGTTCTCTTCGTCGCCTACGGCCTGGTGCGGCGCGCGCTCTCCTCGGCGGACGCAGCCGGATAGGCGCCGATCGCCCTTCGGCAGAACT